>NZ_CM161539.1:3700000-4155000 GCF_056730705.1 Rhizobium sp. P43
GTCTCGAAACGGTGCGGGTATCCCGGGCTTCTGCCGACCAGCGGGCTGGGCGCGCGGGGCGAACGGAACCGGGGATCGCAATCCGGCTCTGGCATGCGGGACAAACGGCAGCCCTTCCCGCCTTCACGCCACCGGAAATCCTATCGAGCGACCTATCCGGTCTCGCGCTCGATCTTGCCCACTGGGGTGTTGCTGATCCAGGCCAGCTCCTTCTTATCGACATGCCGCCTGAGGCTGCCCTCAAGGAGGCCCGCCAACTGCTGATCGGGCTCGGAGCGCTCGACGAGAAACTGCAGTTGACCGATAAGGGGCGGCGGATGCGGGATTTCGGACTGCCGCCCCGGCTGTCTGCGATGGTACTGGGCGCGTCACAGCATGGCGACGCGAGGGCCGCAGCAGAGCTGGCGGTTCTCCTGACAGAACAAGGATTGGGCGGTGATGATCTCGACCTCGATGAGCGGCTGAGGCAATTTCGCCGGGATCGAGGCGAGCGAGCACGCAGCGCTCGCAACCTTGCACAACGGCTCTCGTCCGGCCTCAAGCAACGTGATGATGCCGAAGCAGCACCGATCTCTGCCGGGGCACTTCTGATGCATGCCTTCCCGGACCGGATCGCGCGCCAGCGAGGGGGCCGCGGCCGTTTCGTCATGGCCAATGGCCGGGGCGCAGAGATCCCCACATCCGAGCGTCTGGCAGGTGCCGAGCTGATTGTCATCGCCGATCTGACCGGCAAAGCGGCGCAAGGGCGGGTGATCGCGGCCGCTGAGACGTCTCGCGCCGATATCGAGAGCCTGCTCCCCAAGGCTATCACCACGTCAGAAGAAAGCGGCTTCGACACGGCGAGCCGCCAGGTACGCGCAAGACGGGTGACGCGACTGGGGGCAATCATCGTCGATGAAAAGCCACTTCCGAAGCCGAAGGGAGACGATGCCGCCAAAGCACTCGCTGAGGGGGTTCGCCTCATTGGTCTCGCCGCCCTGCCCTTTTCCAAATCAGCGGCCCAGTTGCGACAAAGACTTGGCTTTCTATACCGCAGCCTCGGCGAGCCATGGCCTGATACCAGCGATGAAGGGCTCAGCGCGAGACTGGATGAGTGGTTCGTGCCGTTCCAATCCGGCGTGACGAGCTTCCAGGAGATCAGTGCCGCCAGCCTGCATGACGGGCTGATGGCGCTGGTCCCCGGCGGATCACAGCGCGAGCTCGACCGGCTTGTCCCGACGCATTTCACTGCGCCAACCGGACAAGCCCATCCGATCCGATACGAGGGCGATGAGCCCGTGCTACAGATCAGGGTGCAGGAGCTCTTCGGGTTAAAGAGCCACCCCACGATCGGCGGCGGCAAATTTCCACTGCTTCTGGAGTTGACCTCGCCCGCCCATAGACCCATTCAAACGACACGGGATCTTCCGGGATTTTGGGCCGGATCGTGGAAGGATGTGCGCGCGGACATGCGAGGACGCTATCCAAAGCATCCCTGGCCAGAAGACCCTGCCGCAGCAGATCCGACGACACGAGCGAAACCCCGCGGAACCTGATGACGCGGCACGACAGGAAAAGTGATGACCATGGATCTGGCAGCCAAATTTGGCCCAAGCAGCCGTCGCCTGCGATTGGAAACGCTCGTGAAGCTCCGCTGGGTTGCCGTAGCAGGGCAATTGTCGACGATCCTCATCGTCGCACTCTGGTTCCAATTTCCGCTACCACTGATGACCTGCCTCGGGTTGATCGCGGCATTGGCGGCGGCCAACTCGCTGATGTCGGTGGCCTTCCCTCCCACCTATCGCCTGGAGCCGGCGGCGGCCTTCGCCGTGCTTGCCCTTGATCTCTTCCAGATGGGCGCCTTGCTCTTCATTACCGGCGGGCTCAACAATCCCTTTGCGCCGCTGATCTGTATTCCTGTCATCATCTCGTTTGCATCGCAGCCAAGCCGCCACTCGATCGCGCTGTTCGTAACAGCGCTCGCCTTCATCACGCTGCTGGCCTTCACCCCCTATCCCTTACCCTGGTTCGAGGGGCGTACACTGGAAGTGCACCCGCTTCTGCAGCTCGGCATGTGGAGCTCGATCGTGTCGATGACGGCCTTTGCGGCCTTTTATGCCTATCGCGTTTCGCAGGAAGCAACGCTTCTTGCAGACGCACTCACCGCGACCGAGCTCATCCTGCAAAGGGAGAAGCACTTGCATCAGCTGGATGGGCTTGCAGCCGCAGCAGCACATGAGCTCGGGACACCGTTGGCGACCATCAGCGTGGTGGCAAAGGAGATGGAGCGCGACCTCGGTCATGACGAGCGGTATCGCGAGGATGTGCAGCTGCTGCGCAGCCAAAGCGAGCGCTGCCGAGATATCCTGCGGCGGCTGACGTCGCTGGCGACCGAAGGCGAAGCGCATATGCGCGAGCTGCCGCTCTCCTCGATGATCGAGGAGGTGATCTCACCGCATCGTGAATTCGGAGTGAAGGTCGAGCTGATCGAACTCTCGGACAGGGCATTGGAGCCTGTTGGGACCCGTAATCCGGCCATTCTCTACGGATTGGGCAATCTCCTGGAGAATGCTGTCGATTATGCGCGTTCGACAGTGACCGTCAGTGTCGAGCACACGCCTGCCGAGGTGACGGTCACGATCGAAGACGACGGGGCCGGATTCTCGCCCGGGGTCTTGCAAAGAATTGGCGAGCCCTATGTTACCAGCAGGCAGAGCGATACACGCGCCGGTGGCCTTGGACTTGGATTGTTCATTGCAAAGACGCTGCTCGAACGGTCCGGTGCAAGTCTCCAGTTCGAAAACCGCAGTCCCGAAGGGTCCGGGGCACGCGTTGTAGTAACCTGGCCGCGCGATTACATGGAATTGGACACGTCGTTATGACTTTACCCACCCGGTCTTCACACGCATAAGGTCGTCAGCGGACTTGTCGGAACAGTTGCAGGAACAAGAAGATGGTAGATGTGACATCACAGGTGGCAAAATCCGCAGGCAGCATTCAGGCGGTCGCGCATGATCTCGGTCCGGATCCGTCGCTGCTGATCGTCGATGACGACGCACCGTTCCTGCGCCGCCTGGCACGTGCGATGGAGAGCCGTGGCTTTACTGTCGAGCTGGCCGGTTCCGTCGCTGAGGGTATTTCGAAAGCGAAAGAGGCTGCGCCCGCTTATGCCGTCGTCGATCTCAGGCTCGGTGATGGGACCGGGCTCGATGTCATCGAGGCAATACGGGAGCGCCGTTCCGACACACGGATCATCGTTCTCACAGGCTATGGCAACATTGCGACCGCAGTTACGGCCGTAAAGCTAGGTGCACTGGACTACCTGGCGAAGCCAGCAGACGCCGACGATGTCTATCTCGCACTCACCCAGCGTCCGGGGGAGAAAGCCGAGATACCGGAAAACCCCATGTCAGCCGACCGGATCCGCTGGGAGCACATTCAGCGTGTCTATGAGAGCTGTGAACGCAACGTCTCGGAAACAGCGCGCCGGCTGAACATGCACCGACGGACATTGCAGCGCATTCTCGCGAAACGCGCCCCGAAGTAATCACGAAGGCGATGGCTGCGCCGCCCATTCTGCGGCCATGAGCCTTTGCGCTGCGGCCCTTGAGAAGTCGAGGGTGACTGATTTGCGCGTGGCAGGCGGCAAACGATGCTCTGGGGCCTCCCTGACCAGGTGGCCTGCATAACCATCTGAGAGAAGAAGCCCACAGTCCTCTGGGAAAATCTCCAGGGGTACGCCGGCATGGGTGGCAAAAAACAACCGATCACAGTAGCGGCGATAATCAGGCCACTTCCGATCTACGCGAAAATCTTCGATCGACGACTTGATCTCGACGATCCAGATCTCCCCCTTCTCCGAGAGAGCCATGAGGTCGGCACGGCGTCCGTTGGAGAGCGTCAGCTCGGGCAGGATGGCAAAACGCATCTCTGCCAGAAGGATCTGGATGCCACGACGAATCATCATGGCGCGATCGGACTGACGCCCATCGATTAAGGGATTGTTTACCGCGATGGAGACTAAGGTCATGGATAATTCCGCTCTGCACGCGCTGGTCTGTTGCAAAAAAACCATGCGGAGTCATTTTGCACCGCGATAGACATCCGTCGGAAGTACAGCACTTGCACAGCCGTGATTAATTCAAAATAAACCATAATCAAAGATGGTCACAGGACCATCTCTCAGCCACCATTCACGAGCTTCCTCATGCGCTTCCGCAATATCCTGACCGCGCTTGGCCTGGTTATGTCCCTAGGCCTCGCAGGCTGCACGACGACGACCGGAGACAAGACCGACGTCGCCGAGACCACCAAGGTGCAGATCTTCAGCGACTCCTATGGTGCCATGACCGACGCGGGTTATGCCCTGCCGGCAATTCCGATTCAGAAGATCGACAAGAAGTTTCATCGACAAATTGTCGATTATGAGACCAGGGAAAAGCCGGGCACGATCGTCGTGAACACGCGCGAGCGGTTCCTCTACTACGTGCTGCCGCGCGGCAAGGCCGTTCGTTACGGGATCGGCGTCGGCAAGCAGGGCTTTGCCTGGGAAGGTGAAGCCTATATCGCCTGGAAGCAGGCATGGCCGACCTGGCATCCGCCGAAGGAAATGGCGGAGCGCAAGCCTGAGGTCGCCAAATATGTCGAGAAGGGTATGGATCCGGGTCTTCGTAACCCGCTTGGTGCGCGCGCCATGTATCTCTTCAATGAAAAGGGCCAGGACACGTTGTTCCGCCTGCATGGCACGCCGGAATGGGCATCCATCGGCACCGCTGCGTCTTCGGGCTGCATCCGCCTGATGAACCAGGACGTGATCGATCTCTATAATCGGGTCAAGCCGGGCCGGAACGCCAAGGTCGTGGTTCAGCAGTAAGTTTCCGAGACAGGAATTGCAGAAAGACCCCCCGGAGTGATCCGGCGGGTCTTTTCATTTGATGCACCATTTTCCGTGGAATCAGGCGGCGGCTTTTGCCTTGAGCTCGATGCGACGACGATGCAGGACCGGTTCCGTGTAGCCGTTCGGTTGCTCCCTGCCTTTGAGGACCAGATCGAGAGCTGCCTGGAAAGCGACTGAGCCGTCGTAATCCTTCGCCATCGGCACGTACACCGGGTCACCGGCATTCTGCGCATCAACGACAACCGCCATGCGCTTCAGCGTCTCGACGACCTGTTCTTCCGTCACCACGCCGTGGTGGAGCCAGTTTGCCATGTGCTGGGCGGAAATGCGCAGGGTCGCGCGATCCTCCATCAGACCGACATTGTTGATATCCGGCACCTTGGAGCAACCGACGCCCTGGTCGATCCAGCGCACGACATAACCGAGAATGCCCTGGGCATTGTTGTCGAGCTCGCGCTGGATCTCTTCCGGGGTCCAGTTCGGCCGAGTTGCGACCGGGACGGACAGGATGTCGGCGAGCTTGGCACGCGGACGTGACTTCAAGCCGTTCTGAACGTCTGCAACGTTCACGCTGTGGTAGTGCGTGGCATGCAGCGTCGCTGCAGTCGGCGACGGAACCCAGGCGGTATTGGCGCCGGCCTTCGGATGGGCGATCTTCTGCTCCAACATGGCGGCCATCAGGTCAGGCATGGCCCACATGCCCTTGCCGATCTGGGCATGACCCGACAAACCGCATTCGAGGCCAATATCGACGTTCCAGTTCTCGTAGGCCGAAATCCAGGCCGCCTGCTTCATGTCGCCCTTGCGGATCATCGGGCCGGCTTCCATCGAGGTGTGGATCTCGTCGCCGGTGCGATCGAGGAAGCCTGTATTGATGAAGACGACGCGCTGGCGGGCCGCACGGATGCATTCCTTGAGGTTGACCGTGGTACGGCGCTCCTCGTCCATGATGCCCATCTTAATGGTGTTCGGCGCCATTCCGACCAGCTCTTCGACGCGCGAGAAGATCTCGCAGGCGAAAGCGACCTCTTCCGGGCCATGCATCTTGGGCTTCACGACATACATGGAGCCGGCGCGGGAATTCTTGCGGCGACCGTTCGGGCCGATGTCATGCAGGGCGATCAGAGCGGTGATCGCCGCATCCATGATGCCTTCCGGCACCTCGTGGCCCTCCTTGTCGGTGATCGCAGGGTTGGTCATCAAGTGACCGACATTGCGGACCAGCATCAGCGAACGGCCCGGCAAGGTGACAGCCTTGCCGTCGGCGCCCGTCAAGGTGACGTCTTCGTTCAACGCACGGGTGAAGGTCTTGCCGCCCTTGGAGACTTCCTCCGTCAGGTCGCCCTTCATCAGGCCGAGCCAGTTGGAATAGACGGTGACCTTGTCTTCCGCATCGACGGCGGCGACCGAATCCTCGCAGTCCATGATGGTGGTCAGCGCAGATTCGAGCCTGCAGTCGTTGATGCCGGCCGGGTCCGCCTTGCCGATGACGCCGGTCTTGTCAACGAGGATTTCGACATGCAGGCCGTTCTTGCTGAGGAACAGGCTGGAAGGCGCCATAGCGTCGCCTCGGTAGCCGGCAAATTGGGCGGGATCGGCAAGGCCCGTCATGCCGCCATCCTCAAGGCGGACAGAGAGCGCGCCGTTCTCAACCGAGAGGCTGGCAACCTTGTCCCAGCCGCCGGCGGCAAGCGGCGCAGAGCGGTCCAGGAAGCTTCGCACCCAGGCGATCACCTTGGCGCCGCGAACGGGATTGTAGCCCTTGCCCTTCTCCGCACCATCAAATTCGGAAATCGCGTCCGTGCCGTAGAGCGCATCATAAAGTGAACCCCAGCGGGCATTGGCAGCATTCAGCGCATAGCGGGCGTTCATCACGGGGACGACGAGCTGCGGACCGGCCAGAGTCGAGATTTCCGGATCGACATTGGCGGTCTCGATCTTGAAGGCGGGGCCTTCGGGCAGAAGGTAACCGATCTCGCGCAGGAAGCCTTCATATGCGGCCAGATCCGATGGCGCACCGTTCTTGCGATACCATGCGTCGATCTCGGCCTGCAGCGCATCGCGCTTGGCGAGCAAGACGCGGTTCTTCGGCGCCAGATCGTGGATGATCTTCGAGAAACCGGCGAAGAATGCTTCGGCCTCGACCTGCGTCCCCGGGATCGCCTGGTCCACGACGAAGTTGTAGAGACGCCGGTCGATCGAAAGCCCATGGGTTTGAACTGAAGTCATGACGTCACTCCTCGCATTGATGTCGTTGTTGGTGACAGCATCGCCAAAACCTATTACTAGTCAATCTTGCATAAATTAGAAATATTCTTTCCAAAATGGAAAGTCACTGACGTGCCGTTCTCGGGCGGCCGCTGGCCGTCGCCGTGATCCGGGCTTCCACCAGCTTGCGTCTGCCCTCGATCTCGGGGGCATCGAGCTCTTCCTTCACGATCAGGACAACATCGACAGCGCCGCTCGCTTCGGCTCTTGCGCGTGCCAGTTCGGCTGCCCGCGACCTGGCCCGCTCCAGAGCATGTGCTTCGTCCGTCAGCCGCTCGCTGTCGCCGGCCCCCGTTAGGATAAACAGTCCCTCCTCCGGCGATCCGACTGTGACCGAAACGCTGCTGCGCACCTGTCCGACGACGGCGCCCACGGCGTTGGCGACATCGGCATCTGCGGGCACAGCGACATCGGATGCCAGCATTTCGGCAATCGCCGGGTAATAGACGCCCGCAGAGGCACCGAGCCCAATCAAAGGCCGGTCAAGCGAGAGATTGAAACGCGCGATCCCCGACTGGCGCTTGAGGGCGCGGTCGATCAGTACCGACTTCGCAGGTTCGATGTCGGCAAGGCCATCTTCGGCAAGCGCTGCGGACAGAATGACCTCGGCCGACTGGCGTGTCAGACGATCAACGATCAGTTGGGCAAGCTGCTCAGGTGAAGACGCGATGGGCTGGCCGGAACCATCCTTCTGACGCATGGCCAAGGCCATGCCGAGCTCGGCCGCCCTTCGATCCCATTGGCCCTGGCGATCCAGGACATGCATCGCATCAGATGGGGTCAGACCGCAGATATGGACAAGGCCGCGAGCGACAAGACGGTCGAGTGTCGCCTTCTGCTGGGTGAAGCTGATCAGCTGGTCGAGCGGCAGTGGCACCGTGCCGATCTTCTGAAAGAGGGCGGCCTCCTGTGGCTGCAGACCGGCGGCAAGGTGATCCGGCACCCCGGTTCGGACGGCAAAGCGCCCGTCATGGCGACCGAGATGCGGCGCACGCAGCTGGCGCTCGAGTACATCGGTAATCGCCGTTCCGTGCAGGGTGGCTGCAAGGCTCAAGGGAACGAGACGGCGCGGGCCGAGTTCGATCTTGGCTGCAAGCCCGCGATCGTCGAAGCGGACTTCCGAATCACCACCGAGACCGAAGGTGCGCATCGCGACCGCTTCCACCATGGTGCGATAACCACCGACCACGGCGCCATCCTGATCGAGGCGCGGCTGGCCAGCCTCCATGACGGCGACGTCCGTCGTCGTGCCGCCGATATCGGACACGACGGCATCATCGAGGCCCGTCAGGTGGCGCGCGCCAACGAGACTCGCAGCCGGGCCGGACAGGATGGTTTCGATCGGCCGCAAGCGAGCCTCCGCAGCAGAGATCAGCGCGCCATCGCCGCGCACGACCATCAGCGGGGCCTGGATGCCGCGCTCCACGAGATAGCGTTCGGCGGAGCCGATCAGGCGGTCGATCATGGCGACCAATCGGGCGTTGAGAAGCGTGGTCAGCGCGCGGCGTGGCCCACCGAGCTTGGAGGAAAGCTCATGACTGCAGGTGACGGGCAGGCCGGAATGTCGGCGAATGATATCGCGCGCTCGTTGCTCATGGGCCGGATTGCGCACGGCGAAATAGCCGGCAATCGCGAAGGAAGAGACATTGGCCGAAAGCTCGGGCAGTGCCGCCTCCAGCGCCACCTGGTCGAAAGGTGTCTCATTGCCATGGACATCGTGTCCCCCGGCGATGAAGAGGACGGGATCGTTGCCAAGAGCGTCGGCCAGGCCATCGCGCTTGAGGTCTTCGGGACCGAAACCGATCATGATCAGGCCAGCGCGACCGCCCTGCCCTTCCACCAGCGCGTTGGTCGCAAGCGTTGTCGACAGAGAGACAAGGCCGATCGCCGAGGGATCGATTGCCGATTCGGACAGGACACTTTCGAGCGCGCCGGAGATACCGATCGACAGGTCGTGGCGGGTGGTAAGCGACTTCGCCTTGGCGACGATCCCATGCGTTTCGCTGTAGATCACGGCGTCCGTATAGGTGCCGCCGGTATCGATGCCCAGCATGTAATCGGATGTCACGCAGTCTTCCCCATGATGCCCGCCAGTATGGCGCCGCATCCCTTATGGCACAGGCCCTGGTCCGATTTCCAGCGAAGGAGCGGCAGGATCACGCCGCTTTACGGCTTGCGCGGGGTGACACGCATCGGAAGCCCGCCCGCCGGCTGGGTGGTGAGCTTCTGCACCGGCCAGGGTTTCGTCTGCGGTGTCGTTTCGAACCGATACTTCTGCATCAGAACGGCAAGGGCAATCACCGCTTCCTGCAGGGCAAAGGTCGCGCCGATGCAGACGCGCGGACCAGCGCCGAAGGGCAGATACTGGAAGCGACCGATCTTTTCACGCTCGCCGGGCAAGAAGCGTGAGGGATCGAATATCCGCGGCTTGTCCCAGTAGAGCTCATGGCGATGCAGCGTCCATGGCATGACCAGGACGGTCGTACCCTTGGCGATTTCCACAACCTCGCCGTTCGGGGCCGTGTAGCGGTCATCGGCGATCGCATCGCGGTTGATCGAGGGGGCCGGAGGATAGAGCCGCATGGCTTCCTCGAAGGCGGCGCGCACATGCGGCATGCGGTCCAGCCATTCGACGGGATCGGCGCCCGAGGCGATCACCTCGTCGATCTCTCGCTCCATGGAATCGCGGACATCGGGACAATGCGCCACGCAATAGAGCGTCCAGGCCAGCGCCCGGGCCGTGGTCTCGTGACCGGCGCCGATGAAGGTGAGGATATTGTCCTCGATTTCCTCCGAGGTCAGGCCTTCCGGTCCCTCGAGTTCCAACAGGAGGGTGAGGAAATCATCAGGCGCCTTTTCCCGCTCAGCCTGAATGATGGCTCGGCGGTGGTCCATCGTCCGGCGCACGAGTTCGCGAAACTTGCGCAGTACGCCAAGACCGCGAATGCGGGTCAGGCGGGGGATCCATTTTGGCGCGCGCAGCAGATCAAGTGGATCGATGCGGCCCATGCTGTGCAAGAGGTCATCAACATCCCTGGCGAAGTCACCCTGCTCGGAGATGATGCCCCCGGAGAACAGGGTTTCGGAGAGGATCGCATAGGTGAGCTCCGTCATGTCGACGGCGACATCGCGAACCGTGCCTTCGGCGCCCGCTTCATATCGTTCGAGGAAAAGCTCGCTCTGCTCGCGCATCTGGCGGGCGAATCCGCGGGCATGGCGTGGGGTGAACACCGGCGCCATCGCCTTGCGCGAGCGCTTCCAGACGGGACCTTCGGCTGTCAGCAACCCATCGCGCAGGATCGGCCTGAGCACGAGCTGTCGGATCTCCGACATCTCGTAATTCGCAGCATTGTCGACCAGCACGTGGCGGATCAGGCCGGGATCATTGGCGATGATGGTGGTCTGGCCGAAGAAACGCGTGACAATCCAGGGCCAGGTATAAGAGGGCTGTCCCCAGAGTTCGAGGGGATTGCGCAGGACTGTGCGGATGATTTCAAGCCGGCTCGGCGGGACGGTGCGCGGCACCGGGGCCGGCGGCTCAAAGGTCGATCTTCGCAGACTGGCGTCCATGTCATGCTCCCTCGGGAGCGCAGACGCCCCCATCAAGAGTTAGAGCAGGGACTCCAACTCTTCCAGCCGATCATTGATCAACCAGCCGTAGTAGTTCTCTTCCGGCCAATTCGCCGCACCGCTGGCACGCCTGGTTGCCAGAGCACGTGCGCGCTGCTGGGAATTGCCGATGTTGAAAAGCGTGGCCGTCAAACCGGGATTGCCGGAAATGTCGACATCGGCAATCTCCTTGTAGTCATCGATCGACTTGCGGATCACGGCCGCCATGAAGGCGAGCGAGATATCCGGATCCATGATTGCCTTGTAGACACCGGCCGCATCATTTTCGTCGAGCTTGGGATAGCCGGACTTTTCATGCACGAGGTCGGACAGCATCAGGGCGGTCAGCGGGTTGATCTGCCCAAGGCCGAAGGTCTGTCCGGCATAGAAGGGCTGAAAGAACACGGCGCTGAAACGGTTGTCGGGATAGGATGTGCCACCGACCGTCTGACCACGGAAACGATCCTGCCAGACATCTTCACGGCAGGACCACAGGCGGTAGGAGTCCTGATAGCCACTGCAGTCCGCGAATTCCGGTCGGCCGACAAAATCTGAGATGCTTTCGTCCTTGTAGCCGAAGCGGAAGCTGTTCCCGGCATAGGACGCAGCCTTCACATAGTAACTCTGGAGGCTGTCATAGGCATCGACGTTGTAGGTGTGCTCGCCAACGATCGCCCCGACCATGTGAATGGGTGCGATCCCATAGGCCGATGAGGTTTTCTTGATCTTGGCGATCAGCGAGGAATCATTTCGCAAGAGATCGCGAACTTTCTCGTATTTCAGGTCGAAGGTGGTCCGCCCCGCTTTCGTGCGTCGCACCGACGCACCTGGGATCGCCGGTTGTTCGGCATTGCGGTTGCCGGGCGGCACCTTGTCCGCAGCGACGCCTGCTGCCGGATAAAGACCCGCCAGCCCCAATGCGACGATGATGATCCTGGTAATGTTCAGCACGATTTCCGGCCCCTGGACATATGTCCCGCACGAACTGGCGACGCAGGGCCACCGTCATCCGACAGGCGCATTCCTTACATAAGGGCTGCCTGTATTGTCGATACGGGTCACTTTCACTTTCCCGATACGGCGACGGTGAAAGTGACCCTTAGATGCACAAAGATCACAGGATGTAACGGCTCAAGTCGGTGTTTGTCGCCAGATCTCCGACATGTTGCTGCACATAGGCAGAATCGATCATCACGGCCGAACCACCTCGATCCGGCGCGTGGAAGGAAATCTCGTCCAGCACCCGCTCCATGACCGTCTGCAGGCGACGGGCGCCGATATTCTCGACCGTCTCGTTCAACCGAACGGCAACGTCGGCCAGCGCATCGATGGCATCCTCGGTGAAATCAAGATTGAGTTCTTCGGTCGCCATCAGCGCCTTGTACTGGCGGATGAGGCTTGCTTCGGTCTCCGTCAGGATGCGGCGGAAGTCTTCCTTGGTGAGCGGCTTGAGCTCGACCCGGATCGGCAGACGGCCCTGGAGTTCCGGCAGCAGGTCCGAAGGCTTGGAGACATGGAATGCGCCGGAAGCAATGAAGAGGATATGATCCGTCTTTACCGGGCCGTACTTGGTGGAAACCGTCGTACCTTCGACCAGCGGCAGCAGGTCGCGCTGCACGCCTTCGCGGGAAACACCGGCACCCATGGCGCCCTCTCGGGCGGCGATCTTGTCGATCTCGTCGAGGAAGACGATGCCATCGTTCTCGACGGACCGCAGCGCTTCGCGCTGGATGACTTCATTGTCGATCAGCTTGTCCGACTCGTCACGGATCAGGTCGTTGTAGGATGCCTTGACCGTCGTCCTGACCTTCTTGGTGCGGCTGCCCATGGCCTTGCCGAACATTTCGGACAGGTTGAGGATGCCGATGTTGGCGCCGGGCATGCCGGGGACTTCGAAACCGGGCATGCCGGAGCCGCTGTCTGAGACTTCGATGTCGATTTCCTTGTCATCGAGCTCACCGTTGCGCAGCTTCTTGCGGAAGCTGTCACGGGTGGCGGGCGATGCCGTGGCGCCGACCAGGGCGTCGAGCACACGCTCTTCGGCGAGCGCATGGGCCTTGGCCTGGACTTCCAGACGCTTCTTCTCCCGAACAAGGCCAATGCCGATCTCGACCAGATCGCGGATGATCTGCTCGACGTCACGGCCGACATAGCCGACTTCGGTGAACTTGGTCGCCTCGACCTTGATGAAGGGCGCACCGGCGAGCTTGGCAAGGCGGCGGGAGATTTCCGTCTTGCCGACGCCGGTCGGTCCGATCATCAGGATGTTCTTCGGCATGACCTCGTCGCGCAGGTCTTCCGAGAGCTGCTGGCGGCGCCAGCGATTGCGCAGCGCGATGGCAACCGCGCGCTTCGCCTCATGCTGGCCGATAATGTGACGGTCGAGCTCGGAAACGATCTCGCGCGGAGAAAAATTGGTCATTCAGTCTGCTCCTCACGATGCTGCGGGGCCGCGCATCGTCGCTTGCGGTGGGACGTTTTCGGCAGCCGTCAGGCGGCGTCGAGGGTTTCGACCACCATGTTGTTGTTGGTGTAGACGCAGATCTCGCCGGCGATGGTCAGGGCGCGCGTGGCGATCTCCTCAGCCGAGCGATCGCTGTCCATCAGCGCGCGCGCAGCCGCATAGGCGTAGTTCCCGCCGGAGCCGATCGCGATCGCGCCATGCTCGGGCTCCAGCACGTCGCCATTGCCAGTGATTGCCAGCGTGATCGACTTGTCGGCGACGAGCATCATGGCTTCGAGATTGCGCAGATACTTGTCGGTGCGCCAGTCCTTGGCGAGCTCCACGGCTGCGCGCATCAGCTGGCCGGGATATTGCTCGAGCTTCTTTTCGAGACGATCAAGCAGCGTGAAGGCATCGGCCGTTGCGCCGGCAAAGCCTGCAATCACGTCGCCGCCCTTGCCGATGCGGCGGACCTTGCGGGCATTGCCCTTCATCACGGTCTGGCCGAGGCTGACCTGTCCGTCACCGGCCATCACCACCTTGCCGTCCTTGCGCACGGTAATAATCGTTGTCATCAGTCACCTGTCACCCGTCTTGCAGGCCTTGTGGAGCGGGCTGTGAGGCCCGGTTTGTCGGTTCCTATGTAAGTGGGGTTTCGGCGATTGCAATCTGCGGCAAAAGCTCCGACGCCGCCTTGCGGCAGCGCAATGTAACTTCTGGATATTTCACCGCCCTGCTGTTATGGGAGGGCCGAGATCCTCATGGAGCAGCCAGATGGCAGAGCGTAAAGGCGAAGTTTCCCGCAAGACCAACGAAACCTCGGTCTCGGTTTCCGTCCATATCGACGGCACCGGCACGGGCAAGATTTCGACGGGCGTGGGCTTCTTCGACCATATGCTCGACCAGCTCTGCCGCCACTCGCTGATCGACATGGACATCGATGTGAAGGGCGACCTGCATATCGACGATCACCACACCGTCGAGGACACGGGCATTGCGCTCGGCCAGGCGATTTCCAAGGCGCTCGGCGACCGCAAGGGCATCACGCGCTATGCCTCGATAGACCTTGCCATGGACGAGACGATGACGAAGGCGGCGATCGACGTCTCAGGCCGTCCCTTCCTGGTCTGGAACGTCAATTTCAGCGCGCCGAAAATCGGCACCTTCGACACCGAACTGGTGCGCGAATTCTTCCAGGCTTTCGCCCAGAACGCCGGGATCACGCTGCATGTGCTGAACCATTACGGCGCGAACAACCATCATATTGCCGAGACCTGCTTCAAGGCGGTCGCGCGCGCACTTCGGACGGCAACCGAAGTCGATCCGCGGCAGGCAAACCGTATCCCCTCCACCAAGGGCACCCTGGTTTAAGGGGCATCTTCCCTCACGGGGGAACTGCCACCTTGCTCCGGCTCGGACGTTGAAGCCGAACCGTCGAGCAGAAAGGACTGGACAACATGCGTGTAGCTATCATCGACTATGGCTCGGGCAATCTGCGCTCGGCCACCAAGGCCTTTGAACGGGCCGCCCGCGAGGCCGGCCTTAACGCCGAGATCGAACTCACCGACAAGGCAGAGCGGGTCGCGACTGCCGACCGGATCGTTCTTCCGGGTGTCGGCGCCTATGCCGACTGCCGCAGCGGACTGGATGCGGTCCCCGGCATGCATGGCGCGATCGCTGATGTTGTCGAGAAGAAGGGCCGCCCCTTTTTCGGCATTTGCGTCGGCATGCAGCTGATGTCGTCGCGTGGTCTCGAGAAGACCGTGACCGACGGCTTCGGCTGGATCGAAGGCGACGTGGTCGAAATGACGCCGTCCGATCCCTCCCTCAAGATCCCGCAGATCGGCTGGAACACACTGACACTCAACCGACCGCATCCGCTATTCGAGGGCATTCCGACCGGACCGGACGGGCTTCACGCCTATTTCGTGCATTCCTATCATCTGGCCGCACGCAACCCGACGGAGGTGATCGCGACGACCGATTACGGTGGCGCAATGACCGCGTTTGTCGGGCGCGACAACATGGTGGGTGCGCAATTCCATCCCGAGAAGAGCCAGGCACTCGGCCTGAAGCTCATCGCCAATTTCCTGACTTGGACGCCCTGAAGGGCACGGATACACTCATGATCCTCTTTCCCGCCATCGACCTCAAGGACGGCCAGTGCGTTCGCCTCAAGCTGGGCGATATGGAGCAGGCGACCGTCTACAATCCCGATCCGGCCGCACAGGCCCGCGCCTTCGAAGACCAGGGCTTTGAATGGCTGCACGTGGTCGACTTGAACGGTGCCTTTGCCGGTGAAAGCGTCAATGGCGCTGCCGTCGATGCGATCCTGAAGGCGACGAAGAACCCGGTGCAGCTGGGTGGCGGTATCCGGACGCTGGACCATATCGAGAGCTGGCTGTCGCGCGGGCTGTCACGCGTTATCCTCGGTACGGTTGCCGTGCGTGATCCGGCGCTTGTCATCGAAGCCTGCAAGCGCTTTCCGGGCAAGGTCGCCGTCGGCATCGACGCCAAGGGCGGCAAGGTTGCGGTCGAAGGCTGGGCGGAAGCCTCCGAACTCGGCGTGATCGAACTTGCGCAGCGTTTCGAAGGCGCTGGTGTGGCTGCCATCATCTATACCGATATCGACCGCGACGGGATCCTGACCGGCATCAACTGGGCATCGACGCTGGAACTGGCCCAAGCCGTTTCAATCCCGGTGATTGCGTCGGGCGGTCTCGCTTCGATCGAGGACATCAAGCGCATGCTGGAACCGGATGCGAGGAAGCTTGAAGGGGCGATTTCCGGTCGCGCGCTTTATGATGGGCGGATCGACCCCGCAGAGGCGCTGGCGCTGATCAAGGCTGCGAGAGGCTGAGGACAAGACCATGACACTCAAGGCCCGCGTGATCCCCTGCCTCGACGTCAAGGACGGCCGCGTCGTCAAGGGCGTCAACTTCGTCGATCTCATCGATGCCGGTGACCCGGTCGAGGCTGCCAAGGCCTATGACGCCGCCGGCGCTGACGAGCTCTGCTTCCTCGATATCACCGCGTCCTCGGACAATCGCGACACGATCTTCGATGTGGTTGCGCAGACGGCCGACCATTGTTTCATGCCGTTGACGGTCGGCGGTGGTGTTCGCGCCGTCGCCGATATCCGCAAGCTTCTGCTTTGCGGCGCCGACAAGGTGTCGATCAATTCGGCAGCGGTGAAGAACCCCGATTTCGTCGCGGAAGCCGCCGATAAGTTCGGCAATCAGTGCATCGTCGTCTCGATCGATGCGAAGAAGGTTTCAGCCGTCGGCGAAGCGGATCGCTGGGAGATCTTCACCCATGGCGGACGCCAGCCGACCGGGATCGATGCCGTGGAATTCGCGATCAAGATGGTCGAGCGCGGGGCCGGCGAACTGTTGGTGACCTCAATGGACCGGGACGGCACCAAAAGCGGCTATGACATCGGCCTCACCCGCACCATCGCCGACAGTGTCCGCGTGCCCGTCATTGCCTCCGGCGGTGTCGGCACTCTCGACGATCTGGTCGCAGGCATTCGCGATGGGCATGCGACTGCTGTTCTTGCCGCTTCGATCTTCCACTTCGGCACCTATTCGATTGCAGAGGCCAAGGCCCATATGGCCAAAGCCGGCATCGCCATGCGTCTCGACTGACGCGGAAAGGCTTGTCATGAGCAATTTCACCCTGGCCGATCTGGAAGCCATTGTCGCGAGCCGCGCTGAGGCGGATCCGAGCCAGTCCTGGACGGCGAAACTCGTCGCAGGTGGACAGGGCAAGGCGGCGAAGAAGCTCGGAGAAGAGGCCATCGAAGCTGTCATGGCTGCGGTGAAGGACGACCGCGAGAACCTCGTCTACGAGAGCGCAGACCTGCTCTATCACCTGATGGTCGTATTGAAAATTGCGGACATCCCTTTACAAGCAGTGATGCAGGAACTTGAGCGTCGGACCGCTCAGACGGGCCTGAATGAGAAGGCCAGTCGGCAGGATCCATGACGATAGCTATGCGGGACCCCGAAACGCCAGACGTCCTCGACCATTTCCAGGCGAACGGCTATTCCCCCTACCTGTTCTTCGACAGCGAGGAATGGGCGCATTTCCGCGCCGATACGCCGCTGACATTAACGGCCGACGAAGTGCACCGGCTGCGCTCGATCGACGACCCGATCGATCTCGACGAAGTTCGCCGGATCTATCTTTCGTTGTCGCGCCTGTTGTCGTCGCATGTCGAGTCGTCGCAGCTCTTGTTCGAGCAGCGCAACCGCTTCTTGAGCATGTCGGATGTCTTCAAGACGCCGTTCGTGATCGGCATTGCCGGATCGGTGGCGGTCGGCAAGTCGACGACGGCGCGTATTCTGAAGGAACTGCTGGCCCGCTGGCCCTCCAGCCCGAAGGTCGATCTCGTGACGACCGACGGCTTCCTTTACCCGAATACCCATCTGGTGAAGAACGGCATCCTGAACCGCAAGGGCTTCCCGGAAAGCTATGACATCGGGGCGCTCCTGCGCTTCCTGTCGGCGATCAAGGCCGGGCTGCCCAACGTCAAGGCGCCCAGCTATTCGCACCTGACCTATGACGTGTTGCCAAACGAGCACCGGGTGATCGACAGGCCTGATATCCTGATCTTCGAAGGGATCAACGTCCTGCAGTCGCGCAATCTGCCGGCCGACGGCAAGATCGTGCCGATGGTCTCCGACTTCTTCGACTTCTCGATCTATATCGACGCGGACGAGAACGCGATCCATCGGTGGTATGTCGATCGCTTCATGAAGCTCAGGCAGACGGCATTCCGCGATCCCAATTCCTACTTCCATCGCTATGCGACGATCAGCGAGGACGAGGCCAAGGAGATCGCCGAGGGGCTCTGGGCGAATATCAACCTGAAGAACCTCAGGGAAAACATCCTGCCGACCCGCCCGCGCGCCGATCTCATCCTGCGCAAGGGTGACAACCACCTCGTCGAGACGGTGGCGCTCAGAAAACTGTAGGCGATAGATCGTCGGCTATGGATTGACGCGGCGGAGCGTCAGGTTGATGCGTCCGCTAGCCTTGAGCAGCGTTGACGTGCCGGGATAGATCCGGTCGACACCATGGAAACACAGACGTCCTTCGCCGCCGAGAAGGAAGACATCGCCGCTTTCCAGTTTCAGGGATTTGGTGCCATCCGTCCGCGCCAGTCCTCCGATACGAAAGAGGCACGTGTTGCCGAGCGAGATCGAGAGCACCGGAGCGGAGAAGTCCGCCTCATCGCGGTCCTGGTGCAGGCCCATCTTAGCGTCATCGGTATAGAAATTGACGAGGCATGCTTCGGGATCTCTAGGATGGCCCGATAGCTCCCGCCAGAGATCGAGCAGTACTTCGGGGATATCGGGCCAGGGCTTGCCGGTGACCGGATGGGTCGGCTGATACCGATAGCCGCGCTCCTTGTCCGTCACCCAACCCAGCGGGCCGCAATTCGTCATGCGCACCGACATCGGACGACCAGAGCCGGGCATCACGGGCACATAAAGCGGCGCCTCGGCGACCACGCCACGGATGATTTCGACGAGGTTCTCCTGCTCTGGACGCGACAGACGGCCCGGTAGGTAGCGAAGACCTGATTGGAGGCTGATCTCGGCTGTCGCTCCCGCCACGGTCAATCTCCCGCCGGCTTGCCGCGCATCTTCTTCACATCCGAGCGGCCGGACTTTTCCTTGAGGCGACGTTCAATAGAGCCCTTGGTCGGCCTGGTCTTCTTGCGGGGCGGCGGTGGTGGCTTGGCCGCTTCGAGAAGCAGCTCCTTGAGGCGCTCGCGCGCGTCTTCGCGATTGCGGTCCTGGCTGCGGAAGCGGCTCGCCTCGATCATCAGCACACCTTCTTTCGACAGGCGCTTGCCGGCGAGCTTCGCGGCGTTCTGCTTTACCCTGTCGTTGAGCGAGGGCGATCCAAGCAGGTTGAAGAAGAGCTGGACGGCCGTCGAGACCTTGTTGACGTTCTGACCACCCGGGCCGCCGGCCAGAACGAACTGCTCCGTCAGCTCCCAGCCGGCGATCGTGATGCGGTTGTTGATCTCGAGGGGTTCGCTTGCCATGTCGTCGGTCTCTTTCTCGGCTTCCATATCGGCCGCAAAGACTACAAAGGCAAGCCGGAAGCAGAAGAGGCCCGGCAAACATGCCGAGCCTCTTCGTAGTCGTCAAATCAACACATCACTCGGCAGCGAGGCGAATGCCGGGAGCCGCGTCGCGGACCTTGCCGTCGACATGGGCTTCGAACTTGGCGAAGTTGTCGATGAACATGCCGACCAGCTTCTTGGCCTGGGCGTCGTAGGCCACGCCATCGGCCCAGGTCGAACGCGGATCGAGGATCTTCGTGTCAACGCCGGCGACAGCGACCGGAACGGCGAAGCCGAAGTTCGCATCGGTGCGCATCTCGACCTTCTTCAGCTCGCCGGTCAGAGCGGCAGTGAGAAGCGCGCGCGTTGCCTTGATCGGCATGCGGTTGCCGGTGCCGTAGGCGCCACCGGTCCAGCCGGTATTGACCAGCCAGCAGTCGACCTTGTGGCGGGCGATCAGGTCACGCAGCAGGTTGCCGTATTCGGTCGGATGGCGTGGCATGAAAGGTGCGCCGAAGCAGGTCGAGAAGGTGGCTTCCGGTTCGGTCACGCCCTTTTCCGTGCCGGCGACCTTGGCTGTGTAGCCGGACAGGAAATGGTACATGGCCTGTTCCGGCGTCAGCTTGGCGATCGGCGGCAGGACACCGAAGGCATCGGCCGTCAGCATGATGATCGTCTTCGGATGCGGGGCGATGCCGGTCTCCGAAGCATTCGGAATGAAATGCAGCGGGTAGGCGCAGCGGGTGTTTTCCGTCAGCGAACCATCGTTGAAGTCTGGAACGCGGTTCTCGTCCAGAATGACGTTTTCGAGCACGGTGCCGAAGCGCTTGGTCGTGGCAAAAATTTCCGGTTCGGCTTCGGCTGAAAGACGGATGGTCTTGGCGTAGCAACCACCTTCGAAGTTGAAGATGCCGTTTTCGCCCCAGCCATGCTCATCGTCGCCGATGAGCGTCCGGCTTGGATCGGCCGACAGCGTCGTCTTGCCGGTGCCGGAAAGGCCGAAGAAGACTGCGGCGTCACCCTCGGGGCCGACATTGGCGGAGCAATGCATCGGCATGACGCCCTTCGACGGCAGCAGGTAGTTGAGGACGGTGAAGACCGACTTCTTCATCTCGCCGGCATAGGACGTGCCGCCGATCAGGACGATGCCCTTGGTCAGGTCGCAGGCGATGACAGTTTCGGTGCGGCAACCGTGGCGCGCCGGATCGGCACGGAAGCTCGGCAGGTCGATGATCGTCAGCTTCGGCAGGAAGCCCTGCAGGGCGTCACGCTCCGGGCGGATCAGCAGATTGCGGATGAAGAGCGAATGCCAGGCGAATTCGGTCACGACACGGGTCGGAAGCGCGTTGTCGGCATCGGCACCGCCGATCAGGTCCTGAACGAAGAGATCCTTGCCTGCAGCATGAGCCAGCATGTCCTGATGCAGCACCGCGAAATGCTCCGGCGACATCGGCTTGTTGTTGTCCCACCAGATCTGCCCGTCGGTCTTCGCATCGCGAACGACGAACTTGTCCTTGGCAGAGCGACCCGTGTGCTGGCCGGTCAGCGCACGCAATGCGCCGTCAGCCGTCAGTTCGGCCTCTCCCCGGCGGATGGCTTCCTCATAAAGGGCAGCCTCCAGGAGATTGTAGCGAACGCTGGCGGCTTTTCCCAAACCGATTTCCGCGATCCCCGCAGCCGGGTTCCTCACGCCGAATTCCTCCATGGTGCGCCTTCCTCTCACATGGGCCAGAACCTTGAATGAGGGAAAACTAAACGGTGAAGGCTGGAAACGCAAGGCGTCGCGCCAAAAAATATAATGATATCAATTATTTAATCGATTTAAAACGGAAAATGACTATTTTAAATCGTTTAGTTCTGCTTCCATTCCGCCGTTCTCGCACACTGCTTGCGACAGAAATCTGCGGTTGAACCGCGAATGACGAAGCGCTCCCCTTCCCCTCTGCCACAATTTGTTCCACCTTTATCCCCATATCGCACTGCCATGGAACCAGAGCTGGGCTGGACGAACCAGGAGCAGCGCAACGATGACGGAGACGTACACAATGCAGACGATCGCCCTCGTGGATGACGACCGCAACATTCTGACTTCGGTGTCCATCGCGCTCGAAGCGGAAGGCTACAAGGTCGAAACCTACACCGATGGCGCTTCCGCACTCGACGGTCTTCTGGCCCGTCCGCCGCAGCTTGCCATTTTCGACATCAAGATGCCGCGTATGGACGGGATGGAGCTTTTGCGCCGCCTGCGGCAGAAATCCGATCTGCCGGTGATCTTCCTGACGTCCAAGGACGAGGAGATCGACGAGCTCTTCGGCCTGAAGATGGGCGCCGACGACTTCATCACCAAGCCCTTCTCGCAGCGCCTGCTGGTGGAGCGCGTCAAAGCGATCCTGCGCCGTTCGGCAAGTCGGGAGAGCTTTGCAGCCGGTAACGGCCCCGCCAAGGGAAGCCCCGAACAGCAGGCTCGTACGCTCGAGCGCGGCCAGCTGGTCATGGACCAGGAGCGCCATACCTGCACCTGGAAGGGTGATCCGGTGACGCTGACCGTGACCGAATTCCTGATCCTGCAGTCGCTGGCGCAGCGCCCGGGCGTGGTGAAGAGCCGTGACGCCCTGATGGATGCCGCCTATGACGAGCAGGTCTATGTCGACGACCGTACGATCGACAGCCACATCAAGCGGCTGCGCAAGAAGTTCAAGATGGTCGATACGGACTTCGACATGATTGAAACCCTTTACGGTGTGGGCTACCGCTTCCGCGAAGCAGCGTGAGGTTCTGCGGGCATCGTTCGCAGGCGGCACCTGATGAACGGGCTCGTTGGCGAAAGGCAAAGGTTTGACCCAGCAGGTTGACGAGGGACATCTGGAGGAGCCGGATACCGGCTCCGAACAGCGTCGGCTGTTCAGCCACCCGTTCACGCTGATCCGTCGGATCTTCGGTCACGCCCTGTTTTCCAGCCTGACGCGCCGAATCGTCTTCTTTAACCTCGCCGCACTGATCGTTCTGGTCGGCGGCATCATGTATCTCAATCAGTTTCGCGAGGGGCTGATCGACGCGCGTGTCGAAAGCCTTCTGACCCAGGGCGAGATCATCGCGGCCGCCGTCTCCGCCTCGGCTTCGGTCGATACCAACTCGATCACCATCGATCCCGAAAAGCTGCTGGAACTGCAGGCCGGCCAGAGCATCACCCCTGTTCCGAACGATGAAGATCTGGAGTTTCCGATCAACCCGGAACGGGTGGCACCGGTGCTTCGGCGCCTGATCTCGCCGACGCGCATT
This sequence comes from Rhizobium sp. P43, assembly GCF_056730705.1. NCBI lineage: Bacteria > Pseudomonadati > Pseudomonadota > Alphaproteobacteria > Hyphomicrobiales > Rhizobiaceae > Rhizobium > Rhizobium sp. P43. The sequence continues at coordinate 3,722,558 of NZ_CM161539.1, forward strand.
CGTGCCCGGCTATTCGATGCGGATGCCAACCTGCTGCTTGATTCGCGGCATCTCTATTCGCGCGGACAGGTGCTGCGTTTCGACCTGCCGCCCGTCGACAATGACTCGACCAGCTTTACCGACTGGATCACCCGTCTGTTCAACACCATCCTCCAGCCCGGCAATCTGCCCGTCTACCGCGAGGCTCCCGGTGGCGATGGCTCGATCTATCCGGAGGTCATGAACGCGCTGACCGGCGTTCGCGGCGCCGTGGTGCGCGTGACCGATCAGGGGGAGCTGATCGTCTCGGTCGCGGTGCCCGTGCAACGCTCGCGCGCCGTCCTCGGCGTTCTCCTGCTGTCGACCCAGGCCGGCGACATCGACAAGATCGTGCATGCGGAGCGTCTCGCGATCCTGCGCGTCTTCGGCGTGGCGACACTCGTCAATATCGTCGTGTCGCTGCTCTTGTCCTCGACGATTGCCAATCCGCTGCGCCGGCTTTCGGCTGCAGCCATTCGCGTGCGTCGGGGCGCCAAGGAGCGCGAGGAGATTCCGGATTTCTCCGTTCGTCAGGACGAGATCGGCAATCTCTCGATTGCGCTGCGCGAGATGACGACGGCGCTATACGACCGGATCGATGCGATCGAAAGCTTCGCGGCCGATGTAAGCCACGAGTTGAAAAACCCGCTGACCTCACTCAGATCGGCTGTCGAGACGCTGCCGCTGGCCAAGACCGATCAGTCGCGGCAGCGGCTGATGGACATCATCCAGCACGATGTCCGAAGACTCGACCGCCTGATCAGCGACATCTCGGACGCATCGCGTCTGGACGCGGAGCTGGCGCGCTCGGACGCGAAGCCGGTCGACCTCCAAGTGCTGGTCGCAAGCCTCGTCGATATCTCGCGCGAAATCCGCAGCGGCAAGAAAGCGGTGAAGATCGATTATGTGATCGATCAGAAGCCCGGAGCAAACCAGCAGTTCGTCGTCACCGGCCATGATCTGCGCCTGGGTCAGATCGTGACCAACCTCATCGAGAACGCCCGCTCTTTCGTGCCGGAAGACAGCGGCCGGATATTGGTCAAGTTGTCACGCAACCGGAGCCGCTGTCTGATCCAGGTGGAGGACAACGGTCCGGGCATCCAGGCGGAAGACATCGACCGCATCTTCGAGCGCTTCTATACCGACCGTCCCGAGGGCGAAAGTTTCGGCCAGAATTCGGGCCTTGGTCTGTCGATCAGCCGGCAGATCGCCGAAGCCCATGGGGGGACGCTGAGGGCGGAGAATGTCATGGATGCGGCAACCGGCCGCATCACCGGCGCTCGGTTCATTCTGTCGCTGCCGGTGGAAAGCTCCACGTGACGGCCCGGGCCGACAACATTCATGCGACAGCCATCGCCGTCGACGGCATCGGCCTTCTCTTTCTCGGTCCGTCGGGCAGCGGCAAATCGGCACTTGCCTTCGATTGTCTGGCCGAGGCGCGGTTGGCCGGACGGACGGCCGCCCTGGTGTCCGACGACCGTGTTCTCGTTTCCCGTGAAAACGGCCTGATCATCGCCCGTGGACCGCAGGCAATCCGCGGCCTTATCGAGCTTCGCTATACCGGGATCGTCAGCGTCGATCCTGTCGAGGAAGCAGTGCTGCACTATGCGGTGCAGCTCGTGTCCGGAGATGAAAAGGAGCGTCTTCCGCCGGATGACGAGCATGTGGAGATCGCCGCAGGTCTCCGTCTTCCCCTGATCCGGGTTCCCCCATGGAGCCGGTTTCCGCTCAGCCTCATCTTTGCGCGCATTCGCAGCCTTGCTGCAAAGGGCTGATTTACACGCTGTTTTGGCTTGCACTTCGCGCTTTGATCGACAAGATGGCGTCCAATTGATGGACGAAACGCCAATCTTGAGCTATTTGGCAAGAGTTGCGCGAAGGGGCAGTAGAGAATGATCGGACTTGTGCTTGTCACGCATGGCAAGCTGGCTGAAGAGTTCCACCATGCGGTGGTTCATGTCGTAGGCCCACAAAAATGTATCGAGACCGTTTCGATCGGCCCCGAAGATGACATGGACCAGCGTCGTCAGGATATCCTTGATGCCGTGCTGCGCGCCGACGATGGCCATGGCGTGATCATCCTGACCGACATGTTCGGTGGAACGCCGTCGAACCTCGCGATCTCCGTGATGAATACCGGTCGCATCGAAGTGATCGCAGGCGTCAATCTGCCGATGCTGATCAAGCTCGCCGGTGTTCGGGGTGACAACGACATGGATCGCGCCCTTGTCGAGGCGTCGGAGGCCGGCCGCAAGTATATCAATGTTGCAAGCCGCGTTTTGAGCGGCAAATGACGACAATGGCCGAAGCGATTTCCCAGGACCTCCTGATCATCAACAAGCGCGGGCTCCATGCGCGCGCATCCGCAAAATTCGTGCAGACTGTCAGCGGGTTCGACGCCGTCGTCAGCGTGTCGAAGGACGGCACCACGGTGGGCGGCACCTCCATCATGGGCCTGATGATGCTCGCCGCCAGCCCGGGCTGCTCGATTTCCGTGACAGCCTCAGGCAATCAGGCGCAGGCCGTGATGGAAGCGCTTGCGGCTCTGGTGGCCGATCGTTTCGGTGAAGAGATGTAAAGCATCGCGACATAAAGACATAAAGACTTCTTTATGTCAGATTGCGTTTGCTGCCATTCCCTGCTAGAAGATCCCCAGCCCTGCAGCCCTGACTGCGGGAGAGCCAGTTAGTCCGTCCGCCATGAGATGCGGATCGGGTCGGATCCAGCCGGAGAATCCCATGAGCAAACATGACTACGTGATCGCCGATATCGGTCTTGCCGATTTCGGCCGCAAGGAAATCAGCATCGCTGAAACCGAAATGCCGGGCCTGATGGCCTGCCGTGAAGAATTCGGCGCCAGCAAGCCGCTGAAGGGCGCGCGCATCACCGGCTCGCTGCACATGACGATCCAGACTGCGGTTCTCATCGAAACCCTCGTTGCTCTCGGTGCCGAAGTTCGCTGGGCGTCCTGCAACATCTTCTCGACGCAGGACCACGCTGCCGCTGCGATCGCAGCTGCCGGCATCCCGGTCTTTGCCGTCAAGGGTGAAACGCTCACCGACTACTGGGACTACACTGACAAGATCTTCCAGTGGGCCGATGGCGGCGTCTCCAACATGATCCTTGATGATGGTGGCGACGCCACCATGTACATCCTGCTCGGCGCCCGCGCCGAAGCCGGCGAAGATGTCCTTTCCAATCCGCAGTCGGAAGAAGAAGAGATCCTCGTCGCACAGATCAAGAAGCGCCTTGCCGCTTCGCCGGGCTGGTTCACCAAGCAGCGCGATGCGATCAAGGGCGTCACCGAAGAAACCACCACCGGCGTTCACCGTCTCTATGAACTCGCCAAGAAGGGCCTCCTCCCCTTCCCGGCCATCAACGTCAACGACTCGGTCACCAAGTCGAAGTTCGACAACAAGTATGGCTGCAAGGAATCGCTGGTCGACGGTATCCGTCGCGGCACCGACGTGATGATGGCCGGCAAGGTTGCCGTCGTCTGCGGTTACGGCGATGTTGGCAAGGGCTCTGCCGCCTCGCTGCGCGGCGCCGGCGCTCGCGTCAAGGTCACGGAAGTCGACCCGATCTGCGCCCTGCAGGCTGCCATGGACGGTTTTGAAGTCGTCACGCTCGAGGACGTCGTCTCCTCGGCCGACATCTTCATCACCACAACCGGCAACAAGGACGTCATCCGCATCGACCACATGCGCGAGATGAAGGACATGGCGATCGTTGGCAATATCGGTCACTTCGACAACGAGATCCAGGTTGCTGCTCTCCGGAACCTGAAGTGGACCAACATCAAGCCGCAGGTCGACATGATCGAGTTCCCGAAGGGCAACCGCATGATCCTGCTGTCGGAAGGCCGTCTCCTGAACCTCGGCAACGCCACGGGTCATCCGTCCTTCGTGATGTCCGCCTCGTTCACCAACCAGGTTCTCGGCCAGATCGAGCTCTTCACCAAGACCGAGGAATACAAGCCGGGCGTTTATGTCCTGCCGAAGCACCTCGACGAAAAGGTCGCCCGACTGCACCTCGAAAAGCTCGGCGTGAAGCTGACGACGCTTTCGGACGAACAGGCCGCCTATATCGGCGTGACGCCGCAGGGTCCGTTCAAGGCAGAACACTACCGCTATTAAAATATGGCTGGATAATATCTACATCTAGTAGGCGGCGCCTTGACAAAGGCGCCGCTTTCTTTTTTGGGGCCCGGCCTTCCCGACCCATTCCATCGGCGGTATTGTTTTAGGACTTGATTCGTGGACTGCACGAGCGGTCCGCGAATACGGATGTCTTGTCGACGATGCGGCACATAATGAGACGGAGACAGACCGAGAATGTCGGTAGATCAACGCGCCCCGCGTCAGCGGGATACGGCTATGACGGCCGGTTTTTCGAGCCTCTGGCGGCCAGTTTCTGAACAGAAATACGGGATGCTCCTAAAGCTGACCCGTCGTCCCGTCCTGGCGGCGAAACACCGCCTGCTGGCCGGTGGAAGCGCGCTCGCCGGCTTCTTGATCCCAGGCCTCGCCCATGCGCAGGCCGTGCGTGACTTCGACAGCGTCGACGTTGCCGGCTATGCCGTTCTTCTTGGCTCGGTCTCCGCCGCACTGATCTTTGCAGCCGTCCTGCTGCGCCAGCGCAACAAGCTTGATGTCGAGATCCGCGAATTGCGGTCCGCCTTCTCTGACAGTCAGCAGAAGATTTCCCGTTATCAGACGCTGATCGCCGACAAGAACCGTCGTACCGTGATCTGGGAAGGCCATAACGGCAAAGCCGAACTGCTCGGCCAGCTTCCTGCGGAAACGGGCGCGCCTCAGCAGGATCCGGATTTCCTAGCCTTTGGACGCTGGCTCAAACCCCATTCGGCGAGTGAAGTCGAGCGTGCCATCGAGGCACTTCGTCTCAATGCCCAATCCTTCGACCTGGTGGTTGAAACCCAGCGTGGGGAGGTCCTCGAAGTCCAGGGCAAGCTCTATGGCGGCCGCGCCTATGCGCATTTCCTCGCTCTGGACAATCTCCGGGCCGAACTCGCCGAGCTGAAGATCGAGCGGAACCGTCTGCGCAGCTCCATCGCGACCTTCGAATCGCTGCTGGATTCGATCGAGCAGCCCGTCTGGCAGCGGGACAGCGACGGACGCCTCGTCTGGGTCAATCAGGCCTATAGCGATGCCGTCGAGGCCTCCTCGCCGCAGCAGGCTGTCCAGGAAGGGCGCGAGATCCTGGGCACCCTCACCCGCGAGAAGATCAAGGCGTCGGCCACGCCGGAATCTCCGTTCCATGATACGGTTTCAACTGCGGTTCGTGGCGCGCGCACCTTCTTTGACGTGGTCGATGTTCGCGGCCCCGGTGGGTCCTGTGGTATGGCGATCGATGTCTCCTCGTCCGAAACGCTCCGCGAAGAACTTGCCCGGACCCTTAAGAGCCATGCCGACACGCTCGATCATCTGGCGACCCCGGTTGCGATCTTCGATTCGGAGCGCCGGCTGCAGTTCTACAATCAGGCCTTTGCGCAGCTCTGGGACCTGGAGACCAAGTTCCTGGAAAGCCGTCCCGATCATGCCGAGCTGCTCGACCGGCTGCGCGCCGCACACAAGCTGCCCGAGCAGCTGAGCTGGAAGGCCTGGAAGGAAAACTGCCTTTCGGTCTACCGGGCGCTGGAAACCCAGACGGATCTCTGGCACCTGCCCAACGGACAGACGCTGCGCGTGATTGCCTCCGCACACCCGCAGGGCGGCGCGACCTGGGTCTTCGAAAACCTCACGGAACAGTTCAATCTGGAGACCCGCTATAATACGCTGGTTCAGGTTCAGGGTGAGACGATCGATCACCTGTCCGAAGGCGTTGCCGTCTTCGGTCCCGATGGCCGGATCCAGCTGTCCAACCCGGCGTTCCGTGCACTCTGGGGGATCTCCGAGGCCGAGGCTGCCGTTGGCACCCATATCCGCTCGCTCGAAGCCGCCTGTGCGTCCTCCTATGACAAGCCGGATGGCTGGAAAGCCTTCGGCAAGATGATCACCAGTTTCGAGGACGAACGGCCGTCGAGCCAGGGCACGCTCGAACTCTATTCCGGCCTTGTTCTCGACTATGCGGTGACACCGCTACCCAACGCCCAGACCATGCTGACCTTCGTCAACATGACCGACAGCGTACGTGCCGAACGGGCGCTGAAGGAAAAGAACGAGGCGCTGCGCAAGGCAGACGAGCTCAAAAACGATTTCGTCCAGCACGTGTCCTACGAACTACGTTCGCCGCTCACCAATATCATCGGCTTCACCGATCTCCTGAAGACCCCGGCGATCGGGCCGCTCAACGAGCGCCAGGCGGAGTATATCGACCACATCTCGACCTCGTCCTCGGTGCTGCTGACCATCGTCAACGACATTCTCGATCTCGCGACCGTCGATGCCGGCATCATGCAGCTCGACTATTCCGAGATCGATCTGAGCGACCTGCTCGATGACGTCTCGATGCAGATGACGGATCGGCTGCAGGAAGGTGGCGTGACTCTGGAGATCGCGGCGCCGACGCAGCTGGGCCACCTGATTGCCGACCGACAGCGGCTGAAGCAGATCCTCATCAAGATCCTGACGAATGCCGTGAATTTCGCACCCGAAGGGACTGTCGTCTCGATGAAGTGCTGGCGCGAGACGAACGACTTCGTGTTCTCAGTGAGCGACAGCGGCTGCGGCATGAGCCCAGACCTCGTCTCCTCGGCCTTTGATCGTTTCTCGACAAGTGCCAAGGGCGGGAAGCGCAGTGGGCCCGGCCTTGGGCTCTCGATCGTCCAGAGCTTCGTCAACCTGCACAAGGGTGAGGTGAAGATCGAGAGTGAACAAGGACGGGGGACCACGGTTCACTGCCGCATTCCCAACGCCAGTCTGCCGCAGATGATCGCCGCCGCCGAATGAGCGCCGAGCCGACCCCGCTTGCCATCCACCTTGCCGACGACGTTGCCACGGCGCGTTTCGGCGAGGATTTGCTCCTCGCTCTTCAGGTCGGCGACTGCGTTGCACTTGAGGGGGATCTGGGCGCCGGCAAGTCGACGCTAAGCCGAGCGCTCATCCGAGCTTTGGCTGATGAACCTGATCTGGAAGTTCCAAGCCCGACCTTCACGCTGGTGCAGAACTACGATCTGAGGATACCGGTCGCCCATTTCGATCTCTATCGGCTGTCTGATGCGAGTGAGCTCGACGAACTGGGTCTCGAAGAGGCTTTGGCCGAGGGTATCTGCCTCGTTGAATGGCCTGCCAAGGCCGGTCGCGCGCTGCCGAAGAACCGCATCGAGATCAGCTTCCAGTTCGCATCCGACGGTGGGCGAAACCTCTCCATACAGACTCCTGAGCTGAAGCTGGCGCGACTTCGTCGCGTCATCGAAATTCGCCACTTCCTTGAGGAAAACGACTACGCGGGCGCCCGCAGACGCCATCTGACAGGTGACGCCTCGAACCGCGCCTATGAGCATGTCTATCCGACCGATGGAAGCGCCCGCCTTGTCCTGATGGATGCGCCGAAGCGGCCGAACGGTCCGCCGATCCGCGATGGCAAACCTTACTCGCAGCTCGTGCATCTGGCCGAGGATGTGCGTCCCTTCGTGGCCATCGGACAGGCGCTGCGCGAGCGCGGCTTTGCCGCTCCCGAAGTCCTGGCACAGGATCTCGACGCCGGGCTACTGCTGCTCGAAGATCTCGGTGAAGACGGCGTTCTCGACGCAGAGGCAAAGCCGATCGCCGATCGCTACCGTGCGAGTGTTGCCTGCCTCGCCGCCATTCATGATGCGCCTTTCGATCGGGAGATCGTTATTGCCGGTGGGCATAAACACGTCATACCCGATTTCGATCGTGCGGCGATGAAGTTCGAGGTGGAGCTGCTGCTCGACTGGCATCTGCCCTGGAAACGCAAGGGGCAACAGGCGACAGCGGAAGAGCGGGCAAGCTATCTCGCCATCTGGGACCAGCTGATCGACGAGTTGGCGGGGGCCGACACGTCCATCGTGATGCGTGACTTTCATTCGCCGAACATCATCTGGCGCGAAGACCGCGAAGGACATGACCGGGTCGGCCTCATCGATTTCCAGGACGCAATGATCGGCCCCTCGGCCTATGATCTCGTTTCGCTCGTCCAGGACGCCCGGGTGACGATCGAGCGGCCGCTGATGGATCAGTTGATGACCGACTATCTTTCGGCACGCGCCAGGAAAGCGGATTTCAACGAAGCCGCCTTCCTGAAGAGCTGGGCGATCATGTCGGCGCAGCGCGCCTGCAAGCTGAACGGGCTCTGGGTTCGCCTCAAGGACCGGGACGGCAAGCCGGGCTATATGCGCCATCTTCCCCGCACACTCTGGCACTTGAGCGTCGCTTTCGAACATCCTGTGCTCGCCCCCTTGCGGAACTGGTGCATAGAGGCTGGAATCGAGCTTCCCGAATCACCGGCCTGAGCGAATGATCATCAAGCAAGCCATGGTGCTCGCGGCCGGCCTCGGCACGCGGATGCGCCCCATTACAGAGACAATGCCGAAACCGCTGGTCCGCATCGGGGATAAACCGATGATCGACTATGTGCTCGACGCGCTCGTAGACGCCGGCGTCGAGACCGTTGTCGTCAACGTGCATCACCATGCCGACCAGATGGAGGCTCACCTCGCCACGGAGGCGCGGGCCAAGATCCGCATTTCCGACGAGCGCGAGCGGTTGATGGATTCGGGCGGTGGACTCGCAAAGGGTCTCAAGCTGCTCGACCAGGACCGTCCGGCGCTCGTCATGAATGCCGATCTCTTCTGGGTCGGGGAACGCGATGATGAGCCGAGCAATCTTGTCCGGCTGGCGCAAAAGTTCGATCCCTCCCGAATGGACATGGCGATGCTCTGCGTCGAGCAGGAACGGACCACGGGCCATAACGGCAAGAACGATTTCTCGATGGCGGATGATGGTCGGCTGACCCGCTATGCCTCCGGCGCACCAAACCCGGTCGTCTATGCCGGGGCCTTAGCGCTGATGCCGCATCTCTTCGATGACGCGCCTGCGGGTCCCTTCAACCTCAACATCTATTTCGATCGTGCGATTGCCGCTAATCGGCTGTTCGGCACAGATCTCCATGGACAGTGGCTGACCGTCGGCACACCCGACGCGATCGCGCCTGCCGAAGCCGTGGTCGCCCGATATGGCGGGAGCCGTTGAGATGGTGAGCAAGGCGCCGCGTCTGCTGACGATCCCTCCGGGCCGGCCCTTTCTCAGGACGCTTACGGAAGCGCTGCTCGATGGCCGCTTGACCGACAGTTTTCGCTACGACCCCGCCGATCCGCTTTCGCTGGCAGGGGTCACTCTGCTGGTTCCGACCCGCCGCGCAGCCCGCGTGTTGCGCTCGGAATTCGTCGACCTGCTCGGCGGTCGCGCGGCGATCCTTCCCGATATTCGCACGCTGGGTGAAACCGACGACGACAGCGGCTTTTTTGACCTTGATGCGCCGCAGTTGATGGATCTCGCCCCAGCGGTGAGCAGCACCGTCATGCTTCTGGAACTCGCCCGGCTGATCCTGGCCTGGCGCAACCAGTTGCCCGACATCGTGCGGTCGATCCATTCGGACACGCCGCTGGTCGCGCCCGCGAGCCCCGCCGATGCCGTCTGGCTGGCTCGGGCGCTGGTCGAACTGATCGAAGCGGCGGAGACCGAAGGCTGCGACTGGAAGGATCTCGAAAAGCTGCAATCGGCGGATTTCGGCTCCTGGTGGCAACTGACGCTGGAGTTTCTGACGATCGCAACGGAGTTCTGGCCGGCGCGGCTGCAGGAACTGGTGCGGTCATCACCGGCGCGCCACCGCGATGCGGTGCTCCGGGCCGAGGCCGACCGCTTCCGCAGGCAGGGTTCGGCTGGCCCCGTCATCGTTGCAGGCTCCACCGGCTCGATCCCGGCAGCGGCCGAACTGATTGCCGCGATTGCAGAACTCGACCAGGGTGTCGTGGTACTGCCCGGGCTCGATCTCGACATGCCGGATGAGGACTGGGCGAAGCTCAACGATCGCGAGATCTCGGTGATCCGTCCGAGCCCTGCCGTGCGCGGGCATCCGCAATATGGTCTTGCCCATCTCTTGCGGCATATGAAACTCGAACGCGCGGATGTCCGGGTGCTCGAAACCTCCGATCCGGCGCTCCAGGATAGGGCCGAATTTCTGTCGCGCGCCATGGCACCCGCCGAGGCAACCGATACCTGGAAGGCCTGGCGGCAGGAGATCGACGATGCACGTGTTCTGGCTGCGTTTCGCGATGTCGCGCTGATCGAAACGGCCAATGAACGCGAGGAAGCAACGGCAATTGCGATTGCACTGCGGCTGGGGCTCGAAGAGGCGTCAGACAATCCCGAAAGCCGGGTGGCGCTGATCACGCCCGATCGCGCGCTGGCACGGCGTGTGATGTCTGAACTCGCCCGATTCGGGATTGAGGCGGACGATTCGGCGGGTACGCCGATGACCGGCACCCAGGCTGCCATGCTGACCCAGGTGGTGGCCGAGGCCTGCCTGCGCCCCGGTGATCCTGTGGCGATCGTGTCGCTCATCAAGCATCCGCTGGCTCGCTTCGGCTTCACGGCCGAGGATATGCGCAAGGCCGCCGATGCGCTCGAACGCATCGCGCTGCGTGGGGGCCTGAAGAGCCTCGACCTTGCCGAGATGGAACCGCTGTTTGCGGAAGGGCTCGACGCGCATCTAGCCGACCGCCACAAGCCGCAATGGCGCATCTCGATTGCGGCTGAAGAAATCGAGCTTGCTCAGCTACTGGCCAACCGTGTCACCTCAGCGGTTGAGCCGCTCGTCTCGTCGGTCATCCGGTCGACCGACGGGCGGGTGCTGTCGCAGAGACTGACTGTCAGCGATTGGGCAGAGCGCACGGGTCGCGTGCTGGAAGCCGTCACCGTTGACGAGCGCGGTGACCTTGCCGGTCTCTGGGGCGATGCTGCGGGGGAGGCTCTGGCACGGCTTCTCGCCGAAGTCCTGGAGACGGACGGGCAGATCGAGGCTGACGGCCCGCAATGGGTGGATATCCTGACGGCCCTGATGGCCGGCCAGGCGGTCAAGCCACGCGCCATGCGGCATCCGCGCGTCTTCATCTTCGGGACGCTGGAAGCGCGCCTGCAGAATGTCGACATGATGGTGATCGGCGGCATGAACGAGGGGAGCTGGCCGAGCCAGACCAAGAACAATCCCTTCCTGTCGCGCGTCATGAAGACCGAAGTCGGGCTTGAGCCGCCGGAACGGCAGATCGGCCAGGTGGCGCATGACTTCCAGATGGCCTGTGGCACGCGGAAGCTGATTTTCTCGCGCTCGCTGCGACAAGGATCTGCGCCGACGGTTGCCTCGCGCTGGCTCCAGCGTCTGATGGCGCTCGGCGGGCCCCTGCTTGAAGACGAGATGCGAAAGCGCGGCCAGATCTACCGGCGCTATGCCGACCTGATCGACCAGGGCGAAAACCAGGCTCCGGCGCAGCGCCCCGCACCACGACCGCGCGCCGAGATACAACCCCGTGCCTTCAGCTTTTCCGAGGTCGGGCGCTTCCGGCGTGACCCCTATTCCATCTATGCGCGGCGCATCCTGCGTCTCGATCCCGTCGATCCCTTCAACCAGGATCCGGGGGCTGCCGAACGCGGGACGCTCTATCACCGTATCGTCGAGCGTTTCATCCGTGAGGATCATGACCCGGCCCGGCTGGACGCGCTCGATATCCTGCACCGGATCACCGATGAGGAGTTTCTCAAGGAGGCTCTGCCGCTCCACATCGACGTTGTCTGGCGGCAGCGCTTCTACAGCGTCGCCTCGGCCTTTCTCGGCTGGGAGCGGCAGCGGAGACCGGAGATCAAGCGCTCGCTGACGGAAGTCAGGGGCAATGTGCTGCTGCGCCCTGTCGATATCACCATCAGCGGGATTGCCGACCGGATCGATATCCGGGGCGGCGGCTTTGCCGATATCATCGATTACAAGACGGGGCTCAACCCCAGCGTCAATCAGGCGCGCAGCCTGCTCGACCCGCAATTGGCCCTCGAAGCGGCAGCCCTAATCCAAGGCGCCTTCAAACCGGCCGGGGACATAAAGCCCCTCAACCTTGTCTATGTCCGTCTGCGGCCCGGCGATCGCTTCTCGGCGGATCAGGTGAACAACGAAATGGCGACGCGGGGCGACAACAAGAAGTCTGCGCTTGAGCTTGCCACGCAGTCCGTGGACGAGCTCGGCCGCTTCGTTCAGGCGCTGCAGAGCGGCGAGCGGGGTTACGTCTCCCGTCTGATCCCGGCGGAACAGAACGCCTATGGCGGCGAATACGACCATCTGGCGCGCGTCGCGGAATGGTCGACGGCGGAAGCCGAGGAAGGAGCCGGCGATGAGTGATCAGCGCTTTGCCCTGGACGAGCTACCGACCGGCAGCGATCCCACCGCCTGGCTCGGCTGGACGACGCTTGCCCAGTCGCGCGCATCCCATCCCGGCCAATCGGCCTGGGTGTCGGCCAATGCCGGCTCCGGCAAGACGCATGTTCTGACGCAGCGGGTGATTCGGCTTCTGCTGGCGGGCGCTCGCCCCTCGTCCATTCTCTGCCTCACCTATACCAAGGCTGCGGCGTCCGAAATGTCGAACCGCGTCTTCGAGCGGCTGGCAGAATGGGCAACGCTGGATGATCGGGAACTGGCCAAGCGGATTGCGGCGATCGAACAGAGGGAACCGGATCGGGCGACGCTGGCGGCCGCACGGCGGCTCTTTGCCAAGGCACTGGAAACACCGGGTGGCCTGAAGATCCAGACGATCCACGCCTTCTGCGAAGCGCTGCTGCACCAGTTTCCCTTGGAAGCGAATGTCGCCGGGCATTTCAACGTGCTCGACGATCGAGCCGCCGTCACGGTTCTTGCCGAAGCGCGGCGATCGCTGCTGACGGCCACGTCGACGGAGAATGATGCGACACTCGCCGAAGCCTTCTCCCAGGTGCTGAGCATTGCCGATGAAAGCGGGCTCGAAGGACTGATTGCCGATACCGTGGCCAATCGGCATGCAATCCGCGAGTTCCGGCAGCGTGCAGAACGGACGGGTGGCCTTGATGCGACCCTGCGCAAGGGTCTGGGCATCGGCCCGCTCGAAAGCGAGACCAGCCGTGCCGAGGATTACTGGCCTCTTGCCGGACTGTCGGGTGGCAATTTCAGCCGGTACATCCAGCTTGCCCTCGAAAAGGGCGGCGAGAAGGTGCGAGCCGTCGCGGAAGTCCTGGAACGGGCGCTGGTGGAAACCGATCCGCTGGAGCGGGCGAAGCTTCTGGACCAGGCTTTCCTGACGGCACAGGAAGCACCGAAGGCCGACAGCTCGCTGATTGCCGCTGCCATGACCAAGGTCGCGCCGGATCTCAAGGATGCTGTGATTGCGGCCCGGGATCATGTGGTCGCCATGCGGGACCGGCTGCGGATCTTCCGCATGTACCAGGCGACGCGATCGGCACTGACGCTGGCCGTGCGTCTTGACTCCGACTACGAGGAGCTGAAAAAGCGGCGCTCGCAGCTCGATTTCGAGGATCTGATCGTGCGCACCGCGCGGCTTCTGACGCGGGACGATGTCGGCGCCTGGGTGCATTACAAGCTCGATCAGGGCATCGATCATATCCTCGTCGACGAGGCACAGGATACGAGCCCGGTGCAATGGGATGTCATCCGGTCGCTGCGCGAGGACTTCTTCACGGGTCTCAGCGCCCGGCCCGGGATCCGCACCTTCTTTGCGGTGGGGGATGAGAAGCAGTCGATCTATTCCTTCCAGGGCGCACGACCCGAGCAGTTCTCGCAGGAAGCGCGCCAGACCGAACGCGCGGTCACGGAAAGCGGACAGAGCTTCAACACGGTGCGCCTGCCGCTCTCCTTCCGCTCGACGCAATCGGTCCTTGCGGCCGTCGACCAGGTCTTCAGCCTGCCGGAAAACAGCCGGGGCCTGAGTGCCGGCGGGGACCCTGTCATCCACCAGTCGAGCCGCATCGGGCATCCGGGAATGGTCGATGTCTGGGACATGATCGCCGCCGAAAAGCAGGAGAAGGACGAGGACTGGACCGCCCCCTTCGACGCGACGCCGGAAAGCGCTCCCTCCGCGATCCTCGCACGACGCGTGGCGCACCAGATCAGCCAGATCGTCGGACGCGAGACCATCATCGAGAAGGGCAACAAGCGGCTGATCCGCCCGGGCGACATCCTTGTGCTCGTGCGCAAACGCGACGGTTTCGTCAATGCGCTGACCCGGGCGCTGAAACGCCCCTACAACATACCGGTCGCCGGTGCGGACCGCCTGAAACTGACCAGTCATATCGCCGTGCAGGACATGCTGGCGCTTGGACGTTTCCTGCTGCTGCCGGGCGACGATCTCTCGCTCGCTTCGCTCCTGAAGAGCCCGCTCTTCAACCATAGCGAAGACGATCTGATGGCGCTGGCGGCCGAGCGGCCGGAAGCGCAGAGCCTCTGGGCGAGACTCGCGGAGCAGGCTGAGGGCAATGATGCGTGGAAGAAGACACATGACAGGCTGACCCTGTTTCTCGACCAGGCACGTGACCACTCGGTCCATGATTTCTATGCCCGCGTGCTCAGCGTCCATGGTGGCCGGAGGGCCTATCTCGGTCGCCTCGGCTCTGAGGTGAGCGACATCATCGACGAGTTCCTGACCTTTGCCCTCTCCTTCGAGACCAGCGGATTGCCAGGGCTGCAGTCTTTTGTCTCCACGCTCGAGATGGAAGCGCCGGAGGTCAAGCGCGAGCAGGACAAGGAGCGCAACGAAGTCCGCATCATGACGGTGCATGCCTCGAAGGGTCTCGAAGCGCCGATCGTCTTCCTGATCGATGGCGGCTCGAAGCCTTTCAATTCGAACCATGTGGCCAAGCTGCGAATCATTGGGACGGCTGAAGGCATGCCCTTCCCGATCTGGGTGCCGTCGAAGTCGCTCGGCAATTCGATCTCCGCTGCCGACATGGATCGGCGCAAGGATCAGGCCGAGGAAGAATATCGCCGGCTGCTCTATGTCGCGATGACCCGCGCTGCCGACCGCCTGATCGTGGGCGGCTATCGCGGCGTGCAGGACACGGGCGAGATCTGGCACAAGATGATCGCGCGGGCGCTCAGCGCCAACGAAACGCGCTGCAAGCCGGTCGAATTCACCGGACCGGATGGCAGCTGGGCGGGACTGCGCTGGTCTCTCGGCGAGGCGGAGCATGACCTGCCCGTGAGCGAAGAAAGCGCTGAAAGCGAGGAGAGCCACAGCCTTCCCCCGACGCTCTGGAAGCCGCTTCCGCCACCGGTCAGCCTGCCGAGACCGCTCAGCCCATCGGGTGTCGGCAGCATTACCGTGGACGAAGACGAGGACGCCCTGACCGCCTCAGCACTGTTTTCGACGACGGAAAAGGCGGATCTCGCTCTGCAGCGCGGGCGGCTCATCCATCGGATGCTGCAGAACCTGCCGGGCTTTCCGGAGTCTGACCGCCGTGAGGCAGCCGAGCGTTATGCAGAACGTGCGGCCCGGTTCTGGCCGGCAGAGCAGCGACAGAGACTGGTCTCTACCGTCATGGCCGTGCTGGAGGACGAGGTGCTTCATCCGGTGTTCAATACCGGCAGCCGTGCCGAAGTTTCGGTCATGGGAACGATGCGACTGAAGGGTGAGTTGCGTGCCGTCTCCGGCCGCATCGACCGGATGGCCGTGCTAACCGACCGGGTGATCATCGCCGACTACAAGACGAACCGGAATCCACCATTGGAGGCCGCGCAAGCCCCCCTCTCCCACCGGGTGCAGCTCGCCATCTACCGCGAGATCCTGCAGCCGCTCTACCCCGGCAAACAGGTGGAATGCTGGCTGATCTATACCGAAAACGGCAGCCTCATCCGGCTCGATGCCGGGCTGCTCCAGCGCTCTCTTGCCGACCTCGAAACATCGTGAGATACCGCATATTGAAATTGCTGCCGTGCGGCATCACATATCTAGTCAATTCCGTATCTATGAAGGGAGAGCCCCATGGCTACCGTTAAAGTCGACAAGTCCAATTTCCAGGCCGAGGTGCTCAACGCTTCCGAACCGGTTGTCGTGGATTTCTGGGCCGAATGGTGCGGCCCGTGCAAGATGATTGCACCGAGCCTTGAAGAAATCTCCAACGAACTCGCCGGCAAGGTGAAGATCGCCAAGCTGAACATCGATGAAAACCCGGAACTGGCTGCCCAGTTCGGCGTTCGCTCGATCCCGACGCTGGCCGTCTTCAAGGGTGGCGAAGTCGCCGACATCAAGGTGGGTGCAGCACCGAAGACCGCTCTGTCCAGCTGGATCGCCGGCGCAGCCTGAACCTCAGGTCACTGATAAAAAAGAAAAAGCCCGGTTTCGCCGGGCTTTTTTCATGTCGGAATGGTGCCGTTTTCGGCGAGCACATTGCCCGCGAGATAGAGCGAGCCGCCGATCATGATGCGCGGCGGAGTTCCGCCTTCACTGCGCTCACGGATCGCATCGAGCGCCTGACCCAGTGAGCCCATCGGAAGAGCTTTCAAACCGGCCTCTGCTGCGGACTGGGCAAGTGCCACCGGATCGAGGCCGACGTCAGAACCCAGGATCGGCACGGTGTAGACATTGTGGGCGATGTCGACGAAAGCGCGGAAGAAGCCGATCGGATCCTTGGTGTTGATCATGCCGATAACCAGATGCAGCGGCCGCGCCTGGCGTTCTTCCATGGCTGCCATGGCTTCGGCGATCACCTCACCCGCACCCGGGTTATGCCCGCCATCGAGCCAGATTTCAGCACCTTGAGGGGCCCGCTCCACCAGCCGACCCTCGGTCAGCCTTTGCAGACGGCCCGGCCATTCGACCGACAGCATGGCCTTTTCGGCGATCTCTTCCGTCACCGTATAGCCGGCTGCCTTTACGGCCCGGATGGCCGTAGCAGCGTTTCCAATCTGGTGGCGGCCGGGAAGCCGCGGGAGCGGCAGGTCCATCAGACCGAACTCATCCTGATAGACGAGCCGTCCGAATTCTTCATAAGCGAGGAAATCCTGGGCAAAGACGGCGAGCGGACAGCCGAGGCGCTCTGCGGTGCTGATCAGCACATCCTTCGCGCCGTCGAATTCCTGGTGACCGATGACCACGGGAACGCCGCGCTTCATGATGCCGGCCTTTTCGGCGGCAATCAGCTCAACCCGGTCACCAAGATAGGCCTGATGATCGAGCGAGATCGGCTGGACGATGCAGACAGCCGGTTTTTCGACGACATTGGTGGCGTCGAAGCGTCCGCCAAGACCAACCTCCAGCACGACGACGTCGGCAGGCTGCTCGGAAAAGAGGATGAAGGTCACCGCCGTCAGGATCTCGAAGACGGTGATCGGCTTGCCACCATTGGCCTCTGCCACGCGGCGCAGGGCATCGGCAAACATCGCATCATCAACGATCTGCCCGCGGCCACCCTTGACGCCGATGCGATAGCGCTCGTGCCAGCGCACGAGATGCGGCGAGGTGTGGACGTGGACGGACAGACCCTGGGCTTCCAGGAGCGCACGGCAAAAGGCCGTTGCCGAGCCTTTGCCATTGGTGCCGGCCACATGGATGACCGGCGGCAGCTTCAGATGGGGATTGCCCAGAACCTCGAGGAGGCGCCGGATACGGTCGAGCGAGAGATCATAGCCCTTGGGGTGCAGCCCCATGAGCTTGTCGATCTCGGCATCGGCCTGGCTGACGATGGGGTCTGTCATGACACTCGTTCCGCGAGCGCGGCCTCAAGGGGAAGCAAGGCTCAGGCCGAAGCCTTGGCGACCGGCTTCGCCCCATTCACGGGAACCGCTACGTCATTTGCAGGGCGCTTGGTCATGATCTTCAGGACGCGCGCCAGCGTGTCCGGGATATCATGGCGCTTGACGACCATATCGACCATGCCGTGTTCCAGAAGATATTCCGAGGTCTGGAAGCCTTCGGGAAGCTTTTCGCGGATCGTCTGTTCGATGACGCGCTTGCCGGCAAAGCAGATCTCGGCACCCGGTTCGGCAATGTGGAGGTCACCCAGCATGGCATAGGAGGCCGTGACGCCGCCCGTGGTCGGGTTGGTCAGGACCACGATATAGGGCTGGCCGGCTTCCTTCAGCATATCGACGGCAACCGTCGTGCGCGGGAGCTGCATGAGGGACAGAATACCTTCCTGCATGCGGGCGCCGCCCGAAGCCGGGAACATAACCAGCGGGCACTTTTCCTTGATGGCGCGCTCGAAGGCCTTCACGATCGCTTCGCCGGCAGCGATGCCGAGCGAGCCACCCATGAAGTTGAACTCGTGTACGACGGCAACGAGCTTGAGGCCCTGCACCATGCCGACGCCGGCGACGATCGTGTCTTCCTGGTCGGTCTTCAGACGGCTGTCCTTGAGACGATCCGTGTATTTCTTGGAATCGCGGAACTTCAGCGGATCCTGCGCCACCTTCGGCTGCGGCAGGGCCTCGTACTGGCCACCGTCGAAGAGGTCGGTCAGGCGGGCCTTGGCCGGCATCTTCATGTGGTAGCCCGAGGCCGGGATCACCCACTTGTTCTCTTCCAGGTCCTTGTGGAAGACCATCTCGCCCGTTTCCGGGCACTTGATCCAGAGATTTTCCGGAACTTCGCGGCGACCCAGCATGGAATTGATGCGCGGGCGCACATAGTTGGTGATCCAGTTCACGCGGCTTACTCCTGATGTTTCCAGCCCATATGGGGTGCTTATTCGGCGGCAGCAAGGCGCGCAGACCGCACGCCGCTTGCCAATCCGCGCACCAGCGTGGCGACGGCCTGAACCGTATCCGCCGTCGCCTGACCATCGGCTGTGAGATTGGTGGCAACCTGATTGACGATCGCGGTCCCGACCACGACGCCATCGGCATTGGCGCCGATCAGGCGGGCATGCTCGGCGGTCTTGACGCCGAAGCCGACGCAGATCGGCAGGTCCGTGTGCGCCTTGATACGCTGGACGGCGCCGGCAACGCGCGAAGGATCCGGCAGCGACGAACCGGTGATGCCGTTCATCGAGACGTAGTAGACGAAGCCCGAGGTGTTATTGAGAACGGTCGGAAGACGCTTGTCGTCGGTGGTCGGGGTTGCCAGACGGATGAAGTTGATATCGCGGCTGCGGGCCGGAATGCAGAGTTCGTCATCCATTTCCGGCGGCAGGTCGACGACGATCAGGCCGTCGATGCCGGCTGCGAGTGCGTCGTCAAGGAAACGCTCGACGCCATAGACGTAGATCGGGTTGTAGTAACCCATCATGACGATCGGCGTTTCGTTGTCCGTCTTGCGGAATTCGCGGGCCAGATCAAGCGTGCGCACGAGGGTCTGGCCGGCCTTCAGGGCCCGCTGGCCGGCAAGCTGGATCGCCGGGCCGTCAGCCATGGGATCCGAAAATGGCATGCCGAGCTCGATGACGTCGGCGCCGGCTTCAGGCAGGGCCTTCATGATCGAAAGCGACGTGTCGTAGTCCGGATCGCCACCCATGAAATAGGTGACGAGAGCCGGGCGGCCTTCTGCCTTCAGGGCAGCGAAACGTTGGTCCATACGCGCAGTCATGATCAGAGCCCCATACCGAGAATCTTGCCGACAGTGAAGATGTCCTTGTCGCCGCGGCCGCAGAGGTTCATCACGATGATCTGGTCCTTGTCCATCTTCGGCGCGCGCTTGATGACTTCGGCGAGCGCGTGGCTCGGCTCGAGCGCCGGGATGATGCCTTCGGTGCGTGTCAGGAGCTGGAAGGCTTCAAGCGCCTCGTCGTCCTTGATCGGGACATATTCGACGCGGCCCATGTCCTTGAGCCAGGAATGCTCGGGACCGATGCCGGGATAGTCGAGGCCGGCGGAGATCGAGTGACCTTCCTTGATCTGGCCGTCGCCATCCTGCAGCAGATAGGTGCGGTTGCCATGCAGGACGCCCGGGGTGCCCGCGGTCAGTGAGGCGCAATGCTCCTCGCCTTCGAGACCCTTGCCACCGGCTTCGACGCCAACGATCCGGACGCTCTCGTCATCCAGGAACGGATGGAAGAGGCCGATTGCGTTCGAACCGCCACCGACGGCGGCAATCAGCATGTCCGGCAGACGGCCTTCAGCGGCGAGCATCTGCTCGCGCGTTTCGCGGCCGATGACCGACTGGAACTCGCGGACCATTTCCGGATAGGGATGCGGGCCGGCGGCGGTGCCAATCATGTAATAGGTGTCGTCGACATTGGTGACCCAGTCGCGCAGCGCCTCGTTCATGGCATCCTTCAGCGTGCCATGGCCGGCGGTGACCGGCTTCACTTCGGCACCGAGGAGCTTCATGCGGAAGACATTCGGCGCCTGGCGCTCGACGTCGGTTGCGCCCATGTAAACGACGCAAGGGATGCCGAAACGAGCCGCGACCGTGGCCGAGGCGACGCCGTGCTGGCCTGCACCGGTTTCGGCTATGATGCGGGTCTTGCCCATGCGCTTGGCGAGCAGGATCTGGCCGAGGCAGTTGTTGATCTTGTGCGAACCGGTGTGGTTCAGCTCGTCGCGCTTGAAGTAGATCTTCGCGCCACCGAGCTCTTCCGTCAGGCGCTCGGCGAAATAAAGCGGGCTCGGACGACCGGTGTAATGGGTGTTGAGATGCGCCAGCTCCGCCTGGAATTCCGGATCCGTCTTTGCCTTTTCCCATTCCGCCTGCAGATCGAGGATCAGCGGCATCAGCGTTTCGGCAACGAAGCGGCCACCGAAGATGCCGAAACGGCCGTCTTCGTCGGGACCTTCACGGAAGGAATTGGGTTTCGGTGACTGGTTCACTTGACACTCCCTGAAACCGGCTGTGCACGACTTGCCTCGGCAACGGCCGCAAAAAACTCGTCCATCATCTGAAGATCCTTGACGCCCGGGGCGGATTCCACGCCGGACGAGATATCGATCGCCCGCGCCCCGGTCTCCCGCAGGGCCTCTGCGATATTGGCCTTGTTGAGGCCTCCGGAAAGCATGTAATCCACGCCGTCGTCAAGCGAACGCAGCAGACGCCAATCGAAGGTGACGCCGTTGCCACCGGGAAGATCGGATCCCGCAGGCGGCTTTGCGTCGAAGAGAAAACGATCGGCAATGCCAATATAGGGCTCGATGCGCCTCAGGTCATCGGCATCGCGGATGGAAAATGCCTTCATGATCGGAAGACCGGTCACGGCCTTGACCGTCAGCAGGCGTTCCGGGCTTTCGTTTCCATGGAACTGCAGGATATCCGGGCGCATCAAGGCGATGATCTCGTCGAGATCGTCATTGTCGGCATCAACAGTCACCGCAACACTTTTCACCCGACCGCGAACGCGATCGGCGAGTGTGCCAGCGATGTCGGGCTCGATGTTGCGCGGGCTCTTTTCGAAGAAGATAAAGCCGATATGGCTCGCGCCGCTGTCAGCCGCACGATCGACCGCCTCCGGCGTCTTCAGTCCGCAGATCTTGATATCGGGTCTCATGGCAGCGAAGTCGCACGAAATCAAAAAAGAGTCGAGCCAATTTGCGACAAAGGCTGAAAGGTCGCGGGTTGCTCAGTCGAAGTCGATGGCATGCAGCGCCGAACCGTGGCGCTTCAGCCAGGCCTTGGCCTCATCCATATCAGGGCAGAGCTTGCGGCAGAGCGCCCAGAAGGCCGGCCCATGGTTCATCTCGCGCAGATGCGCGACTTCATGGGCCGCCAGATAGTCGATGACGAGCGGCGGGGCCATGACGATGCGCCAGGAAAAGCTGAGCTTGCCGTCCCAGGAACAGGATCCCCAGCGGCTGCGGGTATCCTTCAGGGTCATGCTCTTCACCGGCTTGCCGACATGTCCGGCATGCAATGCCACGAGCCGCTCCAGATCGCGGCGTGCTTCCTTCTTGAGGAAATCGGCGACGCGACGCGGCAGATGATCCTCAAGACCGCTGACGCTCAGGATATGGCCGATCTCGCTGTCGATCGACTGGGTCAGGCCGCGCAGCTGTCCGGTATGGACGATGCGATGGGGAATGCCACGAAGCAGGATCTCGCCCCCGTCCTCGATGCTGCCGGCCGTCTTCTGGCGCTTGAGCTTGGTGCTGAGCCAACCCTGATGTCGATCGAGAAAGTCCTCGATATCGCGTTCGCGCAACCCTGGCGGAATGGTCATTTTCAGGGCGCGACCGCCGGGCTCGATCCGGAGCGTGATGCGGGTCGCACGGCTGTTTTTGCGGATGGTGAGCGGAACCGACCGTCCATCCACGGCAATCGCCCGCTCCAACTGGATCGCCGGTGCTCTCTTGGGTGTCAGCTTTTTCAGCAGGGGAAACATGCGCCTGTTCTAGCCGATTCGTGGTGTCACCTTGCAACAAAAAAGGCCGGCGCAAGGGCGCCGACCTCGATCTTGTCCATGAATGCAGCGGTTCGTCAGTTGCCGGTGAAGCCCTGAGCCGGACCGCCCTCGCCTGCCGGCTTGACCTGCTGGCGATCGCGCATGAAGCGGTCGAACTCTTCCTGGTCCTTGGCTCGACGCAGTTCGCGGGCATAGGTGTCGAATTCGGCGCGCATCTCGTCGAGACGGCGGCGCTCTTCGTCGAGACGCTCGAGTTCGGCCTTGCGCCAATCATCGAAGGCGACATTGCCGGTCGAGGCGGAGGCGCTGTAGGTGTTGGTGCGGCACCAGGCAAAAGCCGTGTCCGCCTTGCGGTTGGCTTCGCGCTTGAAGCTTTGGAATTTCTCGCCAAACAGGATGTAGGCAAGCATGGCCAGACCGAGCGGCCAGAAGACCACGAAGCCCAGCACCATCAGGGCGACGGTTGCCGGAGTCCAATCCGGCCGAAGCAGTGCTGACTGGTTCATCATCGATAACCTCGTTCACGCGAAGGGCGGAATGCCCTCCGATGGTTTCGATGTGGGAAATGGCAGCCTGCCCTTCAAGAAAGAAGCGGACCCAATCGGAGAACCGATTGAATCCGCTTCTTAAATTCGGAATGACGAAAATGTCAGAGGGACTTGCCACCCTTGATGACGCGTTTGACCGGCGTTGTGGCCTTGGCCTTCTTGCCATGGGTCTGGGCGAACTGGATGATGCGCGGCGCGATCTCGCGACGGAAGCGCGAGCCGTTGAAGACCCCGTAGTGACCGACATCGGGCTGCATGTAATGCAGGCGCATATGGTCGGGGATGTTGGTGCAAATGGTCTGCGCCGCCTTGGTCTGACCGACGCCGGAGATGTCGTCGTTTTCGCCTTCGACGGTCAGCAGCGCGACGTTGCGGATGGCGGTGGTGTCCACTCGCTTTGAGCGGTGCATCATTTCACCCTTCGGCAGGGAGTGCTTGATGAAGACGGTGTCGACCGTTTGCAGATAGAACTCCGCCGTCAGGTCCATGACGGCCAGGTATTCGTCGTAGAAATCACGATGCTTTTCAGCCGAGTCCCCGTCATTCTTGACGAGGTGCATGTAGAAATCCTTGTGGGCGATCATGTGCCGGTCGAGGTTCATCGACATGAAGCCTGAGAGCTGCAGGAAGCCCGGATAGACCTGGCGCATGAAACCGGGCTGCGGCCACGGAACCTGCATGATGACGTTGTCACGGAACCAAGAAAGCGGCTTGTCCTGCGCCAGCTGGTTGACCGCAGTCGGGTTGATGCGGGTGTCGATCGGCCCACCCATCAGCGTCATGGAAGAGGGCGCACAGCTGTCCTGGTCACCTTCCATCACGGCAACGGCCGCAAGAACCGGAACCGAGGGCTGACAGACAGCGACCACATGGGTATCCGGACCCAGGTGATGGAGAATATCGATGACGTAGTCGATGTAATCGTCGAGGTCGAAGTCACCCTCTGTCACCGGCACCATGCGGGCATCGATCCAGTCGGTGATGTAGAGATCGGCGCTCGGCAGCAGCGCTTCGACCGTTCCACGCAGAAGCGTTGCATAATGGCCCGACATCGGAGCGACGATCAGGATCCGAGGACCCTTGTCTGCTCCAGCCGGCAGATGGCGCTTGAAATGGATCAGATCGCAGAAGGGTTTGCGCCAGACCACCTCTTCCTCAACCATGACGCTCTCGCCATCGACGATTGTCGTCGGAAGCCCGAATGCGGGTTTACCGTATCGGCGTGTGACGCGCTCGAAAACCTCGAAGCCTGCGGATAAAGAACGCCCAAGCGCCGTATGCGACCAGGGATTCAGGGGATTACGCCAGGCGAGGTTCATCGCATCCGCCGTTGCCCGGAAAGGCGCCATGAATGCGTGGTTGAGTTCGTAGAGCTGATAGAACATGGGTTCTGTACCTTTGTCCCGGACCCTTGAGATCCGCGTTCATTCGCTACACTAACAGACTTTGTGCAATGCAAAAGCCCGGATTGGTCCTTCTTTCGCTGCACAAGAAGCCTTCTGATTTCGGATGATGTTCGAAAAGCCTTAAGGTTCCCTCCCCGTGACGGGGTTAATCAACGATCACAGTGTTCAACCGAATTTGCAGCTCCTACCCTTTCCGAGGCTTGCGATTTGATGTTTGTTCCATCCGTCATCCCAAGACATGAGTGAAGGAACACCATGACCAGCAGCAACAACCGCAAGTCCGAATACAAAGTCGATCCGATCTTCCTCGATCGTTGGTCACCGCGTGCATTCGACGGCAGCACGATGCCGAAAGAAGACCTGCTTACCATCCTCGACGCGGCCCACTGGGCGCCATCGGCGTTCAACTATCAGCCTTGGCGCTTCATCTACGCGCTGAAGGGTACGCCGGAGTTCGACAAGTTTCTCGACATCCTGATCGAGTTCAATCAGGGCTGGGCCAAGAACGCCTCCGCGCTTGTCTTCATTTTCTCCGACACGCTGAGCCGTCCGGCCGATGGTTCAGAGCCCAAGCCCTACCGCAGCCACAGCTTCGATGCCGGTGCCGCCTGGGGCCTGCTATCGCTTCAGGCAATGAAGTCCGGTTATTTCGCGCATGCGATGACGGGCTTCAGCTTTGATCGCGCGCTGGCAGAACTTGGAGCACCGGAAGGCTTCCACATCAATGCGGCGGTTGCGATCGGCAAGCTTGGCGACAAGGAGACGCTGCCCGAAGGTCTGCGTTCGCGCGAAACGCCGAATGAGCGCAAGCCGCTCGCGGACGTCGCCTTCGAAGGTCACTTCTGAAAATCTTGATCTGATGGTTTCACGTGAATCACGTTAACCATCCAGGCAGAGAAGTCTGTTGAAAGCAAAAGGGCCGCCTGAAAGGGCGGCCCTGTTTCGTGTCCTGACGCAAGCCGTCAGATGTCGAGGTTGGCGACGCTCAGCGCATTGTCCTGGATGAATTCGCGGCGTGGCTCGACCTCATCGCCCATCAGGCGGGAGAAGAGGCCGTCGGCATCGGTCGCATCGTTGACGCGGACCTGGAGCAGCGAGCGCACATTCGGATCCAGCGTGGTTTCCCAGAGCTGCTCCGCATTCATTTCACCGAGACCCTTGTATCGCTGCATCGAGAGGCCCTTACGGCCGGTCGCGAAGATCGAATCCAAGAGCGCGCGCGGGCCCGACATGTCGCTGCGCCCATCCTTGCGGGTGAGAACCGGCGGTTCGGAATAGATTTCGCGCAAGCGTGCGGACATCTGATCCATGTGACGAGCGTCAGCAGAACCGATGAGCGCCACATCAACTGCGGCCACTTCCTTGACGCCACGGACCATGCGCTCGAAGCGCAGGCCGCCTTCGTCGGTGACGAAGCCCTGCCAGCCGCGTTCGGTGTCTTCGGCGATCATGTCCAGGCGGGTCGCGACCAGCGCTGCGGTTGCCTCGGCCTGCCGGCGGTTGCCCGTCAGTTCCGGATTGAGCGCACCGGCAATTGCTGCCTGCTCGATGACATTGCGGTTGTATCTGGAATGCAGACCATCGATCAGTGACCGCAGACGCAGCGCGTCCTGAATGACGTCGCGTAGATCCTGTCCGGCACGGACTTCACCGTTGGCAAGCGTGAGTGTCGCCTCTTCGAGACCCATGCTGATCAGATAGTCTTCAAGGGCCTTTTCGTCCTTGAGATACTGGACCGACTTGCCGCGCGCGACCTTATAGAGCGGCGGCTGGGCGATGTAGAGGTGACCGCGCTCGATCAGTTCCGGCATCTGGCGGAAGAAGAAGGTGAGCAGCAGGGTTCTGATATGCGCGCCGTCCACGTCAGCATCGGTCATGATGATGATCTTGTGGTAACGCAGCTTGTCGGCGTTGAACTCGTCCTTGCCGATCGAGGTGCCAAGGGCTGTGATCAGCGTGCCGATTTCCTGGCTCGACAGCATCTTGTCGAAGCGAGCGCGCTCGACGTTCAGGATCTTACCGCGCAGCGGCAGTATCGCCTGGTTCTCGCGCGAGCGGCCCTGCTTGGCCGAACCACCTGCTGAGTCACCCTCGACCAGGAAGAGTTCGGACTTGGCCGGATCGCGCTCGGAGCAGTCGGCGAGCTTGCCGGGCAACGACGCGATATCGAGCGCTCCCTTGCGGCGGGTCAGTTCACGCGCCTTGCGGGCGGCTTCGCGGGCAACGGCGGCTTCGACGACCTTGCCGACCAGGATCTTGGCTTCGGTCGGATGTTCCTCGAACCAGGTGCTGAGCGCCTCGTTGACGAGGTTTTCGACGACCGGACGAACTTCCGATGATACAAGCTTGTCCTTGGTCTGCGACGAGAACTTCGGATCGGGAACCTTGACCGAAAGGACAGCCGAGAGACCTTCACGGCAGTCCTCGCCCTGCAGCGTTACTTTTTCCTTCTTGGTGATGCCGGAGCTGTCGGCATAGGAAGTGACCTGGCGGGTCAGCGCAGCGCGGAAGCCGGCCATATGCGTGCCGCCATCGCGCTGGGGAATGTTGTTGGTGAAGCAAAGCACGTTCTCGTGGTAGCTGTCATTCCACCACATGGCGACTTCGACGGTGATCCCGTCCTTCTCGCCCTTGATGGCCACGGGCTTTTCCACCAGCGGCTTCTTGGAACGATCGAGATAGCGGACGAAGGCTTCGAGACCGCCATCATAGATCATCTCTTCCTGACGGATGTCGGACTTGCGCTTGTCGGTCAGAAGAATGCGCACGCCCGAATTCAGGAAGGCGAGTTCACGCAGGCGATGCTCCAGCGTTGCGTAATCGAACTCGGTCTTGGTAAAGGTTTCGGAGCTCGGCAGGAAGGTGACTTCCGTGCCGGAACGCCCTTCGTAGTCGCCGGTCACCTTGAGAGGTGCATCGGCCACGCCATGGGTGAAGCTCATTTCGTGGATCTTGCCGGCGCGGCGGATCTTGAGGCTGAGACGCACCGACAGTGCATTGACGACCGAAACGCCGACGCCGTGCAGACCACCTGAAACCTTGTAGGAGTTCTGGTCAAACTTACCGCCGGCGTGGAGCTGGGTCATGATGACTTCGGCAGCAGAGACGCCTTCGCCGGTGTGGATGTCCGTCGGGATGCCGCGGCCGTTGTCGGTCACCGTTACGGAGCCATCGGCATTCAACGTCACCGTCACGATGTCGGCATGGCCGGCCAGGGCTTCGTCGATTGCGTTGTCAACGACTTCGTAGACCATGTGATGCAGGCCTGAGCCGTCGTCGGTATCACCGATGTACATGCCGGGGCGCTTGCGGACGGCGTCCAGTCCCTTCAGAACCTTGATCGAGTCCGCGCCGTATTCGGCCGGTCCATCATTTTCCGCGATCGGCAAGTCGGTCATTCAGCAATCTTTCCAGTCAATTCTCAAAGGCCCGGCTGATTCGAATCAGCAGCTTCAAGTAGCCCGACTATAGGGGTTTTGGCCTGAGTTCCAAAGGTAAGGGCGTCGTTTGTCGTGGATAGACAGGGCTTTTCAACCCCTTCAAGGCCGTTTTTTGGCGCTATCCAGAATATCCTGCATGTCTCGTATCACATCGGGAGAGAGCTGGCGAATCAGCTTGGCCAGATCATTGGCGAAGGCGGTGTATTCGGGCTTCATTCCGGAGGTATCAACCACCACGCGGGGGTCTGATCGACCGGCCGTAGAAAAGAGCTCTTCGGCCTCGTCCCAGATGATGTTGAAGTAACCCGCAACACGCTGCAGGAAATCGAAATTCGGCAGGCCGCGCTTTCCATGCTCGAGCGCCGAAAGATAGGCCGGCGAGACCCCGATGGCTGCGGCCATCTCCTTTTGCGAAACTCCCTTTCGCTCGCGCAACTGCCGAAGGGCATCGCCAAACGGTGTCATCGACGGTCCTGCCCGCGGCGGGAAAGCCGCACATAGAGAGCACCATCCCCGCCGTGATGACGGGCGGCCGGCTCGTAAGACGAAATCAGAAACCGGAACTCCGGCATCGCAAACCAGAGTGGTACCGCGCGCTTCAGCGCGCCTTCGCTGCCGAGCGAACTGCCTTTGCCCGTAATGACCAGCACATGGCGTAGGCCCCGCTCATGCGCCCGGATCAGGAAGTCGAGCAGCATTCCATGGGCTTCGCTCTGGATCAGACCATGCAGGTCGATGCGGGCCTCAAGTGCCAGATGGCCGCGGGAAAGCTTGCGCTTGACCGGCTTTTCCAGAGGGTGATGGGCGTGCGCTGCCGGTTTGCGTTCGGTCTCGGATGCTGAACTCGACGTCGAAAGGGCAGCGCGGTTGAGCGCCGGCACATCCTTTTCTTCGACAGCGGTCTGAAACTGCTCCTCGAAACTCAGCAGTTCCTCCATGCGGCCGGGCATCGGCCGGGTCGAGCGCGCGACCTTGCCCCAGAGGATGCGATCTTCCGGATTGAGCTTTGGTGCACCCGACACTCAGACAAACCTCTCTGCTGCCTGCTTCGGGATCAGTATATAGAAATCCGCTGCATTGCGCACCGCGCCCGCCAAGTCGCCGGCCTCGTCTCCCGAGCCGGTGAAGATGTCGCCGCGCGCAGGACCGACAATTGCTGAACCCGTATCGAGGGCAAGCATCGTGCGGGCAAAATCCTGCCCGCCGTCCATATGATTAAGGCCCCGGGCATGGATGAAAAAGGGAAAGCCAAAGGTATGGATGTTGCGGTCGACGGCCAGTGAACGGCCTGCAATGAGCGGCACCTTGGCGGCCGCGATCGGGCCGCGCGAGAGATCGTCGACATCGACCTCGCGAAAGAAGATGTAGGACCTGTTGTGCCAGAGGATTTCGTCGACGCGTTCAGGATGGGCAGCGAGCCAGGCGCGGATGGACTGCATGGAGATCTCGGCTTCCGGGATCTCGCCGAGGTCAATCAATAGTCGGCCTATCCCTGAAAACGGGTGGCCGGCCTTGGCAGTGTAGGTGATACGATGCAAGCGACCATCCGGATAGCGCAATCGCGCGGCTCCCTGGACATGGGCGAAGAACACGTCAACCTTCGAGCGGGCCCAGGCAATTTCCAGCCCCCTGCCCTCAAGCCAGCCCTGATCGATCGCACGCCGGTCCGGATAGGGCCGCAGCCCCTGATCGGTCTTCAAGGCGAAAGCATAGGATGGATCGAGATCCGCTGGAGGGTTGGCCTCATCGACATCCACGAGATCGAGCGGCCGACGATAGAAGGGATGGCGATACTCCTGATCGGGCGCATCGCTGACGGCGACTTCCGGCTCATAAAAGGCTGTGACCAGGCCGGATTTGCCATCATCGGGCAGGATTAGGAACGGCCGGGTTTGGCGCTCGAAGAAGGCACGCGCGTCTTCGGCTCCTGATGGCTGAAGCCTATCGGCGGCATCGAGAAGCGGCATAAGGTCCTGCGCGGTCAGGCCAAGACGGCCTGCCTTATACGGCTTGACCGACTGCAGATAGTTCCTGCAGTCGGTCATCGCAGCCCAGAGAGATGTGGGATTGTCCGCCTTCCAGCCGGGCAGATCGTCGAACGACACCGGCTTCAGGCGGTATGAGCCTTGCTCGCTCATTGTTCCGCTTCGGTCGCGATCAGCTTCCAGTTCGGATCGCGCGAGCGGACGTCGCGGGCAAAGGTCCAGACATCGTTCACTTCAGACACGGCTTCGGCATCGCCATCGATCAACGTGCCGTCCTTGTCGAAGGTCGCGGTGATCAGCTGGCTGACGATGCGAACGGTGACCTGCTCCTCGTTGTCGCGTGCCGAAGCCTGGGTGATTTCCGCCTTCTCGATGCCGACGAAGGTCGATCGGACGGTCTCCCCACGACTCTCGCGGTCGGCGATCGCATTCTCAAAACCTTCCAGCACTTCCCGGGAAAGGAGACCCTTCAGCGTCTTTCGATCACCCTCGGCATAGGCCATCACGATCATTTCGTAAGCGATCTTCGCACCGTTCAGGAATTCCTTCGGGTTGAAGTTCGGATCGTGGCGCAGAAGTTCGCGCAGCTGGTCGTTCAGCGTCGTGCCAGCCGGAGCATAGGCGTCGACAGCGTTGAAGCGCTCTTCGCCGGTCGCTTCTTCACGGCGCGGCAGTGTTACGACCTTGCCGTCATCGCGTGCGGTACCCTTTGGCAGATCGCGTTGCGCGAAGGGATCGAACGGCGGCTTTTCATGGCCGGTGCGGCGTCCGAGGACGCTGCGAAGCTGAAAAAAGATCAGCACCGCAGCCACCAGGAAGAACAATGTAACGAAATCGCTAGATCCCATGAATACCGCCAGGCTTGATTGAATTTGATTTTTCGTTCTCCCATATAGTCTCCAGCGCCGCATCATTCAAATGGCGCAATGCATTCTTTGCATCGAGTAAGCGCCGACTCTTGCGATATCCGGATCACAAAGGCGTTTGGAGCCAGCCTATGCGCCTGCCTTTGGTGCTTTTTTTGATTGCACCACTTATCGAAATCGCAAGCTTTATCCTTGTTGGTCAGGCCATTGGTGTTTTGCCGACGCTCGCCCTGATCATCCTCTCGGCAGGCGTTGGCGTCGCCCTTCTTCGGTTTCAGGGAGCCGGCATTCTTCGCCGTCTGCAGAGCGAGGCCCGGCAGGGTCTCGACCCCGGACGTGAACTCGTTCACGCTGCCCTGCTGGCGGTCGCCGCATTTTTGCTGATCGTTCCGGGTTTCTTCGGCGACATCATCGGTATCCTGCTCTTCATTCCCTTCGTGCGAGACTTCGCCTGGCGGCTGATCAAGCCGCGCATCGTTGTTCGAAGCACAGGCTTTGCCGACACTGGTTTCAGGGCCAGCAAGCCCATGGACGAGAATGTGGTGGATCTCGGGGACGACGAGTACAGCCGAGAACCGAACCCGAATTCGCCCTGGCGGGACCCGCAAATCGGTCGCGATTGATGCCTCTCACCCCTCCCTGCGCAGGGTTGTAAGGTGAAGTGTCAAATGTTAGATGGCCTTAGCAGTTCATCTTCAAGGAAACGCCCTATGGCCGACAACAATCAGGGAACGACTTCTCCGTCCCTCAACATTCTTGCCCAGTACATCAAGGACTTCTCCTTCGAGAACCCGGGCGCGCCGCGTTCGCTTCAGGCTCGTGACAAGGCGCCGGCCATCAATATCAATGTCAACGTCAATGCCAACCCGCTGTCAGATACCGACTTCGACGTTGTGCTGGCGCTGAACGCGGAAGCCAAGGACGGCGACAAGGTCGTGTTCGTCAGCGAGCTGGTTTACGGCGGCGTCTTCCGGATCTCCGGTTTTCCGCAGGAGCACATGCTGCCGGTTCTCTTCATCGAGTGCCCGCGCCTGCTCTTCCCGTTCGCTCGTCAGATCATTGCCGACGCAACGCGCAATGGCGGCTTCCCGCCGCTGATGATCGATCCGATCGATTTTGCACAGATGTTTGCTCAGCGCGTGGCGGAAGAACAGTCCCGCGCCAAGAGCCAGGCAGCTCCGAACTGATACGCCTCATATGATGCGAGACTTGAGAAAGGGCCCTTGTCGGGCCCTTTTTGTTATCCGTCGTATTTAGCCCAAAGCGCCTTGCCGCCGAGCCGCGCGACGAGCTTGGCGTGTCCCTCGACTTCCATCGCCGACAGGCGCGGCGCCAATGGACGCGGTCGGTCATAGCTGATCTCGACCACGTCATCGACTTCGCTCGACTGGTTGCGCCGGGTCTCGATCGTCGTCAGGCCGAAAGCGGCCTGCCGCCCACCCAGCATCTCGATATAGACTTCCGCCAGGAGTTCGGAGTCGAGCAAGGCGCCGTGCTTGGTACGGTGGGAGTTGTCGATCCCATAGCGGCGGCACAGAGCATCCAGAGAATTGGGGCTCATCGGATGCTTGCGACGCGCAAGCGCAAGCGTGTCGACGACCATGTCCGATGGTACGGGTGGGAGGCCAAGCCGTTCGAATTCCGCGTTGATGAAGCCCATGTCGAACGTGGCGTTATGGGCGATCCACTTGGCGCCGTCGAAGAATTCCTGCAGGTCAGAGACGATATCCGCAAAGAGCGGCTTGTCCTTCAGAAAGTCGTCGGTGATGCCATGGACGGCAAGCGCGTCGGGGTGAACCTTGCGGTCGCCCGGGTTGATGTAGACATGGAAGGTGCGACCCGTCGGAAAATGATTGAGCAGTTCGATACCGCCGATTTCAATGACGCGGTCGGCCTTGTTGTCGAGACCCGTGGTTTCCGTATCGAAGATGATCTCACGCATGGTTCGTCCGTTTTGCCTGCTCGCGTAATTCTCTGACGATGGTTTTGACCTGGGCACGGGCGCTGTCAATGCCCTGACCCGTATCGATGATGTAATCGGCCTTGGCGCGTTTCTCGGCATCCGGCACCTGGCGTGCGAGGATGAGCTGAAACTTCTCCTCGGTCATTCCGGGCCTCGCCAGAACACGTGTTCTCTGGATCTGCGGATCACAGCTGACCACGATGATCCTGTCGACACGATTCTGTCCACCGGTCTCGAAGAGCAGCGGGATGTCGAGTATTACCAGGTCCTGTCCAAGGTCTCGCTGCCGATCCAGAAAGGCCTTTTCCCGCGCCCGGACCAGCGGATGAACGATGGCTTCGAGTTCCCTGAACTTAGCCGGATTCTTTGCCAGATTCGCCGACAGCAACTGACGGTCTACAGCTCCATCGACAATGACGTCGGGGAAGAGTTCAGCGACCGGCGGAACGGCTTCCGAACGATAGAGATCATGAACCACCTGGTCGGCGTCGTTTACGGGCACGCCCTCCTCCGCAAACATTGCGGCAGTGGTTGATTTCCCCATACCGATCGATCCGGTCAGACCAAGGATGATCATTGATGCGCCTCGATATCCTCGAGCACGAGGCGTCGCAGCTCGGTTGTCACCTCGGGCTTTTTGCCGAACCACCGTTCGAACCCCGGGACCGCCTGATGGA
Organism: Rhizobium sp. P43; assembly: GCF_056730705.1. Lineage (NCBI taxonomy): Bacteria > Pseudomonadati > Pseudomonadota > Alphaproteobacteria > Hyphomicrobiales > Rhizobiaceae > Rhizobium > Rhizobium sp. P43. Next base: position 3,755,735 of record NZ_CM161539.1, read on the forward strand.
GCAACATGCCCAGGCCATCCACCGTATTCAGGCCAAGCTGCTCGGCCTGCAACAGAAATGGTGTCTTCAACGGCACATAGACAATGTCAGTGACAACAGCATCGCTCCGCATCCGGTCAAAAGCCAGTGTCGGCGCTGCCGACCCATCCATCCCCAGGGACGTCGTGTTGACGAACAATCCGGCGCCCTCCAACAGGGCATCCAGTGCTTCCATACCGTGTGCCTCAAGGGGCGGTCCGAAACGATGGACAAGTTCTCGGGCGCGGTCGACCGTGCGGTTGACGACATGGATCTCGGGTATCTGGCGATCGCGAAGCGCCTGAAGAATAGCACGGCTGGCGCCCCCTGCCCCCAAAACGATGGCGCGTCCTACCTTGTCCCAGCCGGGTTGTTGCAAGTCCAGATTGGCAAGGAAGCCGACACCATCGGTGTTCGTGGCATGCAACAATCCATCTTCACGCCAAAGGGTATTGGCAGCTCCCAACTCCTCGGCGACCGGGTCGATGCGATCGGCAAGACTGCAGGCCGCCTCCTTGTGGGGGATGGTCACATTGCCACCTCGATAGGGGCTATCGGCACGCTTCAGCTGTGCGATGAAGTCCGCAAAATTCTCCGGCGCAACTGCAACTCTCTCGTAGGAGCCAGGCAGTCCATATTGATCGAGCCAATAGCCATGAATGATCGGCGAGCGGGAATGCTTGATCGGATAGCCGGCGACAAAAGCACGGGGCGGGAATGTTTCACGTGAATCACGCATGGTTAATCTCATGTTGACGAAGGGCCGCAAGCAGCGGCAAAAGGGGCAGACCCAATATCGTGAAATAGTCGCCGGCGATCGTATCGAACAACTGTACGCCCTCCCCTTCAAGCTGATAGCAGCCCACACTCGACAAGACGGCGTCACCGTTGCGCTGCAGATAGCCGGCGAGGAACTCATCCGAGAATTCGCGCACCTGCATGCAGGCTTTCACGGCTTCGCTCCACAGCAGCTGCTCGTCTCGGACGAGACAAACCGCGCTGTTTAGGAAATGCGCCCGTCCCCGCAAGGCGAGCAATGTCACCCGCGCCTCGGCTATCGAATTCGCCTTGTGAAAAATCTTCGGACCCAAAGACATGGTCTGGTCGCAGCCGATCACATAAGCGCCTGGAAAACGTCGTGAAACCTCGATGGCCTTGGCCAAAGCGAGATGGCGCGCAACGGAGACCGGGTCCCGTCCGGCGAGCGGCAGGTTCTCTTCAATCGCCCGTTCATCGACCGAGGCAGGAACCGCACTAAATTCAAGACCGGCATTTCTAAGGAGCATCTGCCGCGCCTTGCTGCCAGACGCGAGAATCAAGGATGAGCTCATGACGATACCTTCGTAATGGCAATGGTCATCGCTTAGCGCGGCTTTGGACGCAGGGCAAGAATGGCCGCCGCGGTCTCTTCGATCGAGCGTCGGGTGACATCGATCAGCGGCCAGTTGTTGCGGGCACACAGCGAACGCGCATATTTCAGTTCTTCGGTGATCGATGCCCGATCAACATATTCGCTTTTGTCATAACCAGCCGTTGCGCCGAGAATCCGGTTCTCCCGCACCTGCGAGATCCGATCCGATGTCGCGATCAGCCCGACGACCAGAGGCCGGGTCGCCGTCAGAAGTCCATCAGGGAGTGGCACGCCCGGGACGATCGGCAGGTTGGCGGTCTTGATCCCGCGATTGGCGAGATAGATGCTTGTCGGTGTTTTCGATGTCCGGCTGATGCCGATGATGACCACATCCGCCTGGTCATAATCTTCAGGAGCCTGCCCATCGTCGTGGTCCATGGTGAAATTGAGCGCTTCAATCCGCGCGAAATACTCGGCATTCAGCACATGCTGGGCACCGACCCGGCCACGCGAGGGTGCTCCCAGATAGGCCTGAAACTTTTCGATGATCGGGGCCAGCACATTGACGCAGGGCAGGCCGAGTTCATGACAGCCGGTTTCAACGAGCGCGGCGAGGTCCTGATCGACGATGGTATAGAGAACGATCCCAGGCTCTCGATCAAGCGCTTCGATGAGCGCCTTGATCTGCTTCTTGCTGCGGATGAGCGGGTAGACGTGCTCGATGGCGTTCGAACCGCGGAACTGTGCGGCTGCGGCTCGGCCAGCCGAGATCAGAGTCTCACCGGTTGAGTCAGAAATCAGGTGGAGATGGAAGAAGTTTTTCCGGTTCTCCACGTTGTTCACCGTGCCCTGTTGATTGTTTGGGATAAACAGAGGTAGCGGCGATGCGGGCGAAGGGGCAAGAGGAAAAGTGCCGATTTATCCACAATCGGTCACCAACCGGTCTTCGAATTTCGGGGGTTGTGAATTGTGGTGACGAAAGAGGGATGCCCGATCCTGATCGACTCCCCATCCCCTGTTAACGGTCTCTGATTGCCTCTTGGAAGTAGATGGAATCGCGGGTTAATTTCGGGTTATCCCCATTATCCCTGTAGCATTTGGCACCTAGCAGCCGATTCCGGATGGATTGGCAATATTGCGAGAACAAGCTGTGGCTCTGGATTAATCCTTGATAGTCAGAGACTCTTAGAAATAGAAGAAGATTCAATATCTCTTTTCTTTTTTGAAAGGGCTTGAGCCTTGAGCACGACGAACCGAAAAGTCCTCGACGTCTTGGATGGGAAAACGGTGACGCCGCCGCCCATCTGGCTCATGAGACAAGCGGGACGCTATCTGCCGGAATACCGGGAGACCCGTCAGAAAGCCGGGAGCTTCCTCGATCTCTGTTACTCGCCGGAATTTGCGACAGAGGTCACTCTCCAGCCGATCCGGCGCTACGGCTTCGATGCTGCGATCCTCTTCTCCGACATTCTGGTGATCCCAGATGCGTTGCATCGCAATGTGCGCTTCTCCGAGGGTCATGGTCCGCAGATGGATCCGATCGATGTCGATGGCATCAAGGGGCTCTCGACCGATGGTGTGATGGATCACCTGAAGCCGGTCATGCAGACGGTGTCGAAGTTGCGCTCCGAACTGCCGTCGGAAACCACGCTGCTCGGCTTCTGTGGCGCGCCCTGGACGGTTGCAACCTACATGATCGCCGGACATGGCACACCCGATCAGGCCCCTGCCAGGCTCTTTGCCTATCGTCATCCGGAGGTCTTTGCGCGGCTGCTCGATTTTCTCGCTGACGTGTCTGCGGATTATCTGGTTGCACAGATCGATGCCGGCGCGGACGCCGTGCAGATCTTCGATTCCTGGGCTGGCGTTCTCGGTGAGGCCGAGTTCGAAGCCTATGCCGTTCGTCCCGTTCGCCGGATCATCGACTCGGTCAAGTGGCGCCGGCCGCAGGCCAAGGTCATCGCCTTTGCCAAGGGTGCCGGTATCCTGTTGAAGCACTACCGCCAGGATACGAATGCCGATGCCATTGGCCTCGACTGGTCCGTCCCGTTGAGCTTTGCCGTTGAGCTGCAGAAGGACGGGCCTGTTCAGGGCAATCTTGATCCCATGCGGGTTGTCGCCGGTGGTGCGGCCTTGAAGGACGGCATTGATGCGATCCTGCAGGCTCTAGGACACGGCCCGCTGATCTTTAACCTCGGACACGGAATCACACCGCAAGCCGATCCCCAGCATGTCAGCGAACTGGTGGCACAGGTCAGGAGCTTCGGCTGAGGATGGAAAAGCAGATTGACGAGAAGCCGGGAGCCCAGGCCGCCAGAAAGGCGGCGACGGCGCTTGTTTTCTTCGCATTGATTGGCGGCGGTATCATGCTGGCAGGACCTGACCAGGCCTATCCCTGGATCAAGGCGCTGCACGTGATTGCCATCATCTCGTGGATGGCCGGCATGCTCTACCTGCCCCGGCTCTTCATCTATCACTCGGACTGTGACCCTTCCTCGCAGCAGGCGAAAACCTTTGCGGTGATGGAGGCTCGGCTGATGAAGGTGATCATGAACCCCGCGATGGTCGTGTCCTGGGTGCTTGGCCTCTATCTCGCCTGGCAGGTCTTCGCGTTTCAGGGTGGCTGGCTGCATGCAAAAATCGCGGCCGTCATCGCGCTTTCCGGCGTTCACGGCTATTTCTCCAAGGCTGTGAAGTCTTTCGGCCGCGGGGAGTACATTCGCACGCCTCGCTACTGGCGGATGATGAACGAAGCACCGACGCTGTTGATGATCGTGATCGTCGTGCTTGCGGTGGTGAAGCCTTTCTGAACTTTCGGCTGATCACGCATTATTTTCATGCGCACGGGCTTTTCGCTTGCGGTCGAATCCGCGAGTCGCTATTTTCGCGCCACTTCCTCTTTTGGCTTGCGTAATATTCAGTCATTTGCGGCCTTCGCGATCGTACCGAATTCCACCAGCTCGCCGTTCCCCTTCAAAATACCTATCTGACGTGGTCTCCCTTCATGGCTGAAATGAAGCTACAAGAACTCAAAAGCAAATCGCCGACCGATCTCCTGACCTTCGCCGAATCGCTCGAAGTTGAAAATGCGAGCACGATGCGCAAGCAGGAGCTGATGTTTGCGATCTTGAAGATGCTTGCGAGCCAGGACGTGGAGATCATCGGCGAAGGCGTCGTTGAAGTTCTTCAGGATGGCTTCGGTTTCCTTCGCTCAGCGAATGCAAACTACCTGCCAGGCCCAGACGACATCTACATCTCCCCGTCACAGATCCGTCGTTTCTCGCTGAAAACAGGCGATACCGTCGAAGGTCCGATCCGCGGCCCGAAGGAAGGTGAACGCTATTTTGCGCTTCTGAAGGTCAACACGATCAATTTCGAGGATCCGGAAAAGATCCGCCACAAGGTTCACTTCGACAACCTGACGCCGCTCTATCCGAACGAGCGGTTCAAGATGGAACTGGATGTTCCGACCTCGAAGGATCTGTCCGCCCGCGTGATCGATCTCGTCGCGCCGCTCGGCAAGGGCCAGCGCGGACTGATCGTTGCTCCGCCGAGAACCGGTAAGACCGTTCTCCTGCAGAACATTGCCCATTCGATCACGGCCAACCATCCGGAATGTTATCTGATCGTTCTCCTGATCGATGAACGCCCGGAAGAAGTGACCGACATGCAGCGCTCGGTGCGTGGCGAGGTCGTGTCCTCCACCTTCGATGAACCGGCGGTGCGTCACGTTCAGGTGGCAGAAATGGTCATCGAGAAGGCGAAGCGCCTCGTCGAGCATGGCCGTGACGTCGTCATTCTCCTGGACTCGATCACGCGCCTCGGTCGAGCCTACAACACCGTTGTGCCTTCATCGGGTAAGGTTCTGACCGGTGGTGTTGACGCAAATGCCCTGCAGCGCCCGAAGCGCTTCTTCGGTGCTGCCCGTAACATCGAGGAAGGCGGCTCGCTGACGATCATTGCGACGGCCCTGATCGATACCGGCAGCCGTATGGACGAAGTCATCTTCGAAGAGTTCAAGGGTACGGGTAACTCAGAAATCGTGCTCGACCGTAAGGTTGCCGACAAGCGCATCTTCCCGGCCATGGATATCCTCAAGTCCGGTACGCGTAAGGAAGACCTGCTCGTGCCGCGCCAGGATCTCCAGAAGATCTTCGTTCTGCGCCGCATTCTCGCACCGATGGGTACCACGGATGCGATTGAATTCCTCATCGACAAACTCAAGCAGACGAAGAACAACGGCGACTTCTTCGACTCGATGAACACCTGATGTGGTGCCGGTTGCTACCGGCAGCCTCAGGCCTTGCCTGTGGGTGATCTCGTGACAGCGCGATCCGATACGATTTGTGCCCTTGCGTCCGGCGGCTTGCCCGCCGGCGTTGCCGTTATCAGGGTCAGCGGTCCCTCCTGCTTCGATGCAGTCCGCCAGATGGTCGGGTCGTTGCCGCAGCCGCGCTTGGCTTCTCTGCGGACGATCAACACGGTTGATGGCGAGTTTCTTGATCGCGGTCTTGTTCTTGTTTTCCCGGGACCCAATTCCTTCACCGGCGAAGATTGCGTTGAGCTGCATCTGCATGGCGGTCGCGCGGTCGTCAACGCTGCTCTCCGATCTTTAGCCGGATTCAACGGCGTTCGACTGGCAGAAGCTGGCGAGTTTTCACGACGTGCGTTTGAGAACGGCAAGATGGATCTTGTCGAGGTTGAAGGTCTCGCTGACTTGCTCAGCGCCGAGACCGAAATGCAGAGAAGGCTCGCGGGGGAACAGGCCAACGGTCATCTCTCAGCCGTTTACGACGAATGGCGCGAAAAGCTGGTTTTCGTTCGCTCGATGCTTGAGGCGGAGCTGGATTTCAGCGACGAAGGCGACATTCCAGGTTCTGTGTCGGATCGAGTTTGGGCCGATGTTGCCGGACTCAAGGCACAGGTGGATCGGGCAATCAGTCATCTTCGGGCGGGTGAGATCATCCGCGACGGGTTCAAGGTAGCTCTGGCGGGTCTTCCGAATGCAGGCAAATCAAGCCTGATGAATGCGCTGGCGCAGCGCGATGTGGCCATCGTAACGCCGATTGCCGGTACGACCCGTGACGTGGTTCGCTGTGAACTGGATATCGATGGATACAAGTTCGAACTCTTTGATACCGCCGGTCTCAGGGATACGGATGACCTCGCCGAGCAAGAGGGAATCCGGCGGGCGTTCCGGACGATCAATGATGCCGACCTCATTCTGCATCTGATTGACCTGTCCGAGAATGCCGATCCGGAGTTGATGGACTTCGAGCGACCCGTTTTGCGCATCGGGTCCAAAGTCGATCTCGCATGCGACCTTTCAACAGCTGAGGCGTATGATCTCTGCGTCTCTTCGGCGACGGGGGAAGGTCTCGAACTCCTTCGCGAGAGGCTGCTTGAGGCAGTCACAAGCCATACGCAGGTTGAAAGCCTTGCAATTCCAAGCCGTTTGAGGCATGCAGAGCGCCTTCGCTCGGCGTCACGGCATCTTGCATCGGCGCTTGAGGGCGGCGGGCTGCCGCTTGAGATCCGAGCCGAAGAGCTGCGATTGGCATCCGTCGAGCTGGCGAGAGTGACCGGTCGAATCGATACCGAAACGCTTTTGGGTAAGATCTTCTCCGAATTCTGTGTCGGCAAGTGATTCACGTGAAACAGGCTGTACCCCGATCATGTCTGAGAGACATTTCGATGTAATTGTTGTTGGCGGCGGTCATGCCGGTACCGAAGCGGCTGCCGCAGCGGCACGCATGGGCGCCAGAACCGCGCTTGTGACACACAAGGCCGAAACGATCGGCGTCATGTCCTGTAATCCGGCCATCGGCGGCTTGGGCAAAGGCCATCTCGTTCGCGAGATCGATGCACTCGATGGCATCATGGGCCGCGCCGCGGACGAAGGCGGTATCCAGTTCCGCATGTTGAACCGGAAAAAGGGCCCGGCAGTCTGGGGCCCACGCACGCAGGCCGATCGCAAGCTCTATCGCCTGGCTGTGCAGCGCCTCCTCGCGGAAACCCCGAACCTCGAGATCATCGAAGGTGGTGTGGTCCGTTTCGTTCGTGACTCTACCGAAATAAATGGCGTTATCCTTGATAACGGACTGCAGCTCCATTCTGCAGCAGTCGTGTTGACAACGGGTACGTTTCTTAACGGTCTCATCCATATCGGCGACAAGAAGATCGCCGCAGGCCGTGTCGGTGAGGCCCCTGCCCTGGGATTGAGCGGTGATCTGGCGGCGCTGGGTCTGAAGCTTGGTCGTCTGAAAACCGGCACTCCGGCGCGCCTGGACCGCAAAACCATTCGTTGGGAGGATCTGGAAGTCCAGGAGGCGGATGAGAACCCGATTCCCTTCTCATTCATGACGGAATCGGTCACAACGCCTCAGATTGCTTGCGGTATCACGCGCACAACGGCAGAAACCCACCGTATCATCCGGGAGAATATCCACCGGTCCGCCATGTATTCCGGCCAGATCGAGGGCGTTGGACCGCGATATTGCCCCTCGATCGAAGACAAGATCAATCGTTTCGGAGATCGTGATGGCCATCAGATCTTTCTGGAGCCGGAGGGGCTCGATGACGACACCATTTATCCAAACGGGATCTCGACTTCTTTGCCGGAAGAGGTCCAGGAGCAGTTCATTCGCTCTATCCCGGGGCTCGAGAATGTCCGGATCCTGCAGCCGGGTTATGCGATCGAGTATGACTATGTCGATCCGCAGCAGCTCGATCTGTCTCTGGCAGTCAAGGGCGCAAAGGGCTTGTACCTGGCTGGTCAGATCAATGGTACCACAGGTTATGAAGAGGCTGGCGCTCAAGGCCTGCTGGCCGGTATCAATGCGGCCCGGCTCGCGGCCGGGCAAAGCGGTTTCTCCTTCAGCCGCACGGATTCCTATATCGGCGTCATGATTGATGACCTGACGTCGCGCGGTGTGGCGGAGCCCTATCGCATGTTCACGTCCCGGGCCGAATATCGCCTGTCGCTGCGTGCTGACAATGCCGATATGCGCCTGACGCCCTATGGTATCGAGCTTGGTTGCGTGTCTTCGGAACGGGCCCAGAAGTTCGAGGCCTATCGCAGCCAGCGCGAGGGACTTTACGAACAGCTCGGATCGCTCACTGCCTCGCCCAACGAAATGGCGCTCGCCGGCGTGGTTATCAACCAGGATGGTCGTCGTCGTTCTGCTCGAGAGATTCTGTCCTATCCGGACATCAACTGGGTACAAGTTGTTCAGGTCTGGCCCGAGTTGAAGTGCGTGGATACGAAGATCGCAACCGCCGTTGAGATCGATTGCCTGTACCACGTCTATCTTGAGCGACAGTTGGCGGATATCGAAGGGTTGCGTGCTGAAGAGGAGCGCGTCATTCCCGATAACTTCGACTATTCCGCCCTATCCGGTCTCTCCAACGAGCTGAAGATCAAGCTCGTCGCCAACAAACCCCGCAATATTGCCCAGGCAAGCCGGCTTGAGGGTATGACGCCGGCTGCCGTCGCCTTGCTTGTCGCGCATCTGCGCAAGAACCAAATCAATAAGTTGGCATCCTGATATGCAAAGAATGAAAAGCGCTCCGTATGGAATCGATGTTTCACGTGAAACGCAGGAGCGCCTTGATCGCTTTGCCAACCTTTTCCTGAAATGGGCCGCAAGAATCAATTTGATTGCGCCATCGACGGTCGAACAGCTCTGGACACGGCACATCGCAGACTCGTTGCAACTCCGAAACATTGTGCCGAGGCCGGGTCGATGGATCGATCTCGGGAGTGGGGGCGGATTTCCAGGGATCATCACCGCCATCACCCTGATGGAAGATCAGGCCGGTTGGGTCGATCTGGTCGAAAGCAACAACAAGAAGTGCGGTTTTCTGCGGACGGCGATCACGGAGATTGGTGCACGGGCATCCGTTCACCCTCTGCGGATCGAGGATGCGGCAAATACGCTGGCCGCACCTGATTTCATCTCGGCGCGTGCGCTTGCCGAGCTCGATCTTTTGTTCGCCTATGCTCAACCCTGGGCGCTTGCCAATCCTGATCTGAAACTGATCTTCCATAAAGGTCGGGATTACCAGCAGGAAATCGATAAAGCGCGTGGTCGCTGGGACTTCGATCTGATAAAACATCAAAGCGTTGTCGAGGCGGATTCCGTTATTCTGGAGATCGCCTCCCTGGCGCGCAGGGTTTAACGCTTCGGGTGCCAAATGAGTCTCGAAAAGAACCGCATCATCACCATCGCCAATCAAAAGGGCGGCGTGGGCAAGACCACAACAGCGATCAACCTGGCAACCGCCCTGGCGGCCATCGGTGAGCGTGTGCTCATCGTTGACCTCGATCCGCAGGGAAATGCCAGCACGGGCCTCGGGATTGACCGCCGCGATCGCCGCTTGTCGTCCTATGATGTGCTGATTGGTGCGAACTCCATCAGCGAAGCGGCACTGCAGACGGCCGTGCCCAATCTTTCGATCGTGCCCTCGACGATGGATCTGCTCGGCTTCGAGATGGAGATCTCCCAACAGGCAGATCGGGTATTCCGCCTCAAAAAGGCGCTCAATCTCGATGATGCGCGTGCCTACAGCTATGTGCTGCTCGATTGCCCGCCTTCATTCAATTTGTTGACGATGAACGCCATGGCCGCCGCACACTCCGTGCTGGTGCCGCTGCAGTGTGAATTCTTCGCGCTGGAGGGCTTGAGCCAGCTTCTCGAGACCATCAACCAGGTGCGGCAGAGTGTGAATCCGACCCTGGATATCCAGGGCATTGTGCTGACCATGTTCGATGCCCGCAACAATCTTGCGCAGCAGGTGGTCAGTGATGTGCGCGAGCATCTTGGCGAAAAGGTCTACACGACCCTTATTCCGCGCAATGTGCGCGTATCCGAGGCGCCATCCTATGGTAAGCCGGCTATCCTTTACGACCTGAAATGCGCCGGTAGCCAGGCCTACCTGCAGCTGGCATCCGAGGTCATCCAGCGTGAGCGGCAGCGCAAAGCAGCCTAATCTTCGTACAAGGGTGTGAGTATGAGCGAAGACGTATCGAAACGGCGCCTGGGGCGTGGACTTGCAGCACTGATCGGCGAAATGGATCAGCCCGTTCCCGTCGGTGAGACGCGTCCCGCGATCAGTGCCGACCGCACTGTTCCGATCGAATTCGTCGCGCGCAGCCCGAAAAATCCCCGCCGCTATTTCGACGAGACAGAGCTTCAGGACCTCGCCGGTTCCATTCGCCAGCACGGGATCGTGCAGCCGGTCGTCGTACGCACCATCGGCAGTGATCGTTATGAAATCATTGCCGGTGAGCGTCGCTGGCGTGCCGCGCAGCTTGCGGGCCTGGTCGAGATCCCGGTCATCGTCCGGGACGTCGACGATAGGACGGCGCTGGAGCTCGCGATTGTCGAAAACGTCCAGCGCGCAGATCTCAACCCGCTCGAAGAGGCGCTCGGCTACGAGCAGTTGATCGCCGAGCACGGCTATACCCAGAATGATCTCGGGGAAATCATCGGCAAGAGCCGCAGCCATGTGGCAAACAGCCTGCGACTGTTGAAGCTGCCAGACCCGGTCCGGGACATGCTGGCGGATGGCAGCCTGTCGGCCGGTCATGCGCGCGCTCTGGTATCAACACCTGATCCAGTCATGCTCGCCAAGACGATTGCCCAGAAGGGGCTTTCCGTTCGCGATGCGGAGAAGCTGGCCCAGAACCACATCAAGGCGCAGCAGGCCCCTGCCCCGGCTGAGACCCGGGAAGCCAAGGATTCCGATACGATTGCGCTGGAGCGCAGCCTGTCGGATCGTCTTGGTCTTTCGGTCTCGATCAACCACAAGGGTGGCGGTGGCCAGTTGAAGATCAATTACAAGACGCTGGATCAGCTCGAAGAGATTTGCCGGCTTCTCGAAGCGCGTTGATCAGCCCCGACGATTGCGCCTTGCAGACTGCAGCGTGGTTGCGAGCAGGGTCTGGATCGCCAGATTGTCTTCCAGGGGCGCGTTTTGTCTGCTCTGCAGAATGGCTGCGTTGAGCCGCGCGCTCTCGCGTGCGAGATCGGCACTGTTCCAGTTCCGTAACGCTTTTTCGATGATCGGCTTTCGCTTGAAATGGATGCCGCGCCCCAGCGTCTGCATGACCTGGGCTGCCTGCTGCTGACGCTCTTCCATCTCCAGCCGCATGGTTTCCAGAAGCTGGATCTGTTTCATTGTGCCCTGCAGGACGAGAAAGACAGCGGTCTTCGACGCAATGACCTTCTGGATGGCGTGAAGGAAGCCGTCCGGATCACCTGATAGCACCGCGTCGACAACTTCGTCTGTCGATACGGCACTCGCATCGCCGACAATCTCCAGAACGTGGCGCTCGTCGATCAGATCATCCTTCATGCAATAGAGCACGAGCTTTTGGATTTCGTTGCGCGACGCAATGCGGTCGCCGCCAATCGATTCGACCAGCAGTTCACGCGCTGCCGGGGTGATCCTCAGGTTGGCGGCCGAGAGTTCGGTGTCGATCAATCCGTTCAGGGCACGGGCATCATCCTGGTAGCAGGCGATGCAAGCGATGCTGCGCTCACCTTCGGCCACCTTCCTGAGCGCTGATCCCTTTTTCAGGTCACCTGCTTCGATCAGGAGATAGCTGCCCTCGGGCGGGTTTGCAGCGAGATGGGAGAGCCCATCGACAAGCTGCTTCTCGTTGGCCGCACCGCGGACCCAGATCAGCTTTTCTCCACCAAACAGACCGAAGGCGTTGACTTCATCTACCAAGCGGCCGGGATCGGATTGAATATCGGAAACATCCAGCCGGATCAGCGCGAAACCGTCATTGAGATCCACACCTGTCTTCCCAGCAATGGCCCCTGCCCGCTCGGCGACAAGACCGCGGTCGGGCCCGTAAACAACGAACATGCGGTAATGCCTCGCCGACTTGGCGAGGAAACCCTCAAACTCGTGGGACTTGATGTCTACCATGGCCGCAAATCAGCGACCGAGAGCCATGGCAAGATCGGCGTAGATCAGTTCAGCGAGTTCAAGGGCGGCGCGTGTTTCAGCGTCACGCGCGGCGCGAAGCTTTGCGAATTCCTGACGCGGATAGTCGAAGAGCGCAACACCCGTACGACGGCCTGTCTTCAGAACGGTGTCATCCGAAATCCGCTTCAGGGTGTAGCTGCCGACGACAACCGCACGGCCGGCATTTGCCGTGTCCGACGTATCATCAAGCAAAACGCCCTCGACCCCGCCGCTGACGCTCAACTCGACACGATATTCCGGTGTCTTCGTCTCATCACCGCCGCTGGTCAGGAAGATCAGACGATTGCGCGTTTCCAGACCAACCCGGCTCGTTGCTTCCGAATAGGCGATCGCGGCGAGAGCGCCGCGCGTTTCACCATTGGCATCCTGATAAAGCGGTCTCGCCTGGCAGCCAGCCAGAAGCAGAGCCGCACCAATCAACAGCGAGCGCCGAAGCACCGTGGAAGGCTTGAGTTCAGAGGACAATATTCACGATCCTTAGCGGGACAACGATGATCTTCTTCGGAGCCTGACCGCCGAGGGCGGCCTGGACGGCGTCAAGAGCCAGTACGGCCTCCTGGACTGCATTCTGGTCTGCGTCGCGTGCGATTGTCAATTCGGCGCGCTTCTTGCCGTTGATCTGCACAGGCAGGACAATTTCGTTTTCAGCAACGAGGCCTTCGTCGAATTGCGGCCAGGATGCCTTGGCGACAAGACCCTGATTGCCGAGGACGGACCAGCATTCTTCGGCCAGATGCGGTGTCATCGGCGCGATCAGCTGCACGAGGATGTCGGCGGCATTGCGGACAGCGGCGACATAGGCAGCGTCACCCTGCCCCGCCGCGACATTGGTCAGCGGTGCTGCGAGTGCATTCACCAGTTCGTAAATGCGCGCAATCGCCTTGTTAAAGGCGAGCTTGTCCAGGTCGCTCTGAACCGCCTTCAGCGTCTTGTGGGCAATCTGCGAAACGACAAGCCCTTCGCCTTCCTTAGCCGGATTCGCTTGAACGGACTTCAGTCTGTCGGCCGCTTCCGAAACCAGGCGCCAGACGCGCTGGACGAAGCGGTGGGCGCCTTCGACACCCGATTCGGACCAGATCACATCGCGATCCGGCGGCGAATCCGACAGTACGAAGAAGCGAGCGGTGTCGGCGCCGTAAGAGCCGATGATGTCATCGGGATCCACGACGTTCTTCTTCGACTTCGACATCTTCTCGATCGAGCCAATCTTGGCTTCCTGACCATTGCTGAGCAGGAAAGCACGGCGAGTTCCATCGGCTTCCTCGATGCGCAGGTCTGCCGGGGCCACCCATTCACGCTCGAGGCCCTCGCCGATGCTGTAGGTTTCATGCACAACCATGCCTTGGGTGAAGAGGCCCTTGAAGGGTTCCTTCAGGTCCAGATGCCCGGTCTCGCGCATGGCGCGGGTGAAGAAGCGCGAATAGAGCAGATGCAGGATCGCGTGCTCGATGCCGCCGATATACTGGTCGACCGGCAGCCAGTGATTGGCAACTGCGGGATCCGTCGGATTGTCTTCCCAGGGTGCGGTAAAGCGGGCGAAGTACCAGCTGGAATCGACAAAGGTGTCCATGGTGTCCGTCTCGCGACGGGCGTCCTTGCCGCAGTGGGGGCAGGCGACATGGCGCCAGGTGGGATGACGGTCGAGCGGATTGCCCGGCTTGTCGAAGCTGACGTCGTCCGGAAGCTTGACCGGCAGGTCCTTCTTCGGGACGGGTACGACGCCGCAGTCATCGCAATGGATGACCGGGATCGGGCAGCCCCAATAGCGCTGACGGGAAATGCCCCAGTCACGCAGACGGAAATTCACCTTGCGTTCGCCCTGCGGTGCGCCGTTCAGCTGCTGCGACGACAGGCGGTTCGCAACTTCCTCGAAGGCGTCCGTTGTCGAAAGTCCGTCCAAGAAACGCGAATTGATCATGACGCCGTCATCGGTGAAGGCGATGTCGCCGATCGCAAAGCTTTCGGCATCACCATCCTTCGGCATCACGACGGGAACGACCGGCAGATCATATTTGCGGGCGAAGTCCAGGTCACGCTGGTCGCCGGACGGGCAGCCGAAGATCGCGCCCGTGCCGTATTCCATCAGGACAAAGTTCGCGACATAGACCGGCAGCTCCCAGCTCGGGTCGAGCGGGTGCTTCACACGAATACCGGTGTCGATGCCCTTCTTCTCGGCTCTTTCGAGTGCCGCGAGCGACGTGCCGGCATGCCGGCATTCCTGGCAGAAGGCGTCAACGTCGGCGTTGCGGGCTGCCGCTTCCTTGGCCAAGGGGTGATCGGCAGCGATCGCCAGGAAGGATGCACCAAACAGAGTATCGGGACGCGTGGTGTAGACGGTCACTTCGCCGGCTTCGCTGCCGGAGGCAACCTCCCAGCGGACCAACATGCCTTCCGAGCGACCGATCCAGTTCTTCTGCATCAGCCGGACCTTTTCCGGCCAGTTATCGAGCTCGTCGAGGGCGTCGAGCAGGTCCTGGCTGAAATCGGTAATCTTGAAGAACCACTGGGTCAGTTCGCGCTGTTCGACCAAAGCGCCCGAGCGCCAGCCGCGGCCATCGATTACCTGCTCATTGGCGAGCACGGTCATGTCTTCCGGGTCCCAGTTGACCTTGGAATTCTTGCGGTAGACCAGGCCCTTCTCCAGGAAATCCAGGAAAAGGTGCTGCTGACGGTGGTAGTAGTCGACGTCACAAGTTGCGAATTCGCGCGACCAGTCGAGCGACAGGCCCATGGACTTCAGCTGGCCGCGCATGGTTGCGATGTTTTCGTAGGTCCAGACCTTGGGGTGGACCTTGTTCTTCATAGCGGCATTTTCGGCTGGCATGCCGAAGGCGTCCCAACCCATGGGATGGAGCACGTTGTAGCCGCGGGCGCGCTTGTAGCGGGCTACGACATCGCCCATGGCATAGTTGCGGACATGGCCCATATGGATGCGGCCCGACGGGTACGGGAACATCTCAAGCACGTAGTATTTCTCGCGCGGGTCGGCATTGTCGGTCTCGAAGACCTTGTCTTCGGACCATTTCGCCTGCCAACGGGGCTCGGCGTCGCGCGGATTGTAACGTTCGGTAGCCATGGATCGCATTTCCGGGAATAGCATCAAAAAGAGAGGGCCGACCTTCATCACGAAACCGGCCAAGCGTCAAGTTTTTGAGGCATTCACACGGGCTTTCCGGGCAGGCGCTTGCCAACCCCCGAGCCTCGGATTAACCCCTTGCCGAAAGATCTGGTGACGCCAGATATCAGGCAGATGAAAACGAGGATTGGGCATGTCGGTTGAAGAGCGGCTTCAGGACGTCCGGGATAAGATCGCAAGTGCAGCGCAGGAAGCCGGTCGTAAGCCGGATTCGATTTCACTCGTTGCGGTTTCCAAGACCTTCGATGCTGAGCATATCCGCCCGACGATCGTCGCAGGACAGCGGGTGTTTGGGGAAAACCGGGTCCAGGAAGCCCAGGGGAAATGGCCAAACCTGAAAGCGGAAACCCCTGACCTCGAGCTGCATCTCATTGGCCCCCTTCAGTCCAACAAGTCAGCCGATGCCGTGGCCCTTTTCGATGTCATCGAAACGGTTGATCGCGAGAAAATCGCCCGGGCGCTCGCAGAGGAAACGAAGCGGCAGAACCGCTCGATCCGCTTCTACATTCAGGTCAATACCGGTCTTGAGCCTCAGAAGGCCGGTATTGCGCCCGATGACGTTGCGTCTTTTGTCACGCTTTGCCGGGATGAACTCGCGATGCAGGTTGAAGGCCTGATGTGCATTCCGCCGGTCGACGAAAACCCGGGGCCCCATTTTGCCCTGCTGGCCAAACTCGCTGGAGAAAACGGACTGTCAAAGCTCTCGATGGGCATGTCCGGCGATTTCGAGACGGCCATCGGCTTCGGGGCAACGAGCGTGCGCGTCGGCTCCGCCATATTTGGCACACGTTAATTTGCCTTAGACCTTCGGCATAGCGCTTTGGTCTCTCTTTCCTCCTCCCTTCGTCGATCCTAAAATGATGCCAAAGGCGAAAGCCTCAAGCGTTGTCATGGGAGGATCGACATGCGCGACAGCTATCAGGACATCTATGATTCCTGGAAGGCGAACCCCGAGGGCTTCTGGGAGGCTGCGGCGAAAGACATCCACTGGTTCAAGCCACCCGAGAGCGTCTTCGATCCGTCCCAGGGCACCTATGGTCGGTGGTTTGCGGGTGGCGAGACCAATACATGCTACAACTGTGTCGACCGGCATGTTGAAGCGGGTCGCGGTGCCGAGACCGCCGTCATCTACGACAGCCCGATGACCGGGCAGACGGCGCGCTACAGCTATGACCAGGTGCTGGTCGAGGTGTCGGCGATTGCTGCGGTCTTGCGCAATCATGGTGTCGGCAAGGGTGACCGCGTCATCATCTACATGCCGATGATCCCGGAAGCCGTGTTCTCCATGCTCGCCTGTGCGCGCATCGGTGCCGTGCATTCGGTGGTCTTCGGCGGTTTCGCGGCACATGAACTGGCAACCCGCATCGACGATTCCGGCGCGAAAGTGGTCATCGGCGCCAGCTGTGGCCTCGAGCCGGGCCGCATCGTTCCCTACAAGCCGTTGCTAGATCAGGCGATCGACATGGCCAAGGTCAAGCCGAACTACTGCCTGATCCTGCAGCGCGACCAGTACCACGCGCCGCTGCGCTATGAACATGGCGATGTCGATCTCGCCCAGGCCATCGAGCAGGAAAAGATCAACGGCTCGTCTGTCGATTGCGTGCCTGTGGCGGCAACCGACCCCCTCTATGTTCTCTACACATCCGGTACCACCGGCCAGCCAAAGGGCGTGGTGCGCGACAATGGCGGGCATATGGTCGCGCTCAACTGGAGCATGAAGAACATCTATGGCGTGAAGCCCGGCGAAGTCTTCTGGGCGGCCTCGGATATCGGCTGGGTCGTCGGTCATTCCTATATCGTCTACGGGCCGCTTCTGGCGGGCAATGCCACCGTGGTTTTCGAAGGCAAGCCTGTGGGGACGCCCGATGCCGGGACTTTCTGGCGCGTGGTCAGCGATCACGATGTCAAAGCCCTGTTCACCGCACCGACGGCTTTCCGCGCGATCCGCCGTGACGATCCCGACGGCGAGCATGTTGCCCGCTATGACATCTCCGGGCTCCGCGCCCTGTTTCTGGCCGGCGAGCGGGCCGATCCGGAAACCCTCAAATGGGCCGAGCGGATCCTGAAGATCCCGGTCATCGATCACTGGTGGCAGACGGAGACGGGCTGGGCGATTGCCGCCAATCCCGCAGGCCTCGGGCTGCTTCCCGTGAAACATGGCTCACCGACCAAGGCCATGCCGGGCTATGCGCTCGAAGTCCTGGACGATGCCGGCCACCCGGTCGCCCCAGGCACGCTTGGCAATATCGTGGCCAAGCTTCCCCTGCCTCCAGGCTGCCTGGTGACGTTCTGGAATGCTGACGATCGCTTCCGGAGTTCGTGCCTCGAAGAATTCCCGGGCTACTACAAGACCGCCGATGCCGGGATCATCGATGAGGACGGCTACGTCTTCGTCATGGCCCGCACGGACGACATCATCAATTGTGCCGGTCATCGCCTCTCCACCGGCGCCATGGAAGAGGTCTGCGCCATGCATCCCGATGTGGCGGAATGCGCGGTCATTGGCATCGCCGACGAGCTGAAGGGGCAGATCCCCTGTGGCTTCCTGGTGCTGAAGAAGAACGTGCATCGCGATCACGCTCTGATCTCCAAGGAAGTCGTCCAGCTGGTGCGGGATGAGATCGGGCCGGTGGCCGCCTTCAAGATGGTGCTGATGGTCGATCGTCTGCCGAAGACGCGGTCAGGCAAGATCCTGCGGGGGACCATGCAGAAGATTGCCGACGGTCTGCCCTGGAAGATGCCGGCGACGATCGACGATCCCGCAATCCTGGATGAAATCACCGCCGTGCTGCAGGCGCATGGCCAGGTGCCAGTCGTGGCGAAGGCCGCCGCCAGCGCGTAAACCCAAATTGCGGGTAATAAAAAACCCCGGCTGCCATAGGCTGCCGGGGTTCGATGTATTGTAAACGTGATCAGTACTGATCGTCTTCGTCGTCGTTGCGGCGGTCCGACTTGAGCGACTGCAGCTTGGCGAAGACCGCGTTGGCGTCGATTTCCTTTTCTTCCTCACGGTCGTAGCCGAAGCCGAGGTTTTCGGTCTCGCTGGCCGACTGAAGCGTTGCGCCGAGTTCGGCTGCGGTCGGAAGCGGACGGCCCTTCGATGCCTTTTCAACTTCCAGGTCGAGATCGATCTGGCTGCAGAGACCGAGGGTCACCGGATCCATCGGCGTCAGGTTGGCCGAGTTCCAGTGGGTGCGCTCGCGGATCTGTTCGATCGTCGACTTCGTGGTGCCGACGAGACGGGAGATCTGGGCGTCCTTCAGTTCCGGATGGTTGCGAACCAGCCAGAGAATGGCGTTCGGGCGATCCTGGCGCTTGGAGACCGGCGTGTAGCGCGGGCCGCGGCGCTTGTTGTCGGGAACGCGAACCTTCGGCTCGGAAATCTTCAGCTTGTAGTTCACGTCCTTTTCGGCGCGGGCGATTTCGTCGCGCGAGAGCTGGCCGGTTGCGATCGGGTCGAGACCCTTGATGCCCTGGGCTGCTTCGCCGTCCGCAATCGCCTTCACCTCGAGCGGATGCAGTTTGCAGAACTGCGCGATCTGGTCGAATGACAGAGCGGTATTGTCGACGAGCCATACGGCGGTCGCCTTCGGCATGAGCAGTGTCTGGGCCATAGATACAATCCTTCTGAGGGTCCGCGCCGGTTGTCGCGGGCCGTGGGTTTAAACCACTATTTCCGGGAATTCGGCGTCCTTATAGCGATTATGTAACGAAATTGCAATTCGCGAAGTCACGAATGACCTTTGTCTAATTGCTGGCCATATTGCACCTGCTATGAATGGCGTCGATAGGCCGGGGAGGACGGTCCTGGTCGCCAGTAGTGGCCCGTCAACATGAGGAGGAGTTCATGTCAGCCAAAACCTATCCGGTGCTGAAATCCGCAAAAGTCCGCGCTCTGATCGATGATGACAAATACCAGAAATGGTATCAGGAAAGCATCGAAGACCCCGAGAAGTTCTGGGGCAAGCACGGTAAGCGGATCGACTGGTTCAAGCCGTATACGAAGGTCAAGAACACGTCGTTCAAGGGCAAGGTCCCGATCAAGTGGTTCGAGGACGGGCTTACCAACGTTTCCTACAACTGTATCGATCGTCACCTGAAGACGCATGGCGAACGCACCGCCATCATCTGGGAAGGTGACAATCCCTATATCGACAAGAAGATCACCTATAACGAGCTCTACGAGCAAGTTTGCCGCATGGCGAATGTCTTGAAGAAGCACGGCGTCAAGAAGGGTGATCGCGTCACGATCTACATGCCGATGATCCCGGAAGCGGCCTATGCGATGCTCGCCTGCGCCCGCATCGGGGCAGTTCATTCGGTCGTCTTCGGCGGCTTCTCGCCGGAAGCGCTGGCGGGTCGTATCGTCGACTGCGAATCAACCTTCGTGATCACCTGCGACGAGGGCGTGCGCGGCGGCAAGCCGGTGCCGCTTAAGGAGAACACCGACGTTGCGATCGACATCGCTGCCAAGCAATATGTCATCGTCAACAAGGTGCTGGTCGTTCGCCGCACCGGCGGCAAGATCGGCTGGGCGCCGGGTCGCGACATTTGGTATCACCAGGAAATGCATACCGTGAAGCCGGAATGCCCGCCGGTGAAGATGAAGGCGGAAGACCCGTTGTTCATCCTCTACACCTCGGGTTCGACAGGCAAGCCGAAGGGCGTCATGCACACGACGGGTGGTTACCTCGTCTATGCTTCGATGACGCATGAATATGTCTTCGACTATCACGATGGCGATATCTACTGGTGCACGGCCGATGTCGGCTGGGTCACCGGTCACTCCTACATCGTCTACGGGCCGCTTTCGAATTGCGCCACGACGCTGATGTTCGAGGGCATTCCGACATTCCCGGACCAGGGTCGCTTCTGGGAGGTGATCGAGAAGCACAAGGTCAACATCTTCTACACCGCACCGACCGCCATCCGCTCGCTGATGGGGGCCGGCGACGATTTCGTCAAGCGCTCGGATCGCTCGTCGCTGCGCCTTCTCGGCTCGGTCGGCGAACCGATCAATCCGGAAGCCTGGGAGTGGTATTACAACGTCGTCGGCGAACAGAAGTCGCCCGTCGTCGATACCTGGTGGCAGACGGAAACCGGCGGCATCATGATCACGCCGCTGCCGGGTGCAACGCCGCTGAAGCCCGGTTCAGCCACGCGTCCGTTCTTCGGGGTGAAGCCCGAACTCGTCGATAACGAAGGCAAGGTGCTGGAAGGGGCGACCGACGGCAACCTCTGCATCACCGACAGCTGGCCGGGCCAGGCCCGTTCGGTCTATGGCGATCACGACCGCTTCGTGCAGACCTACTTCTCGACTTACAAGGGCAAGTATTTCACGGGTGACGGCTGCCGCCGCGATGAAGACGGCTACTACTGGATCACGGGTCGCGTGGACGACGTTCTGAACGTCTCCGGCCACCGTCTGGGAACGGCGGAAGTCGAATCGGCGCTGGTCTCGCACCACCTCGTCTCGGAAGCGGCCGTCGTCGGCTATCCGCACAACATCAAGGGTCAGGGCATCTATTGCTATGTCACCCTGATGGCGGGTCATGAGGGCAACGATGCGCTGCGGGCCGATCTGGTGAAGCATGTCCGCACGGAAATCGGACCGATTGCGACGCCGGACAAGATCCAGTTCGCACCAGGTCTGCCGAAGACCCGTTCCGGCAAGATCATGCGTCGTATCCTGCGCAAGATCGCCGAGGATGATTTCGGTGCACTGGGGGATACTTCCACCTTGGCGGATCCGGCTGTTGTCGATGACCTGATCGCCAACCGTCAGAACAAGACCGGCTGATCAGATCAGGCCGTGAGAGACAGACAGGGGCTTCCTCGCGGGAGCCCCTTTTTCATGTCAGTCGTCCGGGCAGGGCCGCTTGCTTTTCGTTCGTCCCCTATAGGCTTCGACCAGGCCCGCCTTCAGAAGAAGCTCGGCCGGACGGGTGCCGTCGGACAATTCGAGATCGGCGACCACGCGGCCGAAATACTTGTCACCGGAGATTGCGGTTAGCTGCACCATCCGCTCACCCTCGACCAGGCTTGCCAGTTCACTCTTTGCCTGTTGCGCTGCCTTGCGGAAGGCCTGGCATTTCGATCGAAGCTCGGGCGCATCGATGCCGCGCAGGCGCACATAGGTGCTGACCTTGTGATCGGGCCAGGGCATGGCCTCGACCAGCACCGTGTCACCGTCAATAACCTTCACGACCTCTGCGGCGACAGGGCCGTCAATCAGCCTGTTGGCTGAGGCAGCCGGTGCCGATGGCCCCAAGGCAAGGAAAAAGATCACAAGTGAGAGATGGGTTCGGAACATTATAGGAACATATTCCGAATGAGGGGCGTGATCAATGGGGAATCATTCCTCAGAAGTCGATTGCCCGACCCTTGATCTCCCAATCCCCAAAGCGGGCCGGGTCTGCCCCGCCACGTCCGCCGATTTCCGGCGGCATTTCAGTGGCCGCTTCCTTGCGGCGCCGCTCCTCGGCTTCCGCCAGTGCGCGTTTCGCGGCCGGGCTCAGTTCCCGCGGCTGTTCGTCCACGCTGACTTCGGCTTCACGATCTTCTGACATCACATCGTCCTTTGCTGAGACGGCATTTCATGCGCAAACATTGAAATTGGGGTGGCCGCTTTTTAAATCAACAGGCGAAAACGGCAAGAAAATTGCCGATGTGTTGCTTCCGGAGGAGCTCGACATGAATACCATGCGGACTGCCATGCTGCTCGCCTTCATGACTGCCCTGTTCATGGGCGTCGGCTTCCTTATCGGCGGTCGCGGCGGGATGATGATTGCTTTCTTCGTTGCGGCGGGGATGAACTTCTTTTCCTACTGGAACTCCGACAAGATGGTGCTGCGCGCCTATCGCGCCCAGGAGGTCGACGAGCGGACGGCTCCGGAGTTCTATGTCATGGTGCGGGATCTCGCCCGCAATGCCGGTCTGCCGATACCGAAGGTCTATGTCTTCGACAGCCCGCAGCCCAATGCGTTCGCCACTGGTCGTAATCCGCAGAATGCCGCCGTTGCTGCTTCCACCGGGCTGTTGCAGCGGCTGACTCCTGAAGAGGTTGCGGGCGTCATGGCCCATGAGCTTGCCCATATCGAGAACCGAGACACACTGACGATGACGATCACGGCGACGCTCGCCGGTGCGATCTCGATGCTGTCGAATTTTGCCTTTCTCTTCTCCGGCGGCCGGGACAATCGCAACCCGCTCGGATTTGTCGGTGTCCTCCTTGCCATGATCGTAGCTCCCCTTGCCGCCATGCTGGTTCAGATGGCGATCAGCCGGACGCGCGAATATGCGGCCGATCGTCGAGGGGCCGAAATCTGCGGCCAGCCGCGCTGGCTCGCTTCGGCGCTGCAGAAAATTGCGGGCGAGGCGCCAAAGTTCGAGAATGTGAATGCCGAGCGCAATCCGGCCACCGCGCATATGTTCATCATCAATCCCTTGAACGGTCAGCGGATGGACAATCTCTTCTCGACCCATCCGAACACGCGCAACCGGATCGAAGCTCTGCTGGCGATGACCGATATCGGTCCTAAGGGATCGACGCCACCGCAGGCCCCTGTTAAGGCAACGCGCACGGCGCGTTCCGTTCCGACCACCGGTTGGGGGCGCGGCAATGCCGAACCACCCAAGGGACCATGGTCTTGAACGATCGATCGACGGACGCATCCAAGAAGAAGCCGAAACGCCATCAGGGCCAGAAAGACGCAACACCCCGGCGCAGCGACAAGCCGGGGCTCGATGCGCGTATCGCCGCGTCCCGCATCCTGGCAGCCGTCATCGATAAGAAGACGTCGCTTGACGGGATGCTGGATCCCGAACATGGCAATCCGGCCTTTATGGCGCTGAATGATGCCGATCGCGGTCTGGTCAAGGCGATCCTGCAAAGCTCGCTCCGCCATCTGCCACGCATCGAAGCCATCATTGGTCAGCTGCTCGACAGCCCACTTCCTGATGGTGCGCGCTCCCTCCATCATCTTCTCGTCGTCGCGGCCGCGCAGATGCTCTATCTTGATGTGCCGGATCACTCGGCTGTCGATCTGGCTGTCGAGCAGGCGAACAGTGATCCCCGCAGCCGACGGTTTGCGAAATTGGTCAATGCCATCCTGCGCCGCATCGGTCGCGAAAAGGCGGACCTCCTTGCTTCTGTCGAGAAGCTTCCGTGCATGCCCGAATGGTTCATGCAGCGGCTTGCCGCGGTCTATGGGCCCGAGCAGGCGCTTGCGATCGCCGCCTCGCAACTCGAGCCGCCAACGATTGATCTCACCGTGAAGGCCGATCCCGAGGGCTGGGCCGCGCGTCTGGGTGGGCAGGTCCTTCCGACCGGCAGTGTTCGCCTCGACCGCTTCCGTGGTTCGATCATCACGCTCGACGGTTTCGAGGATGGTACCTGGTGGGTTCAGGACGCCGCTGCCGCGATTCCCGCCAAGCTGTTTGGCGCTCTCACAGGCAAACGCGTGGCCGATCTCTGTGCCGCCCCCGGCGGCAAGACGGCACAGCTTGTCCTTGCCGGTGGGGATGTGCTTGCGGTCGAGCAGTCGAAGTCCCGTCTGAAACGCCTCGAAAGCAATCTCCAGCGTCTGGCTCTCTCAGCAGAGACGCGCTGTATCAACCTGCTCGATATCGAGGATGCCGAAGGTTTCGACGCGATCCTTCTCGACGCGCCCTGCTC
Source organism: Rhizobium sp. P43 (assembly GCF_056730705.1). NCBI lineage: Bacteria > Pseudomonadati > Pseudomonadota > Alphaproteobacteria > Hyphomicrobiales > Rhizobiaceae > Rhizobium > Rhizobium sp. P43. The sequence goes on from NZ_CM161539.1 coordinate 3,779,918, forward strand.
GTCCACGGGAACGACGCGCAGACATCCCGATGTGTTGTGGACCAAGGATGCCGCCGATATCGCCAAGCTGGCCGCCCTTCAGGAGAAGCTCGTTCGCCATGCCGTCAGCCTGCTCAAACCCGGCGGACGGCTCGTCTTTTCCAACTGCTCGATCGACCCTTCAGAAGGCGAGCAGGTCATTGATCGGCTGCTGGCCGATGTTTCCGGCCTGCGCCTGATACCGATTGATGCGGCAGACTGGCCAGGGCTCGAAGAGGCGATCACCAGTCGGGGCGAGTTTCGCACCACGCCGGCCATGCTCGCGGACCGCGGCGGCCTCGACGGCTTCTATGCGGCAGTCATTGCTAAAATTTAACTAATATCTCAATAAACCTGTTGGGAAGTCTGCTTGGATGCAGCATTTCACTCCGCATCATCGTGGGGTGGGACTATGGCTCGAGGTTTCGTGCTCGGAAACTGGCATTGCAAGTTTCGTTTCTGAGAGCACAGAACCAGACAAACGGAACGCTGGGACCATCATGGTCCGGCAACAGGAAATCGTATGCGAATTAAAGATCGCGCCCGTCTGATCTCGCTTCATGTTGCCGAATCCTGGCGACGCTTGCGCCAGACGGCTGCCGTCCTTACTCCGTCTGTTCTCCATCGCGGCGGATTTCGTGTCAGTCGTGTCGTCGTTGCACCCACTGACCTGAGGGCGGTGGATTCCTTCGTCGCTGAAGAAATCATCAGCGGGCGCTATCCGCTTGCCGGCCGCATCCTGGATACCGAGGGGCAATCGCCCTTCGAACTGGAATTGCCCTCGGTGCAATTTGCGCGGCGGCTGCATGGGTTTGGCTGGCTCAGGCATATCCGGGCAGGCAAGACATCGGCCGCCTGCAGCAATGCGCGACGGATCACCGACCAGTGGATCTCCCTTCATGGCAATCGCACCAAGGGGATCGCCTGGGACAGCGAAGTCGTATCGCGGCGGATCATCAGCTGGCTGTCCCACTCGCCTATCCTGCTGCAGGACGCCGATGCCGGGTTCTATCGTCGTTTCACTTCGTCGCTTGGACTACAGGTCCGTTATCTCCAGCGTCGTGCCGATTCCCTGCCGGACGGTTTGCCGCGGCTAAAGGCCCGTATTGCGATCGCCATGGCTACGGTTGCAGCGGAGGCGAAGCCGGGCGCCGTGCGCCGGGCGGGACGTCTGCTCGATCGCGAGCTCGAAAGGCAGGTCCTGCCGGATGGCAGCCATGTCTCGCGAAATCCGCAGGCCCCTGTCGATCTGTTGTTCGACCTGCTACCGCTGCGCCAGAGCTACATCAATCTCGGCCATGAAGTTCCGTCGAAACTCATTCCGGCGATCGATCGCATGTACCCGGCGGTTCGTTTCTTCCGCCACAGCAGCGGTGATCTGGCACTGTTCAATGGAGCCAGTTCGTCTCTGGCGACCGATCTGATGAGCGTGCTGCGTTACGACGAGACGGCGGGTCAACCTTTCAAAGCCCTGCCGCATGGCGGTTATCAGCGCCTTGCCGGCGGTGACACCACCATCCTCGTCGATACCGGCAAGCCGCTCTCGGCGCGCCTGTCGAACACCGCCCATGCGGGCTGCCTGTCCTTCGAGCTTTCGTCAGGGCGCAACCGTTTCATCATCAATAGCGGTTCGCCCCGCTTCGCCGGCGAGCGGTTGCGGCAGTTGGCGCGCACCACGGCTGCCCATACGACCGTGTGCATTGGTGATGTCTCATCGGCCAGGATCGCCCATTCGTCACATCTCGGTCCGATCATCCTGTCTGGACCATCGACGATCGACATCGATCGCCAGACCGGCCCTGACGGTAGCGACCGTCTTTCGGCGCGTCATGACGGCTATGTAGAGCGCTTCGGGGTGCTTCACGAGCGCGAAATCCGCGTCAACGAGCAGGGCACGAAGATTGCCGGGCGTGATCGCCTGCTCCTGCCCGATGGCATGCCCACCTTAAACCTGCCGGGTGCCGAGGTCGTAGCGCGGTTTCACATTCATCCGTCGATCAGCGTTGATCGTGCTGATGATCGCAAGGTGCGGCTTGTCGCGCCCGATGGCGAAAGCTGGTCCTTTTCCATTCCGGTTGGCGAACTGGTGATCGGCGAAGATGTGTTCTTTGCGGATGTATCGGGGATCCGGCCGTCGCAGCAGCTGGAGATCGTCTTCCAGGGCCCGGAAATCCGTTGGTTTCTCGCCCATCACGCCTGATGGCAGCGATCTTGCGGTTTCATCGGGGATGAAGCTGTGCTAGGCGGCGGCATCGCGCCCGCTGCCGCTTGTCCGGGCGCCCGCCAGCTCGGAGTGAACCATGGCCGTCGTTTCCAAGAAGATCCCCGCCCCTGACCTCGTGCGCGTGCGCACGGCACTTCTGTCCGTGTCCGACAAGACCGGCATCGTCGAGTTTGCCCAGGCGCTGCATCAACGCGGTGTGCGCCTTCTGTCGACTGGCGGCACGCACAAGACGCTGGCTGCCGCTGGGCTGCCCGTCATCGATGTCTCGGAGATCACGGGCTTTCCTGAGATTATGGACGGCCGCGTCAAGACACTGCATCCGCTTGTGCATGGCGGCCTTCTGTCTATCCGTGACGATACCGAGCACGTCGAGGCCATGAAGGCGCATGGGATCGAGGCCATCGATCTCTCCGTCATCAATCTCTATCCGTTCGAACAGGTGCGCGCCGCCGGCGGTGACTACCCGACCACCGTAGAAAACATCGATATCGGCGGTCCGGCGATGATCCGCGCCTCGGCGAAGAACCATGCCTATGTCACCGTCGTTACGGATGCCGCCGATTACCCAGAGGTTATCGCCGCGCTCAGCGACAATGATGGACAAACAACCTACGCGCTGCGCCAGCGGCTCGCGGCCAAGGCCTATGCGCGCACGGCTGCCTATGATGCTGCGATTTCCAACTGGTTCGCCGAGGCGCTTGAGATCGAAATGCCGACCTATCGTGCCATCGGCGGCGTGCTGAAGGAGAAGATGCGCTACGGGGAAAACCCGCATCAGAGCGCCGGCTTCTACCTCACCGGCGAAAACCGCCCCGGTGTCGCAACGGCCACGCTTTTGCAGGGCAAGCAGCTCTCCTACAACAACATCAACGACACGGATGCCGCCTTCGAACTCGTCGCCGAGTTCCCGCCGGAAAATGGTCCGGCTTGTGCGATCATCAAGCATGCCAACCCCTGTGGGGTCGCAACCGGTTCGAGCCTGGTCGAGGCCTACAAGCGGGCACTGGCCTGCGACAGCACCTCGGCCTTCGGCGGCATCATTGCCCTCAATCAAATCCTCGACGGCGAAACGGCACAGGAGATCGTCAAGCTCTTCACCGAAGTGATCATTGCTCCTGAAGTGACCGAGGAGGCCAAGGCGATCATTGCGGCAAAGCCGAACCTGCGCCTGCTGACGACGGGTGCCCTGCCCGATCCGCGCGCCCGTGGCGTCATGGCAAAGACGGTTTCGGGCGGCCTGCTCGTCCAGAGCCGAGACAATGTCATGGTCGAGGATCTGGAGCTCAAGGTCGTCACAAAGCGCGCGCCGACCGCGACCGAGCTTGAGGATATGAAATTCGCCTTCAAGATCGCCAAGCATGTGAAGTCGAACGCCGTGATCTATGCCAAGGACGGCCAGACGGCCGGTATCGGCGCCGGTCAAATGAGCCGCGTGGATTCCGCCCGCATCGCCGCACTCAAGGCGGAAGATGCCGCCAAGGCGCTTGGCCTTGCCGAACCGCTGACCAAGGGCTCCGCGGTCGCATCGGAAGCCTTCTATCCCTTCGCCGATGGTTTGCTGGCGGCAATTGCGGCCGGTGCCACGGCCGTCATCCAGCCAGGCGGCTCGATGCGCGACGAAGAGGTGATCGCCGCTGCCGATGCGCATGGCGTGGCCATGGTCTTCACCGGCATCCGGCACTTCCGCCATTGATTTCATCATACCTGTACAAACAGATGGGCCGGCGGAGTGATCCGCCGGCCCATTTGTTTCTGGCACATGATTGAGCCTAGACTGGCTTCACGTGGTCCTTGGCGGGATAGGAGGTCTTCCAGAGCAGTGCCAAGCCGCCGATGAGGAAGACGAGCAGTGTTGCCATACCGGCGCGTGCCGAACCGGACCAGGCCGTCACGACCGAGAAGGAGAGCGTTGCAAGGAAGCTGGTTGCGCGGCCGGAGAGCGAGTAGATGCCGAAATAGCGGCCCGCCTCGTGCAGCTCGACACTCCGGGCGAGGTAGGATCGGGACGAGGCCTGGACGGGCCCGAAGGACATGCCGATCAGCAGGCCATAGAGAATGTAAGCCTTTTCGGCCGGTGTGGCGAAGAGACCCTCCGTCCCCGTGATCGGCAGGCTGACCAGCCCGAAAAGGGTGAAGTCGACACCGGTGGACACGATCCCGAACGTGGCGGTGATCAGCATCACCAGGCTCACGAGAACCACCACCTTCGACCCCAAGGCACGATCGACGCGGCCGGCCACCAGGCAGCCGAAGATGGCGACGATGTTGAGGATAATGCCGTAGATGCCGATTTCCATCGTCGACCATCCGAACATCGCCGCAGCAAAGACGCCACCGAGGACGAGCAGTCCGTTGACGCCATCCTGATAGATCATGCGGGCGATCAGGAAGCGCAGGATATTGCTGCGATGACGCAGCTCGCCGAGTGTAGAGCGGATCTCGCGCAGCCCCGATCGGACGGCGGCACCCAGCGCCTTGCCCTTCGCCGCATCGGGCGTGAAGAGGAACATCGGCAGGATGAAAATCAGGTACCAGACAGCCGAGATCGGACCTGTGATGCGGGCATCTTCGCCCGCTGCAGGGTCCAGGCCGAATAGAGGATCCATGCCGATCAGCGTCTTGCCGGTCGTCGGACTGCCGGCGAGGAACAGGACGACGAAGATCAGGACGATCATGCCGCCCATATAGCCCATGCCCCAGGCGATGTTGGAAACACGACCGACATCCTGCTGGCTCACCAGGCGCGGCATCATGGAGTCGTTGAAGACGATCGAGAACTCGGCCGCGACGCTCGCCATGATCATCAACAGCATGACCAGGGCGACCGGCGAGCCCGGGGCTGCGGTCCAAAGCATCGCAAGGCAGATGATCTTGATCAGCGCGAAGAAGGCGATCCATGGTTTGCGCGCGCCGGATTCATCGGCAATCGATCCCAGGATCGGCGCAAGGATTGCAATGATCACACCGGAGATCGTCGCCGCATTGCTCCAGGCGGTCTGGGCGCTCACGGGATCTTCGGTCATCCGCGACACGAAATAGGGGCCGAAGATGAAGGTCGTCACCACCGTGAAAAACGGCTGTGCGGCCCAGTCGAAAAACATCCAGCCACGGACCCCTTTGTCGATGGGACCGTGGCCGGATTTTGTCTCTACACTTGTCGTCACGCGCACCCCCACAGGCTCTCAGGCCCGGGACAGTGTCACCTCACGTGGTCTTGTGCAAGATCACCGAGGAGCCCCGCGGCAACGGCCAGTTTGGAAATGCTCGGCTCGCCGCTGTCGACGATCGAGGCCAATTCCTTGCCGATCCGCTCGACGCGGTTGCGATCCGTCTCGATCCAGGCCTGCACCGGCTGGCTTTCCTTGCCGTGGCTTGTCAGAGCCGCGCAAACGATTTGGCGTCGGGCCTGGCCGATACGGTCGAGGCTGCGGGTCAGCGCTAGACTGTCATAGTGATCTGTCGTCTGGATGCGGCCGGCATTCTCGACGATGCGTCCGATCCGGAACGCTTCCGACACGGCAAAGAAGCCGCGCATGGCGTTGGCAAAATCGGCGCCCGTCCGCTCGGCGATCTGCAGGATCTCCGGCAGGAGCTGCATGGTCTGCAGGTTCACCACCTCGGTTGCCAGAGCCGCCGGCGCACCGGCCTCGATCAGGGCGGCAATCTGCTCGTCGAAATGCTGGCGGAGTGTGGCCGGAACCGCCTTCTTGAAGACGGGAGCGGCAGCGACAACAGCACCGGTGACCCGGGTTACCGCTTCACCGACGGAGCCTTTCACCAGGCCCGTGTCGAGCAACAAACGGGTCATTGCCGCATAGACCTCGGCGACGATTGCGTAGAGCCGGTTCTGCGTCTGGCCCGAAAGCGTAGCGTCCAGCGCGTCGATCTTGCTCCACAGTGCCGAAAGCCCCAGCGCATCCCGGGTGACCAGGGCCGCCTTGACCACCGCATCGGGTGAACTTCCGGTGGCATCGGACACGGATACGACGAAGCCAGGGCCACCCCGATTGATGGCATGGTTGGCAAGAACGGTCGCGATGATTTCCCGGCGCAGACGATGACCGGCGATGTCGTTCGCAAAGGCCTTGCGCATGGCGGCTGGGAAATAGTTGAACAGCGTCGTCTCGCAATAGGGATCGTCAGGCAGATCGCTTTCGATCAACTGGTCGAAGAGCACGATCTTGGCATAGGAGAGAAGCACGCCGATTTCCGGGCGGGTCAATGCCTTGCCGGAGACGTAGCGTTCGGCAACGCCGGCGGAATCCGGCAGGGTCTCGACCTTGCGGTTGAGGCGGCCCATGCCTTCGAGATAGTCCATGAGCCGGCTCAGCTCTTCGCGGTTTCCGGCTCCCTTGGCTTCGGTCAGCGAGATCGCAAGCGACTGCAGGTAGTTGTTGCGCAGCACGAGGCCTGCGACTTCGTCGGTCATCTGGGCGAGCAGCACGTTGCGCTTTTCGCGCGGCAGGCGTCCGTCCTGCATGGCCGGGCTCAGCGCGATCTTGATATTGACCTCGACGTCGGAGGAGTTGACGCCTGCCGAGTTGTCGATCGCGTCGGAATTGCAGCGGCCACCGTTCAGGCCATAGGCGATACGGCCCTTCTGGGTGACGCCGAGATTGGCACCCTCGCCGATAACCTTGGCGCGCACATCGGTGGCGTTGATGCGGATGGCATCATTGGCCCGGTCTCCAACCTCCGCGTCCGTCTCGGCGGCTGCCTTGATATAGGTGCCGATGCCACCGAACCAGAGGAGATCGACGGGTGCCTTGAGGATCGCCGTCATGATGTCCATCGGTGTCGCCGTCGTTGTCTCCAGGCCGATCGCGGCTGCCGCTTCCGGGGTGAGTGTCACCGACTTCTCGGCACGCGAGATGATCATTGCCCCGGGTGAGAGGGTGGAGCGATCATAGTCCTGCCAGCTGGACCGCGGCAGGTTGAACATGCGTTTGCGTTCGGCAAAGGACACTGCCGGATCCGGATTGGGATCGATGAAGATGTCGCGATGGTCGAAGGCGGCAATCAGCCGGATCTTTTCCGAAAGCAGCATGCCGTTGCCGAAGACGTCGCCGGACATGTCGCCGACACCTGCAACGGTGAAGGGGGTCGTCTGGATGTCCGTGTCGATCTCGCGGAAGTGGCGCTTGACCGTCTCCCAGGCACCGCGGGCGGTGATGCCCATCTTCTTGTGGTCATAGCCGGCAGAACCACCCGATGCGAAGGCGTCGTCCAGCCAGAAGCCGGCTTCCTGCGCGAGGCCGTTTGCCGTGTCGGAGAAGGTGGCCGTACCCTTGTCGGCGGCGACGACGAAATAGGGATCATCGCCATCGGGCCGCAGGGTATCTGCCGGCGGTACGATCTTGCCAGCTACGATGTTGTCGGTGATCGACAGCAGTGTGCGGATATAGGTCTTGTAGGCTTCGGTGCCGGCGGCAAACCAGGCTTCGCGGTTGCTTGCAGGTGGCAGCTGCTTCGGGAAGAAGCCGCCCTTCGCCCCGACCGGGACGATGACCGCGTTCTTCACCTGCTGCGCCTTGACGAGGCCCAGCACTTCCGTGCGGTAGTCCTGCGCACGGTCGGACCAACGGAGCCCACCACGGGCCACCTTGCCGAAGCGCAGATGCACGCCCTCGACCTCGACGCCATAGACGAAGATCTCGCGGAACGGACGTGGCTCGGGCAGTCCGTCCAGCTTGTGCGGGTCGAACTTGAAGGCGAGCATCGGGCGCTCGCTCTCACGGTAGCCCTTCTGGAAGAAGTTGGTCCGAAGCGTTGCCTCGATCGCGTTGATATAGCGGCGCAGGATCCGGTCTTCGTCGAGGCTCTTCACGTCTGCGAGCTTGGTTTCCAGGGCCTGGAGAAGCTCCGCCTGGCGGGTCTTGCGGCTCTTTTCGGCGAGCGTGGTATCAAAACGGGTGCGGAAGAGCGCGACGAGATCGGATGCGATCGCCGGATGCTTCGCCAGCGTCTCCGCCATGTAGGTCAGCGAATAGACGGCGCCTGCCTGGCGCAGATAGGCGGCATAGGCTCTGAGCACGGAGGCTTCGCGGGCGTTCACGCCGGCCGCGAGGATCAGCCGGTTGAAGGCATCGTTGTCCACGGCGCCGGTGAAGGCGGCGAGGAAGGCTTCTTCAACCTGGGTTCCATTTTGCCGGATATCGAAGCTCACGCCCTCCGGCACCTGCAGTTCCATGTCATGCAGGACGACCGACCGCTGTGCTTCGCCGGACTTGCTCAGGCCAATGTCAAATGTGCGTTCGCTGATCACCCGGAAGCCGAGATTTTCAAGCAGCGGCACGCGGCGGGAGAGCGGCAGGTGGTCACCGGCGTGGAAAATCTTCAGGTAGAGAAGCGGGCCGTGTTCGCTCGTTACCTCGTGGAATTCGAGCGAGAGCGGCGCGCCGGCGATGCATGCCTTTATATGCTTGAGATCGCTCACCGCCTCTTCCGGCGTAAAGGCCTCCTGGAAAGCCTGACCGACGTCGAGACTGGGTGCGCCAGTGCCGGCCAATGCGGCAAAGCGGTCGGTCCAGCGGGCGGTGATCTGACGGACCGCTTCCTCGAGGGTCGCCTGGGGAATGTCGGGTGTGGTTCCCTCGCGCCGGCCGATGATGATGTGGACGCGGGCGACGCCGCCTTCGGGGAAGGCCGGATAGAAGGCCGAAACATGGCCCTTGTAGACGGACTGGAAATAAAGGCCGATCTTCTCGCGGACGATCGAATTATAGTCCTCGCGCGGTACATAGACGATCAGCGAGACGAAGCGGTCGAAGTGGTCGATGCGCGGCAGAACGCGGACGCGCGGCCGTTCCGAGAGGTCGTTGATCTGTTCGCAGAATTTCGCCAGCAGTTCGGGCGTGATCTGGAAGAGATCATCGCGCGGATAGTTCTCGAGCGTGTTCTGCAGCATGCGGCCCGAGTGACTGCGGGGATCGAAATCGAAATGCGAAACGACCTTCTCGACCTTGGCGCGCAGAAGCGGGATCTGATTGACCGAGCGGGTATAGGCCGTGGCCGTAAACAGGCCGACGATGCGCAATTCGCCGACAACCTTGCCGTTTGGTCCGAAGCGCTTGACGCCGACATAATCCATATAGGCGCGGCGATGGACGACGGATTTGACGTTTGCCTTGGTGACGATGAGATAATCCGGCCCCTGCAGGAAGGCGAGGATCTCCGGTGTGGTCGTCACCTGGTTCTGGCCCTGGCGGAGAACAAGCACGTCGGGATCCGAGAGAATGCCGAGGCCGCTGCCCTTGTCGCGCTCGACGGTCGCATCGGCGCCTTCGCCGGAATAGACGTATTCGCGCATGCCAAGGAAGGTGAAGTTGTTGTTCCGCAGCCATTCGAGGAAGGCCACAGCCTCGTCGCGTTCGGCTTCGCTGCGCCCTGCAGACAGGTCTCGCAGCTCCGAGAGCGCCTTCTCCAGAAGGTTCAGCATCGGCTTCCAGTCGGTCGCGGCCATCTTGACCTGGCCGAGGACGTGCTGGAGCCGCTTAATCAGGTCGGCAGACTGCTCGGCGGAGAGCGGCGCAAGGTGGAGCTGGATATAGCTGACCTTGATCGCGCCTTCCGGGTCGGAGTCGGGATTTGAAAGCGAGACGTCACCGCGAGGCGTCACAGCGAGGATCGGATGGACCGCCATGTAGATGTCACGATAGTGGCTCGTGACTTCGGCCATCAGTGAGTCGTAGAGGAAGGACTTGTTGTGGTCGACAATCGAGAGGATGCTCACAGGGACGCCGTCGGGACTTACACTCTTGATCGTCTCGATACGGATATGGGGGATCTCGCGATCCCAGCCGGCGATGTCACTGGCTGCTCGCGCTGCCGACCGTGCCAGCATGGCCGCATCGTATCGATCCAGATCGTCGTTGCTGGCCCTGCCGAAGATGGCCGCGGGCGAGACAAATGCTTCCCCCTGCTTCTTGGCCTGCTCTTCCGCGCTCTCCAGCAGTTGATCCCGCTTGCTCACCCCAGTCCTGCCCATTTACCCCTCCGTAGCTTGCGCCATTTCGCGTAATCTTCACGCAAATGACTTGCAAAAGTATGTATGGAACAGAAATAGGAAAAAATCAGGCAAAAATATGCGGTCAAATTCTCTCAATTCAGGAAATTTTGGCACGTATGGATCGATCGACGGGTCAATTGCCGGAATAGCACACGGAAACACGTAAAATGCGCGAAAAAACAGGTGGTGCCGTCATCGTCATCTCCAGCCATGTGGTTCGAGGATCCGTCGGCAACCGAGCCGCCGTCTTTGCCCTCGAGATCCTTGGTCGGCCGGTCTGGGCGCTGCCGACGATCGTCATGCCCTGGCATCCGGGACATGGCCCGGCGACCCGTCTCAAGTTCCCGGATGCCGATTTCGATCATGCGATCGATGACCTGATCAGGGCTCCCTGGCTTGGAGAAGTATCTGCCATTCTGTCCGGCTATTTCGGCACGCCGCAGCAGCCGGCGGCGGTGGCGCGGCTTGTGGAGGCGGCGAAGCTCAGGAATCCGGACCTGACCTATGTCTGCGATCCGGTGATGGGGGACCTTGGCGGATTGTACGTTCCGGTCGAGACCGCCAGCGCGATCCGTGACCGGCTCATTCCGCTTGCGGATCTGGCAACGCCCAATCGCTACGAACTGCAATGGATGGTCGGCAGCGAGTTGACGAGCAATCAGGCCATCATCGATGCCGCCCTTTCGTTAGGGCCGAAGCGGATGCTGGTGACGTCGGCCGTACCGATGATGGCTGGCGGTACCGGCAACCTGCTTCTCAGCGGCCGCTCGGCACTGCTTGCCGAGCACAGGCTGATCGATAATCCCCCGAACGGTCTTGGCGATCTTCTGGCTGCCGTCTTTCTGGCACGCCTGCTGGATGGCATGGAGGAAGAAAAGGCACTTCAGCTGGCGACGGCCAGCGTCTTCGAAATCCTCGCCCGAACGGCGAAAAGGGGTGGCGACGAACTTACCCTCGAAAGCGATTATGCCAGCCTTTCCACACCTATGGCCATGGTTCAGATGCGCCGCCTCGTGCATCCGTCGCAGCGGAAATCCGGCGGTCCGAAATGATATGCCGGCTAATGCCAATTCCCGGTGAAAGGTTGCCACGACCGCTGGCGCGCTGTAATCCGTAGGGATGAGCCACTTTCCTCCCGCGCTGCTGAACGGCTACCGGAACTTCATGGCTGGTCGCTATCATGATCAGCGCGATCGTTACCGGGTTCTCGCCGAGCAGGGGCAAAAGCCAAATACGCTGGTCGTTGCCTGTTGCGACTCGCGCGCCGCACCCGAGATGATCTTCGATTCGATCCCCGGTGAACTGTTCGTCGTCCGCAACGTCGCGAACATGGTCCCACCCTATGAGCCCGATGGTCAGTATCATTCGACATCGGCCGCGCTCGAATTTGCTGTCCAGGCCTTGCGTGTGCAGGATATCATTGTGATGGGGCATGGCCGATGTGGGGGTATCCGGGCGGCGCTCGATCCGAATGCCGAACCGCTTTCTTCCGGCGACTTCATCGGAAAATGGATGAACCTCGTGGCGCCCGCCGCCGAGCAGATCCAAGGAAATTCGGAGATGACGCCTGCGGAACGTCAGACGGCCCTCGAGCGCATTTCCATCCGCAACTCGATCTCCAATTTGCGCACGTTCCCCTGCGTCCGGATCCTGGAGGAGCGCGGGAAGCTGCGCATCCACGGTGCATGGTTCGACATCAGCAATGGCGAACTGTGGCTGATGGATCCGAAATCGCAGGATTTTCGTCGGCTGGACATCGATGCGCTCAGCCCTGCCGAGGCGGCAGGCTGACCGAGTCTCTCTGGACCTCACGCTGGCCTGCGAAAGTAAAACGGCGGCTCGTGGCCGCCGTTTATCATGTGATCATTCCGCGTCGATTTGAGCGGCGATATAGGCAATTGCCTGCTGATAGACCTTAGCCGCGTTCCAGCCCTGGATCGCGACGAAGTTTGGTTCGCCTGGCTGGTAGCCAGCGCCCGGCTGCCAGCCATGGCCGCGCAAGAAGTTTGCCGTTGATGCAAGAGCGTCCGACCGCGAGCGCACCATGTCGATATGGCCATCGCCATCGCCGTCTGCACCGTAGCGCACGACGTTGCGCGGCAGGAACTGCGTCTGGCCAATCTCGCCATGCGCTGCGCCCTTGGCGTTGACGTCGAGATTGCCGGCCTGAACGAGTTCGAGGGCGGCATAGAGCTGGTCCGTGAAGAATTCACTGCGGCGGCAGTCAAAGGCGAGCGTCGCGACGGCCGAAAGCGTATGCTCCTTGCCGAGGAAGGAGCCGAAACCGGTCTCCATGCCCCAGATCGCGATCAGCGGCCCGGGGGGAACGCCATAGCGCTTCTCAAGCCGGGCGAAGAGTGCCGCATTGTTCTTCTTCATGGTCTTGCCGCGGTTGATGATCGTCTGACCGCCGCGCTTTTGCATGAACTGGTCGAACGACAGCCTGAAGCTCTTCTGACCGCGATCGGCGCTGATCGTGCTGCGGCTGTAGCTCACGGAAGAGAAGACCTTGTCGAGCATGCGCTGGTTGAAGCCCTGGCCTGCAGCCTTCTGCTTGAAGGCGGCCGCCCAGGCGTCGAAACCTTCGGAGGTATTGCTACAAGCGGCAGCGGCTGCGGATCCAGCGCCTCCGATCAGGAGGGCTGCGGAAATCAGGGCTGCCGACAGAGTTGAAGTCAGTCGCATTCATGCCTCGTTACGGACTGTGGATGGGTTCGATTCGGCCGCACCATGCCAGCGAATGGCAAATCTGTCATCCGTCCAATGCTAATGGATGGCCGCTGTGGTCTGAAATCCGGATCACTTTCACCTGAAATGCTGCGCAAAGGCTTCCCAAAATGGTTGAGAAGCCTTTGCGGTGATCAATCAGGCTGCCGCGCGCGGCTTGATCAGGCCGCGATTGACGAGCAGTTCGGCAATCTGGATGGCGTTGAGAGCGGCACCCTTGCGCAGGTTGTCGGAGACGACCCACATGTTGAGGCCGTTTTCGACGGTCGCGTCTTCGCGGATGCGCGAGATGTAGGTCGCGTCTTCACCGGCGCATTCGACCGGGGTGATGTAGCCGCCGTTCTCTCGCTTGTCGATGACGAGGCAACCCGGGGCCTCACGCAGAATATCGCGGGCCTGGTCGGCGGTGATCTCGTTTTCGAACTCGATGTTGACCGATTCCGAATGGCCGATGAACACGGGTACGCGCACGGCCGTGCAGGTCACCTTGATCTTCGGATCGAGCATCTTCTTGGTCTCGGCGAGAACCTTCCACTCTTCCTTGGTGTAGCCATCTTCCATGAAGCTATCGATATGGGGGATGACGTTGAAGGCGATGCGCTTGGTGAACTTCTTGGATTCGACCGGATCGGCGACGAAGACGGCGCGGGTCTGGGTGAAGAGTTCGTCCATGCCTTCCTTGCCGGCGCCGGAAACGGACTGGTAGGTCGAGACGACGACGCGCTTGATCTTGGCCGCATCATGCAGCGGCTTCAGGGCCACGACGAGCTGGGCGGTCGAGCAGTTCGGGTTGGCAATGATGTTGCGCTTCTTGAAATCGACGATCGCGTCCGGGTTCACTTCCGGAACGATCAGCGGAACATCGGCGTCATAACGCCACGCGGAGGAGTTATCGATGACGACGCAGCCCTGGGCGCCGATCTTCGGAGACCACTTCTGCGAGATCGTGCCGCCGGCGGACATCAGGCAGATGTCGGTGTCGGAGAAATCGTAATTCTCGAGATTCTGTACCTTCAGAACGCTGTCGCCGAAGGAGACTTCCGTGCCCTGGGAGCGGGCGGATGCCAGCGCGATGACCTGCGATGCGGGGAAGCCGCGCTCGGAAAGGATGTTCAGCATTTCGCGCCCGACATTGCCGGTGGCGCCTACGACTGCAATCTTGAAACCCATGTCAATGCTCTCTTTCTGTCTCTCCGCGGATGGTGAGGGGGAAGTTCGCGACAGGACGCAACCTTCCTTGTCCCCGGCCGTGCCGGGGAGAGAGCGGTGGCCGAAGACGTCAGACGGTTTTCGTCGTCGTTTTGGCCTTGGTCGTGGATGCAAGAGAAAGGCATGCGGCACCGGCAGCAGGCTGCTGCAGGAGCTGGAAGACCGCAATGGGTTGCCCGAAAGCGTGCATGGACCGAATTCCTCTTCGCGGCGAGGGATTACAAGGTTTTCAGCATGAGTCAAGCCGACAGAGCCGCCTCGTCCGCGAAAAGCGAAGTCCATCGAAATGATGAGGGTGTCACCGTGACACCCAACAGCTTGCTTGCCTCCTTGCGCCATGGAATGAAGCATAATTTCCAGCGGAGTGCCCATATGCCCTTTGAGATCCGTGATCTGATGCTCAGCGACCTGCCGTCGGTGACTGCGATCTATGCCGACGCCGTGCAGAACGGCACCGCAAGCTATGAGCTCGTTCCGCCAGATCTTCAGGAGATGACGGAACGATATCAGGCGCTGAAAGCGAAAGATTATCCCTATCTCGCGGCACTCGATGATAGCGGCACGCTCTTGGGTTACGCCTATGCATCGGCCTTTCGCACCCGGCCTGCCTATCGCTGGCTCGTTGAAGACTCGATCTATATCAATCCCTTGGCACGCGGTCGTGGAGTCGGGAAAGCGCTTTTAACGGAGCTGCTGGCCCGCTGCGAAAGTCTTGGGTTCCGGCAGATGGTCGCCGTGATCGGCGGCGCCAGCGAGGCTTCCATGGCTGTCCATCGCAGCTGTGGCTTCGAGATGGCTGGTCGCCTGGTCGGTACTGGCTTCAAGCATGGGCTCTGGCTCGACACCGTCTTCATGCAGAAGGCGCTCGGAGCGGCAAACACGGCTGCACCCGATCTCGGCGCCTATCCGGCTACGCTGACATGAGGATCAATCGACGGCCTTCAGGGCCTTGTCGAACACCTTGAGCACCTGCCGCAGGTCGTGGCCGCGCTTCAAGATGCGGCCATCGGTGGAGACAACCGAGAATGCCCCCTGCTTGGCCGCAAGCTTTGGGTTCTTTTCAATCCTGTAGAGCGGATATTCGCCGGACCGCTTGAACACTGAAAAGACGGCGCGATCCTTCAGATGGTCGATCGCATAGTCCCGCCATTCGCCTTCGCCCACCATGCGTCCATAGATCCACAAAATGGCATCCAGCTCGCGGCGATGGAATGTCACGGGGAGGGGGTCGAGGGATTGTCTATAGATGCCGAGATCGACCACGCCTGTCGCGGTTTTCTCAGCACCCTCGTCTTCGTGGCGCTGCCCTTCCGGCTGCTCTGTCATCAATGCTCCACGAGCTCCGATTCATGACGGCTGGATGACAGTGTGCCTGACATGCCCAAAATTGCAAGCTTGCCGGACGAAACGGTCCAGGAGGCGATCACCTGCCCCTGCTCAGGAAGCGGCCGAGCAGAAGTTCCCTCAGTCGGGCGGCAATCGGAGACAGACGTTTACCGCTCAAGGTGATCAGATGATAAGGCGTTACCTCGATCGGTGTATCGAGGCTTAGCGTGGTTAAGTCTCCCACGGGCGACTGCCGACATAGAAGGTCTGAGACTTCGCGCGACATCGGTGCGATGGCGTTCGAGGATGCGAGCATTGCGATCATCACGAGCAGCGATGTGGTGTTGACGATGTTGCGCGGGATCGGCGCCCCTTCCTGGATGAAGACGTTTTCAACCGCCTGACGCAAGGGCGTGCCCGGCGCCTGCATGACCCACGGAAAATGCGCCATGTCGGAGACATTGAGGCGATCCACATTCACCAGCGGGTGCAGTCGGTGAACGACGATCTCCACCTCTTCCATGGTCGCGCCTTCAACATGGAATTGACGGGCATCGACCCCTGGCGGGATCCGACCCAGCACGAAATCATACTGGCCGGAGAGAAGGTCGCGGATCATTTCTCCGCTCGGCGCGACGTCCACATGGATGTCGACTGTCGAGGCTTCCGCTTTCAGCGCCCGGATTGCCGGCACCACGTAGCCGACGGCGCCGCCGGTCACCGCGCCGATCCTGACCTTTCCGGTCAATCCGCGCTGAATGGCCTCGACCTCGCGCGCCGCTTCACGCATTTCTTCGAGCACATTCTGTGCCCGGCGTGCCAAGGCGCTGCCGACAGCTGTCGGCTCCATCCCTTTGGGCGTTCGGATGAAGATCTGCGACCCGACGAAGCGTTCAATCTCGCCCAACATGCGGGAAGCCGCAGGTTGAGTCAGCGCAAGCTCTTGCGCGGCCAAGCTTAATTGTCCGAGCTCCGCAATCGAGCGGATCAGACTTAGATGTTTGGGCTGCAATCGGTGTATATGAATCTCCGTCATGAACGATATATCAACCCTGATATGCAGAAAGTCAAAATAATCATTTGATCGGTATATGGGGCGCGATAAGACTCGCCACGGAGCTGGGGGCTGTTGCGTCAGCCGCTCGTTCTTGTTTCAGCGAGTGCCAGGAGGAGCTTGGCCTCGTACGGTATGACCAGGGAGGTTACCATGAAGAAACTTGGCGCCCTGATTGCGTCTATCGCAATCGGCATCGCATCATTCGCGCCCGCGTCCTTCGCACAGGACAAGGGCATGGTCGGCATTTCCATGCCGACGAAGACATCGACCCGCTGGATCTCCGACGGCGAGACCATGGAAAAGCTGTTTCAGGAAGCCGGCTACACCCCGGACCTGCAGTTCGCTGACGACGACATCCCGAACCAGCTGGCCCAGATCGAAAACATGGTCACCAAGGGTGCCAAGGTTCTCGTAATCGCTGCCATCGACGGCACGACCCTCTCGGACATCCTGCAGAAGGCTGCCGACGCTGGCGTTAAGGTCATCGCTTATGACCGCCTGATCCGCGACTCGGGCAATGTCGACTACTACGCCACCTTCGACAACTTCCAGGTCGGTGTTCTCCAGGCCACCAGCCTCGTTGACGGCCTCAAGGCCAAGTTCCCGGACACCAAGCCTTGGAACGTCGAACTCTTCGGCGGTTCGCCGGATGATAACAACGCCTTCTTCTTCTACGATGGCGCCATGTCTGTCCTGCAGCCCCTGATCGACAGCGGCGACATCGTCATCAAGTCCGGCCAGATGGGCATGGATCAGGTCGGTACGCTGCGGTGGGACGGTACCGTTGCCCAGGCTCGTATGGAAAACCTGCTGTCCTCCACCTACACCGAAGACAAGCTGCACGGCGCTCTTTCGCCGTATGACGGTCTCTCCATCGGTATCCTGTCGGCTCTGAAGGGCGTCGGCTACGGTTCGGGCGACATGGTCATGCCGGTTGTCACCGGTCAGGACGCAGAGCTGCCCTCGATCAAGTCGATGCTTGCCGACGAGCAGTACTCGACCGTCTTCAAGGACACCCGCGAACTCGCCAAGGTCGCCGTCTCGATGGTTGAAGCCATCATGGAAGGCAAGACCCCCGAGATCAACGACGACAAGACCTACAACAACGGTGTGAAGGTCGTTCCGTCCTACCTGCTGAAGCCTGTCGCTCTCGACAAGGCCAATGCCAAGGACGTTCTCGTCGGCGCCGGTTACTACACCGCCGAGCAGATCGACAACTGATCCTTCGGGTCACATCCGGGTCCGCGACATGTCGCGGACCCCTTTTCTATACGCATTGAGGGAGCTCGCGCCTCCAGTTGGATCTTGATAAGATCACTGGCTTGGCGCCGGAATTCTGCACATGGACAACATCATTCTCGAGATGCGCGGCATCACAAAGACATTCCCCGGCGTCAAGGCGCTGGACAATGTCAGTTTCAAGGTGCGCGAGGGCGAGATCCACGCGCTGGTTGGCGAAAATGGCGCCGGCAAGTCCACGCTGATGAAGGTCCTGAGCGGCGTCTATCCCGCAGGCACCTATGATGGCGACATCTTCTATGACGGTGAAGTCCGTCGCTTCAACCGGATCTCCGACAGCGAGCATCTCGGGATCATTATCATTCACCAGGAACTGGCTCTCGTGCCGCTCCTGTCGATCGCCGAGAATATCTTCCTCGGCAACGAAATCGCCCAGAAGGGCGTGATCCACTGGCCCCAGACTTTTGCGCGGACGAAAGAGCTGCTGGACAAAGTCGGCCTGAAGGATTCGCCATCGACGCGCATCACCGACATCGGCGTCGGCAAGCAGCAGCTCGTCGAAATCGCCAAGGCCCTGTCGAAGAAGGTCCGCCTGCTGATCCTCGACGAGCCCACCGCGTCGCTCAATGAAACGGATTCGGATGCGCTGCTGACGCTGCTCATGGAATTCCGCAAGCAGGGTATGACCTCGATCATCATCTCCCACAAGCTCAACGAAATCCGCAAGGTCGCCGACCAGATCACCATTCTGCGTGACGGTGGCACTGTCGAGACGCTTGACTGTCATACCCAGGAAATCACGGAAGACCGGATCATCAAGGGCATGGTCGGCCGTGACATGGAAGACCGCTACCCGAAGCGCGAGCCGAAGATCGGTGAGGTGCTGCTCGAGGTAAAGAACTGGAACGTCTTCCACCAGAACCATAGGGATCGCCAGTTCCTGCATGACGTCGCGTTCAACGTGCGCGCCGGCGAAGTCGTCGGTATTGCCGGCCTTATGGGGGCCGGACGGACCGAGACGGCGATGAGCATCTTCGGCAAGTCCTGGGGTCACAAGATCACCGGTGACGTGTTGATGCACGGAAAGCCGGTCGATGTCTCGACGATCCCGAAGGCAATCGACGCAGGCCTCGCCTATGTCACCGAGGACCGCAAGCATCTCGGTCTTGTGTTGCAGAACAACATCAAGGAAAACACCACGCTCGCCAACCTCAATGGCGTATCCAGCGGCACCGTCATCGACGACCGCAAGGAAGCCAAGGTTGCTGCCGATTACCGGCAAAAGCTCCGGATCCGCTCGCATTCGATCTATCAGGAGGCCGTCAACCTGTCGGGTGGCAACCAGCAGAAGGTCGTGCTGTCGAAGTGGCTGTTCACCAATCCTGAAATCCTGATCCTCGACGAGCCGACACGCGGCATCGATGTCGGGGCGAAGTTCGAAATCTATACTATCATCAACCAGCTTGCCGCCGAAGGTAAGGGCATTCTGATGATCTCGTCGGAAATGCCCGAACTGCTCGGCACCTGCGACCGCATCTACGTGATGAACGAAGGGCGTATCGTCGCGGAACTCACCAAGGAAGAAGCAAGCCAAGAGTCCATCATGCGTGCCATCATGCGCTCTGGGGAGAAACACTAATGGCCATCGACACAAGAACCGAAACCCCCAAGGTCTCCGTGGGCGACTATCTGCGCAACAATATCCGCGAATACGGTCTGTTGCTCGCGCTCGTCGTCATCATGTTGCTGTTCCAGTTCCTGACCGATGGCGTCCTCTTCCGCCCGGTCAATATTACCAACCTGGTTCTGCAGAACTCGTTCATCGTCATCATGGCGCTGGGCATGCTGCTGATCATCGTGGCGGGACATATCGACCTGTCGGTCGGCTCCATCGTCGCGTTCATCGGCGGTATATCGGCCATCATGCTGGTGAAGCTGGAATGGCACTTTGCGCTTGTTGTGCCGCTCTGCCTCGTGCTTGGCGGTCTGATGGGTGCGGCTCAGGGATACTGGGTCGCCTATCAGAAGATCCCGTCCTTCATCGTGACGCTCGCCGGCATGCTGGTCTTCCGCGGCCTGACTTATGTGGTTCTGGACGGCCGTCCGATCGGTCCGTTCCCGAAGGAATTCACGCTGCTGTCGACCGGGTTTATTCCGGACTTCCTGCCGCTCACCAACCCGGAATCGACGGGGATCGTGAACCATGTCGCGCTGATCGCCGTGGTCGCTCTCGTTGCGCTGGCCATCTATAACGGCATGAAGAACCGCCGCCTGAACGACGAGCATGGCACTGAAAACGAGCCTTTCGTCTTCTTCGTCGTGCAGATGGCCATCATCAGCGTTGTCGCGATTTTCCTCGGCTACCAGCTCGCCACCTATCGTGGTCTGCCGAACGTGCTCGTCGTCATGGCCGTGCTGATTGCGCTTTATTCCTTCGTCACCACCCGCACGACCATTGGTCGCCGCATTTATGCGCTGGGTGGCAATGAGAAGGCGGCAAAGCTCTCGGGCATCAACACCGAGCGTCTTGTTTTCCTGGCCTTCGTCAACATGGGCGTGCTTGCCGCCCTTGCCGGCATGATCATCGCGGCCCGCCTGAATTCGGCGACCCCGAAGGCCGGCGTCGGCTTCGAGCTGGACGTTATCGCGGCGTGCTTTATCGGCGGCGCTTCGGCATCTGGCGGCGTGGGCAAGATTACCGGTGCAGTTATCGGCGCCTTCATCATGGGCGTCATGAACAACGGCATGTCGATCATGGGTATCGGCATCGACTACCAGCAGCTCATCAAGGGCCTCGTGCTTTTGGCTGCTGTCTTCTTCGACGTCTACAACAAGAACAAAGCAGTCTAAGGATAGGCTTATGTTTCTCTCGCAATTGAAAGCTGGCGGCATCATTTGCCGCCAGGGTGAGGCTGCGCGCCTTGTCCCAGGGTTCAACACCACCTACGACCTCGCCAAGGCAGCCATTGCTGCTGGCAGCACGGTTGCAGCGCTGATCGAAAAACAGGGTGCCGGCGAGAGCGTCGACCTCATGGCGCTGGCGGCTGATGGCAAGCTCGACTGCCCGGTCCGTCATCCGGATCCCGCGCATATGTATCTGACCGGCACGGGTCTCACCCATACCGGTTCGGCGTCGGCGCGCGACAGCATGCATGCCGACACGGCCGGCATGAGCGATTCCATGAAGATGTTCCGCATGGGGCTGGAAGGCGGCAAGCCGAAGCCGGGCGAAACAGGCGTTCAGCCGGAATGGTTCTACAAGGGCAATGGCTTCAATGCCGTGGCTCCGGGCGACGACCTCGTCTCCCCGTCCTTCGCGCTCGATGGCGGCGAAGAGCCGGAGATGGCCGGCTACTACATCATCGGTGACGATGGCACGGCCCATCGTCTGGGCTTTTCCGTTGCCAACGAATTTTCCGACCACGTGACCGAGAAGATCAACTATCTCTTCCTCGCTCACTCCAAGCTGCGCCCGGCCTCGTTTGGCCCCGAACTGCGTGTTGGTGCCCTGCCGGATCACGTCGAGGGTACCTCGCGTATTCTCCGGGGCGGCAAGATCGTTTGGGAAAAGCCGTTCCTTTCGGGTGAGGCCAACATGTCCCACACGATCGCGAACCTGGAATATCACCATTTCAAATATGCGCTGTTCTGCCAGCCGGGCGATCTGCACGTCCACATGTATGGCACCGCGACACTTTCGGTGGCCGATGGGTTCGTGACCGAAGAAGGTGACGTGTTCGAAATCGTGTCCCCGCAATTCGGTCTTCCGCTGCGCAACCGCCTCGCGAAGGCGGCAGCCGAGACCGTCAAGGTCAAGATGCTCTGAGCGGATCGGTCATCCGGCCCGCCCACTTCCCAGAGACAGGACAAAAGCCATGAGCAAGTTCAAACCGGCGGCCTGGCCGCGCCAACTGAGATCCCAGCACTGGTATGGTGGCACGTCGCGCGACACCATCTATCACCGCGGCTGGCTGAAGAATCAGGGTCATCCGCACGACCTGTTCGATGGACGTCCTGTGATCGGCATCCTCAACACGTGGTCTGACCTGACGCCCTGCAACGGTCACCTGCGCGAACTTGCAGAAAAGGTGAAGGCGGGTGTCTGGGAAGCCGGTGGTTTCCCGGTCGAGATTCCCGTTTTCTCTGCGTCCGAAAACACCTTCCGCCCGACAGCCATGATGTATCGCAACCTCGCGGCGCTTGCCGTCGAGGAAGCCATGCGCGCGCAGCCGATCGATGGCGCCGTCCTGCTGGTCGGCTGTGACAAGACCACGCCGTCGCTGGTGATGGCCGCCGCCTCCACCGACCTGCCGTCGATCGTCGTGACGGGTGGCCCAATGCTCAACGGCTATTTCCGTGGTGAGCGCGTCGGATCCGGCACGCATCTCTGGAAGTTCTCCGAAGCCGTGAAGGCCGGCGAGATGACCCAGGAAGAGTTCCTCGAGGCGGAAGCCTCGATGTCGCGCTCCACGGGGACCTGCAACACCATGGGTACGGCGTCCACAATGGCGTCGATGGTCGAAGCCCTCGGCATGGCCCTGTCCGGCAATGCCGCTATCCCTGCCGTCGACAGCCGCCGCAAGGTGATGGCCCAGCTCTCGGGCCGCCGCATCGTGCAGATGGTCAAGGACGATCTGAAGCCCTCCGACATCATGACTAAGGAAGCCTTCGAGAACGCCATTCGCGTCAACGGTGCCATCGGCGGCTCGACCAATGCCGTCGTGCACATGCTGGCCATGGCCGGCCGTGTCGGTATCGATCTGACGCTCGACGATTGGGACCGCCTCGGTCGCGATGTTCCGATGATCGTCAACCTGATGCCGTCGGGCAAATACCTGATGGAAGAGTTCTTCTATGCCGGCGGTCTGCCCGTCGTCATCAAGATGCTCGGCGAAGCCGGCAAGCTGCACATGGATGCTCTGACCGTCTCTGGCGAAACCATCTGGGATGAAGTCAAGGATGTCCGCAACTGGAACGAAGACGTCATCCTGCCGGTCGAGAAAGCACTGACCCCCCAGGGCGGCATTGTCGTTCTGCGTGGCAACCTGGCGCCCAAGGGCTGTGTCCTGAAGCCGTCGGCAGCCTCACCGCATCTGATGAAGCATCGCGGTCGTGCGGTCGTCTTCGAAGACATCGACGACTACAAGGCGAAGATCAACGACGAGGCGCTCGATATCGACGAAACCTGCGTCATGGTTCTGAAATACTGTGGTCCGCGCGGATATCCGGGCATGGCCGAAGTTGGCAATATGGGCCTGCCGCCCAAGGTGCTGCGCAAGGGCATCACCGACATGGTCCGCATCTCCGATGCCCGCATGTCCGGCACGGCCTATGGTACCGTGCTCCTGCACACGTCGCCGGAAGCCGCGCGGGGTGGTCCGCTCGCGATCGTCAAGAATGGCGACTTCATCGAAGTCGATGTGGAAGCCCGTCGCGTCCATCTCGACATCTCGGATGAGGAAATGCAGCGCCGTCTCGCCGATTGGCGTCCGCCGGTCGAGCCCCCGGCCAGCGGTTACGCCAAGCTCTTCCACGATCACGTCGAAGGTGCCGATACCGGCGCCGACTTCGACTTCCTGAAGGGCTGCCGCGGTTCGCCGGTCGGCAAGGATGCACACTGAGGAACCGGATCATGGCAGATCGTATTCCGCTCGCGCTTGTCGGCATCGGCAAGATCGCCCGCGACCAGCATATCCCGTCGATCGCAGGCGGTGACGACTTTGTCGTTGCCGCCGGTGTCAGCCGGCACGGCAAGATCGCGGGTGCCGAAAACTTCACCGACTTCGATGCCTTCCTGGCCGCCCGCCCGGACATCAAGGTCGTATCGCTCTGCACGCCGCCGGAAGTGCGGTTCAACATGGCGAAGGCTGCCATTGCTGCCGGTCGTCACGTGCTGATGGAAAAGCCGCCGGCGACGACGCTCGGCGAGGCAGAAGCGCTTTCGGAACTCGCGGCCAAAGCCGGTGTCACGCTCTTTGCCACCTGGCATTCGCGCTTCGCGCTCGGCGTCGAGCCCGCCCGCCAGTGGCTCTCGGACAAGGTCATCCAGTCGATCTCGATCGTCTGGAAGGAAGATGTCCGCCGCTGGCATCCGGGACAGGCCTGGATCTGGGAGCCCGGTGGTTTCGGCGTCTTCGATCCCGGCATCAATGCCCTTTCCATCCTGACCGAGATCGTTCCCGGCCATATCATGGTCGAGAAGTCGGTTCTCGAGTTCCCCGAAAACAAGAAGCAGCCGATCGCCGCTTCCATCGCCATGCGGACCGTCGAAGGCGCGCCGATTACGGCCGAATTCGACTGGCGACAGGAAGGCCCGCAGACGTGGGACATCACAGTCCAGACGAATGCCGGCGAATTGCGTCTTTCAAAGGGTGGCTCGGAACTCTATATCGGGGGAGGCGAGCAGGCGTCCGGGCCGGACCGCGAATATGCTGCGATCTACGAACGCTTCGCCAAGCTCATCCGCTCCCGCCAGAGCGACACCGATTATCAGCCGCTGCGTCTTGTGGCGGATTCGTTCCTCTGCGGGGAACGGAAGGTCGTCGCTTCCTTCGAAGACTAAGACAAGAGGAGGCCCATTCCATGGCCTATACACCGACCGGAAAACACCTGATCGCCGGCACCTGGGTTGCCAGCACGGATACCTTTGCCTCGTCGCCGGCCACGGGCCCCTCCCATACCTTCTCAAAAGGCACGCCTGCGCTTGTCGACCAGGCCGTCAAGGCGGCTGAAGAAGCCTTCGAGACCTATGCCTATTCCAGCCGTGAAGAACGCGCAGCCTTCCTCGATGCGATCGCGGAGGAAATCGATGCACGCGGCGATGCCATCACTGAGATCGGCAGCCAGGAAACCGGCCTGCCGGAAGCGCGCCTGATCGGCGAGCGTGGCCGCACCGTCGGCCAGCTCCGCCTGTTTGCCGCGCATATCCGCAAGGGTGATTATCTCGACCGTCGCCATGATGAAGCGCTGCCCGACCGCAAGCCCTTGCCGCGTCCGGACCTGAAAATGGTTCAGCGGCCGATCGGTCCTGTCGCCGTCTTCGGTGCTTCCAACTTCCCGCTCGCCTTTTCGACGGCTGGTGGCGATACCGCAGCAGCACTTGCTGCCGGCTGCCCCGTTGTCGTCAAGGCGCATGATGCCCATCCGGGCACGGGTGAAATTGTTGCGTCGGCCATCGATGCTGCGATCAAGCGCTGCGGCGTTCACCCGGGCGTCTTCTCGCTCGTCCATGGCGGCAGCCGTGATGTCGGCCAGGCGCTTGTCCAGCATCCGCTGATCAAGGCCGTCGGCTTCACCGGTTCGCTCGGTGGCGGTCGCGCGCTTTTCGATCTCTGCGCCCAGCGTCCCGAGCCCATCCCGTTCTTCGGCGAGCTCGGCTCGGTCAACCCGATGTTCATGCTGCCCAAGGCCGTCGCCACCCGTGGCGAAGCCATCGCCAAGGGCTGGGTTGCTTCGCTCACCATGGGTGCCGGCCAGTTCTGCACCAATCCGGGCATTGTCGTCATGCTGAAGGGCGCAGATGCAGACAAGTATGTCGAAACGGCTACGGAGGCCCTGTCGGCCGTCGGCCCGCAGACCATGCTGACCAACGGCATCGCCGACGCCTATCGCAAGGGTGCAACCCGGATCGCCGGCACGGACGGTGTCCGGTCGCTCCTGACCTCCACCTGCGACCTGCGCAACGCGACCCCCTATCTCTTCCAGACGACTGCGAAGGACTGGCTCGACAACCATGTGCTCGGCGAAGAAGTCTTCGGGCCGCTTGGCCTGATCGTCATCGCCGACAGCGAAGACGAAATGGTGGCCATGGCCCGCAGCCTTTCCGGCCAGCTGACCGCGTCGATCCACGTTGCCGATGGCGACGAGCCGGTCGCGAAGCGGCTGATGCTGATCCTGGAGCGCAAGGCCGGCCGCGTGCTGGCCAACGGTTTCCCGACCGGCGTCGAAGTGGCCGATTCCATGGTTCATGGAGGCCCCTACCCCGCTTCGACCAATTTCGGTGCCACGTCGGTCGGTACGCTGTCGATCCGCCGCTTCCTGCGGCCGGTCTGCTTCCAGGATATCCCGGCATCCCTGCTGCCGATCGATCTCGCCTGAGGAGCCGACGTGACCGGATCACCGTTTGCCGCGCTCGTCGATTGGGGCACCAGCAACCTGCGCATCTGGCTCGTCGATGGCCAGGGTGCGGTGATCGGTGAGAGACAATCGCCCGAAGGCATGGGCAGCCTGGACAAGGCTGCCTATCCCGCCGTTCTGGAGAGCCATCTTTCGGCTCTCGGAGCCTCCGCAGATTTGCCCGTCGTCATTGCCGGCATGGCCGGGGCGCGTACCGGATGGCGCGAAGCGCCTTACGTTGAAACACCGGCGCCTTTGGTCGGTCTGTTCCAGCACGCTGTGCAGCCGGAAGGGGCTAGCCGTCCTGTCTATATCCTGCCGGGTGTCTGTCAGCGTGAGGGTGGCGCCTATGACGTCATGCGCGGCGAGGAAACCCAGCTGGCGGGTGCGCTCGAACAAGGGCTGGACAATGCCCTCTTCTGCCTTCCCGGAACCCATTCCAAATGGGCCTTGGTCGAAAACGGTCAGGTGAAGCGCTTCTCCACTGTCATGACGGGAGAGTTGTTTCACTTGATTAGCCGGCAATCGATCCTGCGTCTCTCCGTTCCGGAGGATGGCGATGCGGAAGCGGATGCCGACATTTTCGACGCTGCCGTTGCACAGGCGCTTGCGCCCGGTTTCGCCCTGACATCGGTGCTCTTCTCGATCCGAGCCGAGGGCCTGCTGGCCGGCCAGGGGGCGAAGGTCAACCCCGCAGCCCGTCTCTCCGGTCTTCTGATCGGTGCGGAGATCGCAGCCATTCGTGATGACCTTCTGCGCCACGGGAAAGCCTATCTGATCGGGACCGGCAAGCTCACCCGTCTCTATGCGCGCGCCATCACCAAGGCCGGTGGTGAGCCTATGATGCTTGATGGCGGCCTTCTCGTGCGTCGGGGCCTGCTTGCGTCGGCCCTTTCGCTTTTCGACCACGAATTCAAGGACTGAACGATGACCGCATCCGTTGCCTGGCCCGCGCTTCGTCGCAACCTCGTCGCCATCCTGCGTGGCATCAAGCCGACCGAAATCGAGGCGACCGTTGACGCTCTCGTCGAAGCCGGTTTCGAAGCGATCGAAGTTCCGCTGAATTCACCCGATCCCTTTATGTCGATCGAGAAGGCCCGTAAACGCGCGCCGTCAAACGTTCTGATCGGTGCCGGCACCGTTCTTGAGGTGGCACAGGTCGATCGTCTCCATGATGTCGGCGGAAACCTGCTGGTGACCCCGAATGTCGAGCCGGATGTGATTCGTCGCGCCGTCGCCCATGGCATGGTCGCGATGCCGGGCGTGTTTACCCCGACAGAGGCCCTGCTTGCGGCCAAGTGCGGTGCGGCAGCGCTCAAGTTCTTTCCGGCCAGCGTTCTTGGCCCGGCCGGGATATCAGCGATCAAGGCCATTCTGCCGCCGCACCTGCCGCTTGGTGCGGTCGGCGGTGTCTCGGATGCCAATTTTGCAGATTACTGGAAGGTCGGTGTGCGGGCCTTCGGACTGGGATCCAGCCTCTATAAGCCGGGTGACGATGCCAAGGTCATTGGCGAACGGGCAGTGCGTAGCGTTCAAGCCTACGACGCATTGCAGGGCTGACCATCGGCGATATGCGATCAGGAGACCCACCTGGCGGTGCCGGGTGGGTCTTTGTCGTTCGTGTGGCGCGTGGGCTGTGACAATAATCACGCCTCAAATCAGATAAATGACCCACCGCCCAAATTTGAACATACGCGCGCCGCTTTTTGCGATAGGATATAACTAACTTGGTTGGCGCGGTGCGCCAAACGGTCCGGTCTGGCGCATTGACCCCTTACCCCCAGCCCCCCAATGCTTCCGGGCCGGACCACACCAGGTTTTCCCCTAGAGTGTCTTTGGCTTTTCCATCATCACGGTCGCCCCGACGATGTGAGACGGGTTCCCGCCTTCATCGGCCGCCTGGAGAAGGATCGCGCAGCCGTCGCTTTTCTCGTCACCCATGCGTTTCGCCGGCAGTGTCAGGTCGAGCGGCTTTCCGTCCCACATGCCGACGGTTTGAACATCCGTGACGCTGTGCCAGTAGTCGAGATTCTGACCGACATTCTCACCCTTCAGCACTTCGACCGTCTGATGCTGCCGGAAGTATACGACGACGACGTTCGCTTTCCCCTGGCCTGCGCCGACGGAAATCGACAGCTGGTCGTCATGGCGCGAGGCACGGATGGGCACGACAAGGCCTTGGCCCTCAGCCTGCAGCCGCTCAAGGCGGCGGTCGATATCGGCTGCATCTGTACCCTTGAGATGCTCCCGGCCGTTCAGAATGGCCTGCGGCGTGTAGACACCGCTGCGACCGAAGGCCTTCGAATAGGCATATTGCCGCTCGGTGTTTTCAGGAGATGCCAGCGTATCTGCCCAGCCAAGGTAGTTCCAGTAATCGACGTGATAAGAAAGAGCGACGACATCGCCCTGGCGCACCAGCTGTTCAAAGGCGCGATCGGCAGGCGGACATGAACGGCAGCCTTGCGATGTGAAGAGCTCGACAACGCCCTTGGGCTCCACGAATTCCTCGGCGGACGTCTCTCCAGAGAAGGTGACAAGGCTGAGCGCGGCAAGGACCACCATCGTCCCCGTCGTCAGCCATCCTGCCGTTTTTCTATTGATCGTGTGCCGCATGCTATCGAGATGCCTTCACTTGAGTGCTGCACTGATAACGCCAACAGCGCCATCCGAGAAGTCACGATGGGGTGAAACTTTTGGCATCAGATGGAGTGCGGCGCTCCAAAAGAAAAGGCCGCCGGTTTCCCGGCGGCCTCTTGTGGTCATATCGCGAGACGATCAGGCGGCGAGATCGCGCAGAACGGTCTGCAGAATGCCGCCGTTGTTCATGTAGGTGACTTCGTCGAGCGTATCGATGCGGCAAAGCAGCGGTACGTCCTTCACGGTGCCGTCGGAGTAGGTGATCTTGGCGATCTTCTTCTCGCGCGGCTTGATATCGCCTTCGAGACCTTCGATCGTGACGATCTCGTCGCCCTTCAGGTTCAGCGAAGCCCAGGTGGTGCCTTCCTCGAAGGTGAAGGGCACGACGCCCATGCCGACGAGGTTCGAGCGGTGGATACGCTCGAAGGACTGCGCGATGACAGCCTTCACGCCGAGGAGGTTGGTACCCTTTGCGGCCCAGTCACGCGAAGAGCCGTTGCCGTATTCGACACCGGCGAAGATGACGAGCGGAACGCCCTCTTCCTTGTACTTCATCGCGGCATCGTAGATCGACAGCTCTTCCTTGGACGGATAGTGGATGGTGTAGCCACCTTCCTTGCCGTTCGGGCCGAGCATGTGATTGCGGATGCGGATGTTGGCGAAGGTGCCGCGCATCATGACTTCATGGTTGCCGCGGCGCGTGCCGTACTGGTTGAAGTCCGCCACAGCCACGCCGTTTTCGGTGAGATAGGCGCCTGCCGGGGATGCCGCCTTGATCGAACCGGCCGGGGAAATGTGGTCGGTGGTGATCTTGTCGCCGAAGAGACCGAGGACGCGCGCGCCCTTGATGTTCTTCAGGCCCGAGCCGGTCTTGCCCATGCCAACGAAGTAGGGCGGGTTCTGGACATAGGTCGACTTGTCGTCCCAGGCATAGGTCTGGCCTTCCGGAACCTGGACGGCCTGCCAGTTTTCGTCGCCCTTGAACACGTCGGCATACTTCGACTCGAAGAGTGCGCGGGTGACGTATTTCTGGATGAACTCCTGCACTTCGGCAGAGGTCGGCCAGATATCCTTCAGGTAGACCGGGTTGCCGTTCTGGTCTTCGCCGATCGGCTCCTTGGTCAGGTCCTTCTGGACCGTGCCGGCGAGCGCATAGGCGACGACGAGCGGCGGGGAGGCGAGGTAGTTCGCCTGGACATCAGGCGAGATGCGGCCTTCGAAGTTGCGGTTGCCCGATAGAACGCCGGCAGCGATGATGCCCTTGTCGTTAATCGTCTTCGAGATCGGGCCCGGCAGCGGGCCGGAATTGCCGATGCAGGTCGTGCAGCCGAAGCCGACGAGGTTGAAGCCGAGCGCGTCGAGTTCCTTCTGCAGGCCGGACTTTTCGAGATACTCGCCAACGACCTGGGATCCGGGTGCGAGCGAGGTCTTGACCCAAGGCTTGGTCTTCAGGCCCTTGGCCACGGCATTGCGGGCGAGCAGACCGGCTGCAATCAGCACGCTCGGGTTCGAGGTGTTGGTGCAGGAGGTAATGGCGGCGATTGCCACGTCACCATGGCCCAGATCGTAGTCGGTGCCTTCGACGGCCCAACGCTGGGAGAGCTGGCCCGGCTTCTTGTAGTCGCCTTCCAGAGCGGTTGCGAAGTTCGGGGCGATGGTTTCGAGCGGCAGACGGCCTTCCGGACGCTTCGGGCCGGCCATCGACGGTACGACGTCCCCGAGGTCGAGTTCGAGCGTGTCGGTGAAGACGAGCTGCGAGCCGTCATTGTCACGCCACATGCCTTGAGCCTTGGAATAGGCTTCGACGAGAGCGATGCGGTCCTTGGAGCGGCCCGACATGTCGAGATAGCCGACGGTGGCCGAATCGACCGGGAAGAAGCCGCAGGTCGCGCCGTATTCCGGACCCATGTTGCCGA
Source organism: Rhizobium sp. P43 (assembly GCF_056730705.1). Lineage (NCBI taxonomy): Bacteria > Pseudomonadati > Pseudomonadota > Alphaproteobacteria > Hyphomicrobiales > Rhizobiaceae > Rhizobium > Rhizobium sp. P43. The sequence goes on from NZ_CM161539.1 coordinate 3,810,394, forward strand.
TGGTCGCACGGTCTGCAACCGGCAGCGTGTCAAGGCCGGGGCCGTAGAATTCGACGAACTTCGAGACGACGCCCTTCTTGCGCAGCATCTGCACGACGGTCAGCACGAGGTCGGTCGCGGTGACGCCTTCCTTCAGCGTGCCGGTCAGCTTGAAGCCGATCACCTCAGGCAGCAGCATGGAAACCGGCTGGCCGAGCATGGCGGCTTCGGCTTCGATACCACCGACACCCCAGCCGAGAACGCCGAGGCCGTTGATCATCGTGGTGTGGCTGTCCGTGCCGACGCAGGTGTCGGGATAGGCGATTGTTTCGCCGTCCTCGTCCTTCGTCCAGACGGTCTGGCCGAGATATTCGAAGTTCACCTGATGACAGATACCCGTGCCCGGGGGAACGACGCGGAAGTTCTTGAAGGCCTGCTGGCCCCACTTCAGGAAGCGGTAGCGCTCGCCGTTGCGCTGGTATTCCAGCTCGACATTGCGGGCGAAGGCCTGGGGCGTGCCGAATTCGTCGACGATGACAGAGTGGTCGATGACCAGGTCGACGGGAACCAGCGGATTGATCTTTTCCGGATCGCCGCCGAGGTTCTTGATGCCGTCACGCATGGCGGCGAGGTCAACAACGGCGGGAACGCCGGTGAAGTCCTGCATCAGCACGCGGGCCGGGCGATAGGCGATTTCGGCTTCTGTCAGGCCCTTGTTGACGAGCCAGGCGGCGCAAGCTTCGATATCCGCCTTGGTGACGGAACGACCGTCTTCATTACGAAGCAGGTTCTCGAGCAGAACCTTCATCGAGTAGGGGAGCTTCGATACACCGGCAAGACCGTTCGCTTCGGCCTTGGGAATGCTGTAGTAGACATAGTCCTTGCCATCGACGGTGAGGACCGAACGGCAATTGAAGCTGTCGAGAGATTTAGCCACGGATAGAAACCCCGCTTGAAACTGATAGCCAACACAATCGTGCGGACGCCCATGCACTTCATGCACATCAGGATGCGGGTACGACCATTTCCGCTGTCCGCACGTGACACCGCTCCTCGCGATGTTCAAGTTCGGCACAAGGATGAACTTCACGCCGGCCGCTGGCGTGGTTGCAGGTCTTATAGATAATTTCTAAGAAAGGCGCCAGACCGACGAAGGGCGAAAACGGATTTTTTTATGAGGCAGGCCTCATCCTGCCAGAAGGCGACCATGATCAGGCTTGAAGCCGAAAATCTCTCAGCGCGTCGTGGCGAGGATCTGATTTTCGTTAATGTTTCCTTTACGTTGACCGCGGGAGAGGCGCTTGTCCTGACGGGTCGAAACGGCTCCGGCAAGTCGACACTTCTGCGCGTCGTTGCCGGCTTGCTGCGTCCGGAGACGGGGCGTGCGGTCTGCTTTTCCGGCACGGATCAGGAGGCGCGACCGGCGGGTGAATTCAGCCATTATCTCGGTCATCGCAACGGCATGAAGCGGGAATTGACGGTCGCCGAAAACCTCGCCTTCTGGAAGTCGTTTCTTGGCGATATCGGCACGGGCCGAAGCCTTGATGTCGAAGAGGCGGCCGCTGCCGTCGATCTGTCCGGCATTACCCACCTGCCCTATGGCTATCTTTCGGCAGGTCAGCAGCGGCGCTTCGCCATGGCGCGGCTGCTCGTGGCGCATCGTCCGGTCTGGATTCTCGATGAGCCCACCGCCGCGCTCGACCGCAAGGCGGATGCGATGTTCGAAGGGCTCGTTCGCCATCACCGTCAGTCAGGTGGGATCGCACTTGCGGCAACCCACCAGCCGCTGGGGCTCGAAGGGGCGCAGTCCCTGGAGATGCTCGGCTTCGATGGCGTCGATATGGAGTATGCCGGATGATGGCGCTTTTCTTGAGGGACCTGAAGCTCTCCGTCCGCGCCGGTGGCGGCGCACTGATCGGCGTGCTGTTCTTCACCACCGTTGTCGCTGTCATTCCCTTTGGCGTCGGGCCGGATCTCAACCTTCTGTCACGGATCGGGCCCGCAATCGTCTGGATCGGGGCCCTGCTCTCGGCCCTGCTCGGCCTCGACCGTCTTTTTCAGGCCGAACGGGATGATGGTTCGCTGGACATCCTTCTGATGCAGGAAACGCCGCTGGTGCTGACGGTGCTCGTCAAATGCCTGGCGCATTGGGTCGCGACCGGTCTGCCGCTCGTCATCGCCTCGCCGCTGCTCGGCCTGTTCATGAACATGGATGAAGTGGCCATCGGTGCGGTGATGTTGACACTGCTGGTCGGGTCGCCGGCCATCACCTTCATCGGTGCGGCGGGTGCTGCGGTTGCTGTTGCGCTCCCGCGTGGCGGCTTGCTGGTCTCCATTCTGGTGCTGCCGCTGGCCGTGCCGGTGCTGATTTTCGGCGTCAGTGCCTCCTATGCAGCCGTCGAAGATCCGGCCCCGTTCCTGCCACCCTTCCTGTTCCTGTCGGCGATAACACTTCTCTTTGCCGTGATCGGCCCTGTGGGTGCGGCGGCGGCACTGCGCAGTTCGGCGGATTGAGGCATTTCGGCTTGACCAGGATCAATTGCAGCCTCGCTTGAGACAGGCTAGAACGAGATATGACCGACAACACCCTCGCCGTGACCAAAATCATCGACCTCGCCAATCCGACGCGATTCCTCGCATTTGTCGAGAAAGTTCTGCCGTGGTTTGTCGGGATAAACGTACTTCTTTTCGTCGTGGGCCTTTATCTCGGCTTCACCTCCGAGACGGATTACCAGCAGGGCGACACGGTGCGTATCATGTATGTGCATGTGCCTGCGGCCTGGCTCTCGATGATGTGTTACTCCGTGATGGCGCTTTCCGCGATCGGGACACTGGTGTGGCGTCATCCGCTGGCGGATGTCAGCCACAAGGCAGCAGCGCCGCTGGGTGCGGCCTTCACTTTGATTGCTCTGGTCACCGGTTCGCTCTGGGGCAAGCCGATGTGGGGCACCTGGTGGGTCTGGGATGCGCGCCTCACATCGGTCTTCGTGCTCTTCCTGATGTATCTCGGTCTGATCGCGCTGAACCGCGCGATGGATGACCCGTCGAAGGCTGCGCGCGTCAGCGCCGTCCTGATCCTGGTCGGCTTCGTCAATATTCCGATCATCAAGTTCTCGGTCGACTGGTGGAACACCCTGCATCAGCCCGCCAGCGTCATGCGGCTTGATGGGCCGACAATCCATCCCGAGTTTCTCTGGCCGCTGATGGTCATGGCGCTCGCCTTTACCCTTCTTTTCTTCATCCTGCATCTGATGGCCATGCGCAACGAGATCTGGCGGCGCCGGGTCGGCGCCCAGAGGCGGATGGCGGCGCGTCAGGCCGGTCGGGAGCATCAGGCATGACACACGCCTTTTATGTGATCGGCTCCTATCTGATGACGGCCGGGATCTGTCTTGGCCTGATCGTCTGGGTCTATCTCGACGGTCGGGCGCGCAAAAGCGAACTAAAGGCGCTAGAGACGCAAGGCATTCGCCGCCGCTCGGCCGGGTCCTCGCAGGACAGCCAGGCATGACGGGCAGCGGCGACAGCCATCCTGCAGATGCCGGCAAGGGGCGTGGCCGCTATCTGATCGCGGCCTTGCCGCTCGTCGTTTTTGTTTCGCTTGCGGGCGTCTTCCTGACCCAGTTGCAATCGGGACGCGACGTTTCGGAGATCCCCTCGGCGCTGATCGGGACAAAGGCGCCCGCGCTTGAGCTTGCCGCGCTCGAGGGCTCCGAGCGCCCTGCCCTGACGACGGCGGCCATTACCGGCAAGCTTACGCTCGTCAACGTGTTTGCTTCCTGGTGCGTGCCCTGCCGGCAGGAGCATCCGATCTTGCTGGAACTCTCCAAGGATACCCGCGTGAACGTTGTCGGCATCAACTACAAGGACCGGTACGACAACGCGCTGCGGTTCCTCGGTGAACTCGGCAATCCCTTTTCAGCCATCGGCGTCGACCCGAATGGCAAGGCTGCGATCGATTGGGGCGTCTATGGCATTCCGGAGAGCTATCTCGTCGGTCCTGACGGCACCATCCTCTACAAGAAGGTCGGCCCCTTCGATGCGGATAGCTTTCAGACCGAGCTGATGCCGGCGATCGAAAAGGCGCTCGGCAAAGGCTGATCCTTCCCGGTCAGAGCGCGCCCTGCCAGGTCTTCACAGCCTCGATCGGCCAGACCAGCATGAGGACATTGAGGGTCAGATTGTCCCGGATGACGAATGCCGTCAGAAGCTCGAAGACGACCGCGATGATGACGGTGAGCCACAGGGGCATACGGGCTGCGAAGAAGAAGCCAGCGACCATCGCGACCATGTCCATGCCGGAATTGAGGATGCTGTCTCCGCTATAGCCGATGGCCATGGTCGCGGTCCGGTAGCGGTCGATCACCATTGGCGAGTTTTCCAGGATCTCCCAGGTTGCCTCGATCAGGGCGGCAAGCGAAAGCTTTGCGGTGATCGGCTGCTTGCGCATCACCAGCCAGCCCAGACCATAGAACAGGAAGCCGTGGATGATGTGCGACGGCGTGTACCAGTCGAACAGGTGCTGCGAATTGCCGGGTGTATTCACGCCGGCTTCGAAGAGCTTCACATAGCCGCATTCGCAGATCCAGAGACGCCCCATCAGATATTGAGACAGGACCTGAACCAGGATGATGACAAAGGTCACCACCAGCCAGAAACTCGTCGTCGAGTTCTCGCCCCCCTGGCCGGGTACATCGCTCATTGCTGTTCCTTGTCTTCCAGGGAGTGCTTCATGAGCAGCGGCATCTGGGCCAGCGTGAAGAGGATGGTGATCGGCATCGTGCCCCAGACCTTGAAGCTGACCCAGACATCGTCGGAGAAATTGCGCCAGACGACCTCGTTCAACACGGCAAGGAAGAGGAAGAAGATGCCCCAGCGAAATGTCAGCTTGCGCCAGCCTTCCGCGTCGAGCTGGAAAGCGGCGTTGAACACGTAGCCCAGGAGCGAGGTGCCGAAGGCGAGCCCACCCAGCAGAACGACGCCGAAGAGCGTGTTGACGATTGTCGGCTTCATCTTGATGAAGGTTTCGTCCTGCAGCCAGATCGACAACCCGCCGAAGACCAGAACGACGATGCCCGAGACGAAGGGCATGACCGGCAGGTGCTTGAAGACGATCTTCGAAATGATCAGTGAAATGACCGTTGCGACCATGAAAAGGGCGGTCGCGATCAGAAGCGGTCCGCCGATCGCGGTGAGCTCCGGAAAGGTTTTCGCCAGCCATTCGCCGCGCAGGTTGCCGAAGAAGAAGATCAGGAGCGGCCCGAGTTCGAGCGCCATCTTCAGGACGGGGTTCTGTTTTTCGGCCTGGGAGGCCTGGGTATCGGTGGATGTGTCCGACATGATGTCGTTTCCTAACGTTTCCGGCGCTCAGCGCGCGATGCCGGCAATGGCGCTGGCGAAGTCTTCCGCCTCGAAGGGTTCGAGGTCGTCGATGCCTTCGCCGACGCCGATGAAATAGACGGGCAGCTTGTGTTTGGCGGCGATCGCAACAAGGATGCCGCCGCGCGCCGTGCCGTCGAGTTTGGTCATGATCAGGCCGTTGACGCCCGCCACGTTGCGGAAGATCTCGACCTGCTGCAGGGCATTCTGGCCCGTCGTCGCATCGAGCGTCTGCAGTACGGTGTGGGGTGCATCCGGATCGAGCTTGCCGAGAACGCGGACGATCTTTTCGAGTTCCGCCATCAGCTCCGCCTTGTTCTGCAACCGGCCAGCGGTGTCGATGATCAGAACGTCGGATTTCTCCGCCTTGGCGCGCTCGAAGGCTTCATAGGCCAGGCCTGCGGCATCGGCGCCGAGCTTGGTGCCGATGAAGGTCGAGCCGGTACGGTCGGCCCAGATTTTCAGCTGCTCGATTGCGGCTGCGCGGAAGGTATCGCCGGCTGCCAGCATCACCTTCAACCCTGAGCCCGAAAGCTTGGCGGCGAGCTTGCCGATGGTCGTCGTCTTGCCGGTGCCGTTGACACCGACGACGAGAATGACATGCGGCTTGTGGCTGAGATCAAGGGCCAGTGGCTTGGCGACCGGCTTCAGCACCTTGACGATCTCGGAGGCCATGATCTTGGTCACGTCCTCGCCGGTCACATCCTTGCCGTAGCGCTCGGAGGCCAGCGTGTCGGTAACGCGGAGCGCCGTTTCGACGCCGAGGTCGGCCTGGATCAACAGGTCTTCCAGCTCTTCCAGCGTCTCATCGTCCAGCTTGCGCTTGGTGAAGAGTGCGGTGATCTGGCTCGTCAGCTGCGAGGAGGTGCGGAAGAGGCCAGCCTTCAGGCGCTGGAACCAGCTCAGCTTTTCCGCCGGGGCCGGGGCCTCGGGTTCTGCCGCCCTGGTCTCAGCAGTCGCGAAACCCTTGGGCAGGACGGGGGCAACAGGCTCTGGTGCTGCCTCCTCGAGTGCCGGCGCCGCACTTTGAGGGCCCTGGTCGCCGGCCGTTACCATCTCGTTCGGGGTCTCTTTGAGTTCTTCCTCGGCTTCCGCCTCGAGCAATTCGAGAGGAACCAACGAGAGATCTTCGGGCGACAGATCGTCCGACGGCCCGCCGGCCGTTTCCATTTCCTCGGCGAGAACCGGATCCTCTGCCAGGGGAAGGTCTTCGTCGCGATCCCTAGGCTCGCTTTCCGCCGAGATCGCGGCCTTCTCCTCGACCGTCAACTCCGCCGGCGCGGCAGGCGTTTCTGCCGGCTTCTCCTTGCCGAAGGTGAAGACTTTCTTGATGAAGCCGAGGGCCATGGTCACTCTATTCCGTCTGTCAGGCAGCCGCGTCAGCCGCTGCCGATGCAATCGTCAGATGGCGGCCGGTGTGGCCGCCGATCGATACCTCGATGAGGCTGCCGGGTGTCATGCCGGGCGCTGCAACGAGGGTGAAGTCTTCCGTATGCGCCATTTCGTTGCGCTCGACCAGCAGCTTCTGGTGCGTGCTAACATGCGATGCGAGATGGATAGCCTGCAATCTTTCGGCCACCGCGCGGAGCTCCGCCGCGCGTGCCTTGATAAGAGCCCGGTCGAGCTGCGGCATGCGGGCCGCCGGCGTGCCGGGGCGGGGGCTGTAGGGGAAGACATGCAGATGCGCGATACCGATCTCCTCGGCAAGGCGCGCGGAGTTTGCTGCCATCTCCTCGGTCTCTGTCGGAAAACCGGCAATCATATCGGCGCCAAAGGCAAAGCCGGGGCGCAGGCGCCGGACCTGCTCGGCAAAGGCGATCGCATCGGAACGCGAATGCCGACGCTTCATGCGCTTCAGGATCATGTCGTCGCCATGCTGCAGCGACAGATGCAGATGCGGCATGAAGCGCGGCTCGTCAGCAATCAGGTCGAAGAGATGGCGGTCCGCTTCGATGCTGTCGATCGAGGAGAGGCGCAGGCGCAGAATCTCCGGCACCTGTTTCAGCAGTGTCTTGGCAAGCAGGCCAAGCGTCGGATTGCCGGGCAGGTCCGCGCCATAACTCGTCGCGTCCACTCCGGTCAGCACCACCTCGCGGTAACCGTTCTCGACGAGCTTGCGCGCCTGCTCGACGACGGCGCCCATCGGCACGGAGCGCGAATTGCCACGGCCATAGGGGATGATGCAGAAGGTGCAGCGGTGATCGCAGCCATTCTGTACCTGCAGGAAACCGCGCACATGGCCATCGATATGCGCGACCATCTGCGGTGCCGTCTCGGTCACGCTCATGATGTCGTTGACGGCAACCTTTTCTTCCGCCGAGACGCCGAAATCCGGCAGGCGACGATAGTGTTCGGCCTTGAGCTTCTCCTCGTTGCCGAGGACAGCATCGACCTCGGGCATATCAGCGAAGTTTTGCGCTTCCGTCTGAGCCGCGCAACCGGTGACGATGATGCGGGCCTCAGGGTTTTCCCGGCGCGCCTGGCGGATCGCCTGGCGGGCCTGGCGCACGGCCTCTGAGGTGACCGCACAGGTATTGACGAGGATGGCGTTGTCGAGGCCTGCCTTGGCAGCCTCGGCCTTCATGACCTCGGATTCATAGGTGTTCAGGCGACAGCCGAAAGTGATGACCTCGACGGCGCCTTGTCGCGCGGAGGTCACAGGGTGGCGGCCTCTGAATCGGCGCTCACATCGCGCTGCCAGCTTCCGGTCACCGGATCGACCGTGCCGGACCACTCCCATTCCGCGGGACCGGTCATGACGACCTTGTCGTCGGGGCGCCAGTCGATGGTCAGTGTGCCGCGATTGGGGCTCGACGCCACCGTGATCGTCACCTTACGCTCGGTGCGGCCGGTACGCGCAGCGGACACGCCAGCCGCGCAGGCAGCCGAGCCGCAGGCGAGCGTCAGGCCGGCGCCGCGTTCCCAGGTGCGCGTCACCATCGTCGTCTTCGAGGTGACCTGGGCCAGCGTGATATTGGCCTTTTCCGGGAAGATCGGATGGTTTTCGAGGAGCGGACCGAAGCGCTCAAGGTCATAGGTCATCGGATCGCGATCGACCCAGAAGACGGCATGCGGATTGCCCATCGACATGGCCGAGGGCGAATGCAGGATTGGCGCGTCGATCGGACCGATCTGCAACTCGATGCGGCTGGTGTCGTGGAATTCTTCCGAGAGCGGGATCTTGTCCCAGGCAAAGACGGGCTTGCCCATGTCGACGGAGATCGTGCCGTCCTGATGCTCGACGGCATTCAGGATCCCGGCGATGGTCTGAAAGGTGAAGCTCTTGCGGCCGGTTTCGGCAGCGAGTGCCTGAACCACGCAGCGCGTGCCGTTGCCGCAGGCCTGCGCCTTCGAGCCATCGCAATTCAGGATGTCGATATAGGCGTCGGTGCCGTCAACTCTCGGATCATGGATCGCCATGATCTGGTCGAAGGCGGTCGCGGGGTCGGCGGCGAGGGCGATGGCGGCAGCCGGCGTCACCCGGTCGGTGCGACCGCGCATGTCGATGACCAGGATCTTGTTGCCAAGCCCGTTCATAACAGCGAATTCGACCCGATCCGACATCGTCACTCCAGAAAGCTGCATTTTCAGCCTATATGGCGGAAAAGCAGCCGAATTACCAGTGGAGCGACCAAATCCGCGCATGCATGGTCAACGCCAGCGCTCGGTCACCACAAGCCATTCCCGGGTCCGCGCCTCGGGATCGGCATTGAGTGTGATGTCGGTGACCACCGCCGCGCTGTCTGCCCCTGCTGCGAAAACACCAGGTAGACGGTCAGGGCGAAGTCCCCCGATCGCGACCAGGGGCAGGGGGCCGATCTTTTCCTTCCACACTGTCAGCCGTTCCAGGCCCTGCGGCGCCCAGGGCATTTTTTTCAGGATCGTCGGATAGACGGGGCCGAGAGCAATATAATCGGGCTCGGCGGCCAGCGCCGTTTCAAGCTCGGCCTCGTTATGCGTCGAGAGGCCGAGCTTCAGGCCCGCGCTGCGGATGGCTGCGAGATCCGCCATCGCCAGATCCTCCTGTCCCAAATGCACGAAGTCGCAGGCCTCGTCGATGGCGATCTGCCAGAAGTCGTTGACGATGAGCTGGCAGCCGTGTTGGGCACAGCATTGCCGGGCGCGTCGAACATGCTGGCGAAGCACGCTTTCCTCGGCGTCCTTCATCCGCAGCTGCACCAGCTTGACCCCCAGCGGCACAAGCCGCTCGATCCAGTCGGCGCTGTCGACGATGAGGTAAAAGGGATCGAGCTTCATGCGAAGACCCCCTTTCCGATGACGGGGGTGGATGGCACCGCCATGTCGCGCGGTTCCAGCATGCCTGCTCGATGAGCGATATGCCCCGCCTCGATCGCCTTGGCAAAGGCCTCGGCCATATCAGCGGGATCGCCGGCGCTGGCGACGGCGGTGTTGAGCAGCACGGCGTCGTAGCCGAGTTCCATCACCGCTGTGGCATGGGAGGGACGACCGATGCCGGCATCGACGATCAGCGGCACGTCGGGAAATTCCGCCCGCATGGATTTGAGTGCCGGCAGATTCTGCGGCCCCATGGCGCTGCCGATCGGCGCGCACCAGGGCATCAGCACGCGGCATCCGGCGGTGAGCAGCTTCTCCCCGACCACCAGATCGTCTGTCGTATAGGGGAAAACCTCGAAGCCCTCGGCGTTCAAGATCTTCGCCGCTTCCACCAGTTCGAACACATCGGGCTGGAGCGTGTGGTGATTGCCGATCACCTCGAGCTTGATCCAGGTGGTGCCGAAGACCTCCCGCGCCATCTTTGCCGTCAGCACCGCCTCGCGGGCGCTGTGGCAGCCGGCGGTATTGGGCAGGACGTGCACACCGAGATCGCGGATCAGCTGGAAGAAGGCCCCGCCCGCCTTGCCGCCTGCGGTTTCCCGGCGCAGCGAGACGGTGACGATTTCGGTTTTCGAGCGCCGCACGGCTTCCGCCAGGATCGCAGGCGAGGGGTAGCGCGCCGTGCCGAGCAGGAGTTGCGAAGTGACGGTCTTGCCATAGAGTTCCAGGGCCATATCAGCCTCCTTGCATGGGCGAAAGGATCTCGATCCGGTCGCCCTCCTTCAAGGGATGGGCGGCGCGCTCTTCGCGGTGTACCAGATCGCCATTGACGGCGGTGGCCAGCCAGTCACCCTCGTAGTCGAGCTTGGCGAGCAGATCGTCGAGATTGCCGGCATCGAGCTCCAGGGCTTCTCCGTTGACGGTGAGCTTCATGTGCTCCTCCTTTTGTCAGATGCGTCTGTGATCGTCAGCCTGTCCGCCGCCTCACGCGCCAGTGCTGGAGCCAGCAGAAAGCCGTGGCGGTGCATGCCGGCCACTGCCAATCCTTCGGAGGTTTCGATGAGCCGGGGCACATTGTCCGGGAAAGCCGGGCGGATGCCGGTGCCGGTTTCCACGATGCGCGCCTCGGCAAAGGCCGGGTGCAGGGCATAGGCTGTGTTGAGCAGTTCCATCATCGAACGCGCCGCGATCGGCCCGTCATCCTCAGCCTCGACCATGGTCGCGCCCAGCATGAACAGCCCGTTGCCGCGCGGGACGATATAGAGGGGGTGGCGGGGATGCAGTAGGCGGACAGGGCGGGAGAGCGTGACATCGCCCGTCTCCAGATAGAGCATCTCGCCGCGCACCCCCCGCAGCCCTTCGATCTCGCCGATCGCCTGTGGTCCCCGGCAATCCACGACGCTCGCATAGCCTCCCGTCTCACCCGCTTCCTCCCCGAAGCGGAAGGAGACACCGAGCTGCCGTGCTGCCTGATAAAGCCCCCGCAAGGCTTGGCGCGGATTAAGATGCGCCTCCTCTGCGAAGAAGAGGCCGGTGCCGAAACGCCCCGCGAGATCAGGCTCAAGCTCTGCGATCTCATCCTCGCCCAGCCAGCGATGGCCGCGCGTGCGGGTCACAAAGCGCTTGAGGTCGGCGAGATCGCGGGGATTGGCCAGCACCAGCGTGCCCCGGCGCTGGACGAGACCGGGCAAAGCCTCGTCCCACCAGTCGGCAGCCAAGAGACCTGATGTCAGTACGATCTCTTCCGCCGCCTCCCGCTCGCAATAGGGGGCGAGCATGCCGCCCGCCCAATGGGAGGCGCCAAGCCCGATATCGGCCCGGCGCTCCACGACCTCGACAGGGATACCCCTGCGCGCCAGTTCGAGCGCCGTCGCCAGCCCTGCGACACCGGCGCCTTTCACCAGGATGGTCATGACCGCTCTCCCGCCCCAAGCGCTGCGATCTCGTCCGCCGTCATGTAGAGATCGCCGCCGGCGCGGTATTTCTCCGCCATGGCGGTCAGGCCCTCCTTCTGTGCCTCGGCGCGGATGTCATGGGATATGCGCATCGAGCAGAATTTCGGCCCGCACATCGAGCAGAAATGCGCGACCTTGTGCGCCTCCTTCGGTAGGGTTTCGTCATGGAAGGCGCGGGCCGTGTCCGGATCGAGCGAGAGGTTGAACTGGTCTTCCCAGCGGAATTCGAACCGGGCGCGGGACAGTGCATCGTCGCGCAGCTGGGCCGCCGGATGGCCCTTGGCGAGGTCGGCGGCATGCGCTGCGATCTTGTAGGTGATGACGCCGGTCTTCACATCGTCGCGGTCGGGCAGGCCTAAATGCTCCTTCGGCGTGACGTAGCAGAGCATGGCCGTGCCGAACCAGCCGATCATCGCGGCACCAATGCCGGAGGTGATGTGGTCGTAGCCGGGTGCGATATCCGTCGTCAGCGGCCCCAGCGTATAGAAGGGGGCCTCGCCGCAGGTCTTCAGCTGCTTGTCCATGTTCTCCTTGATCTTGTGCATCGGAACATGGCCGGGGCCCTCGATCATCACCTGACAATCTTTCTCCCAGGCAATCTTGGTCAGCTCGCCCAGCGTCTCAAGCTCGGCAAACTGGGCGGCATCATTGGCATCGGCAATCGAGCCGGGCCGCAGTCCATCGCCCAGCGAGAAGGAGACATCGTATGCGCGGCAGATGTCGCAGATTTCCTCGAAATGCTCGTAGAGGAAGCTCTCCTTGTGATGATGCAGACACCACTTGGCCATGATCGAACCGCCGCGCGAAACGATGCCGGTCACGCGGTTGACGGTCAGCGGGATGTAATGCAGCCGAACGCCGGCATGGATGGTGAAATAGTCGACGCCCTGTTCGGCCTGCTCGATCAGCGTGTCGCGATAGACCTCCCAGGTCAGGTCTTCGGCGATACCGCCGACCTTTTCCAGCGCCTGGTAGAGCGGCACGGTGCCGATCGGTACGGGCGAATTGCGGATGATCCAGTCGCGGATGTTGTGAATGTTGCGGCCGGTCGAGAGATCCATGACCGTATCGGCCCCCCAGCGGATCGCCCAGACCATCTTCTCGACTTCCTCGGCCATGGAGGAGGTGACGGCCGAATTGCCGATATTGGCGTTGATCTTCACCAGGAAATTGCGACCGATGATCATCGGCTCGAGTTCCGGATGGTTGATGTTGGCGGGGATGATTGCCCTCCCTGAGGCGATCTCCTTGCGGACGAATTCCGGCGTCACGTGATCGGGGATCGCGGCGCCGAAGCTTTCGCCGTCGCGGGTGAGCGCTTCTTTCATGGCCTTGCGGCCAAGGTTTTCCCGGATCGCCACATATTCCATTTCCGGCGTGATGATGCCGGCGCGGGCATAGGCAAGCTGTGTTACGGCTTTGCCGCCCGTGGCACGAAGCGGCTGATGTTTCACGGGAAACGCCGGTGTCAGTTTGTCGGCAGAGACAAAACCGTTGTCCTCGGGCTTTACATCGCGGCCGTCATAGGCCTCGACATCGCCGCGTGTCTGGACCCAGTCGAGACGGTGCCGGGCAAGCCCCTGGTCGATGGCGATTGTCGCCTGCGGGTCGGTATAGGGACCTGACGCGTCATAGACATTCACAGGCGGTTCGCCAGAGGTCGGGTGCAGGGCGATCTGGCGCAGGGGCACACGGATATCCGGGTGGATGTCCCCTGCCAAGAAGATCTTGGTCGAGGCGGGAAGCGGCCCGGTGGTGACGTCGGGCCTGTTGAAGTCAGGGGCAATGTTCATCATTGAGCTCCAAGTGTTCAGGTTGGAGACCCAGTCATGTCAGGCGGAATGATGGAAAGACGCCACGGGATTCGGATTCCGAATCATCGTTTTTGCAGCGCTCGCACCGTCCCTACGCCAGTATGAACTGGATCAGGTTCAACGGGTCACCGCGCTGCCATTGTCCTTATCGGGATTGGCGTAGCGATATCTCAGCCCCTTGTCGGGACACCCCTGGTGAATGCGCCAAGTCTGGCCAAAAGCGTGAGCCGTGTCAACGAGCCCCTGTCTCTTGTATTTTTGGCCTCAAGCGTTTGTCAGAGGCACCTCGAATTGCTGGCCGGGTCGCAATCCCTTGAAGCGGTCATTGCCGATACCGGCTGAGGACATGGCCACGGCCAGCGCCTTTGGCGGATCGTCGATGCCTTCATTGGTCAGCTGGAAGGTGCCGAAATGGTGGCCGATGCCGAAGGCCGCACCGCTTAAGCGGAAGCCTTCTATCGCTTCTTCCGGGTTCTGGTGCTGCGCCTTCATGAACCAGCGCGGCTCATAGGCACCGATCGGCATGATGGCGAGCCTGATGTCGCCATGCTTGGCCTTGAGCTCGCGATAATGCTTGCCCTCGGCATAGCCGGTATCACCGATGTGATAGATCTTGCCGCCCGGAGTTTCCAAGACGAAGGCAGCCCAGAGCGCCATGCGCCGGTCGCCCATGCCACGGGCCGACCAGTGATGGCAGGGCTCGCAATGGATGCTGACGCCCTTGCCGATCTCGATCTGGTCACCCCAATCCATGACGCTTGCCACCATGCCTGGCATGTCGTCGCGCATGATGGTGTCATTGCCGAGTGGTGTGACGATGCGCGGATTGTCCCGCCTGAAGAGGCGCCTCAGCGTCGCAGTATCCAGATGGTCGTAGTGATTATGCGTGACAATGACGATATCGATCTTCGGCAGGTCGTCGAAGGCAACGCCCGGCGGATTGTTGCGCTTTGGTCCGGCAAAGGAGACGGGACTTGCGCGTTCGGACCAGACAGGGTCGGTCAGGATGTTGAGCCCTGCTGTCTGGATGAGCAGGGTCGCATGACCGACCATGGTGACGACAAGCCGGCTTCCTTCGACGCGAGGTTCCGGTTTGGTCGTCACGACATCGGTAGCCTGGGCCGGTCTCGGCCACTCGATCTTGCCGCCGCCGAACTGCCAGCGCAGAAGATCGGTGAAGCCACGAGGCTCTTCTCCGCCCGGGTTGAAGAAGACCTTGCCGTCGAAATGATCGGAGATCGGACCGGTGTAATAGCGGTTGCCCGCATGTGCCTCCCGCAAGCCGAGACCTCCGAGTGTTGCGGCAACGAGGCCGAAGCCCGACCATTTGAGAAAGCTGCGTCTGTTCATGGCTCACCCATATGTGGTTTCGTCAATTCTACGGCAATAGGCGCACTGCAGATTGCTCGATGTGCCTGATCTCCCGAAAAATCGGGACTTTGCTTGACTTCCAGGCCGTTTTCCTGTTTATCCGCCGCAATCTGCGAAGAGACGAGTACTCCAAGCCGCCGACCGGGACCCGAAAAGGTATAAAGAGATCCCGGAGGTCAACACCCGACAGCGCGTTGCGCCCTCGGGTGGTTTTTGGCTTTGCGTCTTGTTTTCCGCGTGGAGAAGACCGAGGTTTGGGTTTCCCCTGACCATGCAAGGAAGAGCCGATGTTTGAGAACCTCCAGGACCGTCTTGGATCCATTCTGAATGGACTGACCGGCCGTGGCGCACTGTCCGAGGCGGATGTCTCGGCTGCTCTGCGCGAGGTCCGTCGTGCGCTTCTTGAGGCCGACGTCGCTCTCGAAGTGATCCGCGCCTTCACCGACAAGGTGCGTGAAAAGGCCGTCGGTGCCGCCGTTCTGAAATCGATCAAGCCCGGGCAGATGGTCGTCAAGATCGTCCATGACGAGCTGGTCGAGATGCTCGGCACGGAAGGCGTCTCCATCGACCTCAATGCCGCAGCCCCCGTCGTCATCATGATGGTCGGTCTGCAGGGCTCGGGTAAGACGACGACCACCGGCAAGATCGCGAAGCGCCTGACGGATCGCGACAAGAAGAAGGTTCTGATGGCCTCGCTCGACACGCGTCGTCCGGCCGCTCAGGAACAGCTTCGCCAGCTCGGCGTGCAGACCGGCATCGACACGCTGCCTGTGATCGCCGGCCAGTCGCCGACCGATATCGCCAGCCGCGCCGTTCAGGCGGCGAAGCTCGGTGGCCATGACATCGTCATTCTCGACACCGCCGGCCGTACGCATATCGACGAGCCGTTGATGATCGAGATGGCCGAGATCAAGGCCCGCTCGAAGCCGCATGAAATCCTGCTCGTCGCCGACTCGCTGACCGGTCAGGACGCGGTCAATCTCGCGCGCAATTTCGACGAACGCGTCGGAATCACCGGCCTCGTGCTGACCCGTATGGACGGCGATGGCCGTGGCGGTGCAGCCCTTTCGATGCGTGCCGTCACCGGCAAGCCGATCAAGCTGATCGGTGTCGGCGAAAAGATGACGGAACTCGACGAGTTCCATCCCCGCCGTATCGCCGACCGCATTCTCGGCATGGGCGACATCGTCTCGCTGGTCGAAAAGGCCGCCGAAAACATCGATGCCGAAAAAGCCCGCGCCATGGCCGAGAAGATGGCCAAGGGCAAGTTCGACCTCAACGATCTCGCCGAACAGATCAAGCAGATGCAGGCCATGGGCGGCATGGGCGGGATCATGGGCATGATGCCGGGCATGTCCGGCATGAAGGACAAGATGGCCGCGGCCGGCCTCGACGACCGAATCTTCAAGCGCCAGCTCGCGATCATCTCCTCGATGACCAAGGCCGAGCGCGCCAATCCCGACCTGCTCAAGCATTCCCGCAAGAAGCGCATCGCGGCCGGCTCCGGCACGGATGCCTCCGACATCAACAAGCTTTTGAAGATGCATCGCCAGATGGCCGACATGATGAAGGCCATGGGCGGCAAGGGTAAAGGCGGCATGATGAAGCAGATGATGGGCGGCCTTGCCTCGAAGATGGGTCTTGGCGGTATGGGGGGCGGCATGGGCATGCCGGATCTGTCCAAGATGGACCCGAAGCAGCTCGAAGCGCTCGCCAAGCAGGCCGAAGCCGCCGGGATCAAGCCGGGTGGTTTGCCTGGTCTGGGCGCTGGCGGCCTGCCGGGTCTCGGGGGCCCCAAGCTTCCCGGCCTCGGTGGTGGCGGTTTCCCGGGCCTTCCCGGCCTGCCGAAGAAGAAGTGAGAGGGCGCCGATGATTGATCCGTCCGTCAAGGAGCAGCTTTCCGGCTATCGCCAGTCGATCGACAACATCGACGCGGCGCTGGTCCACATGCTGGCGGAACGCTTCCGCTGCACCAAGGCCGTCGGCGTGCTGAAGGCCACACACGAATTGCCGCCGGCGGACCCGGCGCGCGAGGAATACCAGATCACCCGCCTGCGCCGTCTGGCTCAGGATGCCAATCTGGACCCGGATTTCGCCGAGAAGTTCCTGAACTTCATCATCAAGGAAGTCATCCGGCATCATGAAGCCATTGCCGCCGAACATGGCGGTGTCACCGAAAAGACCGCCTGACGGCGGCCTCAACAAGAACAGGGTTCGCTCCGGCGGCCCGGACTGAAAACCCAAGGAGTATTCACATGTCCCTCAAGATTCGTCTCGCCCGCGGTGGTTCCAAGAAGCGCCCCTACTACCAGATCGTCGTTGCCGACGCCCGCTCGCCGCGCGACGGCCGCTTCCTCGACAAGGTCGGTTCCTGGAACCCGATGCTTGGCAAGGACAACGAAAAGCGCGTCGAGCTTGACGTAGACGCCATCAAGGCCTGGGTCGCCAAGGGCGCACAGCCGACCGACCGCGTTCTGCGCTTCATGGCAGAAGCCGGTATTGCCGAACGCGCAGCCCGCAGCAACCCGGACAAGGCAAAGCCGGGCAAGAAGGCTCAGGAGCGCGCTGCCGAAAAGGCTCAGAAGGCAGCTGACGCTGCTGCCGCCGCGTCGGAAGCCGCTGCAGAATAATCGGCTTTCCGCCGTTTTCAGCGGGCGGTGGGTCACCCCACCGCCCGTTTTTGCGTTTTCTTTCCCCGCCGTTCCGCCTAAAAGGAATGTCGAACCGATGCATCTGCAGGACCGTTCTCACCGATGAGCAAGCTTGAAAACCCGATACTGATGGCCGTGATCGGTGCGCCCCAAGGGCTTCGGGGCGAGGTGCGGGTCAAGACCTTCACCGAGGATCCTCTGGGTCTCGGCGATTACGGGGTTCTCTATGCCGCCGATGGCCGCAAGTTCGAGATCCTCGAAATCCGTGACGGCAAGACGGTCGCCATCGTCCGCTTTCGCGGCATCAACGACCGAAATGCCGCCGAAGCGCTGAACGGCACCGAGCTTTTCGTCGACCGTGATGCGCTGCCGGATGATGATCTCGACGAAGACGAATTCTACTATGCAGACCTCGAGGGGCTCGAGGTCTATGATGCCGAGAACAATCACTATGGCGCGGTGACCGCCGTTTATGATTTTGGCGCAGGCGATCTGCTGGAGCTCAAGGGTCCCGGCAAGCGGCCCGTGCTCATTCCTTTCTCCGAGGCTGCCGTGCTCGAGATCGATCTGGAGGGCGGACGCATTCTCGTCGATCCGATCGCCGCCGGCCTGAAGGACGATGGTGAGGAAAAGCCTTACGGCAATGCCGGCGGCAAGCCGCGTCCCAACAACGGACGCTGAGTGCCCATGCCCTTCAAGGCTTCCATCCTGACGCTCTATCCGGACATGTTTCCGGGGCATCTCGGTTTGGCGCTTGCGGGTCGCGCGCTGGAGCGTGGCGACTGGTCGATCGAAGCGGTGCAGATCCGTGACTTCGCCGAGGACAAACATCGCAGCGTCGACGATACGCCGTCTGGCGGCGGCGCCGGCATGGTGTTGCGCCCCGATGTGCTGGCGCGGGCCATCGATTCCATAGCCGACGATGGAAGGCCCCGCCTGTTGATGAGCCCGCGTGGCCGGCCGCTGACCCAGGAGCGGGTTCGCGCATTGGCGGAAGGCGAGGGCGTGGTGATCGTTTGTGGCCGTTTCGAAGGGGTCGACCAGCGCGTGATCGATGCCCGCCAACTCGAAGAGGTTTCCATCGGCGACTATATTCTTTCCGGCGGCGAGCCTGCGGCGCTGACCCTGCTCGATGCCGTGGTCCGCATCCTCCCCGGCGTCATGGGCAACCAGTTGTCCGGCGTGCATGAGAGCTTCGAGGGTGGTCTGCTCGAACACCCGCAATACAC
This sequence comes from Rhizobium sp. P43, assembly GCF_056730705.1. Lineage (NCBI taxonomy): Bacteria > Pseudomonadati > Pseudomonadota > Alphaproteobacteria > Hyphomicrobiales > Rhizobiaceae > Rhizobium > Rhizobium sp. P43. The sequence continues at coordinate 3,829,068 of NZ_CM161539.1, forward strand.
CCGCCCACAGGTCTTCGAGGGGCGGGAAATCCCCGAGGTGCTCACCTCAGGCAATCACGCGGCGATCGAGAAATGGCGCCACGAGCAGGCCGTTGCGCTTACGCGCGAACGGCGTCCCGACCTTCTGCCCTCTCAGCCGGTGAAGAAGTAATAGACGGCGAGCGCCAGGCCGGCAGCCACCACGATCCAGCGCAGGACCGTCTGCGGGACCTTCTTGGCCACGGCAACACCGGCATAGCCGCCCGCTGCCACGGCCGGGATCATGATCGCGGCATGCAACCAGGACAGCGCGCCTGCGCCGACAAAGACGATGATCGCCACGGCTGCAATCACGATCGAGAGGAAGTTCTTCAGCGCGTTGAGGCGGTGATAATCGCCACCGCTTGCAAGCCCTAGTGATGCCAGCATCATGATGCCCATGCCGGCACCGAAGAAGCCGCCATAAAAGGAGGTCGCACCCTGGAGCGTCAGGCCCAGCGGGGTGGCAGGATGGCTTTCTCCCTTGGTCTTTGGCCGGAGCTTCGGCCCGGCCGCGAAGATCAAGGTCGCGCCCAAGAGCAGCCAGGGCACCATGGCGCGAAACGCCGGGTTGGACAGCGAGATCAGGAAGAGTGCGCCGCCGAGCGCGCCGACAGCCGAGACGGCCGCGAGGATCCAGGCACTCCGACCCATGGCCTTAAGCTCCTTGCCATAGGCCAGTGTCGAGGTGATGTAGCCCGGAAACTGGATGACCGATGAGGTCGCGTTGGCGCTGATCGGCGGCAGGCCGGCAAGCGTCAGAGCGCCAAAGGTCAGGAAGGTTCCGCCGCCCGCAATCGCATTGACTGCCCCTGACAGAAAGCCCGCCCCAAACAGCAGAAGTATCAGCGCAATCGACATCAGACCCCGTCTCCTCCGAAACCAGGTACCGTGATAGGGGGAGACATCCTGCCCCGCAAGGCGTCCGGCACTCTGCCGCAACGGAAAAATAAGACGTCGAAGGGGTGACAAGGCGGATGTCTTGGTGTATTGGCCGCCTCGGAAATGGGCGTTTCGCCCGTCTGCCACAAGAAAGAACTGCGTATTCGCTCCGGCCCGTCAGGGTCAATATCCTCAGGCATCGTTCCAAGGGATCATCGTCGAGCGCTCTGGCTGATTCAGAAGAAACCGAGGTTAGACATGAACATCATTCAGCAGCTGGAAGCCGAACAGGCCGCCAAGATCGAAGCCAAGCGCAAGCTCCCGGAATTCTCGCCTGGCGACACGCTCCGCGTCAACGTGACCGTCAAGGAAGGCAACCGTACCCGCGTGCAGGCCTATGAAGGCGTTTGCATCGCCCGTTCGGGCGCCGGCATCAACGAAAGCTTCACCGTTCGCAAGATCTCCTACGGCGAAGGTGTCGAGCGCGTATTCCCGGTCTACTCGCCGCTCGTCGAAAGCGTTGAAGTCGTCCGTCGCGGTAAGGTTCGTCGCGCCAAGCTCTACTACCTGCGCGACCGTCGCGGTAAGTCGGCTCGTATCGTCGAGAACACCGGCACCCGCGCCCGCAAGCTCAACGAAAACGAGCGCGCTGCGATCGCCGAGGAAAAGGCACGCATCGAGGCTGAAAAGGTTGCAGCCGCTCAGGCTCTCGCAGCCGAGAAGGCCGCAGCAGAGGCCGCCGAAAAGGCCGCTGCCGCTGAAGCTTCTGCCGAATAAGCAGCTGCCAGCCTGTCACATGATCAAAGGCTCCGGTTTCCGGAGCCTTTTTTCGTTGCGTGTACCGATCCAGATGATCAGGCCCCGATGACTAGGCCCAATTATCTAAGCATTGCGCGATGCGATGATGGCATCGGTCGCAAGCTTCAGCTTGCGCGCCTGGTTGAAGAGCGCAATCGCCAGACCGACCCCTGCAATCTGCAGGACAATACCGATCCCTTCCCACATCGTCGGCAGGCGGGCTTCATAGAGAAAGCCGAAGAACAGGCCGAACACCGTCTCGGCCACGATGAGCTGAGCGGCCAGCGCCAGCGGCATGCGCGTTGCGGCGATCAACCAAAGCCAGGTCGCCATGAGCGAGCCGGCGAGCCCCAGGAGCAGCGCCCAGAAGATGAAGCGGCCCGTGCCCTCGACGCCGGCTGCCATCAGGTCAGGGAAGGTTGCGAAGGGCAGGAGCAAGAGCACGCCGATGCCGGCGCCCATGCCCTGGATAGCCGTCCAGTGAAAACTCTGCGGCGGGTTCGGTCCGTTCATCACCACGGAGTTGATGAGCCCGTAGGCGACCCAGGTGGACAGAGCGACGAAGGACAGGAGGATCCCGAGCAAGAGGGATCCGAGTTCCGCCGGTTCGGTCCGTGCCAGGGTATCGACATTCACGACGCTGACGCCGATGAGGATCAGCAGAAGCGGCAGGGTCAGTCGCGACCAGGGCAGGGACCGATCCCGCGTATTGGCGATCACGGCCAACACCACCGGCATCAGGCCCACGATCAGGGGCGGGATGGCAGCGCCCGCCAAGAGAACGGCAAAGGCTGCCGCCAGGAAATATCCGATGTAACCGACGGAGCCGAGGGCAAGGCCAATCATCCACCTCTGGCGGCTGAAGCCCCGCGGGCGCAGCCGCGGATGGATCATCAGCACCAGGCAGCCCAGCGCGAAGGCACCGTAGCGCATGACAGTCAGGTCAAGAGCCGAATAGGGGTCGATCAGCCTTGGGGCGACGAAAGTCAGGCCCCAGAGGGCACAGGTCAGAAGACCCGCGAGAATGCCGAGCAGCATGAAAGGCTCCGGAACGTGGCGGATTGGCGTGCCGGGCCGCTTGCTTGATCAGGCACTGCAATCATGAGGCTTGAATTTGATCCTATCCGGCAGCCAGCCGTCAAGCGGGGCAGCGACACCGGATGTCGCATCACTCACGATCTGGCGGAAACAAGTGACGGCGATCAGCGGTCGCGTCGGGCCATGAAGGCGAGCCGTTCGAAGAGGTGAACATCCTGTTCGTTTTTCAGGAGCGCGCCATGCAGTCTCGGAAGCGCATTCTTCGCTTCGCCGCGCAGATCTGCCGGATCGACATCCTCGGAAACCAGGAGACGGATCCAGTCGAGTGCTTCCGAGGTAGAAGGCTTCTTCTTCAGCCCCGGCGTTTCGCGGATTTCGTAGAATTGCGTCAGCGCATTGCGCAGCAGGGTTTTCTTGATGCCGGGATAATGAACCTCGACGATCCGCTCCAGGGTCTCCATTTCGGGAAAGCGGATGTAATGGAAGAAGCAGCGACGCAGGAAGGCGTCCGGCAATTCCTTCTCGTTGTTCGATGTGATGATCACGATCGGTCTTACCCGCGCGGTCACCGTCTCGCCTGTTTCGTAGACGTGAAACTCCATGCGATCGAGTTCCTGCAGCAGATCATTGGGAAACTCGATATCCGCCTTGTCGATCTCGTCGATCAGCAGCACGCATTTCCGATCGGCGGCAAAGGCCTGCCAGAGCTTGCCCTTGCGGATGTAATTGCTCACGTCGTTGACGCGGGCATCGCCGAGCTGGCTGTCGCGCAGGCGTGAAACGGCGTCATATTCGTAGAGCCCCTGCTGCGCCTTCGTGGTTGATTTGACATTCCATTCGAGCATGTCGAGACCGAGCGCGGCTGCGACCTGGCGCGCCAGTTCCGTCTTGCCGGTTCCCGGCTCTCCCTTGACGAGCAGGGGCCGTTCCAGGCGGATGGCCGCATTGACGGCGACCATCAGATCCTTGTCGGCCACATAGTCGGCGGTTCCGGTAAACTGCATGATGTCTCGACCTCTTCCTTGACCGGGCTGAAACCTAGTCAGAGGACCATTCCCGCGCAAGTGAAGCAGACAGTTTCCCTGATCCGGGCAGATAAAGCTTGTGTTTTTGCCCCATTCTGACAACGTGAATTCACGAAAGCTGATGCGTGCCTTGTTGCAAATGCCCATTCCGCGAGGTCGGAACATCGGGCGCCGGGCATCACCGACCTTCCCACGACCAAGACTTCGCAGGCCGAACGATCGGTTTGGCCGCTATGGCCAGCCGTTTGCAAGGCCACACCGTCCCACAGATTCTTTCGGCCATGTCGCGCCGGAAGGCTTTCCCGATCGCAGCATCCCACTGCAGGAGACAGCATTGACCAGACACATCTACTCGATCGGCGACCTGCTCGTCCTCAAGGAAGGCCCAGTCCGCCTGGCCCGCAGCACTGGTACCTGCAAGGTGCTGGCGACGCTGCCTGAAACGGCAGGAAGCAGGCAGTACCGCGTGCGTTTCGAAAACGAGAGTTTCGACCGCTGCATCGCCGAAGGCGACATCGACCCAAGCCGCAGCAAGGCATCCGCCCGGGCACCGGCCACTCCGAAAAAGGAAAGCACATCATGGCTAAAGGCCAGCAGCGTTCGAACCGCGAAGTAAGAAAACCGAAGCAGGACAAGCCGAAGCCCTCCACGGCTCCGGTGTCGAGCTTCACCACCCAGATCAAGAATGCCGAGGCCGCTTCGCCCAAGAAGCGCTGACCCGGGGGCGTGGCGGTCTCATCGCAGTCCGCCATCCCGCCCCTGGATCGTTCGAACCTCCTGAATGCCCACGCTTTCGCCTTTCCCTTTTTGCCGAAGATGCGGTATGGGCAGGCGCATGAACGCGACCTCCTTCACTCTCCTGCTCGGCGGCAATCTGACCGTCACGGATCGCCTGCGGGCATTGACGCAGGGCAGCCGTGTGATCGCGGCCGATAGCGGTATGCGTCATGCCGTCGGTCTTGGCCTGACGCCTGAGCTTTGGGTCGGCGATTTCGACAGCAGCGACACCGCCCTGATCGACCGTTTCCCGTCGGTCGAACGCCGCACCTATCCGGCTGCGAAGGCCGTCACCGATGGTGAGATCGCGGTTGCCGAGGCCATCGCCCGCGGTGCAACCCGTCTCATCCTTGCCGGTGCGCTTGCCGGCGAACGCTCCGACCACGCCCTCCAGCACTATCTGAACGCGCTCGGCCTTGTCGAAGACGGTTATGAGGTGGTGCTCACTTCGGGCGAGGAAGAGGCCTATCCGTTTTCGGAGGAAAGCGAACTGGCGCTTGAGCTTCCCGGCAGGAGCGCTCTTTTCCGTGCTTGGCTTTACGGCGCTTGAGGGCCTGACGATCCGCAATGCACGCTATCCGCTGCAGGATTTCAAACTGCCCTTCGGATCGTCGCGCACCATATCCAACATCGCCGAGGGGCCGATCTCGGTCTCGCTTTCCCGTGGCCGGGCCATGTTGCTCGCCCGCCCCTATGACCTTTACGGAGCCTGATGCCTTGGCGCCTCCCATTCTGAAACTCGACGATATCCATCTTTCCTTCGGCGGAACGCCGCTTCTGGCCGGCGCCGGCCTGCAGGTCGAACCCGGCGACCGGATCTGCCTTGTCGGCCGCAATGGTTCGGGCAAGTCGACGCTGATGAAGATCGCGGCGGGCCTGGTGGAAGCCCAGTCGGGCGAGGTCTTCCGTCATCCGGCCTCGACGATCCGCTATCTGGAGCAGGCCCCTGATTTCGCCGGCTTCATGACCGTCCAGGCCTATGCCGAGGCTGGTCTTGGACCAGGAGACGATCCCTACCGCGTCACCTATCTGCTCGAACATCTCGGGCTGACCGGACAGGAAGATCCGACCCGTCTCTCCGGCGGGGAAGCGCGCCGTGCGGCCCTTGCCCGGGTGCTTGCGCCCGAGCCTGACATCCTGATGCTCGACGAGCCGACCAACCATCTCGACCTGCCGACGATCGAATGGCTGGAAGGTGAATTGTCAAAGAGCCGCAGCGCGCTCGTCCTGATTTCCCACGACCGCCGCTTCCTTGAGAAGATCTCGACCGCCACCGTCTGGCTCGATCGCGGCCAGTCGCGCCGGCTGAACCGGGGCTTTGCCCATTTCGAGGAATGGCGCGACCAGGTGCTGGAAGAAGAGGAAATCGAGCAGCACAAGCTCGGTCGCCAGATCGAACGCGAAGAACACTGGCTGCGCTATGGTGTCACCGCGCGGCGCAAGCGCAACATGCGCCGCCTCGGTAATCTCCAGGCGCTGCGCGCCAATTATCGGGGCCACAAGGGACCCCAGGGCACGATCCAGGCCTCGGTGACCGAGGGCAAGGAAAGCGGCAAGCTCGTCATTGAGGCCGACAAGATCGCCAAGACCTATGGCGATCGCGCCATCGTCGCACCCTTTTCGATCCGCGTTCACCGAGGCGACTGCATCGGTCTGATCGGCCCGAACGGAGCCGGCAAGACGACGCTCCTGAAGATGCTGACCGGTCAGCTGGAACCCGACGACGGCGTGGTGAAGCTTGGCACCAATCTGGAGATTGCGGTTCTCGACCAGAAGCGCGAGGACTTGAACCCCGATGACACGCTGGCCCATTACCTGACCGACGGTCGCGGCGAGAATCTTCTGGTCAATGGTGAGCAGAAGCATGTCACCGGCTACATGAAGGACTTCCTCTTCCAGCCGGAACAGGCCCGCACGCCGATCCGCAACCTCTCGGGCGGCGAGCGCGCCCGCCTGATGCTGGCGCGGATGATGGCCAAGCCCTCGAACCTCCTGATCCTCGACGAGCCGACCAACGACCTCGACATCGAGACGCTCGATCTGCTGCAGGAAATCGTTGCCGGCTATTCCGGCACCGTCATCCTGGTCAGCCACGACCGTGACTTCCTCGACCGCACGGTGACCTCGACGATCGCGCCGGCCAATCCGGACGCACCCGATGGTCGCTGGATCGAATATGCCGGCGGTTATTCCGACATGCTGGCGCAGCGCAAGGGCGTCGAGGACGAGCGCAAGCGGGTCGAAAAGGCCGAGAAGGCAAAGGCCCAGGAAGCATCAGGCGGCAAGCCCGCCGAGGCCGGCTCGAAGGGCAAGGGCAAACTCTCCTTCAAGCAGAAGTTCGCGCTCGAAAACCTGCCGAAAGAAATGGAAAAGGCCGAGAGGGAAATCGCGGCCCGCGAAGCCAAGATGGCCGATCCCAACCTCTTCACCAAGGACCCGGCGACCTTCAACAAGCTCGCCGCCGAAATGGAAAAGCTGCGCGCCGATATCACCCGTATGGAAGAGGAATGGCTGGAACTCGAGATGCTGCGCGAGGAACTGGAGGGCTGATTGCCCTCATGTGATCGCATCGGGCGAAGGCACGCCTGATTTCTCAAGGTGAACAGCCCTCGCCCCCGTCGCATTGGCAAAGGCAAGCGACCGGCCGAGATAGATGAGCGTTGTCTCGGCCAAATCCGTAGCCAGAATTTTCGTGAGCCGGCTTTCGGTTTCCGGCTCCAGCCCTTCCAGCACATCCTGCATCACCAGCCAGCGGGGCTTCCTCAGCAGGATATTGGCGAAAGCCAGCGCCATCTGCTGATCCTTGTCGAGAATCCTCTCCCAGCGTGCCTTTTCATCGAGACGGCGAGAAAATTCGCCAAGCCCGACCGTCTGCAGGGCCGAAACGAGAGCTGCATCATCGACGGTGGCAGAGAGCGACGGATAGGTGAGAAGGCTGCGCAAACGGCCTTCGGGCAGATAACTTGCCTGCGGCACGAAGACGAGTTCGTCCTCCGGCAGCAGGATGCGTCCTTCGCCGAAAGGCCAGAGCCCGGCCATGGCGTGGAAGAGCAGCTTGCGATTGACGCCCTGGTCGCCATTGACCATCACGCGATCGCCGGCAGAAATCATCACATCCCTTTCCTTGAGATGGAAAGCACTTTCGCAGGCATCGCCGTTGACGCGAACGCAGATCTCGAGGTTCTCCAGCCGCAGCGTCCCATCCTCGCTCCGCGCAAGCGTCAACCGCCCGCTGCCGCCCTCGTTGTCGTTCATCGTGGTCAGGGCGGCTCGGAGCACCGTAACGCGCATCAGGGCCGCCCGCCAATCGGCAATGGCCCCGAAATTGTCGACATACCAGCGCAGCGCCGAATAGACCTGGGTGAAGGCGGCAGCTGCCATCATCAGGCCACCGAAGGAAATGGTGCCGGCAAAATAGGCCGGTGAGGCGATCAGGATCGGCACGATGATCGCAAGCCATCCGAAGCCGGCCGTCACCCAGGTGAGATTGGTGAGCGCCAATGCCAGATGGCGGATCGACATCAGCACCCCATCAAGCGAATCATGGATATGCTGCCGCTCGGTCGCCTCACCGCGCGTGACGGCGATCGCCTCGAGGTTCTCGTTGGCGCGCATCAGCGAAAAGCGCAGATCCGCCTCGCGGGCATAGCGATCGGCATTCAGCCGCGACAGCTTGCGCCCCACCAATTGGCTGAGCAGCGATGCGGCGAGCGCATAGATGAGCGCACCCCAGACCATGTAGCCCGGGATCTGGAAGCTCCAGTCGCCGATCTTGAAGGTGAACTCGCTGGACAGGCCCCAGAGGACCCCGATGAAGCTGACGAGCAGGATCGTGGCATTGAACAACCCGATCGACAGTGAGGTCGTCATTTCGGCAAGCTTGCGCGCATCCTCGTGAAGGCGCTGGTCCGGATTGACGCCAAGCGCGCTCGACACCGAAAGCCTGTAGGCCCGCGCGCCGTTTAGCCACTGATCCACGACGTCACGCGACAGGCCCTCGCGCATGTAGAGCGCTGTCATCTGGTTCAGCCAGGCCTGCACGACATTCAGCACCAGCAGCACACCGGCAATGATCGCGAAGTTGCGGAGTTCCGTCAGAAACGCCGGCAGGTCGCGGCGTTCGAGCGCGTTGTAGAAGGGGGCGTTCCAGTGGTTGAGCTGGACGGTGCCGTAGACGGTGGCGAGGATCACGACCACAAGCGCAAAGGCAAAGCCGAGAATGCGATTGCGGGCATCGGACTTCCAGAAACTGTCCAGCGCCATGGCCAACTGACGGCTGAAACTGGCCTCGACCTCGGCAACGACGCGGTCCGTTTCACTTATGCCCTTCAACTGCAAGCCTGCCATGCGCACCGGTTCTCACTTATCCCGATACATTTGTAACACAGGCAACGTGTCAGTTTCCCCATGCCTGCGGCGATGCGGTCAATTGTCCCACCTTGCGCTCTGCAAAGCGGCGCGCTATCTCAAGGCTGCTCTAACGGGGTGCCTTCCGATCTCCAACGATCGGAATGCTGAGAGGCGTCAGCCAACCCGCGGAACCTGATCCGGTTAACACCGGCGGAGGGATTAGACGCGTCGATCGCAAAGCGCCCTATCCCGACAGTTATGATGATGAAGGAGGAGGGCGCCATGCGACCCACAACTGTTTCCATGTTTATCGGCGGCGTCGCAGCTGCCATGATCGGCTTCGTCTCGCCGGCCCTCGCCGAAGGCAAGACGCTGACCGTCTACACCTATGAGAGCTTCGTCTCGGAATGGGGTCCCGGCCCCAAGGTCAAGGAAGCCTTCGAGAAGACCTGCAACTGCACCGTCAACTTCGTCGGCGTCGCTGATGGCGTGGCGCTTCTGACGCGCCTGAAGCTCGAAGGCGAGACCTCGAAGGCCGACGTCGTTCTCGGGCTCGACACCAATCTCGTCGAGGAAGCCAAGCAGACCGGTCTCTTCGAAGCGCATGGCGTGGATGCCTCGGCTGTGAAGGTGCCGGGCGGCTTCAGCGACGATGTCTTCCTGCCCTATGACTACGGCCACTTCGCCGTGATCTATGACACCGAGACGATCAAGACCCCGCCGACGAGCCTCAAGGAACTGGTCGAGGGCGATCCGGCCCAGAAGATCGTCATCCAGGATCCGCGCACTTCGACGCCGGGGCTTGGCCTGCTGCTCTGGGTCAAGTCGGTCTATGGTGACAAGGCGCCGGAAGCCTGGGCCAAGCTCAAGGACCGCGTCCTGACCGTCACCCCCGGCTGGTCGGAAGCATACGGCCTGTTCACCAAGGGCGAAGCGCCGATGGTCCTCTCCTACACCACCTCGCCGGCCTACCACATGGTCGCCGAGGAAACCGACCGCTACCAGGCTGCCGAATTCTCCGAAGGGCATTACATCCAGATCGAGGTCGCCGGCCTTCTGAAGAACGCGCCGGAAAAGGCGCTCGCCCGCCAGTTCCTCGCCTTCATGCTTGAGCCCGGTTTCCAGGACACCATCCCGACCAACAACTGGATGATGCCGGTCGCCGCCACGTCCGAGCCTCTGCCAGAGGCCTTCGGCAAGCTCGTGCAGCCGAAGACCACCTTCCTGATGGACCCGGCCGAAGTCGCCGCGAACCGGCAGGCCTGGATCGACGAGTGGCTGAAAGCCATGACGCTGAAGTAAGACCGGATGCTCCGTCCGCTTCACCAGTCGAGACGCCAGAGGCTGCCCGCATTCGCGGGCGGCCTTTTCGTTTTGCTGGTGGTGGCGGGCTTTGTCGGCGTGGCGCTTGCAGCGCTGCTGGTGGGCCGGCTTTCCGGCGGTCTTCTGTCGGCCTTTGCTGATCCGGTCGTGCGGTCGGTGCTCTCCTTCACCCTCTGGCAGGCCTTCCTGTCGACGGTCATCTCCGTCGGCCTTGCCCTACCCGTTGCCAGCGCGCTGGCCAGACAGCCGGATTTCCCCGGTCGAATCTGGCTGATCCGCCTGATGGCCGTGCCAATGGGTCTGCCCGTTCTGATCGGCGCGCTCGGCCTGATCGGCATCTTCGGACGAAGCGGCATCGTCAATGATGCGCTGAGTTCTCTCGGTCTCTCCCAGCCGATCTCGATCTACGGGCTGACCGGCATCCTCGTCGCCCATGTCTTCTTCAACCTGCCGCTCGCGACACGGCTCATGCTGTCTGCACTCGAACGGGTGCCGGCGGAATACTGGCGGATGTCGGCGAGCCTCGGCCTTTCGCCACTCTCCACCTTCCGCTTCATCGAATGGCCAGTGCTCGCACGCGTCATTCCAGGCGCGGCAGGCCTGATCTTCATGCTCTGCGTCACGAGTTTCACGCTTGTTCTGGTCTTTGGCGGCGGACCGGCCGCAACCACGATCGAGGTCGCCATCTATCAGGCGCTGCGCTTCGACTTTAACCCCGAACGCGCCGTCTCGCTGGCCCTCCTGCAGATCACCGTCACGGCTGTCATCCTCGCAGCCTTGAGCCTTCTGCCCGCTGCCTCCGACACAGGCGTGACCAGCGGTCGCCGCTATCAGCGCTTCGATGGAAAGCGACCGCTGGTGCGTCTTGTGGATGGCTTGCTGCTTCTCCTGGCCGGTCTCTTCCTCGTCTTGCCGCTGGGCCAGGTGGTCGTGTCGGGGCTGCAGGCCGATCTCGGGCGGCTCATCTCCCAAGCCACCTTTCATCGAGCAGCCCTGACCAGCCTCGCCGTGGCGCTCGCGGCAGGCCTGCTTGCCGTCCTCCTCGCCTATGGCGCCGTGGCAGCGAGAACCGAGATCGCAACGATGCAAAACCGTCACGCCGGCAGTCGCATCTTCTCCATCGCGCTGGCCGCTGCCTCGTCGCTGGTCCTGCTCGTCCCGACCAGCGTCCTCGCCACCGGCTGGTTCCTGGCCTTGAGGTCGCGCGGCGACGTCGCCAGCTTTGCGCCCTTCGTGGTTGCCGGTATCAACGCATTGATGGCCCTGCCCTTTGCCGTCCGCGTGCTGGAGCCGGCCTATCGCGAGCATCGTGACCGCACCGCGCGCCTTTCTGAAAGTCTCGGCCTGTCTGTCGGGCAGCGCCTGCGCCGCATCGATTGGCCGGTCCTGAAGCGCCCTCTGTTGATGGCGCTTGCCTTTGCCATGGCCCTGTCGCTCGGCGATCTCGGCGCCGTCGCCCTGTTTGGATCGGAAAACATCTCGACCATGCCCGCCCTCATCTATGCCCAGATGGGCAGTTATCGCAGTACGGACGCCGATGGACTGGCCTTGCTCCTTGGTGTCGTCTGCCTGGCCCTTGCCCTGATCGGCGCTCCGGGACCACAGAAAAACGGTGATCAGCGGGAGAGACGCGATGCGTGAGAGAGATTTGAGCGCGATCCGCCTTGAAGATGCGCGCCTGACGCTCGGCAATCGCAGCTTCCATTTCGATTGTGCTTTCGACAGCGGGGGTATCACGGCCATTGTCGGCCCCTCTGGCTCGGGCAAGTCGACCCTGCTCAACCTCGTCTCAGGTTTCGAACAGCCGATATCCGGCCGCATCGAGATCGCGGGCGAGGATGTGACGGGTCTTGCTCCGGCGGAGCGGCCTGTCTCGCTGGTCTTCCAGGACAACAACCTGTTTTCGCATCTCGATCTCTTCACCAATATCGGGCTCGGCATCCATCCTGCGCTGCGGCTGACGCCAGGCGATCGCAAGGCGATCTCCGATGCTCTCGCCCGAGTCGGACTTCCCGGCTACGAGCGACGGCTTCCTGGGTCGCTGTCCGGCGGAGAACGGCAAAGGGCGGCCTTCGCCCGGGCGCTGGTTCGCAGACGTCCAGTGCTGCTGCTCGATGAGCCCTTTGCAGCGCTCGATCCGGGCTTGCGGGCTGCCATGGTGGAGCTTCTGGCCGATCTCCATGCGGAAACCGGATCCACGATCCTTCTCGTCACCCATGACCCACGCGACGTCGTGCGGCTCGCCGATCACGTCCTCTTTATCGATGACGGGCAGGTGCTTGTGCAGGCGCCCAAGGCGCAGTTTCTCGCAACAACGGACGTAAAACCGGTCCGCGACTTCCTCGGCGACACGGTTTTTGCAGGCAAATCGCCTTAATTTGGTCGTCCCCACCTGCCATGCGCGTAAGGAATGGTTGTTCCTTCGGCAGGACCATTGGTCATTTCCGTCGGCATGACTATCTTCTGGAGAATGCGGCGATTCCGCATTATGTGAAGCGCTGCCGGATCGTCATGAGGTGATCGTGGCAGATGGCAATTGGATGCTGCAACCCGATGTTCTGCCACACCGGCGAGATCGGAGCACAGCGTGAAGGGGCAGGATGCAGTTTTTGAGCCGGAACAGCGCGATGACTGCCGATCGAGATCGGTGGCGCCGGCCTGCAAGGCTCGCGTCGAGCGTTGCTGTGCTGATCTCGGCCGGGCTTGTGCTTTCCTCCTGCCAGTCGCTCTTCGAACAGGCCTATGAGCCCTCGGTCGCGCCCTCCAGCAATCCGCAGATCGTTGACGAGGTGCAGAAGGGTGACCCGCGCGCCCAGATGGGTGCGCGCGAGCATCCGCGCATCGTTGCTTCCTATGGCGGGGAATATTCCGACGCCAAGACCGAACGCCTCGTCGCTCGCATTGCCGGCGCGCTGACGGCGGTGTCGGAAAACCCGAACCAGTCCTATCGTATCACCATCCTGAATTCCCCGGCGATCAATGCCTTCGCGCTGCCGGGTGGCTATCTCTACGTGACGCGCGGTCTTCTGGCGCTTGCCAATGATGCCTCGGAAGTGGCCGCCGTGCTCAGCCACGAAATGGCCCACGTGACCGCCAATCACGGCATCGAGCGTCAGCGCCGTGAAGAGGCGGAAGTGATTGCCAGCCGCGTCGTCGCCGAAGTGCTCTCCAGCGATCTCGCCGGCAAGCAGGCGCTGGCCCGTGGCAAGCTGCGGCTCGCCGCCTTCTCGCGCCAGCAAGAGCTGCAGGCTGATGTCATCGGCGTGCGCACGCTGGGCGAAGCCGGCTATGACCCCTATGCCGCCGCCCGTTTCCTTGACTCCATGGCCCGCTACAGCCAGTTCAGCTCTGTTGATCCCGACGCCGACCAGAGCCTGGACTTCCTATCGAGCCATCCGAATGCACCGCAGCGTGTCGAGCTCGCCAAGCGCCATGCCCGCGCCTTCGGTCCGGAAGGCACCCATGGCGAGACGGGTCGCGATTACTATCTGAACGGCATCGACGGCCTGCTCTACGGTGATAGCCCGCAGGAAGGCTTCGTGCGCGGCCAGACCTTCCTCCACGGCCAGCTCGGTATCCGTTTCGACGTGCCGCCCGGCTTCCAGATCGACAACAAGGTCGAGGCTGTCCTGGCAACCGGTCCGGGTGACGTGGCCATTCGTTTCGATGGCGTTGCCGACAGCCAGAAGATCAGCCTGCCGAACTATATTTCGAGCGGCTGGGTGACAGGCCTGCTGCCCGATACGATCCGCACGATCACGGTCAACGGACTGGAAGCGGCGACCGCGCGCGCCTCGGCAGACCGCTGGGATTTCGACATCACCGTCATCCGCATCGGGCCACAGATTTTTCGTTTCCTGACCGCTGTGCCGAAGGGCAGCCCGGCGCTGGAATCGACGGCGGCACAGCTGCGAGCTTCGTTCCGTCGAATTACCCCGCAGGAAGCAGCGTCCCTGAAGCCGCTGCGTGTCCGCGTCGTGACCGTAGGGTCCAGTGATACTGTCGGCACGCTCTCTGCCCGCATGATGGGCACGGATCGAAAGCTCGAGCTCTTCCGCTTGATCAATGCACTCGGCCCGACCTCGACGGTCACACCGGGCATGCGCGTCAAGATCATCTCCGAGTAAGGCCTGAAGCCTCAAGCCAACAAAAAAGCCGGCTCGAAGGCCGGCTTTCGTGTGTCATCGGGGCTGATTTCAGTAGGCCATCTCGTAGCTGGCAGCGGCGGCGGGTGCCTTGTCGGTCAGCGCAATCTTCAGCTTTTCCAAGGCACGCGTCTCGATTTGGCGAACCCGCTCTTTGGAAATGCCGAGCTCTGCGCCGAGCTCTTCGAGGGTCGCACCGTCCTCGGTCAGACGGCGGGCCTTGATGATCCGGCTTTCGCGCTCGTTGAGCCGGTTCATCGCGTCCTTCAGCCAGCCGTTCCAGCGTTCGCCGTCGATGATCGAGGAAACCTGTTCGTCCGGCAGCGCCTCGTTGCTTTCCAGCATGTCGAGCTGTTCGGTGCCTTCACCGTTGCGACCGGCAACTGGCGTCTGCAGAGAAGCATCGTTGCCGGAGAGGCGCGCATCCATCGACTGGACGTCAGCGAGGCTGACGCCGAGCGCCGAGGCGATTTCCTGATGAATGGCCTGGTCGGAGAGGCGGTTGTCGCCCTGAGCAAGCTTGGCGCGCAGGCGGCGCAGGTTAAAGAACAGCGCCTTCTGGCTGGAGCTCGTGCCGCCGCGCACGATCGACCAGTTGCGCAGGATATAGTCCTGCATCGAGGCCCGGATCCACCAGCCGGCATAGGTCGAGAAGCGCACTTCCCGGCCTGGGTCGAAGCGGGCGGCAGCCTCGAGAAGGCCGATATAGCCTTCCTGGATCAGGTCGTTGAGCGGCAGGCCGAAGCCACGGAACTTGGAGGCCATGGCGATAACAAGTCGCATATGCGCCTGGGCGATGCGATTGCGGGCACCCTGGTCATCGTTTTCCTTCCAGCGGATGGCGAGGTCGAGTTCTTCCTCGCGCTCCAGATAGGGCTGTGACATGGCATACTTTATGATGTGTCTGTCAGCGGATGTGGCTTTCATCGAACATCTCCATGGTCTCTTGGGACCGCTGGCCTCTCGCAGGCCTGGTTGCCGGCATTGTCTGCTGAACGGCTTAATCCCGGTCAGGTTCCAACAATGTCGGACAAGGGCGGTGGTTGCGTCGCTCTCATCTGCTTGTCTGACCACCACTACGCGGCGCATGCGCCATCGGATTGCTGCATGGGGTGCGACCTTCTGTCGGACAGGGGTGATCACGGGGAAGTGAGAGCAAGGTCGGCAGCGGAGGGAGAGTAGCGGACCCCGAAAACGCAAAACAGCGCGGGTTGCCCCGCGCCGTAGAAAGCAAACTGGGTTGGGTTCAGTTAGGCAGAAAGCGCCTTGAACTCTGCGAGGATCGCATCACCCATCTCGACCGTGCCGACCTGGCGGCAACCCTCGGCCATGATGTCACCGGTGCGGATGCCCTTGTCGAGCACATTGGCGATGGCCTTCTCGAGGCGATCGGCTTCCGTGACCATGTTGAACGAGTAACGCAGGCACATGGCAAAGGAGGCGATCATGGCGATCGGGTTGGCGATGCCCTTTCCGGCGATATCCGGTGCGGAACCATGCACCGGCTCGTAGAGCGCCTTGCGCTTGCCGGTCTTGGCATCCGGAGCGCCGAGCGAAGCCGACGGCAGCATGCCGAGCGAGCCGGTGAGCATGGCGGCAACGTCGGAGAGCATGTCGCCGAACAGGTTGTCGGTGACGATGACGTCGAACTGCTTCGGTGCGCGCACCAGCTGCATGCCGCCGGCATCGGCCAGCATGTGGTCAAGCTTGACGTCGGAGAACTTCTCCTTGTGGGTCGCGGTGACCACCTGGTTCCACAAGACGCCCGACTTCATGACGTTGCGCTTTTCCATCGAGCAGACCGCATTCTTGCGGGTGCGGGCGAGTTCGAAGGCGACGGCGGCGATGCGCTCGATTTCGTAGGTGTCATAGACCTGCGTATCGACGGCGCGCTTCTGGCCATTGCCGAGATCGGTGATGGTCTTCGGCTCGCCGAAATAGACGCCACCGGTCAGTTCGCGGACGATGAGGATATCGAGACCCTCGACCAGCTCCGGCTTCAGCGACGAGGCATTGGCAAGCGCCGGATAGCAGATCGCCGGACGCAGGTTGGCGAAGAGTTCCAGATCCTTGCGCAGACGAAGCAGGCCGGCCTCCGGGCGAACCTCGTAAGGGACGTCGTCCCACTTCGGACCACCAACGGCACCGAAGAGAACGGCGTCGGCGGCGAGCGCCTTTGCCATGTCAGCCTCGGAAATCGCCGCGCCATGGGCATCATAGGCGGAACCGCCCACGAGGCCTTCGTCGGTGACGAAGCCGGCGCCATGCGCCTCGTTCATGTAGCCGATGATCTTGCGAACTTCGGCCATGGCCTCGGGGCCGATGCCGTCGCCGGGCAGCAGGAGAAGATTGCGAGCCGTCATGGAAACCCTCCACTCGAAAAAGAAGTCGCGGCTTCTTACGCGCCGGGCAGGGGCATTTCAAGCGAGATAGGCCGGAAACGGTACGGTTTGGCGCGCTTACCGAAGGGCGAGGGATGGTTGACCCGGCATGTCCAGAGGTTCAAAACACGGCACAGCTTCAGCTTCCCTTCCTGCCTTTCGAGTGCCCCATGCCGCTTTCTCCGCTCCACATCCAAACGCCCCTTCTGCGCACGGCCGCCGACTACAGCAAAAGCGGCCTGCCGCTCTGGCTGAAGCTCGATGCCTTGCAGCCCTCGGGAAGCTTCAAGCTGCGCGGCGTCGGCCTGCTGTGCCAGCACGAGGTGGCCAAAGGGGCACGCGAGATCTTCTGCGCCTCCGGTGGCAATGCCGGCATCGCGGCTGCCGTCGCCGGCAAGGCGCTCGGCGTGCCGGTGACGATCGTCGTGCCGGAAACAACGTCTGCCGAAGTCCGCGCCCGGATCGCTGCAACGGGCGCCAATGTGATGGTTCATGGTGTCGTCTTCGACGAGGCCAATGCCCATGCTGTGGCACTCGCGGCCGAACGCAAGGCCGCCTATGTCCATCCCTATGACCATCCGCTGCTCTGGGAAGGTCACGCGACGCTGATCGATGAAGTGGTGAAGGCCGGTGCCGAGTTTGACTGTGTCGTAACCAGCGTTGGCGGCGGCGGGCTGCTCGCCGGCATCGTCGAGGGGCTGCGGCGCAATGGGCTGGGCGATGTTCCCGTCATTGCCGTCGAGACGGAAGGTGCGGCCTCGCTGAACGCTGCCGTCCTTGCCAGGGAGCGCGTCACGCTCCCGGCCATCACCTCGATCGCCAATTCGCTCGGCGCACGTCAGGTCGCGCAACATGTCTTCGATCTGCTTGAAACCCATCCGATCGACAGTGTCACGGTCACCGACGCCGAGGCTGTTGCGGCTTGTCTGAAGTTTGCCGATGCCCAACGGATCCTCGTCGAGCCCGCCTGCGGTGCAGCACTCGCCGTCGCCGATGTGCATGCCGATCGGCTGTCGCGTTACAAGGCACCGCTGATCGAGGTCTGCGGCGGGATCGGCGTGTCGCTTGCCGCACTCGAAGCCTGGCGGGCCCGTTTCCTCTAAGGTCAAAGAAAAAGCCGGGCACTGGCCCGGCTTCATCACGTCACTTCTCAGCCAAGGCTCAGGCCCAAGGGCGCTGGGCGGCGTTGGACTGCTCGAAGGTCGAGATGCTCGATGCCTTCTCCAGCGTCAGGCCGATGTCGTCGAGACCGTTCAGCAGGCAGTGGCGCTTGAAGGCATCGATCTCGAAGGCGATCTTGCCTCCGTCAGGACCGGTGATTTCCTGGGCTTCCAGGTCGACGGTCAGCACGGCGTTGGAGCCGCGCGAGGCATCGTCCATCAGCTTGTCCAGATCGGACTGGCTCACGACGATCGGCAGGATGCCGTTCTTGAAGCAGTTGTTGTAGAAGATGTCGGCAAACGAGGTCGAGATCACGCAGCGGATGCCGAAGTCGAGCAGCGCCCACGGCGCATGCTCGCGCGAGGAGCCGCAGCCGAAATTGTCGCCGGCCACCAGGATCTGGGCATTCCGGTAAGCCGCCTTGTTCAGAACGAAATCCGGGTTTTCCGAACCATCTTCCTTGTAGCGCGCTTCGGCGAAGAGGCCGGTGCCGAGACCGGTGCGCTTGATGGTCTTCAGGTAATCCTTCGGGATGATCATGTCCGTGTCGATGTTGACGACCGGAAGCGGTGCCGCGACACCGGTGAGCTTTACGAACTTGTCCATCAGTCTGCCTTCGATCTGGCTAATGCGCGTTTGATGACCCGCCCATAGAGCAAAACCGGAATAAATTGAAGGAGAATCTTGAAGAGGCTGGATCGATGTCTTTCGCGAACGAAAGGCATCTCATCCGGATCCCGGATGAGATGAAGGATCGGCCTAAGGCCAGATCAGAGATCGATGATCGTGCCCTTGCCGTCGTTCCAGACGCGCACGTCTTCGCGACGCTTCGCCTTGACGTAGACCGGAGCGCGCTTCGTCTTGCCCATCAGCATGCGGGCGCCGAGCGTAACGGTCAGGAGCGCACCGACCACCAGCGTCAGCGAAACCGCGAAGGCGGCAGCGAGACCGACAAAGGCGAGGCCAGCGAGGGCGTAAACGGCGGATCGAAAATTCTGCATGATCGTGTCCTTTCTCAGATGCCAAGGTGGTCCTTATTCCAGGGCATTGCAAGGGCCTTTCACCCAATTGTCATCTTGCATGGCCGGGCAAAGCTTGCCAGAACTCGGCCATGACTTCAGAGGCCTCCTCCTTCCGCGCGCATCACCCGTCGCGTCTTCGCCGTTCGATCCTGACAGTTCCGGCGATCAACGACCGTGCCCTGGACAAGGTGGCGGACCTCGATTGCGATGCGGTCATCTTCGATCTTGAGGATTCCGTGGCCGAAGACCGCAAGGAGGATGGGCGCCTCAACCTTCTGAATTTCCTAAGAGATAGAGATCTTGGCCACCGGGAGCGGATCATCAGGGTCAATGCTGCCGACACCGCATTTTATCGCGAGGACATCAGCCTGGTCCTTGCCGCCCTGCCCGATGCCGTTCTTCTCCCGAAGGTCGAGGAGCCGGTGACGGTGCAGGACGTGGCGGACATGCTCAGCGAGAGCGATGCGGCGGAAGGTCTCAGGATCTGGGCAATGATCGAAACACCGCGCGGTGTGCTGAATGCCGCGGCAATCGCCTCATCGGGGCGCACCAGCGACAGCCGGCTCGATGCCTTCGTCGTCGGGTTGAACGATCTGCGCAAGGCGACCGGTATTCCGGCAGCGCCCGGACGCACCTATCTCGTGCCCTATCTGATGCAGGTCGTGCTCGCCGCCCGCGCCTACGGGCTCGACGTGATCGACAGCGTCTCGAACGATTTTCGTGACCTCCAAGCCTTCTCGGAGGAATGCGGGCAGGGCAGGGCCATGGGCTTTGACGGCAAGATGCTGATCCATCCGGTGCAGATCGAACCTGCCAATCGCCATTTCGGCCCCTCGGATGCCGCGATTGCCGAGGCCCGTATCGTGGCCGACGCCTTTTCCGACCCGGCCCATGCGGGCCTCAATGTCATCAACATCGACGGGCGAATGATCGAGCGACTGCATGCCGAGGAGGCTGCCCGCCTGCTTGCCAAGCTCGCTTTGATCGACGCCAGAAAGGACAAGCCATGAAAGTCTATCGTTTCCT
Source organism: Rhizobium sp. P43 (assembly GCF_056730705.1). Lineage (NCBI taxonomy): Bacteria > Pseudomonadati > Pseudomonadota > Alphaproteobacteria > Hyphomicrobiales > Rhizobiaceae > Rhizobium > Rhizobium sp. P43. The sequence continues at coordinate 3,849,014 of NZ_CM161539.1, forward strand.
CACCGGCCCGGATGATTCGAGCTTCTGCCACCGCGTGACCGACGCGCTCAACAAGGGCTGGGAACTGCACGGCTCGCCGAGCCACACGTTCAACGCCGCCGAAAACCGCATGTATTGCGGCCAGGCCGTGGTAAAGACGGTGCATGGCAAGGACTATGATCCCTCGATGAAACTCGGCGAGCAGTGAGCGTGCTCTCCCATCTCCCCCTTGGTGGGGGAGAAAGCGATTTCGATGAATTCGGCGAGCGCAAGCCGCCTAAACATCAGAAATCGCCAGAGAGGGGGTCTGTTCGTCGTGCCCGCAGCACTGATCCCCTCACCAGGAAAATCTGAAGTTTAGGCGGCTTGCGCTCGCCTAAGCCTTCGATTTTCCGTCCTCCCCCGCATGGGGGGAGGTGACACTGAACTGTCAAAAAGCCCAAGCTTCGCCGCCGGTCGGGATCATCTCCCTCCGGGTCATCAATGCTTGTTTCGGACGAGGCGCCAGAAGCAACCTGTCTAAGTAATGTATGTGGCTCCTTCCGGCGCCTCGTTCGGCGTTTTTTCCCGCTGCATGCGTCTCTCTGGCAAGGCGGCGACGGTCCTCGGGTCAGGCCCGAGGATGACCGGGCGCGGGTCCGGCTGCAGTGTCATACGAGATGACGCTTCAGCCTGGCCGGTGGCCCGGGAGGTTCCCGCCGGATGGTGCACCATTCCGACCGGGACCCTCGCCCGGGGGATGAGTTTGGATCATTGGCGATCCCAAGCCATCCCCGCCGTTTTATTCGCCCCGCTGTCTGGATGTTCGCGACAGCGCGGGCGCCTTGTTTGTGTGCCTCTCAGGCACGTCCTTCCGATCAGGGTATCCAGGTTTTGGGGCATCCGACCCCATCACCCTCGTCAAGCCCTTCGTCCGGAGGGAGACCGTTGCAGCGGGCCGGGGATTTGTGCCTGCGACAGCACGCGCCCCCGGCGCCGGCCCCGCCTCGCCTGACATCGCATCGTCAGGTGTATCCGAGGGCGGGACGGTGATTAGGGTAAGGCGGGAAAAATGGGCGGGGATGAAAAAAAGTTGTGACGTTGATTTTGTTGGGGGATTTTTGGAAGTCGTCCCCCTTTTTTCGAAAAGTGGGGCGGTTTGATGTGGCCGTCTGGCCTTGAAAGGCTTGTGACTGGATCCTCGGGTCAAGCCCGAGGATGACGACCTCTAGCGTGGAGGAAGGGATCCTCCTCAAGCGTTGTGCGATCGAAACGGTTGTGGAGGATACCTGTCGCTCCCCTCACACTTTGTCATCCTCGGGCTTGACCCGAGGATCCAGTCACAAGCCATGCGATCTACGAGTGGGAGAAGCGGCTCGGCTTCGGCAGGCTTCGAGAACAAATAAGGGCACACCCATCCATCCTCTTCCCCATTGATTCGCGTCCGTGACAGGCGTAAAAGGCCTCGTGTTCCGTGGTGATTTGGCCGGCCGGCTTGCAGCCACGTAAAATAAGTCGCTAAAGGGCCGAGGCGAGTTTGAAGACTTTCCGAGGGCCGGTGGCGATATAAAAGCTGCCGGTGTTTTTTGTTTCCGCGGTGTGAAACCGCCGTGACAAGGAAAGTCGAGAGTCACATGCCGATCAGGATCCCCGATACGCTGCCCGCCTTTGAAACCCTCGTGCATGAGGGTGTGCGGGTGATGACCGAAACCATGGCCGTTCGCCAGGACATTCGCCCGCTGCAGATCGGCCTGCTCAATCTCATGCCCAACAAGATCAAGACCGAGGTGCAGTTTGCCCGGCTGATCGGTGCCTCGCCGCTGCAGGTGGAGCTGACGCTGGTGCGCGTCGGTGGCCACAAGGCCAAGAACACGCCGGAGGAGCATCTCCTCTCCTTCTACCAGACCTGGGACGAGGTGAAGGACCGCAAGTTCGACGGCTTCATCATCACCGGCGCGCCGGTGGAAACGCTGCCCTTCGAGGAAGTGACTTACTGGCCGGAGCTGGAGGAAATCCTTGATTGGACGGAGACCAATGTTCACTCGACCATGAATGTCTGCTGGGGAGCGATGGCGGCGATCAATCACTTCCATAGGGTGCCGAAGCATGCGCTGAAGGAAAAGGCCTTCGGCGTCTATCGCCACCGCAACCTTGCGCCGTCCTCCGTCTATCTCAACGGCTTCTCCGACGATTTCCAGGTGCCGGTCTCCCGCTGGACGGAAGTGCGTCGCGGCGACATCGAGAAGGTGCCGGAGCTGAAGATCCTGCTCGAATCCGACGAGATGGGTGTCTGCCTGGTGCAGGAGAAGCGCGCCAACCGGCTCTACATGTTCAACCATGTCGAATATGATTCGACCTCGCTGGGGGACGAGTATTTTCGTGACAAGTCGGCGGGGATCCCGATCAAGCTGCCGTACAATTATTTCCCGCATAATGACGACACGCTCACCCCGCTCAACCGCTGGCGCGGCCATGCGCATCTCCTGTTCGGCAACTGGATCAACGAGATCTACCAGATGACGCCTTATGATCTGAACGAGATCGGCAAGGACCTGGCGGGCTGACGGCGGCGCGGGGGCGGGCGCGGATTTTGTGAGGACAGGCGGGGTGCTCTATGACAGGATGCCGCCGCCGATGAACCGAGCCATAGTCGTCCGATGTTCCTGCCGTTTTTTCTGCGCCTGAGAGAAGAGAAGGTTCCCGTGACCCTGCGGGAATACCTGGCTTTGCTCGAAGGCCTTGAAGCGGGTCTCGTCGATTTCGATCCCGAAGGCTTCTACTATCTCGCCCGCACCACCCTGGTGAAGGACGAGCGATTCATCGATCGCTTCGACCGGGTGTTTTCCGAGATTTTCGGCGGGATCTTGAGCGAGGGGGCCGCTGATGGCGTCGATCGGCAGACGATCCCCGAGGACTGGCTGCGCAAGCTGGCGGAAAAGCATCTGTCGGATGAGGACAAGAAGCTGATCGAGAGCCTTGGCGGCTTCGAGAAGTTGATGCAGACGCTCAAAGAGCGGCTGGCCGAACAGAAGGAGCGCCATCAGGGCGGCAACAAGTGGATCGGCACGGCCGGAACCTCGCCCTTCGGCGCCCATGGTTACAACCCCGAAGGCGTGCGCATCGGCCAGGAGCAAAGCCGCCATCGACGCGCGGTCAAGGTCTGGGACAGCAGAGAATTTCGCAATCTCGACGACCGCGTCGAACTCGGCACCCGCAACATCAAGGTGGCGCTTCGACGGCTGCGCCGCTTCGTGCGCGAAGGTGCGGCCGAGGAGCTTGATCTCGCAGGCACGATCCGCTCCACCGCCGAGCACGGCTATCTGGATGTGAAAACGCAAGCCGAGCGGCGCAATGCCGTGAAGCTCCTGATGTTCTTCGATATCGGAGGCTCGATGGATGACCATGTGCGCGAGGTCGAGGAGCTGTTTTCTGCCGCACGCTCCGAATTCCGGCACATGGAGTATTTCTACTTCCACAATTGCCCCTATGAGCGCGTCTGGAAGGACAATCAGCGCCGTCACGCCGATACCATTGCGACGGTGGATGTGATCAGGACATTCGGCGCGGACTACCGGCTGATCTTTGTCGGCGATGCGGCCATGAGCCCCTATGAGATCACCCATCCCGGCGGTTCGGTCGAGCACTGGAACACCGAGAGCGGGGCGGCCTGGCTCACACGACTGACCGACCATTTCCGGCGGCATCTCTGGATCAATCCCCTGCCACAGGCGAACTGGGACTATACGATGTCGGTCGGACTGATTCGGCGGCTGATCGGTGACCGGATGTATCCGCTGACGCTGGGCGGCCTGGAGGCCGCAGCCCGCGAGCTTTCGCGCTGAGACACAAGACGATGAAAATTTGAGGCGAGGAAACGACAAGATGACGAAGACGGTGTTTGGCGTGATGCCAACGGGAGAGGCGGTCGAGAAGGTGGTGCTGACGGGCGGTGGCCTGACGGCCTCGATCATCACCTTGGGCGCGGTCCTACAGGACCTCAGGCTCGACGGCCACGATGCGCCGCTGGTGCTCGGCTTCGAAGACCTTGCCGGTTATCTCGACCATTCCCCCTATTTCGGCGCGACGCCTGGCCGTTGCGCAAACCGTATCGGTGGCGGTCGCTTCACGCTGGATGGCGTCGACTACCAGCTGGAGCTCAACGAGAAGGGCATCACCCATCTGCATGGCGGCTCCGACGGCATGGGCCGGCGCAACTGGACGATCCTGGAGCATTCGACCGATCACGTCGTGATGGAGATCGAAGATCCGGAGGGGCGGGCGGGGTATCCCGGGACGACGCGCACCCGCGCGAGCTTCGCGCTCAAATCAGGCGGCGTCTTCTCGGCGGTCTATGAGACGGTGACCGACAAGCCGACCATCGCCAATGTCTGCCACCACGCCTATTTCAATCTTGACGGTCGCCCCGATATTCTCGGCCACGACCTGATGATTGCCGCCGACCACTACACGCCGGTCGACGAGCGCCTCATTCCGACGGGTGAAATCCGCCCTGTCGAAAACACCGCCTTCGACTTCCGCGACATGCGACCGATCCGTCTGGAGGTCGATGGGGTGCAGCTCGGCTACGATCACAATTTCTGTTTCTCGAGCAGCCGCGTTGCCAAGCGCAGCGTTTCGCTTGCGCGCAGTGTCAATTCCGGTGTGACGATGGAGATCCTGACGACGGAGCCGGGCGTGCAGTTCTATGCCGGCGGCAAGGTCTCGCCGGCCGTTCCGGGCCTCAAAGGGCGCCGTTACGGCGCCTTTGCCGGCTTCTGCATGGAGACCCAGGTCTGGCCGGATGCGATCAACCATCCGAACTTCCCGAACGCAGTGCTGCGGCCCGGCGAGGTGCTGCGCCAGGAAACGGATTACGTGTTTTCGAAGAGCTGACGTCAGGAGGGGGCCGGCTGCGGGGTGATCTGTGGCCGGCAAGGCTTTTCGACGAAAGACGCGCAAAGGGGCCATCAATCCCACAAATTCAAAAACTGTTTGGAGGAAGAATGGAGCGGGTGAAGCGATTCGAACGCTCGACCCCAACCTTGGCAAGGTTGTGCTCTACCCCTGAGCTACACCCGCTCATCAACCGCGATCCTGGGGTAGTGTCTGGATCGTGGGCCGTCCGTCTTGCGGCGACGGGCGCTATATGGCCCAACCGATTTTCAAATGCAACAGGGAAATGACGGATCCGTGCGAAAAAAATTTGGAGTGGCCACAACAGGCTGAGAAAGCTCAGCTTTTGCGGGGTTTTGGGCGGCAAGAAAGATTGCAGGATGTCGGTCTTGGGCCTATGCCTCGATACAAATCCCGTTACGCACGGGCCTGAAAACACCGACTTTGCAAGTGAGGCCATGATGACGACGCCGAAAACGCCTGACGATCTCTTCCGCTTTCTGGACGAGCTGGGAATTGCCCACAAGACCAAGAGCCATCCTCCGGTCTTCACGGTCGCCGAATCCGTGTCGCTGCGCGACGAGATCCCTGGCGGCCATACCAAAAACCTGTTCGTGAAGGACAAGAAGGACAATTTCTTCCTGCTGACGGTCGAGGAACATGCGTCCGTCGACCTGAAGACCGTGCACACGATCATCGGTGCGGCGAGCAAGGTGTCCTTCGGCAAGCCGGAGAAGCTGATGGAATATCTGGGCGTCGTCCCTGGCTCCGTGACGGCGCTCGGTGCGATCAACGATACCGGCAAGAACGTCACCTTCGTGCTCGACAAGGATCTGATGGAGCACGAGATCATCAACTGCCATCCGCTCTCCAATGATGCGACGACCTCGATCGGCCGCGATGACCTGATCCGCTTCATGGAGGCGACCGGGCATACGCCGCTTGTCTTGAAAGTCACGGCCTGACATACGATCTTAACGGCAAGGACGGCAGCCCCGGCAAGGGCTGCGAAACAGGCGGGAGATGCACAGGATGAGCGACTACGGCAACCCTTACGGCGGCTATGGCAACCAGACCATGACGGCCAAGGCCCAGTTTGGTGGCGCTCCCGAGGGTCAGGCTCCGGTCGGCGAGCTGATCAAGGACACGACGACGGCGAATTTCGCCCGCGACGTCATGGACGAATCGCGCAACCAGCCGGTCCTCGTCGATTTCTGGGCGCCCTGGTGCGGCCCCTGCAAGCAGCTGACGCCTGTCATCGAAAAGGCGGTCAAGGAAGCCGGCGGTCGCGTCAAGCTCGTCAAGATGAACATCGACGACCATCCGTCGGTCGCCGGCCAGCTCGGCATCCAGTCGATCCCGGCGGTGGTCGCCTTCGTCAATGGTCGCCCCGCCGACGGGTTCATGGGCGCACTGCCCGAAAGCCAGGTCAAGGCCTTCATCGACAAGGTTGCCGGTCCGGCCGGTGCGGACCAGGCGGCTGAAATCGCTGCCGTGCTGGAAGAGGCTGCCGGCCTGCTGGCCGCAGGCGATATCGATGGGGCAGCCCAGCTGTTTGCGGCGATCCTCCAGGCGGACCCCGACAATACCAAGGCGATTGCCGGGCTTGCCGATTGCATGATCGGGGCGAACCAGCACCAGAGGGCCCGCGAACTCGTGAGCCAGCTGCCGGAAGATCTGGCCAAGGCCGCCGAAATCCAGGCGGTTCTGAAGCGTCTGGACCAGATCGATGAGGCCCGGAAGCTCGGCGATCCCGTGGCACTCGAACATACGCTGTCGCTGAACCCGGACGATCACGAAGCTCGGATGAAGCTTGCCAAGATCCGCAATGTCGAAGGACGTCGCGAAGAAGCGGCAGAACATCTGCTGCTGATCATGAAGCGGGACCGGACTTACGAGGATGACGGCGCACGCAAGCAGCTCCTGCAGTTCTTCGAGGTTTGGGGCCCCAAGGATCCCGCAACCGTCATGGCACGGCGCAGACTTTCGTCAATCCTCTTTTCTTGAGCTGCCGCCGGCCTTGAGTTTTGGCCGCCGCGACCCAGATAGAAGCAGGAACGAACGCCGGACTTTTCCGGACAGGATGTGCTCCAATGCAAGTGGGAAATGCCCGATATCTGACGGCTGCGGACTTACCCGAGACGGTCCCGGTCTTCCCCATCTCCGGCGTGCTGCTCTTGCCGGGCGGACAGCTGCCGCTGAACATCTTCGAACCGCGTTATCTGGCGATGTTCGACGCGGCCCTCTCCGGGAACCGGCTGATCGGCATGATCCAGCCGGCGATGTCGGAAGTGCAGGCCAATATCCTGCCGGAGCGCCCCAACCTGGCCCCCGTTGGCTGCCTCGGCCGCATCACGTCCTTCACCGAAACCGGCGATGGCCGCTATATCGTCTCGCTCGCCGGTGTCTGCCGTTTCCGGCTGTTGGATGAGGCGACGACGACGAAGCCGTTCCGCAGCTTCCACATTGCGCCCTTCGTTGCCGATCTTGCGTCGGCGGAGGATGAGGCGCAGGTCAATCGTGCGGGGCTCCTGGCTGCGTTCAAGGCCTATCTGGAGGCCAACAAGTTGGAGGCGGACTGGGAGAGCGTCGAGCGCGCGTCGAACCTGACATTGGTGAATTCCCTGTCGATGATGTCGCCCTTCGGCCCGCCGGAAAAGCAGGCGCTTCTGGAGGCGCCTGATCTCAAGACCCGTGCCGAAACCCTGATCGCCATTACCGAGATCGTGCTTGCCCGGACCTTTGGTGACGCCGACACCATGTTGCAGTGACCCATGGCCGATAATCCGACCAGCCTGATTGATCCGAAGATGCTGGAGCTTCTTGTCTGTCCACTGACGCAAGGCATGCTGAAATGGGACCGGGACAAGAACGAGCTCATCTCCGAAAAGGCCAGGCTCGCCTATCCGATCCGCGACGGGATCCCGATCATGCTGGTGTCAGAAGCGCGCAAGCTCGAAATGCCGGCCTAGAGCCGGCGATCGGTTCCGGAGCTGACCGTAATCGGATGACCTCAGATGCTCTGGCCGCCGAGAAGTCGGGGGTGGTTTCGACCCGCTGCACCGGCAGCCTCGCGAATGAAATAATTCTTCACGGCGGGAATACGATCGACGACGCCGAGACCGAAGTCTCGGAGCACGCGAACCGGCGTCACATCGTTGGAGAAGAGACGGTTGAGCACATCCGTGGTCACGCCCATGCGGAAGGTGTCGAACCGCCGCCAGATCTGGTAGCGCTCAAGGACGTTGACCGAGCCGATGTCGAGCCCGAGGCGATCTGCGTCCACCACGGTTTCGGCGAGAGCCGCGACATCCTTGAAGCCGAGATTGAGGCCCTGACCGGAGATCGGATGGATGCCGTGGGCCGCATCGCCGGCGAGAGCGAGACGCGGGGCGATAAAGGCGCGGGCAAGCGTCAGGCCGAGCGGGAAGGCCCGGCGATCTTCCGTGGCCCGGATCGTCCCGAGCTTATGGCCGAAGCGCCGCTCGAGTTCCGCCTCGAACAGCAGATCGTCTGACGCCACGAGGCGGTCCGCGTCTTCCGTGCGTTCGGTCCAGACGAGTGACGAGCGATTGCCCTTGAGCGGCAGAATGGCGAAGGGGCCAGCCGGCAGGAAATGCTCTTCGGCCACGCCCTCGTGCGGGCGCTCATGCTCCACCGTCGTGACGATGCCCGACTGCCCGTATTGCCAGGTCACCGTCTTGATGCCGGCGAGATCCCGAAGTTTCGAGCGGACACCGTCGCAGGCCACAACGAGCCGCGTCGAAACGACGCTGCCATCCGAAAGCGTCAGCTCGGCGCTCGGGCCGGTATCGCGAAATCCCGTCGCCCGAAGGCCGTGGCGGATGGCGATGCCGCGCTCGGCGCAGGCGTCTCGCAAAGCTGCGACCATGCTGACATTCGGGATCATATGCGCGAAGGGACGTCCGTCCTCGACCGCACCGTCGAAGGTCAGGAAAACGGGGCGCACCGGATCGGAGGTCTTCGAATCGGTGACGATCATCCGGTTGATCGGCTGCGCATCGGGCTCGATCCTGTCCCACAGACCAAAGACGTCGAGCATCTTCGTTGCGGCCGCGATGATTGCCGAGGCGCGGGGGTCCTTTTTCCAGGCCTCTTCGGGTGCTGCTTCGACAACTTCGATCGCAAGATGCGGTGCTGCCTGTTTCATGGCGACCGCCGCGGAAAGACCGACATAGCCACCGCCGACGACGAGCACATCCAGCATGGCGAATTCCTTTGTTCTTGTAGACCTGATGTCACCTATATAGATCAGCCTTGAACGGGTGCCTATAAGCGGAGCAATGCATTATGTCGCAGCCATCAGGCCAGACCAAACCCATGCAAGAGCTGATCGAGCGTCTCGATCTGGAAAAGCTGGAGGAAAATCTGTTTCGCGGCAGCAGTCCGCAAAACGGCTGGCAGCGCGTCTTCGGCGGTCTCGTCATCGCGCAGGCACTGATGGCCGCACAGCGCTGCGTCGACCCCGACCGCATCGTCCATTCGCTGCATGCCTATTTCATGCGCCCAGGCGACCCTTCGATCCCGATCATCTACCAGGTCGAACGCATCCGGGACGGTTCGTCCTTCACCACGCGCCGGGTGGTGGCAATCCAGCACGGCAAGGCCATCTTCTCGATGTCGGCTTCGTTCCAGGTGGAAGAGCCGGGCTTCGATCACCAGGTGGCGATTCCGAATGTGCCCGCACCGGAATCCCTGATGGGAGAGGCGGAATTCCGCGCCGCCTTCCTCGCGCAGGCGCCGGAGACGGTGAAGAAGTACTGGGGACGCGAACGACCGATCGAGATCCGCCCGACGTCTTTGACGCATTATCTGTCGCGCGAAAAACTCGAGCCGGAAGCCCATATCTGGGTTCGCGCCTCGGGCATCGTTCCGGATGACAGGCATTATCAGGCCGCGATCCTTGCCTATCTTTCGGACATGACCTTGCTCGATACCTCGCTTTACGCCCATGGCACCTCGATCTTCGATCCGGAGCTGCAGGTGGCGAGCCTTGACCACGCCATGTGGTTCCACCGGCCCTGCCGGCTGGACGACTGGATCCTCTACACCCAGGACAGCCCAAGTGCTGCCGGCGCCCGCGGCATGACGCGTGGCAGCATTTTCACCCGGGATGGACGGCTGATTGCGTCGGTGGCCCAGGAGGGCCTGATCCGCAAACGGGCAAATGATTAAATCATAGGCAATTGGGTTTTTTTGCGCTTTTTTTGTGCGCACATTGTGCATTCATTTGCCTGTTTCTTGGGTGAATGCGACAGAACCTTTACATTTCAATAACTTATTGGGCTTCTTGAATCTGGCACGCCTTTTGAATGTCTTAGGCCAGTCGCTGCGCGAAAGTTCCTGCCGGCGGCAAGGAGAGTCGGCTCCGAGCCGAGGACAAGCAAAGGATGGGAAACCAGATGAAGATTGTGATGGCTATCATCAAGCCGTTCAAGCTGGACGAGGTACGCGAGGCCTTGACGGCTGTGGGGATCCAGGGGCTGACCGTGACCGAGGTCAAGGGCTATGGACGCCAGAAGGGGCACACTGAAATCTATCGCGGCACCGAATACGCCGTCAGCTTTCTGCCGAAACTGAAGATCGAGATCGCTGTCTCGTCCGAACTCGCCGACAAGGCCGTTGAAGCCATCGCTTCCGCTGCCAAGACCGGCCAGATCGGCGATGGCAAGATCTTTGTCTACGCGATCGATCAGGCCGTGCGCATCCGCACCGGCGAAACCAACACCGAAGCTCTGTAAGAACGGCTGTAAGGGGAGTTTTTTCTGATGTCATTTGCCAAGTTGAATTCCAATCTCGTGCGCCTTGGCGCCGCGTCGGCAGCACTGCTGGCGCCGGTTGTCGCCTTCGCACAGGAAGCTGCTCCGGCAGCAGCCGAAGCGGCAGCTGCTGCGGCGCCCGCCATGACAGTCGACAAGGGCGACACCACCTGGATGCTGGTTTCTGTCGTCCTGGTTCTCCTGATGACCATCCCGGGTCTCGGTCTGTTCTATGGTGGCCTCGTTCGCGCCAAGAACATGCTGTCCGTCCTGATGCAGGTCACCACGATCGCTGCCATGGCGATGATCCTCTGGGTGATCTACGGCTACTCGCTCGCCTTCACCAATGGTGGCAGCCTCAACTCCTTCGTTGGCGGCTTCTCCAAGATGTTCCTGTCCGGCGTCGACACCTCGACGATGGCAGAAAGCTTCTCCAAGGGCGTTGCCATTCCGGAACTCGTCTTTGTCTGCTTCCAGATGACCTTTGCGGCAATCACGCCGGCCCTCATCGTCGGCGCCTTTGCCGAGCGCGTGAAGTTCTCGGCCGTGATCCTGTTCTCGGCTCTGTGGCTCACCTTCGTCTACTTCCCGATCGCCCACATGGTCTGGTTCTGGGGCGGCCCGAGCGCCTATTCTGACCCGACCGGCCTGATCTTCGGCTTCGGCGCGATCGACTTCGCAGGCGGCACCGTCGTCCACATCAACGCTGGTATTGCAGGCCTGATCGGCGCGATCATGGTTGGCAAGCGTACCGGCTACGGCAAGGACATGATGGCTCCGCACTCGATGACCATGACCCTGATCGGCGCTGGCCTTCTCTGGGTGGGCTGGTTCGGCTTCAACGCCGGCTCCAACCTGGAAGCCAATGGTTATGCAGCGCTTGCCATGATCAACACCTTCCTGGCCACCGCAGCTGCCATCCTCTCCTGGGCTCTGGTCGAAACCTTCTCCCGCGGCAAGGCTTCGATGCTCGGCGCCGTCTCGGGTGCGATCGCTGGTCTCGTCGTGATCACCCCGGCTGCCGGCTTTGCCGGTCCGATGGGCGCGATCGTCATGGGTCTGGTCGTCTCCCCGGTCTGCTACTTCTTCTGCTCGACCGTGAAGAACAAGTTCGGCTACGACGACACGGCTGACGTCTTCGGCATCCACGGCGTTGGCGGCATCATGGGCGCGATTCTGGTCGGCGTGTTCGTCAACCCGGCCCTCGGCGGCGCTGGCATCGTCAACTATGCCGACCCGACCTTTGCCGCGATCTACGACGGCACGGCCACCCAGGTCTGGCGTCAGCTCCAGGGCGTCATCGTCACCGTCCTGTGGTGCGGTATCATCTCGATCATCCTCTTCAAGGTCGTCGACATGATCGTTGGCCTGCGCGTGCCGGTCGAGGCCGAACGCGAAGGTCTGGACCTCGCCTCGCACGGCGAAGCCGCCTACCACAACTGAGATCCCTGACGGATCTCAACCTCTCAAATGCGGCAGCGCCCGGGTCTCATCGCCCGGGCGTTTTCTGTTTCCGATGCGGCATATGCCGCGGGTGCATGGTTAATGCACCATTAACCCTCCATCCTGTAGGGTATCGGATGGATATCCCCGTGCTGACAGGGGATCTGCAACCACCACCGGCAACAGGACGGACAGACATTCCATGAGCAGAGGCCATTCCGCAGCGCTTCCGGAGCATTCCACCCGCTCCGCGTTGTCAGCGTTCCTGTTCCGTCAGTTTCTGGCCTTGACAGGGTTTGCGCTCTTCCTGCTGCTGGTGCTTGCCGTTGCGGCGCTTGCGACCTGGAACGTTTCCGATCCGAGCCTTTCCTATGCGACGGAAAACGAGCCCACCAATATTCTCGGGCTTTCAGGCGCCGTCTTCGCGGACCTGATGATGCAGTTCTTCGGGCTTGGCAGCCTTCTGGCCCTGCTGCCGGTTCTGGCATGGTCCTTTGCGCTGATCGGCGGACGCAAGCTGAACCGTGTGCCTGCCCGTCTCGGCGCCTGGATCGGCGGCGCCCTGGTGGCTTCGGCCGCCGTCGGCTGCTTTCCGCCGCCGACTACCTGGCCGCTGCCGAGCGGAACAGGCGGCGTGCTCGGCGATCTCATCCTGCGGTTTCCGGCGCTTTTCATCGGCGCCTATCCGACCTCGACCTTTGCCATGATCCTTGGTGTCGTGCTCGCCCTGCCGGCGACCTGGCTGATGCTGTTTGCCGCCGGCATCGTCGACAAGCCGGCCGAGGAAGCAGAGGATGACGAGCCGGTGGCGCCTCTTGTCCGCAGCAAGCCGAAGACCCCGGTCTTCGATGATGACGATGAAGAGGATGAACGGGAAGGCCCGATCGCCGTCGTTATCGGTGCGGTCACGCACAACTGGTACACCACGCGGGCGCGCGTGCGACGGCTGTTCGGCCTGACGTCCAACGACCGTCGCGACCGTGATTTCGAGCAGCCCTATGATTTCAACGATGACGAGTTCGGGACACTGAACGAGCCGGTGCGTGCCAAGGTGCCGCCGCTCAATGCGCGCGTCGAGCCGTCGCTGGATGGCGCACCGCTGCGTCCGGCGGGCCGTTCGATTGTTTCGCCCCCGCCGATGTCGGCCGGCAATTTCGAGGACGAAGACGACGATTTCGATCTGGACGACCTTCCGCGGCCAGCCGGCATCCTGTCCGGTGATGGCGTTCGGTCGGCACCGGCCAAGGCAGGTGCCGCCTCGGCGCGCGTTGCTTCACCCGCCGCCCGGCCGAAGCCCGGCCCGCGTGTCGATCGCGATGCCCAGGGATCGCTGCTGCGGCCGGATGGTTTCCAGCTGCCCTCCGTCCACCTCCTGGCCGAACCGCGGGCCGTGACCCGCGACGCGACGCTCTCGGCAGAGGCTCTGGAACACAATGCCCGTCTGCTCGAGGGCGTGCTCGACGACTTCGGGGTCAAGGGCGAGATCATCCATGTCCGCCCGGGTCCCGTGGTGACACTCTACGAACTGGAGCCCGCACCGGGCATCAAGTCGTCGCGGGTCATCGGTCTTGCAGATGACATCGCCCGTTCGATGAGCGCGATCGCCGCCCGTGTCGCGGTCGTGCCCGGCCGCAACGCGATCGGCATCGAATTGCCGAACCAGACCCGCGAGACTGTCTATCTGCGCGAGTTGATCGGTTCCCGCGATTTCGACGGCAACAAGGCGAAGCTTGCCATGGCACTCGGCAAGACGATCGGCGGCGAACCTGTGATCGCCGATCTCGCCAAGATGCCGCATCTGCTCGTCGCCGGGACCACGGGTTCGGGTAAGTCGGTCGCCATCAACACGATGATCCTGTCGCTCCTCTACAAGATGACGCCGGAGCAGTGCCGCCTGATCATGATCGATCCGAAGATGCTGGAACTCTCCGTCTATGACGGCATTCCGCACCTGCTCTCGCCTGTCGTTACCGACCCGAAGAAGGCTGTCGTTGCGCTCAAATGGACCGTCCGCGAGATGGAAGAGCGCTACAAGAAGATGTCGAAGATCGGCGTACGCAACATCGATGGCTTCAACGCGCGTGTTGCTCAGGCCCTGGAAAAGGGCGAGGTTCTGACCCGTACGGTCCAGACCGGTTTCGACCGCCAGACGGGCGAAGCGATCTACGAGACGGAAGAATTCGACCTGCAGCCGCTGCCCTATATCGTCGTGATCATCGACGAAATGGCCGACCTGATGATGGTGGCCGGCAAGGATATCGAAGGCGCGGTCCAGCGCCTGGCGCAGATGGCCCGTGCAGCCGGCATCCATGTGATCATGGCAACCCAGCGCCCCTCCGTTGACGTCATCACCGGCACGATCAAGGCCAATTTCCCGACGCGTATCTCCTTCCAGGTCACGTCGAAGATCGACAGCCGCACGATCCTTGGAGAGCAGGGCGCCGAACAGCTGCTCGGCATGGGCGACATGCTCTACATGGCCGGCGGCGGGCGCATCCAGCGTGTCCACGGCCCCTTCGTCTCGGATCACGAGGTCGAGGAGATCGTCGCCTATCTGAAAACCCAGGGATCGCCGCAGTATCTGGAGGCGATCACCATCGACGACGATGAAGATGGCGAAGACGGTGGTGGCCCTGTTGGAACCGGTAATCTCGGCGAATCGGACGATCCTTACGATCAGGCGGTGGCCATCGTGTTGCGCGACGGTAAGGCGTCGACCTCCTATGTGCAGCGTCGTCTCGGGATCGGCTATAACCGTGCCGCTTCGCTGATCGAGCGTATGGAGAAAGAGGGCATTATCGGCCCCGCAAACCATGCCGGAAAGCGCGAGATCCTGGTGCCGACGGAAGAGTGAGCGCCAGACGGTCCGTTGATGGAACAACAGGACCTCAAGACGAGTTGCCGCAGCGGCAGGGGCATTAATGGCCATGAAGCCGCCGCCTTTTTCGGCGAAACCGAAAGCATATGAAGGAGCACACCATGACACAGATGACAGAACGCGACGCCCAGCAGCCGTTGATGGCCAGCCGTCGCCAGTTCGTGCTTGGGACGGCAGCAGTGATGGCCTGTGCAGCCATGCCATTTCCTGTCTTCGCCGCAACGGGAGCCGCCCAGCAAATCGCCGACCATTTCTCCAGCGTGAAGACCATGATGGGCGAATTCGTCCAATTCGGTCCGCGCGGTGAGCAGACGGGCGGCAAGTTCTTCATTGAACGGCCCGGCAAGCTGCGTTTTAACTACGAAAAGCCGTCGCCGATGCGCGTGATCTCGGACGGCAAGAATGTCGTCATCGGCAACACCAAGCTGAAGACCTGGGATCTCTACCCCCTCAACAAGACGCCGCTCAGCCTGTTGCTGTCGGAGCGTATCGATCTGGGCAATCAGATGGTGCGCGATGTCAAGCAGGAGGCGGATCTGACGACGATCGTGCTGGGTGACCGGACGATCTTCGGCGATTCGACGATTACCCTGATGTTTGATCCGAAGTCGTTCGAGTTGCGCCAGTGGACGATCACGGATGTGCAGAAGAAGGACACGTCGGTGATGATCTTCAACGTTCAGAACGGCGTGCAGTTCGACCCGAGCGTCTTCGAAATTCCCTATGCGGAAGTGCATAGCCAGAAGCGCGGCTGATCCTGGTCCAATCTCATTGTGGAGAAGGCGGCATGTCCGACAGGGCGCGCCGCCTTTTCCTGTTCAGGGGGAGGCAAATCCCCTAAGAGGCGAGGATGGACAGGAAGGGATCGCCCATGAGCCTTGCAATCTCCACGTGGAACATCAATTCGGTGCGGCTGCGGTTGCCCATCGTGGTGGATTTTCTCCATAGGGTGAACCCTGACATCCTCTGCCTGCAGGAGATCAAGTGCCAGAACGACCAGTTCCCGGCAGAAGAGATCGCAGCCCTCGGCTATTCGAACATCGTGATCCATGGGCAGAAGGGCTATCACGGGGTGGCGATCTGCTCGAAGCTGCCCTTGGCGGAAGATCATCGGCAAGACTATTGCGGCGTCGGCGACAGCCGCCATATCTCGGCGATATTCGAGTGGGCGGGCCGGCGCATCCGGCTGCACAATTTTTATGTCCCGGCCGGGGGCGACGAACCGAACCGCGAGGTGAACCCGAAATTCGGCCACAAGCTGGATTTCGTCGAGGAGATGAAGGCGCTTTCTGCCGAGGCTGAGCCGAACACCGCTTCGATCCTTGTCGGCGATCTCAACATCGCGCCGCTGGAGCATGATGTCTGGTCGCACAAGCAGATGCTGAAGATCGTCAGCCACACGCCGGTCGAGACCGAAGGCCTGCTCGACATCATGCGGCAGGGCAAGTGGGTGGATCTCATGCGTCAGCATGTCCCGGCATCGGAGAAGCTCTACACCTGGTGGAGCTACAGGGCGAAGGACTGGGCGGCTGCGGATCGTGGCCGGCGTCTCGACCATATCTGGTCGTCGGCTGATCTTGCGCCGCTGCTGGCCCGTGTCGATGTCCTCAAGGAAGCCAGAGGCTGGAACCAGCCTTCTGACCACGTTCCAGTGACAGCTTACTTTCAGGCTTGATAGCCGGCGATAGACAGTCGGCTGTTTAAAGCGGCGCTCAGGAGAACTTCGGTGCCATGGCTTCTGCGCCATCGATCAGGGCGGCAAGCGACTGCTTGATGCGGCCTTCGACCTGGCGCGCCATCTGGGGATACTCTTCCAGCAGGCGGTGGAACAGGGCGCGCGTGATCCTGATGACATCGACGTCGTCGACAGCGACTGCCGTGTACTTGCGCTCGACCATGGTGATCAGTGCGAGCTCGGAGAGCATCACGCCGGGCCCGACGCGGGCCTCCCGATGCGGTTTGCCGTCGCGTCCGATGACGTAGAGTTCGATATCTCCGCGCGTGATCACATAGGCGCACTCCGCCGGCGCCTTCTCACGAAACAGGGCCTGACCCGTAGCCACCTGGCGATGTTCTGCGCCGAACGCGATCAGCCGGAGCTGATCCTTGTCCAGGCCGGAAAAGAGCGGCAGGGCCGACAGAAGCTCGATATCGTCGCTGAGTGACATGGCGTTTTCCCGATCGGCCTGAACTCGCTGCTCCGGCCGTGGTCCGTGCATAACGCAAAACGGGGATGAAGACGACCCGTCGGCCCGCCTCATCCCCGCAGCAATGCATGCACGGTTTTAGGGAACGATCTTGTAGCCGCCGTTTTCGGTGACCAGGATCTCTGCGTTCGACGGATCGCGCTCGATCTTCTGGCGCAGACGGTAGACATGGGTTTCCAGCGTATGGGTCGTCACGCCCGAATTGTAGCCCCACACTTCTTCCAGCAGGATATCGCGGGTCACCACCTTCTGGCCTGCGCGGTAGAGATAGCGGATGATCGCGGATTCCTTTTCGGTCAGGCGGATCTTCTTGCCGTCTTCCGTGGTCAGGAGCTTCTGGCTCGGCTTGAAGAGATAGGGACCCACCCCGAACGTCGCGTCTTCGCTCTGCTCGAACTGGCGCAGCTGCGCCCGGATACGGGCCAACAGAACCGCGAAGCGGAACGGCTTCGTCACGTAATCGTTGGCGCCTGCCTCAAGGCCGAGGATCGTGTCGGAATCCGTATCGTGCCCGGTCAGCATGATCACCGGAGACTTGAAGCCGCCCTTGCGCAGCAGCTTTACGGCTTCCCGTCCATCCATGTCGGGAAGGCCCACATCCATGATCATCAGATCGACCTGGGCGGTCTTGGCTGTCTGCATGGCGCGGGTGGCGTTGCTCTCCTGCAGGAGCGAGAACTCTTCATAGAGCGAGAGCTGCTCGACCAGGATCTGCCTCAGATCGTCGTCATCATCTACCAGCAGAATGGTCCGCGTCGTCATCCGTCATCCTTCCAGGTTGGTCCCATCCTCGGGTCTTGCTGCCCAAGTACACCGCATGTAAGCCTAACTCGCAGCCGTTTAAGGGCTATGAATACAACAATATTCACGAAGAAGGCAAAAAGTCGTGACCAAGAGGCGGGCTCCGGTGGAAAAGGCTGGAAAGGCAGTCAATCGGCTTCTGGTTCGACCTCGGCC
The DNA here is from genome assembly GCF_056730705.1 of Rhizobium sp. P43. NCBI lineage: Bacteria > Pseudomonadati > Pseudomonadota > Alphaproteobacteria > Hyphomicrobiales > Rhizobiaceae > Rhizobium > Rhizobium sp. P43. Next base: position 3,867,130 of record NZ_CM161539.1, read on the forward strand.
CGGCAATCAATGCCAGGCTATCCTGCAGGCGGGCTCGCTGATCTTTCGCGCCGCTCTGGGGCGCAGCGGCCGCACAAGCCGCAAGCGCGAGGGGGATGGCGCAACCCCGATCGCCGTCATGCCGATCCTGTTCGGCTATCGGCGCGGCGATCGAGGACCGCTGCCGGCAACGCCGCTTGCCATGCGCCGATCGCGCACCGACATGCTCTGGTGTGACGCGGTCAGCGACCCGAACTACAATCGGCCGGTGCGGGCGCCGTTCGGCCCGAGCCACGAAAAACTCGCGCGTGCTGACGAGCTTTATGATGTTTGCCTCGTTCTCGACTGGAATTTCCGCTGTCGCCGGCGCAGATGCGGCTCCGCCATCTTCTTTCATATTGCCAGACCCGGCTACACACCGACCGAAGGGTGCGTGGCCATCAGCCTTAGCGACATGCGACGGCTGCTCCCGCATCTTAGCTCAAGGACCCTGCTTCAGGTTCTCTGATCGCAGTTTCAGGCATTTTGACTGTCTGTCCTCTTTCATCGATGCCCTGGCGGCCTAAATAGAAGAACGCGGACGGCACATCTTCCTCTTCGCCCCTGCCACCGGTTTCGCGCTTCAGCGCAGACACATTCCGATCCGGAGATATCAGCAAATGACAGAACAAACTTATATTGCCCTGAATGATGGCGCTCGCATTCCCCAGGTGGGCCTTGGCGTCTGGCAGACGCCGAATGATGAAGCCGCTCCTGCGGTCAAGGCCGCTCTCGACGCCGGTTATCGGCATGTCGATACAGCGGCAGTCTATGAAAACGAGGAGGGTGTCGGTGAAGGCATCCGTCAGTCCGGAATCTCCCGTTCGGAGATTTACCTCACGACCAAGCTCTGGAACACCGAGCAGGGTTACGACCAGACCCTTCGCGCGTTCGACGCCAGCCTGAAGCGCCTTGGCACGGACTATGTGGATCTCTATCTGATCCATTGGCCGTCGCCGCATCGCGGCCTGTTTGTCGACACCTGGAAAGCCTTCCTGAAGCTGAAGGAAGACGGACGGGTCAAGTCGATCGGGGTGTCGAATTTCTATCCGGAGCATATCGAGAAGATCGTTGCCGAAACCGGTATCGTTCCGGTGATCAACCAGATCGAGCTGCATCCGGACTTCCAGCAGCGGGAAGCCCGCGCATTCCACGACAAGCACCGCATCGCAACTCAGTCCTGGAGCCCTCTCGGCCAGGGCAAGCTGCTCGGTCATCCGGTGATCGCCGAGATCGCCAACAAACTTGGGCGCACGCCGGCACAGGTCATCATCCGGTGGCACATCGACAATGGTCTCGTGGTCATCCCGAAATCGGTCACACCGTCGCGCATCGTCGAAAACTTCCAGGTCTTCGATTTCAAGCTCTCAAGCGAAGATCTTGCCAAGCTGAACGGCCTGGATGACGCAGGTGCCCGCATCGGGCCGGATCCGAAGACGGCGACCTTCTGAGCCGTTGTGTATAAGCTCAACTGAAGTACGGGCCGCTTTCGATGGGAGAGCGGCCCGTTTTCTGTTTATTCCTTGACGGCCGAATCCCAATGTTCGTCGGCTTTGCCGTCAACAATCCGCCACGTATCATACCATGTCGTGGTGTAGGTCTTCGACGGATCTTTCGGGTCCTTCTCTTCCCTCACAATCGCCACAGTGACGAGATCGCCCTCGGCAGTTACGAAGGCGACGGGCGTCGATAGCTTTTCGGGGATCGGCTTCTTCTCGACCTGAAGCACTTCCGTGAAGAATTGCACCACGGTATCGCGACCCGAGGGTACGTTCGGGTTGTGCTGGATGTAACGTTCAGTGAGGAACTGGTCGGCCTTGTCCCAATGGCCCGCTTCCAGCAAGTCGCGCATGATATGATAAACCACCTGCTTGTTGGCATGGAGCTGCGGATCGGGGCTGGTGAACAGGGCTTCCTTGTCAACAGCTGCAACGACGGGTTCCTGCGCTGAGGCGGCGAGCGGGGTCATAGCCCCGGTGATCAGGGCGAAGGCAAGCAAAACATGTTTGGATGTGAAGGCCATTGTGGTTCCTTAAATGGCGGATGGCCTCAGACGGCCGATGCCGGCCAAAATAGGAGTTCGCCAGTCAGCGGAAAAGAAGGCAGTTTTTTCGGAGTTGGTTTGAAATTCAGAACCAGGTGCGCAAGCTTTGCGGCCCAGCGAACAAGGCCTCTTCGCTCAGCCACCTGCTTGCCATCCCCGAACAAGATGTGACACTGTGCGCTGCCACAATTCGGGAGATTTCCATGCTGTTTCGCCGCGCTGTCCTTGCCGGTCTCTCTGTCCTCGCGCTCTTGCCGGTTGCCACCCATGCCACAGGCCTGCCGGATCTCGGCGGCAAAACCGTTGTCGTCGTGACGGAAAACGCCTATCCGCCGCTGCAGTTCGTCGATCCCAAATCAGGCGAGCAGATCGGCTGGGAATATGATGCGATGAATGAGATCGCAAAGCGGCTCAATTTCAAGGTCGAGTATCAGAATACGTCCTGGGATGCGATGATCCAGGCCGTTTCCGACGGCCAGTATCAGATCGGCATGACCGGGATCACGATCAAGGAAGACCGCAAGGAAAAGGTGGATTTCTCCGATCCCTATATGCGCTCCGAGCAGTTCATGCTGGTGCGTGGCGACGAAAGCCGCTTCACGGATTCCAAGACATTCGCTGAGTTCGCGGATGGTCTGGTTGGCGCCCAGCCGGGGACGACACCCTTCTATACGGCGGTCTACGAGATCCTTGATGGTAACGAGCAGAATCCGCGCATCAAGCTGTTCGAAACCTTCGGTGCCACCGTTCAGGCCTTGAAGACGGGTGACGTCGATGTCGTGCTCACCGACGGCACGGCCGGCAAGGGTTATGTCGATGCCTCGAATGGCGGTCTGAAGCTGATCGGCGGCGCGCTTGGCTCGGAAGACTTCGGTTTCATCTTCCCGAAGGGCTCGGATCTCGTTGCTCCGGTCAATGCCGCGATTGCCTCGATGAAGGCCGATGGCACGATCGATGCGCTGAACAAGAAGTGGTTCCTCGACTACAAGATGGGCGAATGAGCCAGCGGCGTCCCTGCGACCTGAAGGCGGGTGACTGATGGCATTCCAGACCCTTCCACAGGGTGATCAGAAGGGCGACCGGCCTTGGTGGCTGGTCGCCTTCGTCTTGCTTGCGGTTGCGCTGGCCGGGGTCATCTTTGTCAGCGATCTCTATGCCCAGGTCTTCAACACGGTCGTGAAGGGCCTCTGGGTGACCGTGTTCGTCACTCTTGTTGGCTTTTCGCTTGCGACGGCCCTTGGTTTGCTGATCGCTCTCCTGGGTATGTCCGACAGTCTTGTCCTTCGCCAGATCGCCCGCTTCTATGTCGAGGTGGTGCGTGGCATTCCGATCATCGTGCTGCTCTTCTACATCGCCTTTGTCGGGGCGCCGGGCTTTGTTGCGCTCTACAATCTGGTGATGTCGCCGCTGATCTCTGCAGGTCTGTTCGATGCCATGGTCGTGCGCGACGTCTCCCTGATGTGGCGCGCGATCATCGCCTTGATGATCGGCTACTCGGCCTTTATCGCCGAGATCTTCCGCGCCGGTATCCAGTCCATCGACAAGGGGCAGATCGAGGCCGCCAAGGCTCTCGGCTTGAGCCGCAGCCAGCGTTTCCGACTGGTGGTCTTCCCGCAGGCAATCAGGGTCATCTTTCCGCCGCTCTCGAACGATTTCGTCGCCATGGTGAAGGACAGCTCTCTGGTCTCCGTGCTTGGCGTGGCCGACATTACCCAGATGGCCAAGGTCTATGCGTCCGGTTCATTCCGTTTCTTTGAGACCTATTCGATCGTGGCTTATGTCTATCTTGTGCTGACCATCGGCCTTTCGCTTCTGCTTCGAGGCTTCGAAAAGCGCATGCGGGAGCGTCGTGGATGAGGCTTCCCAATCTGGACCGCGCTGCAACCACCTTCAATCGTGTCCGTTACTATGCTGCGGGGATCGCCCGACATGTCTTGCCGAGGGAGTGGTTCGTGCGCCGGAGCCGGGCGATCCTGCGCGAGATTGAAGGTGCGCCTGAACTTGCCGAGCTTATGCGGCGAGCCAATTATTACAACAAATTGGAGCGGGATGCCGCCATAACCGGCGTGAGACTGGATGCGATAGACCGAGGTCAGAGCCGATATTATCTCGATCTCGACGAGTATCTGCGCTATTTCCGCCATCGCCTGAAGGTCAATTATCTTTTCGGTGACGTAACCTCGGTTCCGAATTCTCCATGCCTGGTCAAAAGCAGGCCAACCGATGTGGAGAATGCAAATTCGGTGCTGCTCAATCTCGACAAATTGCGGCATTTCCGGATCACCACGGACGATACGCCCTGGGAAGATAAGAAACCGCTGGCTGTCTGGCGCGGGGCGCCGAACAATCCGCTGCGCATCGAGCTGGTCAAACGTCATCGAACGAGCCCGTTCGCCGATGTGGGTCAGGTCGGAGAAACAGTCGAGGGGTTGGCGCCCAAAGACTTCCTCAGCCCCAGACAACAAATGGGCTATCGCTACATCATCTCCATAGAGGGCTATGACGTTGCGACCAATCTCAAGTGGATCATGGCCTCTGGCAGCGTCTGCCTGATGCCGAGGGGGCGTTTCGAGACCTGGTTCATGGAGGGCGCTCTGATCCCGGACTACCACTTCGTCGAACTGCGCCCGGATTTCAGCGACCTTGAAGACAAGATCGCCAGTCTTGAGAAAAATCCGCGATGGGCGCGGGAGATCGTCGCCAATGCAAACGCCTATGTGGCGTCGTTCTGCGACCGGGCAACCGAGCGCAAGGTTTCCCTGCTGGTGCTCCAAAAGTATTTCGAGGCGACCGGACAGCTTCCACCGTCCGCATTCAGCCACCTCTTCTTCGGGCAGCCGGGCGAAGCACGCCCCTCATGACGCCTCAATAGATGTCGGGCACATACATTTCGGCCGGGACCGGATGGCGAATGTAGTCGGCGTTGCGCACCCGGGCGGGTAGCTCCACGGGTTCCTTCGGGACATGCTCGTATGGCACCTGCTTCAGCAGATGGGCGATCATGTTGAGCCGCGCCTTCTTCTTGTCGACGGCCTGGACGACCCACCAGGGGGCCTCCGGGATATGCGTGCGCTCCAGCATCTCTTCCTTGGCGCGTGTATAGCTTTCCCAGTGAATCCGGCTTTCGAGGTCCATGGGTGACAGCTTCCACTGCTTCAGCGGATCGTTGATGCGCATGCGGAAGCGGAATTCCTGTTCTTCGTCGGTGATCGAGAACCAGTATTTGACGAGGATGATCCCGGAGCGGACCAGCATGCGCTCGAATTCCGGGACCGAGCGGAAGAACTCTTCCAGTTCATCCGGCGTGCAGAAGCCCATGACCCGCTCGACGCCGGCGCGATTGTACCAGGAGCGGTCGAAGAGGACCATTTCGCCAGCCGTCGGCAGATGCTGGACGTAGCGCTGGAAATACCACTGGCTGCGCTCGCGCTCGGTCGGTGCGGGTAGCGCCACGACGCGGCAGACGCGCGGGTTGAGCCGCTGCGTGACACGCTTGATCGCCCCACCCTTGCCGGCGGAATCGCGGCCTTCGAAGAGCACGACCATCTTCAGCTTCTTGTATTGCACCCAGTCCTGCAGACGCACCAGTTCGTGCTGCAGGCGGAAGAGCTCGCGAAAGTAGACGCGCCGGTCGATGGTCTGTTCCGCCATGCCGTCGGCAACGAGCTGATCGAGCCGCTCCTCGTCCAGCTGCTGCTCCAGTTCCTCGTCAAAGCTGTCGAGGATTTCGGTCTTGATGCGATGGATGTCTTCGTTCATGGCGCGGTTTCCAGCAAGGCGATCGGGTTCTGACGACGATCAAGCATGCTTGCACGACTGCTTCATGACAGGCGGATGTCAGAGCCGGCGCGAAGCAATTGCCGACATCCTCGAAAACTGGTAAGACCGCGCGCATGGGATCGAAATTCGGATGCCTCGCGAACCAGTTTATCGTGCTGCAGGACCACAAGCGTCTGCCGGCACGCTTTTTCGCGCGCGTTCAAGGGGCCCTGGCGAGCCTTCGCGGCTGAGCTCCTGCGACCGGACAACCGGCGCGATAAGACCTCACACTTCAAGAAATCCCGTTACTTCAGTCTGGATGGAACTCACCCATGAGCGCACCTCGCACCCTTTACGACAAGATCTGGGACGACCACGTCGTCGATCGCCAGGACGATGGCACCTGTCTCCTCTACATCGACCGTCACCTCGTGCATGAAGTGACGAGCCCCCAGGCCTTCGAAGGTCTGCGCATGGCCGGCCGCAAGGTTCGCGCGCCGCAGAAGACGCTGGCCGTTGTCGACCACAACGTGCCGACTTCGCCGGATCGCCACCTCGGCATCAAGAACGAGGAAAGCCGCATCCAGGTCGAGGCGCTCGCCAACAACGCGGCTGAATTCGGCGTCGAATACTACTCGGCCTCCGACAAGCGTCAGGGCATCGTGCATATCGTTGGTCCGGAACAGGGCTTCACGCTGCCGGGCATGACCATCGTCTGCGGCGACAGCCACACCTCGACGCATGGCGCTTTCGGCGCGCTGGCGCATGGTATCGGCACGTCCGAAGTCGAGCACGTGCTCGCGACCCAGACGCTGATCCAGAAGAAGGCAAAGAACATGCTGGTGCGCGTCGACGGGAAATTGCCCGAAGGCGTCACCGCAAAGGACATCATCCTCGCCATTATCGGTGAAATCGGCACGGCCGGCGGTACCGGCCATGTCATCGAATTTGCCGGTGAGGCGATCGAGGCGCTGTCAATGGAAGGCCGCATGACCGTCTGTAACATGACGATCGAAGGTGGCGCCCGCGCCGGCCTGATCGCGCCGGATGAAAAGACCTTCGAATACATCAAGGGCAAGCCGCGCGCTCCGAAGGGTGAAGCCCTCGAACAGGCGATCGCCTATTGGAAGACGCTGAAGTCCGACGAAGGCGCGCATTTCGATCGCGTCGTCGTTCTCGATGCCGCCAATCTGCCGCCGATCGTCTCCTGGGGCTCGTCGCCGGAAGACGTCGTCTCGGTTCAGGGCGTCGTTCCGAACCCAGATGATATCCAGGACGAGACGAAGCGCGCTTCCAAGTGGCGTGCGCTCGACTATATGGGCCTGAAGCCCGGCACGAAGATCACCGACATCGCGATCGACCGCGTCTTCATCGGCTCCTGCACCAATGGCCGTATCGAAGACCTGCGCGCCGTGGCCAAGGTTGTCGAAGGCAAGAAGGTGGCCTCCACTGTTTCCGCCATGATCGTTCCGGGCTCCGGCCTTGTGAAGGAACAGGCGGAAGCCGAAGGCCTGGACAAGATTTTCAAGGAAGCCGGTTTCGACTGGCGCGAGCCGGGTTGCTCGATGTGCCTTGCCATGAACGATGACCGCCTGAAGCCGGGCGAGCGCTGCGCCTCGACTTCGAACCGCAACTTCGAAGGACGTCAGGGTTTCAAGGGCCGCACGCATCTTGTCTCGCCTGCCATGGCAGCCGCTGCCGCGGTGGCCGGCCACTTCGTCGATATCCGCGACTTTCACTAAGTCAAAGAACTGACCTGAACCGAGATCGACCGCCCGCTCACACAGCGGGCGGTTTCTTTTTGGCCGCCGGTTGCAAACACAGGTGAAGCGACTATCGTCGCGCTGTCACAAAACTGTCATATGCGGCGCACAGGTCTCTCATGAACATCCACGAACTTCCCCTCTCGACCCGCAGGCAGCGGTCGTGAGCACGGTTGCCGTCGGCCTCGCGCTGCTTGCCGCTATCCTGCATGCGAGCTGGAATGCTTTTTTGAGAACGGGCGCGGATCGGCTGTGGTCGATCACGGTGATGAGCCTTGCGGGCAGCATCATCTGCCTGCCCTTTCTCTTCATCCTGCCGGTCCCCGGGGCGGCCGCCTGGCCCTATATTCTGGTCTCGGCGGGCCTGCAGGTGGGTTATAGCCTGTTCCTTGTCGCTGCCTATCGCCATGGAGAGCTTGGCCAGGTCTATCCGATCGTGCGTGGCACCGTGCCGCTCCTGGTGACGCTTGGCGGTTTCCTGTTCTTCGGAGAGGTTCTGGGGCCGTGGCAGACGCTCGGCGTCGTCATGATCGCGGCCGGCATCATGAGCCTGTCGCTCGGCAAGACGAGAGCCGCCACATCCTCGATCCTGTTTGCGCTCGCCACGGGCCTGATCATTGCCTGCTATTCGACGGTGGATTCGCGCGGCGTGAAGATGGTCGAGCAACCGGCGGCCTATGCGCTCTGGGTTCTCTTCCTCTTTGGCCTGATGATCACGATCGCCTTCGTGATCACCCGCCGGGGTCTTGTCATCGATTTGAAATCGCCGGTGACCTGGAAGGCCGTCGGGGGCGGCGTGCTGGCCATGCTGGCCTATGGCCTGGTGGTGGTGGCCTATGCCTATGCACCGGCAGGTCTTGTCACGGCGGTGCGGGAGACGAGCGTCGTCTTTGCCGTCCTGATCGGAGCGCTGCTGTTGGGCGAGCCGCTGACCCTGCGACGCCTTCTCGCCTGCGTCGTCGTGGCCGGCGGGGCAATCAGCATCAGCCTCTAATACCAAGTGTCGATGATAGGAACCCATAGGATCGGCTCGACCGCCCTTTCTGGCTAGGAGAGGTCCGAAGAGCGATGCTTGCGCATCGGTCAAGGAGCTCGACGACGCCAGAACGGGCGGGAAGCCGACCAAAGGTGGCTTGTTGCAGGCCCCTGGCGTTGTTGCGCCGCTTGGCCGATGCGACAGCATCGCCCGGCGCGCCGCGTCTAGCCAGAGACCCGCAATAAGCCATCCTATCGGTTCCTATCATTGACACTTGGTATAAGCGGCCAAAAAAGAAGCCCCGCGAACGGGGCTTCCATAGGGGTCGTTCGAGGAGATTACTCTGCCGAGTCGGCGGAGTTGGCGTTGAGCTGGCCGTATTTCTCTTCGCCGATCTTGGAGAGAAGTTCGAGCTGGGTCTCGAGGAAGTCGATATGGCCTTCTTCGTCGATCAGCAGCTGTTCGAAGATCTTCATCGAGACGTAGTCGCCGGCCTGATAACAGATGTCGCGCGAGGCCTTGTAGGAGGTGCGGGCGTCGTATTCGCCGGCGAGGTCGGCTTCCAGCACTTCCTTGACGTTCTGGCCGATGCGCAGCGGGGCTACCGTCTGGAGGTTCGGGTGGCCTTCGAGGAAGATGATCCGGTCGATGATCTTGTCAGCATGCTGCATTTCCTCGATCGATTCGGCCCGCTCCTTCTTGGCGAGCTTCGTGTAGCCCCAATCGTTGAGCAGGCGGTAGTGCAGCCAGTACTGATTGACCGCGCCGAGTTCGAGGAACAGCGCCTCGTTGAGCCGTTCAATGACCTTCGGATCACCCTTCATGATGTTCGTCCCTTGTGTGAAATCAATGATACAACTCTAGCGCCGGTGTTTTGACCTGTCGAGCCTTTTTTAGAAGGATTCTAATTCTGGAGAATGGCGTGAAACATTCATGACAGGATGCACAACGCGTTATGTGCCCTGTCTTTGCAGCGCTTATGACCGAAGCTTCGGAATTTCGAGCTGGAATATGTGGCGGTCTGTTCTGAGGTGAGGCGTCAGCCTGCAGCGCGCTTTGCAACCATCATCGCCTGACGACGCTCGGCGAGGGCGGCCTTCTGCTCTTCGTGGAACTGCTTCAGCCGTTCCATGAAATTGATGACCTTGGTTTCCTCGGTCTGGCGCGCGGCGTGATATTCCTCGGTGGTGCGAATGATGAGATCGACGACATTGGGGAAGCAGCCGCAGCAGCGACCGCGCTTGCCCATGGCATGGTAGACCTTGCCGGGGACGATCAGCTGCCAACAGTCTTCATCGAGCATCTCGGTGATGACGGCCTTGATGTCCTTGTCGGTGATGTAATTGCAGCTGCAGACCAGCATGGTCGGGCACTCGTCAAACATGACATTCACTGTCGTCTTTCTCTTAAACCAGATGCCCTTTGTCAAGAAAAATCGCGCAGGCGCGTCAGATGTGATCGCCGGCAAATCAAGCCTGTCAGTGGAAATTCCGTCCTTTCGGCATGAGATCCGCCATGGCGCTGCGGCGGGGATGGCCGGGCGGCGGGGCGGCGGGCAGAGGCGTGCGGGCAGGCTTTTCCCGTTTCGCCTGGCGTTGATCCACACCCGGACGGCGCACCTCGTCGGCATGGGCGAGCGTTTCGAAGCTCTTCAGGTCTTCCAGCAGCAGGCCGAGCCTGGAACTTGCATCGACCAGGTGGCCGGCGACGACATGAATGACCCCGTGCGCCTTTTGCAGACGCCCGCGCAAAGTGACCAGCCGGGCTCCCATGACGATCGGGCGGTAGCGCTCGAAGACTTTCGGCCAGACGATCACATTGGCCGTTCCGGTTTCGTCTTCGAGTGTCATGAAGATAACCCCCTTGGCCGAACCCGGCCTCTGGCGGACCAGCACCAGGCCGGCAACCGCCACCTTGGCGCCATGGGGAAGGGTTTCGAGATCGGCTGCGGATTTCAGCCCCGCCCGCTGCATGGCGTCACGCAGAAACGAGACGGGATGGGCTTTCAGGGAGAAGGTCAGGCTGCGGTAATCGCTCAACACTTCTTCGCCGGGCAGCATGCGGGGCAGGACCATCTCCGTTTCGCGCTGCAGATCGTCCTCAGGGCTGCTTTCGAAGAGGGGCAGCACTTCGACCGCCGCATCCCCATCGAGCGCCTGGGCGGCCCAAAGGGCATCGCGGCGGTTCAGTCCGAGTGAGGAAAAGCAATCCGCATCGGCGAGTTTCTCGATGACTGCGCGTGGCAGCCGTGTGCGCAGCCAGAGATCGCGGATGGAATCGTAACCGGTGCCGCGTCTTTCAACGAGATGATCCATGGCCTGTTTCGGCACGCCCTTGATCTGGCGGAAGCCGAGGCGGACCGCTTTTTTCGAGCGAATGACTGATGTCATGGATCGATGCCGGCTGGCGATGCGGGCAGGGTCGAAGGCGCCTTTCTCCTGCTCGTCTCCTTCCAGAAGACAATCCCAGGCGGAATGGTTGACATCGACGGGACGGATATCGACGCCGTGTTCGCGCGCATCGCGGACAAGCTGCGCCGGGGCATAAAAGCCCATGGGCTGGGAATTGAGGATCGCGGCACAGAAGACATCCGGATAGAAGGCCTTGAACCAGCAGGAGACATAAACCAGCAGGGCGAAGGAGGCGGCATGGCTTTCCGGGAAGCCGTATTCGCCGAAGCCTTCGATCTGGCTGAAGCAGCGGGCGGCAAAATCCGGATCGTAGCCATTGGCCACCATGCCCTCGATCATGCGCTTCTGAAAGCTCGAGACCTGGCCGGTGCGGCGGAAGGTGGCCATGGCACGGCGCAGCTTGTCGGCCTCTCCCGGGGTGAAGCCGGCAGCGGTGATGGCGATCTGCATCGCCTGCTCCTGGAAGAGGGGGACACCCAGCGTGCGCTTGAGAACCGTGCGCAGTTCATCGCTCGGATAGTCGATCGGACGGCCGGCGAGCTTGTCCTCCCGTCGCTTCAGATAGGGATGGACCATGTTGCCCTGGATGGGGCCGGGCCGGACGATCGCCACCTCGATCACCAGATCATAGAATTCGCGGGGCTTCAATCGCGGCAGCATGCTCATCTGGGCCCGGCTTTCGATCTGGAAGACGCCGATCGTATCGGCACGGCAGATCATGTCGTAGACTTCGGGGCGTTGGTCTTCGTTGATCGAGGCGAGGGTCTCCTCGACGCCATAATGGGCGGAGAGGAGCTTGAAGGCCTTGGCAAGGCAGGTGAGCATGCCGAGTGCCAGGACATCGATCTTCAGGATCTTCAGCGTGTCGAGATCGTCCTTGTCCCATTCGACCATAAAACGCCCATCGGCCGTGTTCATGATCGGGACGACTTCGTCCAGGCGGTCGCGGGTGATGACGAAGCCGCCGACATGCTGCGACAGATGGCGTGGGAAACCCTGCATGGCCTGGGCATAGGATAGAACCCGGCGGGTCGTCGGATCCTTGAGGTCGAGGCCTGCGGCATTCGCCTGTTCCTCGGTGAAATCGCTCGTCCACCAGCCCCAGATCGATCCGGCCAGCGCCGACTGTACGTCTTCCGACAGCCCGAAGGCCTTGGCGACTTCGCGGCCGGCAGAGCGGGCGCGGTAGCTGATCACGGCCGCCGTCAGGGCGGCATGTTCCTTGCCATAGGTGTCATAGATGAAGCGGATCACATCCTCGCGCTTCTCATGCTCGAAATCGACGTCGATATCCGGTGGCTCGTCGCGTTCGGTGGAGATGAAACGGTCGAACAGAAGGGTCGTCTTCTGCGGGTCGACCTCGGTGATGCCAAGGCAGAAGCAGACGGCGGAATTGGCGGCCGAGCCGCGCCCCTGGCAGAGGATGCCTGCCTTTCGCGCATGGCAGACGATGCGGTAGACGGTGAGGAAATAGGGTTCGTAGCGCTTCTCGGCGATCAGCTTCAGTTCGTAATCGAGGAGGCCGAGCACCTTGCGCGGAATGCCGTCCGGATAGCGTCTGCTGGCGCCTTCATAGGTCAGCCGCCGCAAGGCCAGGGCTGGAGATTCGCCATCGAAGATCTCGTCTGGATACTGGTGTGACAGTTCATCCAGAGAAAACTTAAGCCGGCTAAAGAAATTGACGTTGTTGTCGAGAGCTTCCGGCCAGGCGCGCAACAGACGGGCCATTTCGGCCGGGCTCTTCAGGTGCCGTTCCGCATGGGCATGCAGTCGAAGCCCTGCTTCGGCGATCGTGACATGCTCGCGGATGGCGACGACCACGTCGGCTACTGGTTTTCGGTCCGGGGCGTGATAGAGCGCGTCATTCGTGGCAATCAGCGGGATCCGCAGCCGCCTGGAAATTCCGTTGAGTTCCGCAAACGTCTTTTCGTCGAAACCGTCATGGCGGGGCACGAGCGCCAGATACAGACGATCCCCCAACCGATGACGGATGGATGAGAGGCTTGCCTCGAAGGCGTCGACATCGGTTTTCCCAGGCATGGAAGGCGGCATGGCGACGAAGAGGATGTCCTTGTCCCATGCCAGCAGATCCCTTTCCCAGAGCGTGCAGACCCCCTTCTTCGAGCGCAGATTGCCTTCGCTCAGCATGCGGCACAGATTGCCCCATCCCCTGCGGTTCATCGGATAGGCGAGAAGCTCGGGCGTGCCGTCGTCGAAGGCAAGACGGGCACCGGGCCGGAATTCGAGGCCGTTCAGTTTGGCGGCCGCATGTAGGCGCACCACCCCGGCCACGGTGTTTCGATCGGCAAGGCCGAGACCCGAGAGGCCGAGAAGAAGGGCTCGTTCCACCAGTTCCTCGGCATGGGAGGCTCCCTCCAGAAAGGAGAAGTTGCTGCGCAATCCGATCTCGTAAAACGGTTTCATCGTCACGGTCCGCGCTTCACGCGAAGAAACCCTGGAGGAACCAGTTCGGCGTCACCGTGCGTCGTTCGTAAAGACCCTCGCGATAGAGCCAGAAGCGCTGGCCGTCGGCGTCCTCGATGCGGAAATAGTCCCGTGGCGGGGCCTCTTCGCCGTCGACCCACCATTCCGGCGAGAGGCGTTCGGGACCTTCCGCCCTGACGACGCGACGCTGCACACGGCGCCAGCGAAAGCTGGCCGGCGGGCCGTCCGGCACGACGGACATGACCTCGACCTCTTCCGGTCGATGAAGCAGGCGCAAGGGCCGGAGGGCGCGCACCGGCCTAAGGGATATCTGAGGCCACGAAACGGCAAGATCCGTTGTCTTGAGTGCATCGGCGGCCGGTGCGTGGATCGATGCTCTCTCCGGCCAATGGCTGGCCAGGGCTACGGGAAGGCGAAGTGCCCGCTCGCCCAGCCTGGCCGTCACCTGGTCGAGGAAGCGTGTGAGGTCTTCCCGGCCATCCTCTTCGCTTTCGAGGGCTGCCTGGCGGACTTCGAAAGGCTCACTCAGGAGAACATTCAACCGGACGAGTTCGAAACCAAAACCTGCGTCGAGATCATCGTGGATGACGGAAAGCCGCTCCTGGAACAAAGCCCTGATACGGACGGGATCGCGCAAGGGTGCGGAGGCCCCGATCTCGATGCGAAAGACCTTTCCATCGACCCTGAAGACCAGGAGTTCGAACAAGCGCCCGCCTTCCCCCCGGGCTTCGAGCGAGACCTTCAAACCTGCCGCGAGACGACCGGCTATATCGAGGATCTGATCCTCGGTCATGATCGGATCTGCAAGCCGTCGTTCGGCCGACAAGATGGGGACATGCCGCCTCGGCGAAATCGGCTCTCCTTCCCGTCCGAGTGCCTGGTCTAGACGCAGCATGGGTTCCGGGCCGAAGCGACGCGTGATCGGAGGGCGCGGGGCAGGGATGATGTCACCGATGGTCTTCAGGCCGACACGGGCGAGGTTCATCACCGTCTGCGGGTCGAGCCTCAGGGCCGAGATCGGCAAGGGGTAAAGCGCCGACACTGCCTCCGTGGGAGTGACGCGCCGTGGGCCGTCAAAGCGGCTGCAGGCCCGGGCGAGACCCGGTGTCGGGCCGACCGCGATGCGGACAGCAAGACCGAAAGCCGTCATTCGGCGATCGACATCCTCGATCAGCCTCTCCTCACCGCCGAAAAGATGGGCGCAGCCGGTGATATCCAGCATCAGGCCGTCTTCGCCGTCGAGGGCAACCAGCGGCGTATAGCGGTCACACCAGTCGGCGATGGCATCGAGCAGAGCGCGGTCGGCGGCGGGATCAGCCTCGACCACGTCGAGGTTTGCACAGATGGCGCGGGCTTCCGCCAGGCCCTGGCCGGTTCGCAGACCGAAGCCTTCGGCGCTTTCATCCAGCGCCGTGATGCGCATGCTATTGGCCGAGCGGCCGGCACAGACCAGCGGCGCGCGCTCAGGATGCGCGGTCGAGCCGGGGGGTAAACGCCATGAGAGACCCCAGCGACGCCGGGCGATGCGATCGGTCGGGAGCCTTGGGAAAAACAGCGACAGAATGCGGCGATCCGAGGCCTGAGGGTGCGAGCTGTTCGAAAAGGCGAAGGCGGCGGTCATCGGAATTCCACTCCAGAATGAGTTCGGGTGAGCCCGGGATGCGGGATTTTTCAAGGGTGATGCGAAAGACGGGGGATCCTATGCTGCCGCCCAGCAGGGACCCGTCGGCAAGATGGCGCGCCGCCGCCGGCGCGGGTTCGACAGACAGGCGAAGAAGGGCGCTCGATGCTTCTTCTTCGCCGGCCTGGCGGAGTACCAACAGCCTGCCACCGGTGGCTCGCGCCTTGAGGCTCAGGCGCCTACTTTCGGTGAGGCCGAATTTCTTCGGATTGCCATGCACTTCGAGAAGCACGGTCGAAAAGGCGCGCGAGGCAAGGGCTGCCTCGGCGAGCCAGAGCGCATCCTCGATGCGGCGTGGCAGGGCATGCACCAGGGCGCAGGAGGTCAGGCCGAAATCCAGGAGGCCGGGGGCATAGGCAAGGCCGGCTTCGCGCACCACCTGGGGATCGGCGATGAAGAGCAGCCTTTGCCGGCCGACGCCTTTCGTTTCCGCCGCCATCAGGGCCATGGCCAGACCGAGACCTGTCACGCTCCCTGCCTGCTGCAGCTTCTGCCCGCGCAGCTCCAGCAATGTGCCGCGGGCCAGCATGTCCCGCATCAGTGTGTCGAAGAGATCCTGCTTTTCACGCTGTCCGTCCGAATGGACGGATGCCGATCTGTCAGCCGTGCCTTGGGCTGTCAGGCGTGCGGCATGGTCCGGCTTTCCCTCGATCCGGGCAATCGCCTCCCGCAAGGCAAAAAGCGTCTCGCGCGCCTGAGGGCTCTCGCCCATGACGATCTCTCCTGATGAATTGTTCTCTATTTGTTCCCTATGGATTCCAGAGCTTTCTAAAAGAGTCAACCGGATTCAGATAAGAATTTATTCCTCGGTTGAATTCACTCTCGAAATACGCTCGCAAACATCCTATATCTGCCGGCAGTAAGGAGTACTCATGGCCCGCATAGACCAGAGCGAGGATTGGCGCGAACGGCACGCCCCGACGATCAGCACATTCGAGTCGCTGGCGATCGAGGCCTACGGGCACCTGCCCCAGGAGTTCCGCGACCTGAGCCGCGATCTCATCATCGAGATCGCCGATTTCCCGACCGATGAAGTGTTCGAAGACATGGCGCTCGAGACGCCTTTCGACCTGCTCGGCCTGTTCGAAGGACGCGGGATTTCCGAGCGTTTTTCGATGGAAACCGGCATGATGCCGAACCGCATCATCCTCTATCGCCGGCCGATCCTCGACTACTGGGCCGAAAACGAGGAAACGCTGGGCGATATCATCACCCATGTGCTGATCCACGAGATCGGTCACCACTTCGGTCTGTCCGATGACGACATGGAGAGGATCGAGGAAAGCGCCGAAGAGGCCGCGGCTGCCGATCGCTGATTTCGGCTCATCATCCCAGGGATTTCAGCCCGAGTGTCCAAACCGTGCCCGGTAGGCGGCGGGGCTGGTTTGCAGCCGCGTGCGGAAATGATGGCGGAGCGTTGCCGGTGTGCCGAAGCCCGAAGCAATCGCGATGTCGTCGAGCGGCAGGCTTGCCTTGCGCTCCAGCAGGTCACAGGCGTGGCGCAGCCGGCGGGTCATGAGGAATTCACCGGGGCTCTGGCCTGTCAGGTCGCGAAAGCGGCGCTGGAAGGTCCGGTTGCTCATCCCCGCCCGTGCGGCCATTTCGGCGAGTGTCACCTCGTGCTGCAGATTGGCCTCGATCCAGTCGATCAGCGGGCCTATCCGCTGTCCTTCGCGCTCCTGTGGCACAGGCTTGACGATGAACTGTGCCTGTCCGCCTTCCCGATGGGGTGGGACCACAAGACGACGGGCAACGCTGTTGGCGGCCTCGGTGCCGAAATCGTGGCGGACGACATGCAGGCAGAGATCAATGCCGGCCGCACTGCCGGCGGCCGTCAGAATCTGGCCTTCGTCGACATAAAGCACATCTGGATCGAGATGGACGTCGGGATGTCTTTGCGCAATCGTGTCGGCATAGCGCCAGTGGGTCGTGGCTTTCAGGCCATCGAGGAGGCCGGTCGCGGCCAGCACCGCCACGCCGGAGCATAGCGACATCAGGCGTGCGCCCCGGACATGGGCCGCTCGCAGCGCCTCGATCAACGAGGCTGGGACCGGCTGGTCGATCCCGCGCCAGCCGGGCACGACGATCAGATCCGCCTCTGCCAAGAGTTCCAGCCCGCCGGAAGCGCTGACCGTCAGACCGCCGGCGGCGCGCAGCGGCCCCGGCTCGATCGCGGCTGTCGCGTGGCGATACCAGTGCTCTCCCATTTCCGGTCGCGCAAGGCCGAAGACCTCAACGGCAACCCCGAATTCGAAGGTGCAGAGGCCGTCATAGGCGAGCGTCACGACGCGGGGTCCCGTCAGCGGCGAGGATAGGAAAGGTGATGCTGGCGTCATTGGCGTGATCTTTACGCATGTTGTCATTCACGCCAGTTTTCTGAATTCCCCAGAAAAGGCAAGCTCCTGTCGTCAAACCTCGAAAGGAGTCCGCCATGCCAAGTCCCGTCAGTGAAATTCCCGCCGCCGATCCCGTCCTCGTCGCGCAGCACTATCAGGCGCGGCTCGCCTTCGAGACGGACTGCTGGGATGTGCATGAGGTGATGAGCCGCGGCGAGGCGGATTTCGTGCTTCTCGACGTGCGCGGACCGAAGCTTTACGAGCGGGGGCATGTGCCCGGCGCCATCAACCTGCCGCATGGCAAGATGACCGAGCGGAAGATGGCGGACTGGCCCGAGGACACGCTGTTCGTGGTCTATTGCGCCGGGCCGCATTGCAACGGCACGGATCGGGCGGCGCTTCGGTTGGCGCTGCTCGGGCGTCGGGTCAAGGTGATGATCGGCGGGATGACAGGTTGGGCCGATGAAGGGTTTGATATCGCAAGCGGGGCCTGATCCTGGCCAAAGGTTCGCTCATCCTGCCAGATGGGCGAACTCGGCGACGACCTCTTCGTAGACGCGGCGCTTGAAGGGCACGATGAGACCCGGCAGGTCCTGCATCGGCTTCCAGGCCCAGGCGTCGAATTCCGCTTCGTGCCCGCCCGGCGGCGGGTTGATTGCAATCTCGCTTTCGTCGCCTTCGAAGCGGAAGGCGAACCAGCGCTGGGTCTGGCCGCGGAACTTGCCCTTCAAGCCGATGCCGATCAGCTCGGCAGGCAGGTCGTAATTGATCCAGCGACTGGCTTCGGCCAAAAGCGACACCGTCTTGATGCCGGTTTCCTCGTAAAGTTCGCGCATGGCGGCCGGCAATGGGTCTTCGCCCGGATCGATCCCACCCTGGGGCATCTGCCAGAGCTGCGGCGAACCGTCATATTCGGAATTGCCTTCCGGAATGCGTCGGCCCGACCAGACAAGACCCTCCCGGTTCAGCACCATGATCCCGACACAGGGGCGATAGGGCAGGTCTTCGGCCTTCACCTTGGGCTTGGTCGATTGGAACTCGGTCATGATATCCTCAAGGTCTGTTTTCATTGGCGAGCGCGGAGACGCCGACGAATTCGATGCCGCGGGCAACCGCTTCATTACGCCATTCGGCGACCGCTGCAATGGTTTCGTCGAAGGCAGCGCCGACACCGATTGCCTGACCGTTGCGCCTTGCGATCCGTTCCAGTTCGTCCAGCTTGGCCAAAATCGCCTGGCGATCAACCTGCGTGTCGATCATCACGTCGGCAAAGGCATGCGGAAAACCGATGGCCTTGGCAAAATCGCCCGAGAGGGAACGGGCCGTCGAGCCGTCGTCGAGGAACATCAGGCCGCGCTTGCCGATATCCCGCATCACCGGATCCATGGCCTTGTCGTCGGAGAGGAAGCGGGCACCCATATAGTTCATGATGCCGGTGTAATTGGTGATCTGCGCCATGGCCTGATGGAGATTGGCGATGTTGGTCGCCGCCGACTTTTCCGTCAGCAGCGTGCCGCGCCCGGGATCATTGGCCGGGAAGTCGAAGGGCTCCATCGGCACCTGAAGCACGATCTCGTGACCCTTGCGGCGGGCCTCCTGCATCCAGCGCTGCAGACTGTTGCCGGTTGCGGCGAAGGCAAGCGTGATATCTTCGGGCAGGTCGCGAATGGCCATCTGGCTGCCGGTCTGGCTGAGGCCGATCCCGCCGATGACGATGGCAATGCGGGTTCCTCGCGCACCCGACCACGGGCGCGCGTAAAAATCCACCGGACGCAGACCCGAGGCGGAGACCGTCGGAAGCTCGCCCGCATCGGTCAATTCGATCAGGTCTTCATTGGGCTGGCCGGCAAGCCTCGGGTCCTGCGTCGGGGCGTTCCCGATAACGACCGGACCGGTGCGGGCATTGGGGCTGAAGGTGGTGACGACATTGCCATCGGCCGTGGTGGTGCGACGGAGCACGGCGCCATCGTTCGGGCCGCTGGTCGAAATGCCCGCCGGCTGATCGGTTGGGCGGCGCTCTGCCGTGTCCTCTGCGACAACAGCCGTTTCGGGCGGACGAGGGGTGAGATTGATCGGCGGTTCGCTGCGCAGTGCCGTCGGAGACAGTGAGGTCCAGGCGGAGAGGCCGACCAGTGTGAGCACGGCAAAGGCAGAGGTGACCTTGGACAGGCCAAAGCGACTTTTGCCCTGGGATCTGTCCTTTCGCTCCCGACCGAGCGGTGCATGCAGGTCCATGCGAAACTTCCAGTGATGCCGCCAAGCGGATGCAAAACGACCGCCCGCGCATCAGGGATACGCGGGCGGTCGGATCAGATGATTACTGCAAGGCAGCCTTTTGCGGATCGGCCGGGAAGGCCGGATCGGTCTTCACGCCGCGCAGCAGATCGAGTGCATAGTTGAGCTGCACGTCGTCCTTGGGCTCCGGCGGCACGTAAGCCACAGAGCCCGAGCCTTCCTCGTTTTCGTTCTGGCCCTTGATGTGGCCTGGTAGTGCCGATTCACCTTCGGTGCGAACCTTGCCCTGAAGCTCTTCCGGCAGCGGCTGCTCGACCTTGATGTCGGGCTCGATGCCCGTGCCCTGGATCGAGTTGCCCGAGGGCGTGTAGTAGAGCGCCGTCGTCAGGCGCAGCGCGCCCTTGTCACCCATCGGAATGATGGTCTGGACAGAGCCCTTGCCGAAGGAGCGGGTGCCGAGCACGGTTGCACGCTTCAGGTCCTGCAGGGCGCCGGCGACGATTTCCGATGCCGATGCCGAGCCGCCATTGACCAGCACTATGATCGGCTTGCCATCGGTGATGTCGCCTGCAGTTGCGTTGAAGCGGCGGGTATCCTGGGGATCGCGCGAACGGGTCGAGACCACTTCGCCACGCTCCAGGAAGGCGTCGGAGACGTAGATCGCCTGATCGAGCAGACCGCCCGGATTGAGGCGGAGGTCGAGAACATAGCCCTTCAGCTTATCGGCTGGGACTTCCTTCTTGATCTTCTCGATCGCAGCTTCCAGGTCGTCATAGGTCTTTTCGGTGAAGGAGATGACGCGGAGATAGCCGACATCGCCTTCGACGCGGGACTTGACCGCGCGGATCGGGATGATTTCGCGAACGACGGTGATTTCGAGCGGCTTGTCGGCGCCCTCACGCAGGATCGTCAGCTTGATCGGCGTGTTGACCGCACCGCGCATCTTTTCGACGGCTTCCTCGAGCTTCAGGCCGCGAACCGATTCGCCGTTGATCTCGGAGATGAAGTCGCCGGCCAGGATGCCGGCCTTGGCGCCCGGCGTGTCGTCGATCGGGGTGATGACCTTGACGAGCTCTTCTTCCATGGTGACTTCGATACCGATGCCACCGAATTCACCGCGCGTCTGGGTCTGCATGTCCGCCGCATCCTTGGCGTTCATGTAGACCGAATGCGGATCAAGCGAGGTCAGCATGCCGTTGATGGCACTTTCGACCAGCTTGTTCTCATCCGGCGGCGTCACGTACTGGGCGCGAATGCGCTCGAAGACGTCGCCGAAGATTGACAATTCCTTGTAGGTGGAAGCACCCGCCGCCTGGGCCGGGACACCTGCGGAATAGATGACGCTCATCGCGGTTGCGCCCATCAGTGCGCCGACGAGAAGAAGAGAGACCCTACGTATCATTCTGTGCCTTTCCAGAATCGCCTCCGACCCACCAGGGACGGGAATCAACCGGTTTACCGTCTTTCCGAAGTTCAATGTAAAGAGTTGGCCGATCGGTTTCCAGCGCGAATGCTGTCGCACTTGCCACTCTTTTCTCACCCATGGTCGCCAACGGCTCCCCGGAGAGCACAAACTTGCCCTGGCTGGTGCTGATCCGGTCCATACCGGACAGTACCATATGATAGCCGTCGCCCGTGTTCAGAATGATCATCTGGCCGTAGCTTCGGAAATTTCCAGCAAACACCACCCATGCATCCGCCGGTGCGGTAACCAGAGCGCCGGGCTGCGAGGCAATCACGATGCCCTGTGCCTGGTGGCCTGTCCCGTCCGGATCGCCGAACTGACGCAGGGTTTCGCCGGCAACCGGCAAGTCCAGTTTCTGCTTCAGTTCAGAGAAAGGATATGCTGGCGCAATACGGTTTTTATCGGGCAGTCCAGACTGGGCAAGCTCCAGCGCGCGGGCCCTCTGCTCCTCGCTCATCTGGCTGCGTTTGGCCTCTTCGGCACGGGCAAGTTCGGCTGCCTGGCGCACCGAGGTGATCTCGCTTTCAAGCGAACGGATGAGCGCTTCCATGGTCGAGGCCCGCTCGGCAAGTGCTTCCGATTGCTTGCGTTCCGCCTGCAGCTGCAGGGAATTGGTGCGGGCGAGACGCTCGTTTTCCGCCACCAGCAGATCCATGCGCCGCTCTTCTTCCTGGCGGTTGGCGATGGCTGCCACCAGGCCATCCATTTCCTTCTTGCCGGCGTCGCGGAGCGCTATCAACTCTTCGAGATCGGCGGCCAGCTTGTCCGTCTCGTGGCGGATGCCGGGCACGACGGCGCCGAGCAGAATGGCGGTGCGGACCGAGCCCAGCGCATCCTCGGGGCTGACGAGCAGGGCCGGCGGCGGGTTGCGCCCCATGCGCTGGAGAGCGGCCAGAACTTCCGCAAGCACGGCCCGGCGTTCCCTGAAGGAGCCACGGATCTGATCTTCACGCAGGCCGATATCGGCGAGCCGCTTTTCGCCTTCACTGATCTGCTTTTCGATGTCCTTGCGACGCTTGGCGGACTCGATCAGTGCCGTCTTCAGGCTTTCCGAGGTCTTTTCCAGCTCCGCGATGCTCTTTTCGAGCTCGCTCGCCTTTTCTTCCGAGAGCTTCATGCTGGCGGCGATTTCCTGCAGTTCGGAACTCACCTGGTCGCGCTTGGCCCGCAGCTCCAGTGCCGGGTCGGGTGCAGCGGCCTGGGCTACGCGTCGATCGCCGGTCTCCATCGCAGCGGTGGGCAGCGCTCCGGTCGTTTCGCCGACTGGCGTGCTCGACCCGGGGGCCGGGGGCGCTTCCGCCTCCTGCGCATGGATCGAAAGCGGGACTGTCGGAGCGAGCAGCCCTGCCATGACGCAGGCCAGGGCGAAGCCGGCCTTCCGGCGGCCGCCTTTCAGGGGGACTGCAATGTCTTGGACAAGGGTGGGCAATGGCTCTATCCGGTTCGGCGGCGAAAATACGCTGATTTGCGCACAAGGCAAAGCATTGCTCGCCGATCGGCATCGATGCGCTCAAACGCGGTGATAGGGATGTCCCGTCAGGATGGTCACGGCGCGATAAAGCTGCTCGGCGATCAGGATGCGGACCAGCTGGTGCGGCCAGGTGAGTTTGCCGAGGTTGAGGACGAGGCGGGCGCGATCACGCAGCTCCGGGTCGATGCCATCGGCGCCACCGATGACGAAGGCCATGTCGCGCTGGCCGTTATCGGCGGCATCGCCGACGAATTTCGCAAATTCGGCGCTGTCAAAGGCCTTGCCGCGCTCGTCGAGGACGACAATGAGCGCGCCGTCGGGGATCTGGCGGGAAAGCTCTTGGGCTTCCTCGCGCTTTCTCGTGTCGGCATTGCCGGCGCGGCTTTCATTCAGCTCAACCGAGCGGGTGAATTCCAGGCCGCATTGCGGTCCGGCCTTGGCGAAGCGGTCCAGATAGCGGGACGCGAGTTCCTTCTCCGGCCCGGCTTTCAGCCGGCCCACGGCATAGATGCCTATCTTCATGCGGGCAGTCCCTGGTTCAGGTCACAAAACCATCTCTATCGGCAGGAAGAGACCCGCCGTGTCAATCCGGCTTCGGGACCGTCCATCAGACGGCCGGCCGTTTTCAGTGCAGGCGATCCTCGATGTCCGGAGCGGCCCACATCTTTTCGATGTTGTAGAACTCGCGGATTTCGGGTCGGAACACATGCACGATGATGTCTCCCGTGTCGATCAGCACCCAGTCGCCGGTCTCCAGGCCTTCGACGCGGGCAGAGCCCAGGCCTTCGTCCTTGAGGTCGGACATCAGGTGTTCGCTGATCGCCGTCACATGACGGTTCGAGCGTCCGGACACGACCACCATGTAGTCGCCCAGCGCCGATTTACCGGCAATGTTGATGGAGACAATATCTTCTGCCTTCGAGTCCTCGAGGCTTGCGAGGACCAGCTCAAGCGCACGGGCTGCGGCATCGGCGCCACGTTCCATGCTCTTCGGGATTGCGCGGGAAGCGCGTCCCTTGGTGTGTACTGTTGTCAGAGTTCGTCCTTTCCTTGGAATAACAGAACAGCACGTCTGCGATTCTCATAACTTCGATCGCCACCAAAAGGTGGCATCGATCCGAAAAAGTTTCAAGGCATGGTCGAAAAGGTGCCGGGATCGGGCCTTCACGATTTTTTCGTTGCGGCGGCGGCGGCGCGGATCGCCGACGAGCTCAAGGTGGAGCGGGGGCCATGGATGAAGGTCCAGGCCGGCGCCCGTTTCTGCCAGAGCATGCCGGCATCCTCCTCGTCGATGCGGGCATAGTCGAAGGTGCGCGCCATCTTCGAGGAGAGATAGGCAAGCGTCGAGCCAGGGCGGTCGATCACGGCGATCGGGAAGGTTGTGGCGATCTTCTGCCAGCGCTGCCAGCGATGGAAGCCGGCGAGATTGTCGGCACCCATGATCCAGATGAAATGGACATGCGGATTGCGGGCGCGGATGAAG
Organism: Rhizobium sp. P43; assembly: GCF_056730705.1. NCBI lineage: Bacteria > Pseudomonadati > Pseudomonadota > Alphaproteobacteria > Hyphomicrobiales > Rhizobiaceae > Rhizobium > Rhizobium sp. P43. The sequence continues at coordinate 3,891,217 of NZ_CM161539.1, forward strand.
TCCAGCGTGCGGGCGGTGTAGCTGGTGCCGAGCGTCTTTTCGAAGGCGGTCACTTTGATCCTGGGATCGGAGGCCATGGTCTCGCAGGACGCGAGGCGCTCTGAAAGCGGGGCGAGTTCCCGGCGGTTTTTCAGGGGGTTGCCCGGAGTCACCAGCCACCAGAGTTGATCGAGACCGAGGCGGCGAAGCGCGATCTCGGCGACCAGCACATGGCCCTGGTGCGGCGGATTGAAGGAGCCGCCGAAGAGGCCGACCACCATGCCGCGCTCGACATGCGGCATCACGAGATGGCGATGGGCGAGCGCCTCGTCCGCCACGTCAGGGACGGACCTGGCCGTTGCCGCGGACGCGGTACTTGAAGGATGTCAGCTGCTCGACGCCGACGGGGCCGCGCGCATGCATTTTGCCGGTCGCGATGCCGATTTCCGCACCCATGCCGAATTCGCCGCCATCGGCAAACTGGGTCGAGGCGTTGTGCAGCAGGATCGCGGAGTCGATCTCGTTGAAGAAACGTTCGACGACGGTGGGATCTTCGGCGATCACCGCTTCGGTGTGGTTCGATGAATAGCGGGCGATATGATCGATGGCGCCACCGATGCCGTCGACCACGGCGACCGAAATCACCGCGTCGAGATATTCGGTACGCCAGTCCTCTTCCGTCGCCGGTTTCAGGCCCGGGATGACCCGAAGCACTGTCGCGGAGGCGCGGATCTCGCAGCCGGCTTCGGTCAGCGCCTCGATCAGCGGCTGGAGATGCGTGGCAATCGCCGCGCTGTCGACCAGCAGTGTCTCGGCGGCACCGCAGATGCCGGTGCGGCGCATCTTGGCGTTGACGACGATCTTCTTCGCCATGTCGAGATCGGCGGAACCGTCGACATAGACGTGGCAGAGGCCTTCGAGATGGGCAAAGACCGGCACGCGGGCTTCCTGTTGGACGCGGGCAACAAGGCTCTTGCCGCCACGGGGTACGATCACATCGATCGAGCCCTCAAGGCCCGAAAGCAGCGCGCCGACGGCTGCACGATCGGTTGTCGGCACCAGCTGGATCGCATCGGCGGGCAGGCCGGCGGAAACGAGGCCCTTGACCAGGCAGGCATGGATAGCGCGCGATGAATTGGCCGAGTCCGAGCCGCCGCGCAGGATAACGGCATTGCCGGCCTTGAGGCAAAGCGCGCCGGCATCTGCCGTGACGTTGGGACGGCTCTCGTAGATCACGCCGATGACACCGAGCGGCGTGCGGACACGCTCGATATGCAGGCCATTGGGGCGGTCCCATTCGGTGATAACGGTGCCGACGGGATCCGGCAGTTCGGCAATCTCCCGCATCGATTGGGCGATGGCTGCGACGCGGGCGGAATTCAGGGTCAGGCGGTCGATGAAGGATGCGGCAACGCCGGATTCTGCGGCGTTCCTCAGGTCTATCGCATTGGCGGCCAGGATTTCGGCCTCGGCCTTCACCAGGGCATCGGCCATGGCAAGCAGCGCCTTGTTCTTCGCCTCGGTGGATGCGATCGCGAGCGGACGGGCCGCGGCGCGGGCGCGGCGACCGATGTCGAGCATCAGGCCATCGACGGAATTCTGGTTCGACACGGTATCAAGCATGGGCTGCATCCTTCCGGTCGCCGGCGTTTGCGTCCCGCTGGCCGAGTTCTGTCATGACGAGGTCGTCGCGATGGATCATCGCGGCACGCCCGGCATAGCCGAGGATCTTCTCGATCTCGTTGGATTTGCGTCCGCAGATGCGGCGCGCCTCGTCGGCATCGTAACCGGCGAGACCGCGCGCGATCTCGCGGCCTTCGATCGTGACGATCGAAACGGTATCGCCGCGATGAAAGGCGCCGGAGACGGAGCGAACACCCGCCGGCAGAAGGCTTTTTCCCGAGCGGAGAGCCCCTTCAGCGCCGTTGTCGACCTGAAGCGTACCGGCCGGCTGAAGCTGACCGGCGATCCAGGTCTTGCGCGCCGTGACCGGCGACTTGGAGGCTGCAAACCAGGAATGACGGGCGCCGTTCTCGATGGCTGAGAGCGGATTCATGGTCTTGCCCGAGGCGATGATCATGGCGCAGCCGGCGCTGGTTGCGATCTTGCCGGCATCGATCTTGGTGCGCATGCCGCCGCGCGACAGTTCCGACGCTGCCCCTCCGGCCATGGCTTCGATTGATGGCGTGATTTCCTCGATCGTGTCGAGGAACTGCGCGTTCGGGTCGAGATGGGGCGGCGCCGTATAAAGGCCGTCGATATCGGAAAGCAGGACGAGCAGGTCGGCGCCGGCCATGGTGGCGACGCGGGCGGCCAGGCGATCATTGTCGCCATAGCGGATCTCGGTCGTCGCGACCGTATCGTTCTCGTTGATGATCGGCACGGCACCGATCTTCAGGAGTTGATTGAGGGTGGCACGGGCATTGAGATAGCGACGGCGCTCCTCGGTATCGCCGAGCGTCAGCAGGATCTGGCCAGCGACGATCTGGTGGCGAGACAGGCTTTCAGACCAGTGGCGGGCGAGCGCAATCTGGCCGACGGCCGCGCAGGCCTGGCTCTCTTCGAGCTTCAGCGCGCCCGAGGGCATGTCGAGCACTGTGCGGCCGAGCGCGATGGCGCCCGAGGAGACGACCAGCACATCCGTGCCGCGGGCCTTTAGCGCTGCGATGTCATCGGAGATCGCGTCGAGCCATGGCTTGCGAATGCCCGAGCCACGATCGACCAGCAAAGCAGAGCCTATCTTGATGACGACACGCTTGACGCGGGAGAGCGAACGGAGCCTGGCAGCCATCAGTCGTCGCCTTCTCCGTCGAGCCCTTCATCCAGGCTGCCGTCTTCGTCCCGCTTGTGGCGGTTCTTCTCGCGCTTTTCCGGCAGCGGCAGATTGCCCTGGGCGGCGACGATGACATCGCGGAGCGCGCGCAGCGCATCGGTCATGCCCTTGTTGGTGATGGCCGACAGAAGAAGGGGCGTCTGGCCGCAGGCCTTCTTCAGTTCCGTCGCCTTCTTCTTCAGTTCGGCTTCGTCGAGCACGTCGATCTGCGACAGGGCCACGATCTCCGGCTTGTCTTCAAGGCCGCCGCCATAGGCGTCGAGTTCATGACGTACGGTCTTGTAGGCCTTACCGACCTTTTCTTCCTGGGCGGAGACAAGGTGCAGGAGAACACGGGTCCGCTCGACATGGCCGAGGAAGCGGTCGCCGATGCCGACACCTTCATGGGCACCTTCGATCAGGCCGGGAATGTCGGCCAGGATGAATTCGCGGTCGTCGATGGTGGCAACGCCGAGGTTCGGATGCAGCGTGGTGAAGGGATAGTTGGCAATCTTCGGCCGGGCACGCGTGACGGATGCCAGGAACGTGGACTTGCCGGCATTGGGCAGGCCGACAAGGCCGGCGTCTGCAATCAGCTTGAGCCGCAGCCAGACGGTCTTTTCCTCGCCTTCGAGGCCAGGATTTGCCCAATCGGGCGCCTGGTTGGTCGATGTCTTGAAATGGGCATTACCGAAACCGCCATTGCCGCCCTTGGCGATGCGGAATCGCTGGCCTTCGACCGTCATGTCGACGATCAGGGTCTCGTTGTCTTCCTCGAAAATCTGCGTGCCGACGGGAACCTTCAGCGTCACGTCTTCGCCATTGGCGCCCGTGCGGTTGCGGCCCATGCCATGCGTGCCGGTCTTGGCCTTGAAGTGCTGCTGGAAGCGGAAGTCGATCAGCGTGTTCAGGCCGTTGACGGCCTCAACCCAGACATCACCGCCACGACCGCCGTCGCCGCCGTCAGGTCCGCCGAATTCGATGAATTTTTCGCGCCGAAACGATACAGCGCCGGCGCCGCCGTCGCCCGAGCGAATATATACCTTAGCCTCGTCGAGAAATTTCATCTTGCTGCCGTCAATTCTTCTGTCAGGGTCTGCGCGGAGAGTTGCGGCCATCGATATAGCCGCTTTGCGCGGAGGTCAAAGAGTATCGTGAAGTTCGTGAGCTACAACATCCAGTATGGGTTCGGTCAGGATGGACGATTCGACCCTGATCGCATTGCCGGCAGCATCCGCGATGCGGATGTCATCGCCCTTCAGGAGGTGACGCGCGGCTATAGCCGGAACGGCTATGCCGATCTTGTCGAGACCTTTTCCGCGCAGTTTCCCGCCTACTTCGTAGCCTTCGGTCCTGCCTGCGACGTGCTGGTGGATCACTCCGTGATCGACGGCCGGCTGCGCGAGCGACGTTTCCAGTTCGGCAACATGGTGTTGTCGCGCTATCCGATCCTTGCCAGCCGCAACCTGCTTCTGCCGCGCAGCCGCACCTTCGACAAGCTCAATCTGCAGCGGGGTGCGCTCGAGGCCGTCATCGATGCCCCTGATGGGGCGTTGCGCGTCTATTCCGTCCATCTCGACCATGTCTCGCCGGACGAGCGCATTGCGCAGATCGGCTTTCTCAAGGAGCGTGTCTTTGGCTACCTGTCCGAGGGCGGGGCGCTCACAGGTGCGATCGAATTCGCCGTGTCCGATCCGCCGCTGCCGGAGGACTTTCTTGTCATGGGCGATTTCAACATGGAGCCGGAGAGCCCAGAATACATCGCCATGGTCGGGCGAAACGACGCCTATTACGGACGCGCGCCGAGGGCTGGCCTGCCCACGGATGTCGAGGCGCATCTGAAGGCCCGTCCCGAAGGCGGCTATAGCTGGATCAGCGAGGACGGGTCGCGGCGCATGCATCTCGATTACTGCTTTGTCAGTGGTGGTCTCGTTTCCCGGCTCAAGGCCTGCCGGGTGGATGTGTCGGCCCGGGGATCCGACCATTTGCCGGTCTGGGTGGAGCTCTCGGGAGGATGAGCTCCGGGCGGCGGGCGCCCGGAGTATTGCTGGCTATGCTTTGCGATTGCGGCTGGCAAAATCCGTCTGGCCGAGCCGCATTTCGACGAGCGGCACCATCTGCCCGCGCGACTTCGAATAGACGTCGCGCACCCCGATGATGCGGAAGCCGCGGCCTTCCAGCACCCGGCGCGAGGCCGGGTTGTCGGCAAAGGCGCCGCTTGCGATCTCGATGCCGGGCAAACGTCGGAAGAAGCGCTCGAGCACCGCCTCGACCGCTTCGGACATGATGCCCTTGCCCCAATAGAAGCGGTTCAGCCAGTAGCCCAGGTGCCAGAGGCCATGGCGGACCTCCAGCGAGACGACGCCGACATGCACCCCATCCAGGGTGATTGCGAAGTGCCAGTCGGGCTTCAGGCCCGATGTCACCATGTTCAGCCAATCGCGGCCATCGTCTCGATCATAGGGGACAGGCACCCGCGTCAGCATGCGGGCGACGGCGAAATCGCCCAGCGAGTTGGCAATCGCATCCGCATCGTCCATCCGGTGCGGGCGCAGCACCAGGCGGGTCGTCTCGATGACCGGGCAGGGGCCCGGCAGGACCGGCGTTGTCGCCGGTCTTTCGGCCAGCATCGCGCTCATCGCATTTCCCCCCAGCTCTTCAGCGACAGCCAGGTCTTGCGGTCGAGCCTGTACCACTCGACCGGGACCATGCCGCCCATGGCCAGGTTTCCGACCATACCGGTGCCCTGGAATTGGAAGCCGCACTTCTGGATGACGCGGCGCGAGGCGATGTTGGTCACCCGGCAGCGCGCATCGATGCGGCTCACCCATTCGCGGGTACGGAAGGCCATGTCGATCAGCGCATGGGCGGCTTCCGTCGCATAACCCTTGTTCCAGTAGGGTTCCCCCAGCCAGTAGCCCATTTCCAGGATGGTATCGTCGGCCGGATTGGGCTCCAGCGCGCAGCAACCGAGGAATTCGCCATTGTCCGCTTTCGTGATGGCATAGACGCACTTGCCGATCTCGCCGATATTCGTGCGTCGCACGAAGTCGGCCGCGTCTTTTGCCGTGTAGGGATGCGGCATGCGCGCCACCATGGTGGCGATGGCGGCGTTATTGGCGAGATGGGCAAGGGCGTCGATGTCTTCGATGTGGGGTGCGCGCAGGACGAGCCTTTGCGACAACAAGACAGGGCAATCACTCCTCGGCCGATCGGGCCTTGGTTGTTCTTCGGGCGACCGTGATTGGTCATCCCTCAACATCAGACTTTGCATGGTTCAGTCTCCTTCGTTGGACAAGAAAAAAGGGGAGATGGCGCCCCATCTCCCCTTTTTGTCTGAACTGAACCTGGTGCGGCCAGCCGGGTCGATGAGACGCCGGCTGTTTTAGAGCGCTACCGGCTTATTCCGCTGCTTCGGCTTTCGGCATGATCGACACGTATACGCGGCCATTGGCCTTCGTACGGTAGTCCACATTGCCCGCCGTGAGTGCAAAGAGGGTATGGTCCTTGCCCATGCCGACGTTTGCGCCCGGATGCCACTGGGTGCCGCGCTGACGCACGATGATGTTGCCCGGAATGACGACTTCGCCACCGAACTTCTTCACGCCGAGGCGCTTGGAATTGGAATCGCGACCGTTGCGCGAGGAACCGCCAGCTTTTTTGTGTGCCATGGGAGTTCTCCTTTAAACCTTGTAGTTAGACGCGCTTCAGGCAGCGACGATGTCGGTGATGCGCACCACGGTGTGGTGCTGACGATGGCCGCGCGAACGCTTCGAGTTCTGGCGACGACGCTTCTTGAAGGCGATGACCTTCTTGCCGCGGGTCTGCTCGACGACTTCCGCCTTGACCTTGGCGCCGGCCACGAAGGGCGCGCCGATGGTTGCGGTTTCGCCTTCGCCGACGACCAGGATCTCGGTGAATTCGATGGTTGCACCAGCTTCGGCTTCCAGCTTTTCGATGGTCAGCACGTCGTTGGCGTTGACGCGGTACTGCTTACCGCCGGTCTTGATGACTGCGAACATTTTTTATCCTTTCATGTTCGTTCCGGCTCTCCCCTTGCGAGGGGCCGTCTTTTTGCCAGTCGGAGGAGCGGGATCTTTGATCCCGCCGGTTCAGCTTCGCGGATCGCGAAGAACAAAAGACGCAGTTCGCCCACGCTTTAAGTCGAGCGTCGCATACGTGAGGGTGTGCCTGGTGTCAAGGCGAAAGCGGAAAAATGCCTGCAGGCGTATCGAATAGCCTGATCCAGTTATCGGCCATCCGGTCGAGATCCAAGATCATAAATGTCACGGAGGACAGACCCTGGATCATCCGACCGCCATATACATCTCATTTGAATCAGGAGGTCGGCTGGTGGCAGACCTCCTGATTGAAGGATCAAACGGCCTGGTAGGCGGCCAGGATTGCGGCGATCTGTTCGGGGCTGAGATTATTCGACTGGGTGGCTGTGATTGCCTGGAGCTGCGCAGTCGTCATGTTCGAGATCTGGCTCACCGTTAGCCCAGGAATGGCCTGCTGGCTGATGGCCGCAAGGTCATCCGTTGAGAAGGTCCTGAGGTTGTTGGCCCCCAGGGCGGTCAGCTGTGCGGAACTGAGCCCTGCGACCTGTGTCGGTGTCAGGGCTTCAGCCTGTGCCGCCGTCAGGGCGCCAATCTGCGCTACGGTTAGACCGCCAATCGCCCTGGGATCCATGGCCGCCATTTGGGACGTGCTCAGCCAACCCATCCGATCCGTGCCGAGGGTCGCCAGCTGGATGGCGTTCATGGCGCCGACCTGGGCGCTCGTCATTGCACCGAACTGGGTTTGCGTCATCGCTCGCAGCTGGTGGTAGGTGAGGGCCGAGACCTGACCGGTGGTCAGTGCCGAGATCTGCTCAGGCTGCAAGGACGCAAAGATGGTGGGCGACAGGCCGCTGATGGCGCTTGGCGAGAGTGCCGCGATATCGGCAGAGGTCAGGGTTTCCAATGCTGTCTGACTGAAGGCCGCGAGCTGGGTAGCGCTCAAGGCTCCAAACTGTGCCGAGGTCATCGCGTCGATCTGACTTGGGGTCAGGGTGGCGATCTGCGCCGTGCTCAGGCCGGGAATGGCTCTTGCGGACAAGGCGGCGATCTGTGTCGTCGTCAGCGCGGAGATGGTTCCGGCCGATAGAGATGCGATCTGGGTTGCGGTCAACGCGCCGATCTGTGCGGGGGTCATCACCCCGAGCTGATCCGGTCTCAGCGCATTCAGCTGATCGAAGGTCAAGGACCCGACCTGTGCTGCGGTCAGCACGCCGATCTGTTCCTGGCTCAGCGCTGCAATATTGCCGGATGACAGACCCGAGATCGCCGCCGGGGCTATCGCTGCCAGCTCCGCATTCGAGAGTGTTGCAAGCTGGGCCGCAGACAGGGCGCCAATCTGGGTAGCCGTGAGAGCGCCGATCTGTGCCTGGCTCAAGCTCTCGATCTGCGTCGTTGACATGGATGCGATTTGCGATGCCGTCAGACCCGGTATCGTCTTCACGTTCAAGGCGGCAATCTTGTCGCTCGTGAGGGTGACAAGACTGTCGTTGGACAGGGCCGCCACCTGCGCGGCGGTCAGGGCGCCGATCTGCGTTGTCGATAGCAGCGTCACCTGCTGTGGCGTCAATGCGCCGACCTGGCTTGCGCTCAAGGCCCCAAGCTGGCTGGCTGTCATCGCAGCGATCTGATCGGCGCCAAGGGCAGCGATCTGCTGGGACGTCAGGCCGCCAATGCCGGCCGTACCGATTGCCGCGAATTTGGCTGCCGGGAGATTGGAAAGCTGTGTGGGTGTCAGGGCCGCCACCTGGGTGGCGGTCAGGGCGCCCATCTGCGCCATCGTCAAGGCTTCAATCTGGTTGGTCGACAGTGCTGCGATCTGGGTTGTCGACAGGGCTGCCACGGCGGTCGTGCTCAGGGCTGCGATCTGCTCCTGTGACATGATGCCCAGTGCCGCCGTGGTCAGAGCCGCTGCCTGGGTCGCACCCAAGCCCGCGATCTGCTTGGTGCTCAGTGCGTCAACCTGCGTTGCGGTCAGTGCGCCGATCTGCTGAGCGCTCATGGCGCCAAGCTGGGCTGGCGTCAGCGCCGCGACCTGATCGAGGTTCAGGGCTGCAATCGTCTCTGTGTCGAGGCCGCTCAGCGCACTGGTGGTGATTGCGGCGATTTCCGTCGGCTGGAAGGCCAGGATATCCGCGTTGCGCATGACGCTTAGCTGTTCAGCGGTGAGACCGGAGATCTGTATCGCTGTCATCGCTTCAATCTGACTGGATGACAGGGCTGCGATCTGATCCGTGCTCAGGGCCGAAACAGTGCGCGCGGAAAGTCCAGCGATCTGCTCGCGCGACAGGGAGGCAATGTTGCTCGGAGACAAGGAGGCGATCTGGGCTGCCGTGACGGCCTGAAGCTGGGTTGCGCTCAATGAGGCAAGCTGGGTCGGCGTGAAGGCAACGACCTGCTCGTTCGTCATCGCCGCGATCTGCGCGGTCGTCAGTCGGGCGATCTGTTCCAGGCTCAGGCTGTCGATCTTGCTGGCGGAGATGGAGGAGATGGCGCTGGTCGAAATTGCGGCTATCTCGGCCGGCGAGATGGCTGCCAGCTGCACCTCGGACAAGGCGCCAATCTGCGCACCGCTCATTCTTGCAATCTGAGCCGATGTCAGGCCTTCGATCTGGCTGTCATCAAGCGCCTCGATCTGATCCGTCGTCAGGCCGGTGATGGAGGTTGGGGAAATGGCTCCGATCTGGGAGGGCGACCAGGCCTTCACCGCCTGGACTGACAGGGCCGTCAGCTGGGCTGCACTGAACGATGCGATCTGCCCGTTGGTCATGGCTTCCGTCTGGAACCCTGTCAGACCCGCGATCTGCTCAGCTTTCAATGCCCTGATCTGGGTCGTGGTCAGTGCCGCGATCTGATCCGGCGCCAAAGCCGCCATACGTTCAGCCGTCAGGCCGGTGATGCCCTTGGCGCTGATTGCAGCAATCTTTGAGGGCGTTATGGCCGCGACCGTTTCTGCCGGGAGTGCTGCGATCTGGGCGGCACTCAAAGCGGTGATCTGGCCAGTCGAGAGCACGTCCAGCTGGTCGGCCGACATCGCTCCAATCTGATCGACCGTCAGACCCGCCACAGCCCGTACGTTCAGTGCGGCAATCTGCTCCTCGGAGAAGCTGGCAATTGCCTCTTCCGGCATGGCTGCTACCTGCGTGCCGGTCAGGCCCCGAATCTGGGTCGGCGTCAGTCCGGCGATCTGGTCAGGTGTCAAGGCTGCGACCTGGGTCGTCTTCAACGCCGCGATCTGGTTCGTTGTCATCATCCCCAGCTGGGAGAGATTGAGCGATGCGATCTGTGTCGTCGTGAGGCCTGTGACCGCTGCCGGGGTGAAGGCGCCGATCTGGGCCGGTGATAGAGCGGCCAGCTGTGTAGTCGAGAGACTTGAGACCTGGTTCGCCGACATGGCGGTCATCTGTGATGTGCTGAGGCTTTGCAGCTGTTCCGGGCTCATCGCCTGCAGTTGGGCGGCGGTCAGCCCTGCCACTGCTCTCGGCACAAGTGCTGCAATCTGTGTGGTGGTGAAACCGGCGACCGTGGCGGTTGGCAAGGCCGCGATCTGCGTGGCCCCAAGGGCGCGGATCTGGGTGGGGGTGAGGGCGGCCAGCTGGTTCTCGGTGAATGCCGACATCTGTGTGCCGGTCAGCGCCGTCATCTGGGCCGCTGTCAGTGCCGCTGTCTGTTGCGGGCTCATTCCGGCGATCTGGTCTGTCGTCAGACCCGAGATCGCCCGGGCGTTGATGGCTGCGATCTGCGTCGGCGAGAAGCCCGCGACCTGAGCGACAGTCAGAGATCCGAGCTGCCTCGACGTCAATCCCGCCATTTGCGCCGTGGTCAAGGCCGCGACTTTGTCGTTTCCGAGCGATGTGATCTGTGTCGTCGTCAAACCGACGATACCCCGGGCGCTGAAGGATGCGAACTGGGTGGTGGACATCGCGCCCAGCTGATCCGTCGTGAAGGCCGCGACCTGCGTTGCACTCATTGTCTGGAGTTGCGCCGGCGAAAGGGCGGCGGCCTGCTGAGGTGTGAGCCCGGCAATCTGTGCCGGCGTCAAGGCTGTAATCTGCGTGGTCCGGAGCGCTGCGATCTGCGAGGTCGAGAGACCGGCGAGCACCTGGACCGGCATGCTCCTCAGCGCCGCCGTGTTGACGGCCGCGATATCCGGTCCGGAGAATGTTGCCAGATCCTCAGCACTGAAGGCAGCCAGCTGGGTCGCCGTCAGCCGTGCGATCTGACTTGATGTCAGGGCTTCCGACTGGGCGGTATCCAGGCTTCCAAGCTGGGTCGACGTCATTGCCGCGACCTGAGAGGATTGCAGGCTGGAGACATCTTCCGTGGAGAGAGCCGTGATCTGGTCGAGCGTCAGGCCGGTGATGGAGCGTGGGGCGATCGCCCTGATCTGCGACGTCGAAAGACCCGCAATCGCCTCGGTCTGTAGCGCACCCACCTGTGACGATGTCAGGGCGCCAATTTGCGCGCTCGAGAGTTGGCTCACTTCGTCATCGGACCACGAACTGACGGTCTGGTTGGAGAGTGTCCGGATCTGGGCGGGGCTGAGCAGGGAAATCGGCGACGTCATGTCTATCGGCCTCTGGTTTGAAACGGATGTGCTGAAAAGGCGTTGGCCGGTCGGTATCCGGCCGACCGAGACAAAGTGTGTCGATCTTCCCAACGCCTTCCGGCACAAAGTTTTGCCTGGTGGGTCAAGGGAGACCGCCCAGACGACACTTTTCTAGTTCCCAAGCCTTGCCCGAGCCTGTGCTGACACAGCCCCCGGTTGGAGAGCTCAAACGGCCGGAGGTCCGGCGGGGGCGGTCAGAATTGTCTTAGATCAAGGTGAGCCTGGGATCGTCACGCCATGCTTCTGACCATGGTCAGCGTGGTCGGGCCTCTCATGGGTCTCGGACCGCAATCGCCGGTACGTCCTAAAAAGACGATGAGCACGAAGGATAAGGCATGACAGATCCCAAGACGCCCTCGGCGCCCTATGCCCTGCCAGCACAGGAGGTCCTGGCAAACATGGCGACGGATGTTACAGGGCTCCAGACCGACGAGGCAAAGCGCCGTCGGACGGTTTATGGCGGCAACCTGCTCCCCGCAGCTCCAAAGCGCCCTGCCATGCTGCGCTTCCTGTTGCAGTTCCATAATGTACTTATTTATGTGCTGATTGGTGCCGCAGTCGTCACTGGCTTCATGCAGCACTGGATCGACACCGGGGTCATTCTTGCCGTCGTGATTGGCAATGCCGTTGTGGGATATCTGCAAGAGGGGCGTGCCGAAGACGCCATGAGTGCGATCAGGGTCATGCTGGCACCGCATGCGTCGGTGCTCAGAGACGGTCGCCGAACATCCGTCGATGCCGCAGATCTGGTCCCCGGTGACATCGTCTTGGTCGAAGCTGGAGATCGTGTCGCGGCGGATCTCAGAATTCTGGATGCACGAAGCCTGAAGGTGGAAGAAGCGGCTCTAACGGGAGAGTCGGTGCCGGTGGACAAGACAAGTGAAGCGGTCTCCGCGCATTCTGTTCTGGGTGATCGAAGCTCTATGCTGTTCAGCGGCACTCTGGTTGCCACGGGTACGGGCCGTGGCGTGGTCGTCGCCACAGGCACAGCAACCGAAATTGGCAGGATCAGCGGTTTGCTGGATACCGTCGAAACGCTGTCTACGCCCCTCGTTCGGCAGATGGATATCTTCGCCCGCTGGCTGACCCTTTTCATCCTCATCATCGCGGGGTTGCTGCTCGTCTACGGTCTCGTTGTCGGGCATCTGCCGTTTGGTGAACTGTTCATGACCATTGTCGGTCTCTCCGTTGCGGCCATTCCCGAGGGGTTGCCTGCGGTGATGACCATCACGCTCGCTGTCGGCGTCCAGGCCATGGCGGGCCGCAACGCGATCGTGCGGCGTCTGCCTGCGATCGAGACGCTGGGATCGGTGTCCGTGATCTGCACGGACAAGACGGGCACGCTGACGCGCAATGAAATGGTCGTTGCGAGCCTCGTGTCGGCCCGGCATGTCTATGCCGTGGACGGTGAAGGCTACGCACCTCGCGGGGCCGTGCGTTGGAACGATGCAGACGCCAATCCTCAGGACCACGCGGTTCTCATCGAATTTGCCCGGGCCGCCGGGCTCTGCAACGATGCGGTTCTGCACTCGGCGAATGGGGCCTGGCGCGTGGAAGGCGACCCCATGGAAGGGGCCTTGATGGCGCTTGCCGGCAAGATAACCGGCCGTGGGCACGATCCTTTCACAGAGGGATGGCGGCGCGTGGATGCTATTCCGTTCGATGCGGCGCATCGATATATGGCCGTGCTGCATGTGGATGAGCACCATCAGCATCATATCCATGTGAAGGGCGCACCCGAAGCCGTGTTTGGTCTTTGTGCCATGCAGCGCGTGCCCGACGGCACCACAGCCGAGCTGGACATGCCCTATTGGGACCGGATGGTCGAGACGCTGGCGGCGGAGGGCCAACGCGTGCTCGCCGTGGCAGTGGGCTTCCCGCCGATTGGCGAAACAGCGCTTTGCCAGGAGACCATCCCGGGCACTTTGACGCTGGTCGGTCTGGTCGGGCTCATCGATCCGCCGCGCCCGGAAGCCATTCTCGCGGTGGCGGATTGTCATCAGGCAGGCATCCGCGTGAAAATGATCACCGGCGATCATGCCGCAACCGCGCGGGCGATCGGCGGGTTGATCGGTCTGAAGAACACCGAGAAAGTGCTGACGGGAGCGGATCTCGACCGGATGGACGATGCCGCGCTTTCTCTGGCCGCCGCCGAAGTCGATATCTTCGCCAGAACGTCGCCGGCCCACAAGCTCCGTCTGGTGATGGCGCTCCAGTCACGCGGTCTGACCGTGGCGATGACAGGCGACGGCGTGAATGATGCTCCGGCACTCAAGCGTGCAGATGCCGGGATCGCGATGGGCGTGAAGGGCAGCGAGGCGGCCAAGGAAGCGGCCGAACTTGTCCTTGCGGATGACAACTTCGCCTCCATCGCGGCTGCGGTGCGCGAGGGCCGTACTGTCTATGACAACATCAAGAAGGTGATCAGCTGGACCTTGCCGACCAATGCCGGGGAGGCGACGACGATCATCATCGCGCTGTTTGCCGGACTGGCTCTTCCGGTCACCGCCGTCCAGATACTCTGGGTCAACCTGGTCACGGCAATCACCCTTGGACTTGCGCTCGCCTTCGAGCCCTCCGAAGAGGGCACGATGCGACGGCCTCCGCGTCTGCGGAATGAGCCATTGCTGACTGCGGACCTCATCTGGCATGTCTTGCTCGTATCCGCCCTTTTCGCCGCTGCCGTCTTCGGCATCTTCTTCTATGCCCTGGAGAAGGGCCATTCCATCGAGCTTGCCCGCACCATGGCGATGAATACGCTGGTGGTCATGGAGATCTTCCATGTCTTCTTCATCCGCAACATTTATGGCACATCGCTCACATGGCGGGCCGTTCGCGGAACAAAGGTCGTCTGGATCTGCGTGATCTCGGTGACGCTTGCCCAGTTTGCCGTCACCTATCTGCCGATCATGCAGTCCTTGTTCGGCACGCAGAGCGTTCCGCTGCAAGATGGAGTGCTGATTGTCGGACTGGGTGTCGTGTTCTTCGCCTTGGTCGAGGTCGAGAAGCAGATGCGTTTTGCCCTGCGAAAGCGGCTCTGAGCCGCTTGGCTGGGTCTCTCAACGGGTCAAATCCGCGGGGGAGCAGCCTCGCGCAGAAAATGCCGACCGAGGTGGCCGACACCGTCCTGGATATCGGCCTCGATTGCCTTCGACAGGGCCATCGGATCCCTGGCGCGGATCGCATCCATGGCCTCGGCATGGCGGTCGATGCGGTAGCTCTCTTCGAGTTTTGCGGTTGCGAGCCGCATGAAGGGGCCAAGCCGCAACCAGACGGATTCCATCAGGTCGAGAATGACGCCGCTGGCACCGGGCTCGTAGAGGGTGCGGTGAAAGAGAAAGTTGAGTTCGGTCGAGCGCAGCAGATCGTCGGCCGCGTAGGCATCGTCGATCTGACCATCGATGACCTGCAACCGCTCAAGACGCTCGACATCGATGTGTGGCAAGGCCCTGACTGCCGCGAGTGTTTCCAACGCCGTTCGCGCCGCGATGATTTCCTCGAACTTCGAGAGTGTCATTTCGGGTACGCGGACGCGCCGGTTGTCGAGATACTCCAGGGCGCCGTCGGCAACCAGACGGTGAAGGGCTTCTCGAACAGGCATGGCACTGACGCCCAAGTCTTCTGCGACGCCGTTGATGGTGATCGGCAGGCCGGGAGCGACGGCGCCTGACATCACGCGCGCGCGCATCGTGCGGTAAACGCGCTGTTTCAGCGATTCTTCAGCTTTACGCTCGTCGCTTGCCATCGTTCAGCCGACATCTCCCTGTTCAGCTGGAGATCGCAGCCTGGACAATTCTGTCAAAGCGCGTTCACCCTCTTGAAATTTGATCAAACTAACATTTGGTATAGAGGACGACAGCGCAAGGCCTGAAGTGCCTCTTTTCGCGTGCTCTAGGAACATCACATGACCGCCAAGACCATCGGCATTCTCGTCACGGGTCATTCACCCGCCGAACTCACGTCCGAATACGGCAACTATGCCGACATGTTCGCAGCACTTCTCGGCAGCTTCGACTTCGCGTTCAAGCGCTATTTCGTCGTTGACGGCGAGTTTCCGCAGAGCCCCACCGAAGTCGACGGATGGCTTCTGACGGGATCGAAGTTCGGTGTCTATGAAGACCACGAATGGATCCGCAAGCTTGAGGATTTCATCCGCCAGGTGCATGCGGCCAAGGTGCCGATGGTCGGCATCTGTTTCGGCCATCAGGTGATGGCAAAGGCGCTCGGCGGTCATGTCGAGAAGTTCAAGGGCGGCTGGTCCGCCGGACCCGTGACCTACAAGCGCTCGGACACGGGCGAAGAGCAGGTGCTGCTCGCCTGGCATCAGGACCAGGTGATCTCTGTGCCCGAGGGAGCCGAAGTCGTCGGCAAGACCGACACCTGCGAGAATGCCGTCATCCGTTACGGTGACTGGGGTCTTTCCTATCAGCCGCATCCGGAATTTTCGCCGCGCTTCTTCGAGGGTCTGGCCGAGGCCCGCAAGGCGGCTATCCCCGAGACCCTGTTCGAGAAGGTGAAGAAGGTCGACGTACCGATCGCGACCGACCGCATCGCTCAGGAAATCGGCGAGTTTCTCGGACGCGACCGCTGATCTTGGTCAGGCGCTCCGTCCAGCGTCCCAGCTTTCCTTGATGAAGGCTTCGAAGAAATCCGAGAAGGTCGCGACCCTCAGCGGCAGCTGCTCATAGGGCGGATAGTAGAGGGTGAGCCAGATTTCCGGCGTGCTCCAGTCGGGGAGCACCTCAACCAATCGGCCTGCACGCAAGTCCTCCTCGACGATGAAATGCGGCAGAAGGGCAATACCCTCGCCTGCGGTGGCGAGCTTACAGAGGAAGTCGCCGTTGTTGATCGAGAAACGGCCCTTGGCTTCGATGGTTCTGGTCTGCCCGGGCCGGCTCAGCACCCAGGTCTCCGTTTTCAGCTGATCGTTATAGCTCAGGCATTCGAGCCCGCTCAGGTCCTCGGGCATAACAGGCATGCCATGGCGGGCGATGAAGGCGGGCGAGGCGACCAGCAGCCGGGGCACGGGGCGGATCTTGCGCCAGATCGTCGACTTGTCGGTCGGCGGGCCGGAAATGCGGATCGCGAGGTCGTAGTTCTCCTGAACGATATCGATGAAGCGGTCGGAGAGTTCGATCGCCACGCTGGTGCGCGGATGGATGATCGCAAACTGCGACAGGACGGTCGGCAGGACCTTCATGCCGAGCGACATCGGGGCCGAGACCCGCAGCGAACCGGCGGTCACCTTCTGCAGGTCGCGGGTTTCTTCCGTGGCGCGGGCAAGGCCCTCGACCAGCGGTGCGACGCGGGCGGCATAGGCGGCGCCCGCCGAGGTGAGCGAGACCTTGCGCGTGGTGCGCAGCAGAAGCTGGACGCCGAGCTGTTCCTCCAGGCTAGATACCGTTCGGGTGACCGAGGCGGGCGTCATGCCGAGCAGGCGGGCGGCGGCGCTGAAGCTGCTTTGGTCCGCGACCGTCAGGAAGGTTCTGATCGCCTCAAGTTCGCCCATCGGATTATTGCTCCCAGTGAAATAATATCCGCAATATTACAACTGTTCACAACAGAAAAGCCATGGCCCATATTCCGTTCAACAGAACAAGACCGGCGCCAGTGCCGGGAAAGGATCAAAGCCATGATTACCCAGATCAAAGGCCTGCATCACGTTACCTCCATGGCCGCGGATGCCCAGGAAAACAACGACTTCTTCACCAAGACGCTCGGTCTGCGCCGGGTCAAGAAGACCGTCAACTTCGACGCTCCCGATGTCTATCACCTCTATTATGGCGACGAAGTCGGCAATGCGGGTTCGGTCATGACCTATTTCCCCTTTGCCAATATGGGCAAGGGTGGTCGCGGTGCCGGCGAAGTGTCGGAGACCGTGTTCTCCGTGCCGAAGGGCACGCTCGGCTTCTGGCAGGAACGCCTGTCGAAGGAAGGTGTGAAGGAGCTTGGCTCCTATTCGCTCTTCGGTGAAGACCGCCTGCGCTTTGCCGGTCCGGATGGCGATGGCTTTGCCCTTGCGGAAGTCGATGGCGACAGCCGCGTGCCGTTTGCCGGTGGTCCGGTCGGTGTTTCCGAAGGCATTCATGGCTTCCGGGGCGTGACCATGCGGCTGCGCGACGAAGGCGCCACGGGTGAACTCCTGAAGTTCATGGGTTATCAGCCGGTCGACAAACAGGGTGACTTCGTTCGCTACGCAGTCCCCGGCGGAAATGGCGCCGATTATATCGACCTCGAAGTCCTGCCGGGTGCATCGCGTGCCCAGCAGGGTGCCGGATCGGTCCATCACGTGGCCTTTGCCGTCGAAGACCGGGCCGCCCAGCTCGAAGTGCGCAAGGCACTGCTCGACACGGGTTACCAGGTTACGCCTGTCATCGACCGTGATTACTTCTGGGCGATCTATTTCCGCACGCCGGGTGGCGTGCTGTTTGAAATCGCCACCAACGAACCGGGCTTCAACCGCGACGAAGACACCGCACATCTCGGTGAGGCGCTGAAGCTGCCGACCCGTTACCAGCAGTATCGCTCGCAGATCGAAGCCCATCTGACCCCGATCAAGGACTGAACGCACAGCGAGGATGGCGCCTGAACTCTCAGGCACCGTCCCTGTTGCGGAGGAAAGCATCATGGCAATCGAAAGCTACATCCATCATCACCAGGCACCGCAGGGTGCCGCACCGCTGGTCTTCACCTTCCATGGGACCGGAGGCGACGAACATCAGTTTCCGGGTCTTGTGAGACAGGTTTTGCCCGAGGCGGGAATCGTCTCGCCGCGCGGAGATGTTTCGGAATACGGGGCAGCCCGTTTCTTCAAGCGTACCGGCGAAGGCGTCTACGACATGGCCGATCTCGCCGAGCGCACGGCGAAGATGGCGGCATTCATCCGCGCTCACAAGGCGCAGAACCCGGATCGCCCGATCTATGGGCTCGGTTATTCGAACGGTGCCAACATTCTGGCCTCCGTCCTTTTCGAGGCACCCGATCTCTTTGACCGCGTGGTCCTGATGCATCCGCTGATCCCCTTCGATCCGCCGGCACAGCCGGGGCTTGGATCGCTCTCCGCGCTGCTCACGGCTGGTCAACGCGACCCGATCTGCCCGCTGCCGCTCACCGAGCGTCTGATCTCCTATTTCGAAGCGCAGGGGGCATCGGTCGAGACCTTCCTGCATGAGGGCGGGCATGAGGTGTCGCAAGGCGAGGTCGATGCGATCGCGGCCTTCCTGCAGAAGGCCTGAGATCAGGCTCATCCACTTGAGAAGGCCCGAGGCAGCGCTTCGGGCCTTTTGCGTTTCGGGGTTCTCAGCCGATCCGGATGAGGGCCTTGATCAGGCCGGACTTTTCGCGCGCCCAGTGCGGCAGGTCTTCCGCTAGATCGTCTAGCGTCGTGCGATGGGTGATCAGCTGGTCGATCGGCACCAGACCGTCCGCAATCGACTTGCGGACATGATCGAAATCCACACGGGTGGCGTTGCGGCTGCCGATCAGCATCATCTCGCGCTTGTGGAACTCCGGATCGGAGAAGGTGATGTCTTCCTTCACGACGCTGACCAGCACGAGGCTTCCGCCATGGGCGACAAAGCGGAAGGCGCGTTCCATCGAGGCACGGTAGCCGGTGGCATCGAAGACCACATCGAAGCCGTCGCCCCCGGTCAATTTCTCGACCGCCGCGTCCAGGCGATCATCGGCGAGCAGACCCGATGTAAAGCCGAGGCGGTCCGAGGCCATGGAGAGGCGTTCCGAACTGGTATCGAGCAGCGTCACCTCGTGGCCGGCGATCCGCGCGAAAATCGCCGTGCCGAGCCCGATGGGCCCTGCCCCGATGACCAGTGCTCTTGAACCTGCAGGCGCCAGAGATCGGCGCACGGCATGCGCACCGATCGCGAGGAATTCGACGGTCGCAGCCGCTTCGGGTGACAAGTCGTCCGCCGGATAGAGATTGCCAGCGGGAACGGTGATTTCCTCGCACATGGCGCCATCAGTATGCACGCCCAGCACCCGGATATGGGTGCAGCAGTTCGGCTTGTCCTTGCGGCAGGCGATGCAGGTACCGCAGGCGATGTAGGGATTGACGATGACCTTCGTGCCGACGGCAAGATCTACGCCTTCGCCGGCTTCGCGGACGACTGCCGAGATCTCGTGGCCCATGACTCGCGGGTATTCGAGGAAGGGGTGCTTGCCTTCGAAGATATGGTAGTCGGTCCCGCAGATCCCGACATGGCTGATGACGATGCGGGCTTCGCCCTGTCTGGGTCTGGGTGCGGGATCGCGCTCGACGATCTCCAACCGGCCCGGTTCAACACACAATGCGGCCTTCATGCCTATTCCTTTCGGTGACCCGGCAAGGTTTTGAAAAAAAAGGGGATGCCATTCGCGGCATCCCCACCTTGGGAAAAATCAGCGGCTGCCGCGGCGGCGAAGCTGGTCGAAATAGACGATCAGGATGATCAGGGCACCGGTGATGATGCGCTGCCAGAAGGAGTTGACGTTCATCAGGTTGGCGCCGTTGTTGATCGTCGCCAGAATGAAGGCGCCGAGCAGCGGGCCCTGGACCGAGCCGACGGCGCCGAAGAGGCTGGTGCCGCCGATGACAGAGGAGGCAATCGCCTGCAGTTCCCAGCCTTCCGCCTGGGTCGCATTGCCGATCCCGATGCGCGAGGCGAGCAGGATGCCGACGAAGGCAGCACAGGTCGAGGACAGGATATAGGCCATGTAGATGGTGCGGTTGACGTTGACGCCGGACAGACGGGCCGCTTCGCTGTTGGAGCCGACCGCAAAGAGATAGCGGCCCCAGCGGCTCAGGTGCAGGAAGATATAGGCGGGAACAGCGACCACGATGACCATCCAGAAGAGGCTGGGGACGCCGAGGAAGTCGGCACGGGCGAAATTGGTGAAGGCCTCGTTGGAGATCGAGATCGTCGAGCCATTGGTGATCAGGAGGCCGATGCCGCGCAGCGAGGTGAGTGTCGCGAGCGTGATGATGAAGGGCGGCAGGCCCATACGGACGATGCCGAAGGCGTGGAACATGCCGATAGCGACACCCATCAGCAGCGTCAGGATGATGGCGAGCCAGACCGGAACGCCGGCTGCGAGCAGCCAGGCGATGATGACGCTGGCAAAGCCGACCACGGCACCGACCGAAAGATCGATGCCGGCGGTGATGATGACGAAGGTCTGGCCGACGGCGAGGATTGCCGTCATCGAGCCCTGACGCAGCAGGTTGCTGATGTTGTTGGGCGTCCAGAAGCTGTTGGTGGCGAAACCAAGCAGCAGCCAGAGGAAGAGCAAGAGGCCGAGCAGCGTGAGGCTGAAGAGGATGCTCATGCCCCTCTTCGGCGCGACCTTGGTCTCGGTGGTGTCGGTGCTCATTGGTGTCCTCCCAGTCGTCTTTTCATGTCGTTTGTTCTTGAGGGCATCTCGTCTCAGACGCCGATTGCCTCGGTCAGCACATCTTCATGCGAGGCCGTCCGGTAATCGTGGCTCGCCACCAGTCTGCCCTGGCGGAAGACATGCAGACGGTCCGACAGTTCGTAGACCTCGGGCAGATAGGACGAGATCAGGATGATGCCTGCGCCTTGCTTCAGGAGCTCGGCAAAGAGGCGGTAGATTTCCGCCTTCGTGCCGACATCGACGCCGACGGTCGGTTCGTCGAAGATGAAGAGGCGCGCGCCATGGCTCAGCCACTTGCCGATGACGATCTTCTGCTGGTTGCCGCCGGACATGGCGGAGGCCAGCACGGCACGCGTCGGCGTCTTGATCTTCAGGTCGTTGATCTGCTTGTCGGCGTTTCCGGCTTCGAGCTTCGGGCTGATCGTCAGGCCCCGGCTCAAGCGGCCGAAAACCGGCAGGTTGATGTTGAGGCCGATCGGCAGGTTGAGGCAGAGACCCTGGTCGCGGCGGCTTTCGGGGGCGAGCGCAATGCCGAGATCCATGGCCTTGCGTTCGGTGTCGATGACGACCTTCTTGCCGTCCCAAAACACATCGCCTGCGCTGCATTTGTGGCGACCGTAAAGGCCGAGCGCGAATTCGCTGCGGCCGGCACCAATCAGGCCATAGAGGCCGACGATTTCGCCCGAGCGGACTGTGAGCGATACATCCGAGAAGCCCGGGCCGGACAGGCCCTTCGTCTCCAGGATGGTCGCGCCGATCGGCAGCTTTTCCTTGTGGTAGATCTGCTCGATCGAGCGGTTGATCATCAGCGAGATCAGCTCGGCATCGTTGGTTTCGCCGATCAGGCGCGTGCCAACATGCGTCCCGTCGCGCAGGACCGAGACGCGGTCGGCGAGTTCGAAGACCTCTTCCATGCGGTGGCTGATGTAGACGATGGTCACGCCTTCCGACTGCAGGCGGCGGATGAGGCGGAAGAGCTGGGCGGATTCCTGACGCGTCAGATAGGCGGTCGGTTCGTCGAAGATTATGAAACGGATACCGCGCATCGCGGCTTTGGCGGTGGCGATCAACTGCTGTTGACCGATCGTCAGGTTGCCGAGGATCTCGCCGGCGGGAAGATTGAAGCCGAGGTCGTCGAGGACGTTTTGCGCAGCCTGCGTCATGGCGCGCTGGCGCATGATGCCGCCTGATGACATCTCGTCGCCGAGGAACATGTTGGCAGCGGCGGAGAGATGCGAGCAGAGAACGACTTCCTGGTGTACGGCATTGATGCCGCGACTGATCGCCTCGTTCGGGGTGGCGAGTGCGACCGGCTTGCCGCACCAGCGGATTTCGCCCGAAGTGCGTGGAATGACACCGGTCAGGAGCTTGATGAGCGTGGATTTGCCGGCACCGTTTTCGCCGACGATGGCGTGAATTTCTCCGGCGAGGAAGGTGATGGTCGCAGGCTTCAGGGCCTCGACGGCGCCATACTTCTTCTGCAGGCCGACGAGCTCGAGGATCGGCGTTCCCGGCGGGATGTGATCGGTCTCCAGCAGTTCCGGCGCTTCATCGTGCCGGTGGCTCACATCGTGCAGCGAAGTCATGTCGTTCCTCCCAAATCACAGCGAAAGCGGCCGACGCCTCCCGCGTCTACCGTTTCCGGTCCGGCACGCGCGACGGATGCCGCGCGTGCCGAAGTCTCGATCAGTTGACCTTCGGGTTCAGAAGGGCGTCGATCTTCGGGTCCGCCATGTTGGCCTGGGTCACCAGGTTTGCACCGGTGTCGACGAAGGTTTCGACCTTCTCGCCCTTGGAGACGGCGAGTGCTGTCTTCACGCCGTCATAGCCCATGCGATACGGATCCTGGACGACGAGGCCGGCGAGAACGCCTTCCTTGAGGAAGCCGACGGTCTTTTCATCCGAGTCGAAGCCGATGACCTTGATCTTGTCGCCGAGCTTGTTTTCGGCGATCGCCTGGCCAACGCCCTGCGCCATGATCAGGTTCGAGGCGAAGACGCCAACAATGTTCGGGTTGGCAGTGATCAGGTCGGTCATCATGTTCAGACCGGTCGTCGCCTGGCCATCGGCGAAGCGGTCGACCGTCACCTTGATGCCCGGATACTTCGTCTTGATCTGGTCGAGGAAGCCCTCGCGGCGTTGATCGAGCGAGCCGACGCCGGGCAGGCTGGTGATGATGGCGACTTCGCCTTCTTCCTTGCCAGTCGCTGCCTTGATCGCTGCGACGAGACCGTCAGCGGCGATGCGGCCGCCCTGGACGTTGTCGGTGGTCAAGAAGGACGTGAAGGCCTGGGAGTCTGCGCCGGAGTCGATGCCGATGATCGGAACGGACTTTGCGGCTTCATCGATCGGCTTGCCGAGTGCCTTGAACTCGGTCGGCGAGATGACGACGGCGGCCGGCTTGCCGGCGACGGCGTTCTCAAGAATGCTGATCTGGCCGTTGATGTCGGACTCGGACTGAGCGCCCAGTTCCGGCACGTTCACGCCGAGGTCCTTGCCGGCCTGGCGGGCGCCGGCGAGCACGATCTGCCAGTAGAAGGACGTGGTGTCCTTGACGATGATCGGAATGGTCACGTCCTGGGCGAAGGAAGCGGCCGGCATCATCGACGTCATCATTGCAGCGCCTGCGATCCCCATGAGGGCGCGGCGAGTCATGCTCTTCAGAATGGTCATTGTGGGTTCTCCTCTCAACGCGTCCTGTTCCTCCGGTGAGATCGGCCCGCAGAACGCAACCAGGTCGATCTTTATCGATAAAAAACATTTTATCGAGGCACGCTACTCCAGCATCCTGGAGATTGCAAGCGGACAAAAGCGGTCTCCTCCAAACCCCTTTCGCCCTTGTTTTCAGGGCATTCCGGACCTTTTCAGACCCGGTGAACCTCTTCCGGATAAACGACGCCCTTCTTCAGGATGACGTTGCCGTAAATCCGCAATTCCGTGGTTGCGACGATATAGGCGGCTGTCTGCGCCCGCTCGTAAAAGGCAAAGCGTTCCAGACTTTCGAGCTGGAAGTCGCCAGCCAGCCTTGTGATCACCCCCTGGAACTCGGCGCAGATTTCCGGGACCGCATGCGGGTCGCCGACGACCTGCATCCGCCAGGCCGCATCGTCGACGAACTGGTCGAGCGGCATATGGGCCAGGATCGCCTCAAGGATCTCGACGGCGCCGACCCCGTCTGCCCGGATCACTGGCGGACCCATGGTCGATGCCGGAAAATTGCCGTCGGCAATGACGATATCGTCGCCGTGGCCCATGGTGGCGATGGCGTGCAGGAGGTCGGGTCCGAGCAGGGGATGAATGCCTTTCAGCATGGTGTGCTCCTATTCCCGGACCGCGTCATCGCCGAGCGGCGGTGCGACCAGTGTATGGGCGTCGAAGGGCGCAAAGGCAGAGGCTGGCAGCTCTTCTGTTGTCAGCGCCATGTTGCGGTCGAGGCTTTCCGGTTTTGCCGTACCGATGATGACGGAGGCGACCGCCTGGTGGTGCAGCGGGAATTGCAGGGCAAACTGAGCCAGCGGCTTGCCGGCCTGCTTCGCGAGCCCCTCCATGGCGCGCACCTTGGCAAGCACCTCGTCTGTCGCCCGCGTGTAGTCGAAATGCGCGCCCGGAACGGCGCCCGTCGCCAGGATGCCGGAGTTGAAAACGCCGCCGGCGGTGATCGATGTGCCCCGCTTCTCGCAGAGCGGAAGCAGCTCTTCGACGGCGGAGCGGTCAAGCAGGGAATAGCGGCCGGCCATCAGGATGACGTCGATGTGTATGTCGGCCATCATCTCCATGCAGGCCGGCACCTCGTTGACACCGAGACCGAAGGCCTTGATGGCGCCCGATGATTTAAGCTGGTCGAGCGCCTTGTAGCCACCGTCGCGCAGCTGCTTCACATAGCGATCATTGACCGCGCGGCCATGGGTATAGACGCCGATGTCGTGGACATAGAGGATGTCGATGCGGTTCAGGCCGAGGCGCGCATAGCTGAAATCGACCGAACGCATGATGCCGTCATAGCTGTAATCATAGACCAGCTTGAAGGGCAGCGGATCGACAAAGCCGACATTCGGGATCTGATCCTTCGGCACGGGTGCCAGCAGGCGCCCGACCTTGGTGGAGAGCACATAGCTGTCTTCCGGCTTGTCGCGCAGGAAGTCGCCGACATAACGTTCCGCCTGACCGAAGCCGTAATGCGGGGCCGTGTCGAAATAGCGGATGCCGTGATCCCAGGCCGCCTGCAGCGTGGCGATCCCGACATCGCGGGGGCAGGGCCGGTAGAGTCCGCCGAGCGGGGCCGTTCCGAAGGAGTATTCGGTCACTTCCAGGGCGGTCTTGCCGATGCGTCTCGTCTTCATGCTGATATCCGGATCCCTGTTGTCGCGGTCAGAGCGTGGCGCCGAGGTGCCACGGCACGAATTCGTTGTCGCCGTAGCCGAAGAGTTCGCTCTTGGTCTTCTTGCCTGAGGCGGTCTCGATGATCAGATCGAAGATGTCGCGGCCAAGCCCGGAGACGCTGGCATCCCCCGTGGCGATCACGCCGCAGTCGATGTCCATGTCCTCTTCCATCGACTTGTAGAGCGCGGTGTTGCTGGTCAGCTTGATGGAGGGCACCGGGCGTGAGCCGAAGCAGGAGCCGCGACCGGTGGTGAAGGCAATCACGTTGGCGCCACCTGCCACCTGTCCCGTTGCCGAGACGGGGTCGTAGCCGGGGGTGTCCATGAAAACGAGACCGTGTTCGGTGACGCGTTCGGCGTAATTGTAGACGGCGGTCAGCGGCGAGCGCCCGCCCTTGGCGACGGCACCGAGCGACTTTTCCAGAATGGTCGTCAGGCCACCCTTCTTGTTGCCGGGCGAGGGATTGTTGTCGAGGGATGCGCCATGCTGGGCGACATAGGCCTCCCACCAGGAGATCAGCCCGTCGAGCTTCACGGCGACGTCCTCGTTGACGGCACGGCTGCGCAGGAGATGTTCGGCGCCGTAGATCTCCGAGGTCTCGGAGAGGATGGCCGTGCCACCGGCACCAGCCAGGATATCGACGGCGACGCCGAGTGCCGGATTGGCGGTGATGCCGGAAAGGCCATCCGAACCGCCGCATTGCAAGCCGACGATGATCTCGCTGACGGAGATCGGTTCGCGGCGCATCGTGCCGACTTCGGCTGCGATCTCCTTGAGGATCGCAAGGGCGTTTTCGACCGCGCGGCGTGAGCCGCCGGCATCCTGGATGTTGAAGTGGCGCTTGGAGGCGCCGGCGCCGCTCTGGCCATACAGGGTCAGCTGATTGACTTCGCAGCCCAGACCGACCATCAGCACGCCGCCGAAATTCACGTGTCTTGTGTAGCCGGCTATCGTTCTGTGCAGCGTGCGCATGCCGTCGCCGGTCGAGCTCATGCCGCAGCCCTGGTCGTGGACGATCGGCACGAAGCCGTCGATGCCCTCGTAATTGGGCAGGATCGTGCGGTTGGCGGCATCGGCGATGGCGCGACAGACGGTGGTGGAACAGTTCACACTGGCGATGATGCCGATGTAGTTGCGGGTGGCCGCACGCCCGTCGGCGCGACGATAGCCCATGAAGGTGCGGCCCTTGTCTGCGGCCGTTGCGGCTTCGGGCTGGGCAAGTCCGCTGACCGAGAGGCGGTCTTCATCAAAGGCAAGATTGTGGGAATGGACGTGGTCGCCAGCCGCAATGTCCGTCGTGGCGCGACCGATCGCCTGGGCATATTTCACGACCGGTTCGCCCTTGCGGATCGCGCGCACCGCCACCTTGTGGCCGGGGTCGATCTTTGCCGCTGCAGCCGCACCGCCGGGCAGAACGTGCCCGGCTTCGATCGCAACAGTGGTCACGGCAACATTGTCGTCCTGCGAAAGCAGGATGCAGGCTGGTTTCGACACCCGATGTTTCTCCCATGCGTCCGGTGGCACCGGATCCTGTGTTTTGTCTTTTATCGGCAATAGACAGTTGCTCGTCAATGGGTATGATATCGATAAAGAACAATTTGCTCCATTCAGGGGCGGGAGGATCAGGACCCAAAGCAAGAGGAGGCAGGGCCGCTGCAATCGGCGGTTTCTGTTGCGCGAACCCGAGTCTTGCGCCATGAGGCGAGAGATCGACCCGCCCGCATCATTTCAACCCAGGCAGAGCCATGGCCAAGCAGAACACCGTCTTCAAGGACGCCTACAACCGCACGCTGAAGCTGATCGAGGAAACGGATACGCTTCCCTCGGAGCCGGAGCTTGGCGGTCTCTTGAGCGTCAGCCGGACAACGGTGCGCGCGGTTCTGACACGGCTCGGCGAAGTCGGGCTGGTGGCCTGGGACAAGCGTTCGAAGACGGTGCTGCGCAGGCCACAGCAGAGCGATTACTTTCCCGACGAGGAGACGAGTTCGCTCTCGGAAATCATCGAGCGCAGCTTCATGCGCCGGATCCTCGCCGGCGGGGCGCAGCCTGGCATGCAGATCAACGAGCTGGAGCTTGCGCGCGAGATCGGCATCGGTACGACCAGCGTGCGGGAATTCCTCATTCGTTTCAGCCGCTTCGGGCTGATCGAGAAGCGTCCGAACAGCCATTGGGTGCTGAAGGGCTTTACCCGCGAATTTGCGCTTGAACTGACCGAAGTGCGCGAAATGTTCGAGTTGCGCTCGGCGGCGGCCTTCGTGCATCTCGCGGAAGAGCATCCCGCCTGGGCGGAGCTCAAGGCTGTCGAGGCACAGCATCACGCGCTGCTGGCCGATATCGACAATCGCTACATGGAATTTTCGGAGCTCGACGAACGCTTCCATCTGCTGGTCCAGAAGGCGTCGAGCAACCGCTTCATCATCGACTTCTACGACATCATTTCGATCGTCTTTCACTATCACTATCAGTGGAACAAGACGAATGCCCGTGCGCGCAACCAGCGGGCGTTGGAGGAGCATCTCGACTATATCCGCGCGCTGTTTTCCCGCGATGCAGCCGCAATTGAGAAGGCTTGCCGACGGCATCTGAAATCCGCGCGCGAGACGCTGCTGCAATCGATCCAGGAGACCGCCTGATCCATGAACACGCCCATCCTGCAATTCGGCACGAGCCGGTTTCTCCAGGCGCATGCCGATCTCTTCGTCAGCGAGGCCATGGAGGCGGGAAAGGCGCTGGGGGCGATCACCGTGGTGCAGACGAGCGGTGACGCCTCCCGCGCCGGGCGGATCGGTGCGCTGTCGGCGCCGGAGGGCTTCCCTGTGATCATTCGCGGGTTGGAAAACGGGGTGGCTGTCGAGCAGACGCTTCGGGTCCGTTCGGTTGCCCGATCGCTGTCGACCGGGACGGACTGGGCCGAGGTGACGAGGATCTTCGTCGACGAGGCGCGTGTCGTTCTCTCCAATACCGGCGACAAGGGCTATGCGCTTGTCGATGGCGACAGCCTGTACGGCGTTCCGCAGTCCTTCCCAATGAAGCTTCTGGCGCTGCTCAAGGCACGTTACGCGGCCGGCGGCGGGCCTCTGACAATTCTTCCCTGCGAGTTGATTTCGCGCAATGGCGATGTGCTGAAACGCCTGATCGCCGATCTTGCCAGACAGCATGTGTCGGACCCGGCCTTCGAAGCCTGGCTTTCCGAACGGGTCATCTGGGGCAATACGCTGGTCGATCGTATCGTCTCCGAGCCGATCGAGCCGGCAGGGGCAATCGCCGAGCCCTATGCGATCTGGGCGATCGAGCGGCAACCTGGTCTCACCATCCCTTGCGAGCATCCCTCAATCAAGGTGGTCGACGATCTGACGCCCTATGAGCGGCTGAAGCTGCATATCCTCAATCTCGGCCATACGGTGCTGGCCGATCGCTGGCTGAAAGACGCAAGACCCGAGGCGGAATGCGTCAAGGACATCCTTGCGGATGCCGCAATCCGGGCGGAGCTTGAGGCGATCTACGCGCAAGAGGTCGTTCCGGGCTTTCGCCAGCATGGCCTGGGTGATGAGGCAGAGGCCTATGTCGCGACCACGCTTGAGCGCTTTCTCAATCCCACTCTCGACCACAGGCTGCGCGACATCGCCGGCAACCATGCCGAAAAGATCGTCCGGCGTATCATCGGTTTTCAGGACTGGTGTCCTGCCGTCGCCATGCCGAAACTGTCGGCGATCGCCGCTCGATAAGCGCGTGGTTGCTCAGGCCGGCGGCAGGCCTTTTGAACGCATGCGACGACGGAAGGCGGTCGGCTTCTCGACAAAGCGTTCGCTGAAGGCTTCGTAGAAACGCGAGACCGATCCAAAGCCGCTTTCGAAGGCGACATCGGTGATCGAGAGATCGGTCGAGATCAGCAGCGACTGGGCCGTGTCGAGGCGATGGCGGACGATCGCCTGGTTGATGGTGTGGCCAACGGCACGCTTGAAGATCGACATCGCGTAGTTGGGATGCAGGCCGACGGCACGGCCGACATCCTCGGCGGAGATGTTTTCAAGCGCGTGTTCGGCGATGAAGCGCAGCATGCGTTCGATGTGTTCGACGCGCTCGCTGTCATTGGCGCTGAAGCTCGCGATTGCCGATCCTTCCTCGCGCAGGTCACGCCAGCCATCGCGCTCGATGCGGAGAACCCGTGCGGTGAGCTCGTTGCGGACGATCTCGGTCAGGTTCTCGTCGCCGGCCAGCAGCTCCTCGCGCCAGCGCTGGAAAATGTCGCGGTCCCAGGAGCGGATCTCCAGCGCCTCGATCATGGCGCCACGAAACACGGCATCGCGGAAGCGGCTGAGATTGGCAAGTCCGAGGAAGACCGACATCGGCACATAGAGGCAGACGAAGCGCGTGCCTTCGCTGCGGTCGATCACCTGATGCGGGATCATGCCCCAGAAGAGGCAGAGGCGACCCTCGTCGACGGTCAGCTCGCGGCCATCGAACCAGTAGGTCATCTGACCCGTCAGGACGAAATTCAGCTCGATCTGGCTGTGCATGTGTGGCCCGGCCATACGGTGAACCGTCAGGCTCTCGCCGGCACAAAATCGGTGATCGCCGAAGATGACCAGCGGGTGTCGCGGGTCGTGATCGGGATGCACCGGAACGGATTCATCTGCCAGCAGGGGCTTCACATATTCCAAATCTTAGGATCCCGGAAAAGTTACAGCAAAACTCGGTAGATTATTACGGGTTTGAATCGGATGATCAAGGCGAGCTGATAAATCTGCCCCGGCGGGATCCGGGGTCAGGGCTCCGCAGATATGTTGCATACCGGTCATAGGGAGGAAAACATGACCTTTTTCAAAAGCCTGAGCGCCATCGCTCTGGGTGCCGTCCTGCTGTCGTCCACCGCATTTGCCGGTGAGATCGTTCTCAATTCGAACCATTCCGACCCGGCGCCGAAGAAGGCGATCGAGGACCTGATCGCGGACTTCCAGGCTGCCAACCCGGGCATCACGGTCAAGTGGAACAACTTCGACCATGAAGGCTACAAGTCCGCCATCCGCAACTTCCTGACCGCTGACGCTCCCGATGTCGTTGCCTGGTTTGCCGGCAACCGCATGGAGCCCTTCGTCAAGGCTGGCCTCTTCGAGGACGTGACCGACGTATGGGAAGCCAATGGCCTCAACGACCAGCTGAAGTCTGCTGCACCTTCGATGACCATCGATGGCAAGAAGTGGGGCGTGCCCTACACCTACTACCAGTGGGGCATTTACTACCGTAAGGACATCTTCGCCGAGCAGGGCATCGAGCCGCCGAAGACCTGGGCGGAGTTCCTCGCTGCCTGCGAAAAGCTGAAGTCCGCCGGCATCACCCCGATCACCATCGGTACCAAGGCTCTGTGGCCGACGGGCGGCTGGTTCGACTATCTGAACCTGCGCGTCAATGGCTACGAGTTCCACATGGAGCTGACCTCGGGCAAGGTTCCCTACACCGATCCGCGTGTAAAGGCCGTGTTCGAGAAGTGGGGCGAGCTGGTCAAGGCCGGCTACTTCAATGAGAACCATGCTGCGATCGACTGGCAGGATGCCATCCCGCAGATGGTGCAGGGCAAGGCAGCCATGTATCTGATGGGCAACTTCGCCGTCGCCACCATGAAGGATGGCGGTCTGAAGGAAGAGCAGATCGGCTTCATGCAGTTCCCGGAAATCACCCCCGGCATCCCGATGGCCGAGGAAGCTCCGACCGACACCTTCCACATCCCGTCGGGCGCGAAGAACAAGGAAGATGCGAAGAAGTTCCTCGCCTTCGTTGCTTCGCCGGCTGCCCAGTCGAAGATGAACGCCACGCTCGGCCAGCTGCCGGTGAACAACCAGTCGGAAAAGCCGGCTGATCCGTTCCTGCAGGCCGGTTTCGAGATGCTGTCCAACGCCTATGCGCTGGCACAGTTCTACGATCGTGACGCCGATGCCGAAATGGCAAAGGCCGGCATGGAAGGCTTCCAGGAATTCATGGTGAAGCCTGACCGTCTCGATGCGATCCTCGAGCGTCTCGAAAAGACGCGCGCCCGCATCCACAAGTAAGCCTTAGAGCTCCCTGCGCCGGGTGCTATGGGTCTCCCTGGGCCCATGGCATCCGGTTGCCGTTTCCCGTTCCCTCAGAGGTGCCGCCATGAGCAACACCGTTCCATCGACTTCCAGCTTCTGGAAGCGCAACCAGCAGACGCTCGCGCCTTTGCTCTTCCTGGCGCCCGGCATGCTGATGTTCGTGATCTACGTGCTCGTTCCGATCTTTCAGTCGATCTGGATCAGCTTCCACGACTGGGACGGCCTCGGCGCGATGACCTGGATCGGGCTCGGCAATTATGTCGAACTGCTCGACGACGATTCCTTCTACATCTCGCTTGAGAACAACCTGATCTGGCTGGTTCTCTATCTTCTGGCGATCCCCGCGGGTCTGGCCGTCGCGCTCTTCCTCAATCAGACGGTCACCGGTATCCGGCTCTACAAGTCGCTGTTCTTCTTCCCCTTCGTGATCAGCCAGGTCGTTGTCGGCCTGATGTTCACCTGGTTCTACGCGCCCGACTTCGGTCTGTTCTCCAAGCTTCTCGAAATGGTCACTGGCGAACAGTTCGCCGTGCTCGCCGACGAGCGCTTCGTCACCTACGGGATCATCGTGGCCGGTCTCTGGCCGCAGACGGCCTATTGCATGATCCTCTACCTGACGGGTCTCAACAACATCAATCCGGAGCAGGTGGAGGCCGCCCGCATGGATGGCGCCAAGGGCCTGAAGCTGCTCTGGTATGTGATCCTGCCGCAGTTGGCACCCGCAACCTTCATTGCCATGGTGGTGACGGTCATCGGCTCGCTGCGCTCCTTCGATCTCGTGTCGATCATGACCGCCGGCGGCCCCTACGGATCGAGCCAGGTTCTGTCCTACTTCATGTATGAGCAGGCGCTCTCCGAATATGGCTTCCGCATGGGCTACGGCGCATCGATCGCGGTCGTGCTGTTCCTCATCATGATGGTCTTCATCTCGCTCTTCATCGTCCGCATGCTCGCTCAGGAAAGGAACGCCTGATGTTCCCCACTCCGATCCAGAAGGCCTCGCCCTTTGCGCAGACGGCCTACAAGATCCTGCTGCCGATCTCGCTCTTCCTGTGGCTTTTGCCGCTGATCGGTGTCGCCATCACGTCGGTTCGCCCGGCCGGTGACCTCGCCGCCGGCAACTATTTCGGCATCCCCTCGGGTTTTGCCGGTTTCGAGAACTATTCGGCGGTCTTCAACAACTCGCCGATCGGCTACTACATCCTGAACTCGTTCAAGGTGACGATCCCGACGGTGATCGGCGCGGTGGCGCTGTCCTGCCTCACCGGCTTTGCGCTGGCGGTCTACAAGTTCAAGGGCAATCTGATCCTGTTCTTCATGTTCGTCGCCGGCAACTTCATTCCGTTCCAGATCCTGATGGTTCCGGTTCGCGACATGACGCTACGCGCGGGTCTTTACGACACGACCATGGGCCTCGTGCTCTTCCATGTCGCCTTCCAGACCGGGTTCTGCACGCTGTTCATGCGCAATTTCATCAAGGGCCTGCCCTTTGCGCTGATTGAATCGGCGCGCGTCGAAGGTGTCTCCGAATGGCGGATCTTCCGCTATATCGTGTTGCCGCTGATGCGTCCGGCCATCGCTGCCTTGTCCGTGCTGATCTTCACCTTTGTCTGGAACGACTACTTCTGGGCGACGGTCCTGGTGCAGGGCCAGCATGCCATGCCGGTGACGGCGGGTCTCTATTCGCTGAACGGCCAGTGGGTTGCCGCCTGGCATCTCGTCTCCGCCGGTTCGATCGTTGCGGCCCTGCCGCCGGTCGCGATGTTCTTCCTCATGCAGCGCCACTTCATTGCCGGCCTCACACTCGGAGCGACCAAGGGATGAGCGAAATCGTCGTCATCGATTCGGGCCAGCTGGCGCTGAGCCTGCGCCTGCCGGAGCTTGGCATGCCGGAGATCCTGTCCTTCGGCTCTGAACCCGTCGAAGCCGATTCCCTGTTCGAGATCGAACGCTCCAGCCGGGTCAACGGCATGGATATCGCCGTGCCCTCGAATGTGCTGCTGCCGACGGGCGGCATGGGCTTCTTTGGCTGGCCGGCGATTGCAGGTCACCGCGGGGGCCGCGATTTCGTGGCGCAGTTCGGCGGCTGGACCGTCCATCGCGACGGCAATCAGACGGTGCTGAAAGCTGTCGATTCCGTCGCCAGGCTCGGCATTGCCATCACGCTCACCGCACATAATTCCGGCCTGATCTCGATGGCGACGGAGTTAAGCAATCTCGGTGACGCGGATTATCAGCTTGATCGCTGCATGGCGGCGACCTTCCTGGCGCCTGCCGGCGATGTGCAGGTGATGAGCTTCACCGGCATCTGGGGGCGCGAGTTCCAGACTCGGCGCGAGCTTCTCGGCAACGGTACCTGGATCCAGGAAAGCCGGCGCGGGCGCACCTCGCATGATCGCTTTCCGATGCTGTTCATCGAAAGC
The DNA here is from genome assembly GCF_056730705.1 of Rhizobium sp. P43. Classification (NCBI taxonomy): domain Bacteria; kingdom Pseudomonadati; phylum Pseudomonadota; class Alphaproteobacteria; order Hyphomicrobiales; family Rhizobiaceae; genus Rhizobium; species Rhizobium sp. P43. The sequence continues at coordinate 3,924,933 of NZ_CM161539.1, forward strand.
GAGACCCAGATCTTCGGTGTCACGCTTGGCTTCAGCGGCAACCATCAGATGGTCATCGACCGCACCGATGACGGTCAGCGGCTGGTGCATCTCGGCGAACTCTTCGAACCCGGTGAAATCGTCCTGAAGCCGGGTGAAAGCTATCGCAGTCCGATCGCCTATGCCGGAGCCGACAGCCAGGACTTCCATGCCTTTGTCCGTGACGAGCTGACCCAATGGCCCGGCGGCACGATGAGCCCGCGCCCGGTGACGCTGAACACCTGGGAAGGCAATTACTTCGACCACCAGATGGACTCGCTGAAAGCCCAGGCAACAGCGGCGGCCGAACTCGGCATCGAGCGCTTCGTGCTCGATGACGGCTGGTTCGGCAAGCGCGACAACGACACCACGAGCCTTGGCGACTGGGATATCGATGCACGCAAATATCCCGATGGCCTGAAGCCGCTGGTCGATCACGTGACCGGGCTTGGCATGCAGTTCGGCATCTGGTTCGAGCCTGAGATGGTGAACCCGGTCTCCGAGCTCTACAAGGCGCATCCCGACTGGGCACTGACGATCGAGGGGCGTCCAATTCTGGAATCGCGCACCCAGCTGGTGCTGGATCTGACCCGTCCCGAAGTCTCTGACTATCTCTTCGGCAAGATCGACGCCGTGCTGTCCAACCATGCCGTTTCCTACATCAAGTGGGACATGAACCGCGACCTGACGCATACGGCCGGTCGCGACGGCAATGCGAAAACATCAGCCCAGACCCGGGCCGTGTATGCCTTGATGGACAGGATTCGCGCTGCCCATCCGGATGTCGAGATCGAGAGCTGCGCCTCCGGTGGCGGACGTATCGATTACGGTGCCTTGAAGCGTACCCATCGCGTCTGGACGTCCGATTGCACGGATGCGCTGGAGCGGCTGGAAATCCAGCGCGGCGCTTCGGTCTTCGTGCCGCCGGAAATTCTCGGCAGCCATATCTCGGCCTCGCCGAACCATCAGACCGGTCGTCGCCACACGCTTTCCTTCCGGGCGCTCGTGGCCATCGCCTATCATCTCGGTGTGGAGCTGAACCCGCTCGAACTCACCGATGAAGAGCGCGACGAACTCAAGGTCTATATCGAGACCTACAAGCGGCTGCGCGATCTCTTCCATGCGCCGGGCGCCAGTTTCCGCATGGAGCCGCTCGACGGTCGCTATGTCTGGGGTGCGGCTTCTGCCGACAAGATCGTGGTGATCGTCGCTCAGGGGCCGCAGATGGTGGGCGAACAGCCAGCACCTCTGCGCCTGCCAGAGCAGATCACACAGTTCGGTGGCCAGTGGCGGATCAAGACCGTGCTGCCGGCAGAACCGCAATTCATCCGTATCTCCGAGGGCCAGAAAGCGCTGCTTTCCGGTGCCGTCACCTTCGCGCTTTCCAGTGCCGGGCTTGCCGGACTGCCGCTGCCGATGCTGACGCCCGAAAGCGCACTTCTCCTCGAACTCGAACCGATCAAGGGAGGCAAGACCCATGGCTGATGTAAGCCTGCGTGGCGTCAAGAAACAGTTCGGCGCCTTGAGCGTCATCAAGGGTGTGGATCTCGACGTCAAGGACGGCGAGTTCTGCGTCTTCGTCGGCCCCTCCGGCTGCGGCAAGTCCACGCTTCTGCGCATGATTGCCGGGCTTGAAGAGATCACCGAGGGATCGCTTGCGATCGGTGGCCAGGACATGACCAGCATCGGCCCGTCAGAGCGTGGCGTTGCCATGGTGTTCCAGTCCTATGCGCTTTACCCGCATATGACGGTGGAGGAAAACATCGGCTTCGGTCTGAAGATGACCGGCCATTCCAAGGCCCTGATTGCGGAACGCACGGCGGTTGCCGCGAAGATGCTGCAGCTTGAGCCGCTTCTGCAGCGCAAGCCAGGCCAGCTTTCCGGCGGCCAGCGCCAGCGTGTCGCCATCGGCCGCGCCATCGTCCGCAATCCGGAAGTCTTCCTGTTCGACGAACCGCTGTCGAACCTCGATGCGGCGCTGCGCGTCCAGATGCGCACGGAGCTTTCCAAGCTGCATCAGGACCTCAAGGCGACAATGATCTACGTGACGCATGACCAGGTCGAGGCCATGACCATGGCCGACAAGATCGTCGTGTTGTCGGCAGGCCAGATCGAGCAGGTCGGTTCGCCGCTCGAGCTCTACCACCGCCCGAACAATCTCTTCGTCGCCGGCTTCATCGGCTCGCCGAAGATGAATTTCCTTAAGGTTCAGGCCTCGACTGCCGACGGTGTTGCCGTGGTGCGGCTGCCCGGTGGCGAGATCTCGATCCCGACGCATGGGGCGAGCGTTCCGGCCGGCGAACTGACCTTCGGCTTGCGTCCCGAGCATATCGACGCGACCGGCAAGGGCGATGTCGTGATCGAAGCGACCGTCAAGCTGGCGGAATATTTGGGGTCTGAGACGCTGTTCTTCGTTACGCTTGCCGATGGCTCGGAGCTTGCGGTGAAGGCCGATGGTCTGGCGAGCGAGAAGCCTGGCCAGACGCTGCGCCTCGGCATCAATTCCAAGGCCTGCCATCTGTTTGACAAGGACGGCAAGGCCGTCATCAATGGGGATCTGACACGATAATGCTGGGCGTCTGCTACTATCCGGAACACTGGGACGAAAGCCGGTGGAAAACCGACGCGCGCCGGATGCGCGAACTCGGCATCTCCTTCGTGCGCATCGGTGAGTTTGCCTGGTCTCGTCTGGAGCCCTCGCGCGGCAATTTCACCTTCGATTGGCTCGATCGGGCGATCGACGTGCTGCATGAAGCGGGCCTGAAGGTCGTGCTCGGCACGCCGACCGCAACTCCGCCCAAATGGCTCGTGGACGAATGCCCCGATATCATCCCCTATGACGAGCAGGGCCGCCCGCGCGGCTTCGGCTCGCGCCGTCACTACACGTTCTCGTCGGAGACCTGGTGGAAGGAGAGCGCGCGGATCGTCGAGGTGGTCGCCAAGCGCTATGGCGAGCACCCCGGCATTGTCGGCTGGCAGACGGACAATGAATATGGCTGTCACGATACGACGGTTTCCTGGGGTCCTGAAGATCTGAAGAGCTTCAAGCGCTGGCTTCGCCTGCGCTACCAGTCGACCGACCAGCTCAACGAGGCCTGGGGTTCGGTCTTCTGGTCGATGGAGCTCACAAGCTTCGACGACGTGGTGCTGCCGAACCTCACGGTGACCGAGCCGAACCCGGCAACGCGTCTCGACTTCTGGCGTTTCCATTCGGATCAGGTCGCGGCTTACGACAAGATGCAGTGCGAAATCATTCGCAAGCATTCGCCAGGTCGCTGGATCACGCATAACTTCATGGGCTTCGTCTCCGATTTCGACCACTTCAAGGTCGGCGACAATCTCGATCTCGCCTCCTGGGACAGCTATCCGATCGGCTTCGTCGAGAAGTTCCCCTTCACCGAAGAAGAGCGCAATCGCTGGGCCGAGACCTCGCATCCCGATATCGCGCCCTATCACCACGATCTCTACCGTGCCGTCGGCAAGGGACGGTTCTGGGTGATGGAGCAGCAGCCGGGTCCGGTCAACTGGGCGCCGTGGAACCCCGTGCCGAAGCCCGGCATGGTGCGTCTGTGGACCTGGGAAGCGCTCGCGCATGGGGCCGATGTCGTCAGCTATTTCCGCTGGCGCCAGGCACCGTTTGCGCAGGAACAGATGCATGCGGGTCTCAACCTGGCCGGTCTCGACGAATGGTCGCCGGGCGGCAAGGAGGCCATGCAGGTCTCGGACGAGCTGGCAGCCCTCGGCGCACTTCCCGAAACGGGTCAGGCGCCTGTTGCGCTGGTCTTCGATTATCAGAGCTACTGGTCGACGATGATCCAGCCGCAGGGCAAGGATTTCCGTTACGAGGAGCTGTGCTTCCGCTGGTACGAGGCGCTGCGCCATCTGGGATTGAACGTCGATTTCGTCCGTCTGGGCGCGTCGCTCGAGGGTTATCCGCTCGTTGTCGTGCCCTGCATGACGGAAGTCACAGAAGCGGCACGCGCCGAGCTCGAGAAGGCCAAGGGTGTCCTAGTGATCGGTGCGCGCACGGGTTCGCGTGACCGCAATTTCCGCATCCCGGACAACCTGCCGCCGGGTCCGCTCGGCGCACTCACGGGCAATCGCGTCATTCAGGTCTCCTCCATGCGTCCGGGGCTGTCGGATGGCGTTTCCGGTGCGGTTTCGGGTCATGCGATCCGCTGGCGCGAGTATTTGGAGACCTCGGCCTCGGTGCTCGCGACCTTCGACAACGGCGATCCGGCACTGACCGAGAAGGGCAATGTGCTCTATCTTGCCTGCTGGGCGGATGCCGGGCTTCTTGCCGAGGTGCTGGAACTGGCCACCAAGAAGGCCGGTGTTGCGACGCTGCGCGTGCCCGACTTCATCCGTATCCGCCGCCGCGGCGACCTCGTCTTCGCCTTCAACTACGGAAGCGATGACTGGGCGCTGCCTGCAGGTGCCGAGCCGGTGCTCGGCGAGCGCGTGCTGAAACCGCAGGCGGTCGCCGCCTGGCGGTCTTGATCTCAAAGCTTTCGAGGGCCGGCGTCATGCCGGCCTTCCTGTCTTTGCCCGGATCGAATTCCGGAACTCATCCATGGCTCACCGGTTTGACCCTCGACTTCAGCAAGGAGGAGATGACCCATGGCCGATTATCCCACACCGCCTTTCCCGCAGGAAAAGGTCCCGATGCCGGGCCGCACTGCCGACATGAATCCGAGGCCGGACCACGGCGAGGACAGCTACAAGGGCTCCGGAAAGCTCGAGGGACTGAAGGCCATCATCACCGGTGGCGACAGCGGGATCGGCCGTGCGGTAGCGATTGCCTATGCGCGGGAAGGTGCCGATGTGCTGATTTCCTATATCGAAGAAGATGACGACGCGAAGGATACCGCCCGCTGGGTGGAGAAGGCCGGTCGCAAGGCCGTGCTGGTCCGGGGGGACATCCAGAGTGCGGATCATTGCCGGGAGATCGTCGACACGGCGGTTCGCGAACTCGGTGGCGTCGATATCCTCGTCAACAATGCCGCGCACCAGGCGTCTTTCGAAGACATCACCGAAATCCCGGACGAGGAGTGGGAACTCACCTTTCGCGTCAACATCCACGCGATGTTCTACCTGACCAAGGCTGCCGTGCCGCATATGAAAAACGGCGGGTCGATCATCAACACGGCCTCGATCAATTCCGATAGTCCGAGCCCGCATCTTCTCGCCTATGCGACCACCAAGGGGGCAATCCAGAACTTTACTGCGGGACTGGCGCAAATGCTGGCCGAGAAGAAGATCCGGGCCAATGCGGTGGCACCCGGTCCGATCTGGACGCCGCTCATTCCATCGACCATGCCGGAGGACAAGGTGAAGAATTTCGGCAAACAGGTGCCGATGCAGCGCCCCGGCCAGCCTGCGGAACTGCAGACGGCCTATGTAATGCTCGCCGATCCGCTCTCCAGCTATGTTTCGGGTGCCACCATCGCTGTCACCGGCGGAAAGCCGATTCTCTAAGTCGGTCTTGCCTTTGGCGCGCGGCGTGGCAAGTTGCGCGCCATGAGCAAAGTGATCCTGATCGTTCTCGACGGGCTGCGCTATGACGTGGCCCGTACCTGTCTCGGCTATATGGAAGGCCTTGTGGCTGCAGGCCGGGCCGATGTGCGCAAGCTGACCTGCGAACTGCCCGCCATGTCGCGACCGCTCTACGAGACCTTGCTGACCGGTCGCAAGCCCGTCGACCATGGCGTGGTGAGCAATGGTGTCGTGCGTCGCTCGGTGGGTGACAATCTCTTCGCGCGGGTTCGGGCCCAAGGTGGCGTGACGGCTGCGGCCGCCTATCACTGGGTCTCGGAGCTCTATGTGTCCTGCCCGTTCGACCGGTACCGCGACCGGATTCTTGTCGATGGCACGGGCGATATCACCCATGGCGTCTTCTACTGGGACGATGCCTATCCCGACAGCCACCTCTTCGCCGATGCCGAATGGCTTCTCCGGTCCAAGGCGCCCGACTTTCTTCTGCTGCACCCGATGAATGTCGATGATGCCGGCCACAAGCATGGTGGCGACAGCATCGGCTATCGCAATGCGGCGCGCATGCAAGGCGATCTGCTTGCACGGCATGTGCCTGATTGGGTCGGGGCCGGTTACAGCGTCATCGTGACAGCCGATCACGGCATGGGGGATGACGGCAATCATGCAGGGCCGACGCCAGAGGAAACGGAAGTACCCTTCTACACGGTGGGCTTCCGGATCGAGAAAGCAGCCCTGCTGCAGCAGATCCAGATTGCCGGCCTCGTTTGCCGGCTGATGGACATCGATCCGGGTCAGATGCCGGCTTTCGAAGGCACCGTGGAGCGCCTCTGAGACAATCTGTGCCTGATCCGGTTTGGCTGTCTGCCGTAATGGGTAGCACAGACCTGCAGGAGATCCAGATGTCCGATTTTTCCGGAATGACGTCCTTCAATCCCGGCTACCGTGCGCTTGTGCTCGGGGCAAGCGGAGGTATCGGCGGCGCCTTTGCCGCTGCGATCAAGGCCGATCCTGCCTGTGGTGGCGTGACCGAGTTGTCGCGCAGCCGCGACGGGTTCGATATCACGGATGATGCCTCTGTCGGCGCGGCGGCCGCGCGGTTCTCGGAAGCGGGGCAGAAGTTCGATCTCATTCTCTGTGCGACGGGTGCGCTTGTCATCAACGGCAATGGCCCGGAAAAGACCATCAAGGCGATCCAGGCGGATGTGATGGCGGCGCAGTTCGCGCTGAACGCAATCGGCCCGGCGCTGGCGCTGAAGCACTTCGCGCCACTTCTTTCCAACGAGGGCAAGAGCGTGTTTGCCACGCTCTCGGCACGGGTCGGTTCGATCGGCGACAACAAGCTTGGCGGCTGGATCTCCTATCGCTCGGCAAAATCGGCTCTCAACCAGATCACCCGCACCTCGGCGATTGAGATTGCCCGTCTCAGACCAAAAAGCGTGGTGGTGGCGCTGCATCCTGGTTCCGTCGATACCGGCTTTTCCGGCGGCTTCTCGAAGACGCATGACAAGATCCAGCCGGGCGAAAGTGTCGCAATGATGCTTTCAGTGCTTGATGGCCTTGAGCCGGCGCAGACCGGTGGCTTCTTTGCCTATGACGGCCAGCCGATCGAATGGTGAAGGCGCAGCGCATCCATCTCGTTCTCGGTGACCAGCTCAGCCATTCGCTGTCTGCGCTTGCCGATGCCGATCCGGAGACCTCGCTGGTGCTGATGGCGGAAGTCATGAGCGAGGCGACCTATGTGAAGCATCACAAGAAGAAGATCGCCTTTCTGTTTTCCGCCATGCGGCACTTTGCCGAGCAGCTAAGAGAGAAGGGACTTCGGGTCCGCTATGTGACGCTGGATGATCCCCAGAATACGCAGAGCCTCAAGGGTGAACTGGCCCGTACCCTTGCCGAGAGTGGCGCCTCCGCCGTTATCACCACGGAATGCGGGGAATGGCGTCTGGCCGAGGAGATGCGGGTTTGGGAAGCCGCCCTCGGTGTGCCGGTCGAGATCCGCGCAGAAGATCGCTTTCTCTGTTCGATCGAGGACTTCCGCAGCTGGCGCAAGGGTCGCAAGCAGCTGCGCATGGAATACTTCTATCGCGACATGCGCCGGCGTCACCGGGTGCTGTTGGAGGGCGACGAGCCTGTTGGTGGGAAATGGAATTTCGACGCCGAGAACCGCAAGCCACCTGCCGAGGGCCTGCAAGGGCCTAAGCGGATCAGCCATACCAAGGATGCCATCACGAAATCGGTGCTGGCGCTGGTCGAGGAGCGCTTCGCCGGTCACATGGGCTCGCTCGACAGCTTCCATTTTGCTGTGACCGCTGATCAGGCGGAGATCGAACTGCAGCAGTTCATCGACGAGATCCTGCCAAATTTCGGCGACTATCAGGATGCGATGGTGAAGGGTGAACCCTATCTCTACCACTCGCTTATCTCCTCCTACATCAATGCCGGTCTTCTTCTGCCGATCGATGTCATCCGCCGGGCCGAAGCGGCGTGGTTCGAAGGGCGTGCACCGCTCAACGCGGTCGAAGGCTTCATCCGGCAGATCCTCGGCTGGCGCGAATATGTGCGTGGCATCTACTGGACGGAAATGCCTGGTTATGCGGGTCTGAACCATCTCTCCGCCTCCCGCCCGCTGCCGCAGATGTACTGGACGGCGAAGACCGACATGGCCTGCATGCAGTGTGCGATCGGTGATACGATCGAGCATGCCTATTCGCATCATATCCAGCGGCTGATGGTCACCGGCAACTTCGCCATGCTCGCCGGGATCGATCCGGCCGAGGTCTGTGAGTGGTATCTCGCGGTCTATTCCGATGCCTATGAATGGGTGGAACTGCCAAACACGCTCGGCATGGCGCTTTATGGCGACGGCGGAATCATGGCCAGCAAGCCCTATGCGGCGAGCGGCAAATATATTGACCGGATGAGCAATTTCTGCGGCGGATGCCGCTATGATCCCAAGCTGACGACGGGGCCCAAGGCCTGTCCGTTCAATGCGCTCTATTGGGACTTCCTCGATCGCAACACCGAAAAGCTGGCGCGAAACCCCAGGCTTTCGAACATGTATGCGACCTGGCGGCGGATGGATCCCTTCAAGCAGGACGCCATCCGGAAACACGCGTCCCACGTGCTGGAGACGCTCGACACGCTCTGAGCGTTTCGCAGGAGATCAGATCGCCGGGCTCGGCTCTTCCTTGAGAAGGCCGCTGGTCCGCAGCAGCGAACTGAAGCGACCGCCGAGCGCGCTCAGCTGGTCGTAATTGCCCATTTCGATGACGTGGCCATGGTCGAGGAAGACGACGAGGTCGGCTTCGCGAATGGTCGAGAGGCGGTGGGCGATGATGAAGGTCGTGCGGTTCTTGCGCAGCCGGTCGATCGCTTCCTTCACCCGCGCCTCGGTTTCGACGTCGAGCGCGCTGGTCGCCTCATCGAGGACGAGGATCGGCGCGTTCTTGAGGATGGCGCGGGCGATTGCGATGCGCTGGCGCTCGCCGCCGGACAGACGGTTGCCGCGTTCGCCGACATGGGTATCGTAGCCGATCATGCGGCTCTCGATGAAATCGGTCGCGGCTGCCGCCTCGGCGGCCTGGATGATCTCTTCCTCGGTCGCATCCTCGCGACCCAGGCGGATATTGTCCTTGATCGAGCGGTTCAAAAGGCCTGCGTCCTGGAAGACGGTCGCGATCGCATGACGCAGCGACTTGCGGGTGACTTTGGCGATGTCCTGTCCGTCGATCAGGATCTGGCCAGACTGGGGATCATAGACACGCTGCAGAAGATTGATGAGCGTCGTCTTGCCGGCGCCTGTCGGGCCGACGATTGCGACGGTCTGACCCGCGCGGACGCTGAAGGAGATATCGCGCACCCCTTGCGTCGTTGAGGCAAAGTCGAAGGAGACGCCCTTGAACTCAACATCGCCGCGTACCTGTTTCAGCTCGGCGGCGCCCACACGCTCCTCGCGTTCCTGGACGGCATCTTCCAGCTTGTAGAAGTCTTCGAGCTTCGAACGGGCCTCGAAAATCTGGTTCACGAAGGAGATCATCTGGTCCAGACGAGAGATCAGCAGCGTCGCAAAACCGGTAAAGGCAATGATGTCGCCGACCTTCAGCTCGCCGCGCTGGACGAGCAGCGTGCCGATTACGAGTATGACGAGCATCGAGAGGGTTGAGGCAATGCGGTTCAGGGCGCCGGCGAGCGCCCACCAGTCGAGGACCGGATACTGCGCCGACAAAAGCTTCGTCGTGTATTCCTTCAGGGCCCGGGTTTCGGCTTCGATACGGTTGTAGCTATGCAGGACCGAGACGTTGCTGATCGAGTCGCTGACATGCGAAAAGACGGTGTGATAGTGCCCCTCGACCGATGCCTGGCCTTCCTTCGTCCGGTTCATCACCGTCTTTCCGATGATCACGTAGAGCACGGCGAGCACGATCAGGACTGAGGTAAGGCGTACATCCATCGAAAAGGCTGTGGGGATCAGAAGGGCAAGGGCGACGGCCGTCGACAAGTGGGTGCGCATGAATTCCAGCCAAAGGCCGAACAGCGTCTCTCCTGCGCGCAGCAAGGTGTGCAGAGCATTCGACGTGCCCCGCTGGTGATGCCAGCTCAGCGGCATGGAGATGATCTTCTCGAAGGATTCGGTCAGCAGATCCGCACGTCTGCCATGGGCCAGCCGGTCTGCCTGGCGGGCAACGAGGACATAGGCGACGGTGTTGAACACGCCGAAGCAACCCCAAAGGATCAGGACGTTGGTTGCATCCTGCTTTTCCGAAATCGCATCGATGATCCGGCCGAAAAGAATCGGCTCAAGAATGGTGATCACCGCAAGAACGATGTTCGCTGCAACCACAAGGGAGACACGCAGCCTGTAGCGCGCAAGGTATTTCAGGGCCTTGAAATAAACCTGGAGCAGGGACAAGCTGTTTCACCTTTGTCTTTCAAAGCGGCATGCGCCCACTGAATTTTCGCTGGTCCGCTTGGGCCAGCCCGAAAGGATGCCTAATGCCACAAGCCGTCTACTGCAAGATGCCGCTTCACCGCCATCCTGCGTTCTGCCTCACGCGAACGCGAATTCCTGGTGCGCGCTTTAAGTTTCCCATAACCCGGATTCGCGATAAACGTTCACACTGCTTCGGGTGGTTGAAGAAACCTCTCCTCGTGGCTTTTTAATGGTATTTCATTTGATGATTTTGGAGAATGTTTGTGAATATCAACCAGTTGCTGCATTTCCTGGTCGTCGTCGATGAAATTCGCACGGCAACCGAGCTCGTGTCCGAGCTTGAGAAACTCGTGCGGAGCTACGGTTTCGAATTCTATGGTCTGGTGAGACAACCGAAGCCGGACGAGAACCCAATGGATCTTGTTTTGACAGGACACTGGCCTGAAGGCTGGCCGCAGCTCTATATCGCCAAGAAGTATGTGCTTATGGATCCGACGATCCGCTATCTTGGTCAGGCGCAGGCTGGCTTTCGTTGGCGCGATGCGCTTTACGCGTTTCGCAATGATCCGCATCGCAAGCGGATGGAGCGCATGCTCACTGACAGCATGCGTTTCGGGTTGATGGATGGATATATCTTCCCGGTTCATGGTCGCACCGGACTGCTTGGCAACATGACGGTCGGCGGTCAACCGGTCGATCTGTCGCCGACGGAAATCGCCCTTTTTGATGCAGTCGCGAAGAAGGCCTATTGGCGTCTGCTTGAGTTCAAGAACGCTGATGAAACGGAAGCGGCCAAGGTTATCGACACGCGGATGACCCGGCGCGAAATGGAAGTCTTGAACTATCTTGCCGATGGCCTGACCTCTAACGAAATCAGCAAGATCCTGAAGATCTCCAATCATACGGTCGACTGGTACATGAATGGTATTCAGGACAAACTAAACGCGAAGAACCGACAGCACGTGGTGGCCTTGTCGTTCCGCCTTGGGCTTGTGACCTAAGCTGAGGCGGAATCTTCTCCGCAGCCTCCAAGGCAAATTGAACTTCCTAAAACAACGCGCTATGAGTTTTCTTCGCAGGTGCACAATGCCCTGGCATATCGTTTTGGGGAGATCGAATTGCCAATATCCAAGATCCTTGTCGCCAACCGTTCTGAGATCGCGATCCGCGTCTTTCGCGCTGCCAACGAGCTGGGCCTGAAAACGGTCGCCATCTGGGCCGAGGAAGACAAACTCGCGCTGCATCGTTTCAAGGCGGACGAAAGCTATCAGGTTGGTCGGGGCCCGCACCTGGCGAGAGATCTCGGCCCAATCGAAAGCTATCTGTCGATCGAGGAAATCATCCGCGTTGCCAAGCTGTCTGGTGCCGATGCGATCCACCCCGGCTACGGTCTCCTGTCGGAAAGTCCCGAGTTCGTCGATGCCTGTAACGATGCAGGTCTGATCTTCATCGGTCCGCGAAGCGACACGATGCGTCAGCTCGGCAACAAGGTCGCCGCCCGCAATCTGGCGATCAGCGTCGGCGTGCCGGTCGTGCCCGCCACCGATCCGTTGCCGGATGATGAAGCCGAAATTCACCGTCTGGCGGCCGAAATCGGCTATCCCGTGATGCTCAAGGCCTCCTGGGGCGGTGGTGGTCGCGGCATGCGCGCGATCCGCGACCCGAAGGACTTGCTGCGTGAGGTCACGGAAGGCAAGCGCGAGGCAATGGCCGCGTTCGGCAAGGATGAGGTCTATCTCGAAAAGCTAGTCGAGCGCGCCCGCCACGTCGAGAGCCAGGTGCTTGGCGATACGCATGGCAATGTCGTGCATCTCTTCGAGCGTGATTGCTCTATCCAGCGCCGCAACCAGAAGGTCGTCGAGCGCGCGCCGGCACCTTACCTGAACGAAGCGCAGCGCCAGGAACTGGCCGACTATTCGCTCCGGATCGCCAAGGCAACCAACTATATCGGCGCTGGTACGGTTGAGTATTTGATGGATGCCGATACCGGCAAATTCTACTTCATCGAGGTCAATCCGCGCATCCAGGTCGAGCACACCGTCACCGAAGTCGTGACCGGCATCGATATCGTCAAGGCGCAGATCCACATTCTCGACGGCCATGCGATCGGTACGCCGGAGTTTGGCGTGCCGAAGCAGGCGGATATCCGCCTGAACGGCCACGCGCTGCAGTGCCGCATCACCACCGAAGATCCGGAGCAGAACTTCATTCCGGATTATGGCCGTATCACCGCCTATCGTTCAGCGGCGGGCTTCGGCATCCGTCTCGACGGTGGTACCGCCTATTCGGGCGCGATCATCACCCGCTACTATGACCCGCTGCTGGTCAAGGTCACAGCATCCGGCAGCACGCCGCAGGAGGCGATCAGCCGCATGGACCGCGCGCTGCGCGAATTCCGTATCCGCGGTGTGGCGACCAACCTCACCTTCCTCGAGGCGATCATCGGTCATCCGAAGTTCCGCGACAATTCCTATACGACCCGCTTCATCGACACGACGCCGGAGCTCTTCCAGCAGGTGAAGCGCCAGGACCGTGCGACCAAGCTGTTGACCTATCTCGCCGATGTGACGGTCAACGGACATCCGGAAGTGAAGGGCCGTCCGAAGCCGCCGGCAGATGCCGCCGAGCCGGTCGTTCCCTATATCGATGCCGATATCAGGCCGGGCACCAAGCAGCTGCTCGACGAGCTCGGTCCGAAGAAGTTTGGCGACTGGATGCGCAACGAAAAGCGCATCCTGATGACCGACACGACCATGCGTGACGGCCACCAGTCGCTGCTGGCGACGCGCGTGCGGACCAACGACATTGCCCGGATCGCCGATACCTATGCGCGGGCCCTGCCCAACCTCTTCTCGTTGGAATGCTGGGGTGGAGCCACGTTCGACGTCTCCATGCGCTTCCTGACGGAAGATCCGTGGGAGCGTTTGGCCCTGGTGCGCGAAGGCGCCCCGAACCTGCTTCTGCAGATGCTGCTGCGCGGCGCAAACGGCGTCGGCTACAAGAACTACCCCGACAATGTCGTGAAGTATTTCGTCCGTCAGGCAGCAAAGGGCGGTATCGACCTCTTCCGCGTCTTCGACTGCCTGAACTGGGTCGACAACATGCGCGTGTCGATGGATGCCGTGATCGAGGAGAACAAGCTCTGTGAGGCGGTCATCTGCTACACGGGCGATCTCCTGAACTCGACGCGTCCGAAATATGACCTGAAGTACTACACAACGCTCGCCACCGAGCTGGAAAAGGCCGGTGCGCATATCATCGCCGTCAAGGACATGGCCGGTCTTCTGAAGCCGGCTGCCGCCAAGGTGCTGTTCAAGGCGCTGCGCGAAGCGACAAGCCTGCCGATCCACTTCCACACGCACGATACCTCGGGCATTGCCGCTGCGACGGTTCTCGCGGCTGTCGAGGCCGGTGTGGATGCCGTGGATGCAGCCATGGATGCCTTCTCCGGCAACACCTCCCAGCCCTGCCTCGGCTCGATCGTCGAGGCCCTGCGTGGCTCCGAACGTGATCCAGGTCTCGACCCGCACTGGATCCGCCGGATCTCCTTCTACTGGGAGGCTGTGCGCACGCAGTACGCCGCCTTCGAAAGCGACCTCAAGGGGCCGGCTTCGGAAGTCTACCTGCACGAAATGCCGGGTGGCCAGTTCACCAACCTCAAGGAACAGGCCCGTTCGCTCGGTCTTGAGACCCGCTGGCACGAAGTGGCCCAGGCCTATGCCGATGCCAACCAGATGTTCGGCGATATCGTCAAGGTGACGCCGTCCTCCAAGGTCGTCGGCGACATGGCGCTGATGATGGTGAGCCAGGATCTCTCCGTTGCCGATGTCGAGAACCCGGCCAAGGATATCGCCTTCCCGGACTCCGTCGTCTCGATGCTGAAGGGTGATCTCGGTCAGCCCCCGGGCGGCTGGCCGGAAGCACTGCAGAAGAAGGTGCTGAAGGGCGAGCAGCCCTATACGGAGGTGCCCGGTTCGCTGCTGCCGTCAGCCGACCTCGATGCCGAGCGCAAGGCGATCGAAGAGAAGCTCGGCCGCGAAGTCACGGATTTCGAGTTTGCCTCGTATCTGATGTACCCGAAGGTCTTCACGGATTATGCGCTGGCCGCCGACATGTACGGCCCTGTCTCGGTCATCCCGACTCCGCAGTATTTCTACGGCCTGCCGGCCGGCGAAGAGCTGTTCGTCGATCTCGAAAAGGGCAAGACGCTCGTCATCGTCAATCAGGCGATCGGCAACACCGACGACAAGGGCATGGTCACGGTCTTCTTCGAGTTGAACGGTCAGCCGCGCCGCATCAAGGTGCCGGACCGCGCCCATGGTGCGTCTGGCAGCGCCATCCGCCGCAAGGCGGAGAACGGCAATGCCGCTCATCTCGGCGCTCCGATGCCGGGCGTCATCTCTCAGGTTGCCGTCTCTGCCGGTCAGGCGGTCAAGTCCGGTGACGTGCTGCTCTCGATCGAGGCGATGAAGATGGAAACGGCGCTGCATGCCGACCGCGACGGGACGATTGCGGATGTGTTCGTGCGCGTCGGTGACCAGATCGACGCCAAGGATCTGCTGATCGTCTATTCGGCCTGATCGACCAAACATCTCCTGAAAGAGAAGAGGCCCCGCCATCGCCGGCGGGGCCTCTTTTGTTTCGGTCATTCGGCGGTTTTCGCTTTTGGCTTGCGTGCCGGCTTTTTCGCCGGCGGTGGGGCGGTGGGCTCTGGCAGATCCTGGCCGATCACCTGCGCCTTGCCGTCCTGGGTCACGTCATAGCCTTCAGCATTGCGTGAGACGGCGACGTCGACCTTGCGTCCATCGATCTCGACCTTGGCCTTGAAGCCCTGCCAGTGCTCGGGAAGCGCGGGGGTGACGATGATGTCACTGCCCTTGCGGCGGATGCCGAGGAAGCCTTCGACCGCAAAGCGGTAGAGCCAACCGGCAGAGCCCGTGTACCAGGTCCAGCCACCGCGACCGGCATAACCGCTGCCGCCATAGATATCGGCTGCCACAACGTAAGGCTCGACGCGGTACAGCTCTGCTTCTTCCGGCGTGCGGGCATGGTTGATCGGGTTCAAGAGTTCGAAGACGCGCCAGGCGTCGGCGAGGCGTCCGGCCTTGACCAGCGAGAGCCCGAGCCAGATCGCCGCGTGGGTGTACTGACCACCATTCTCACGCACACCCGGTGGATAGGCGCCGATATAGCCCGGATCGACCTCAGGCTTCTCGAAGGCGGGTGTGAAGAGGCGGACAATGCCCGTTTCCGTGTCGACCAGTTTCGAGACTGCGGACTCGAGAGCCTTTGCGGTATGCGCGGGATCTCCGAGACCGGAGAGCACGCTCCAGGACTGGGCGATGGAATCGATCTGGCACTGCAGGGATAGGTTCGATCCCAGCGGCGAGCCGTCATCGAAATAGCCCCGACGATAGTGGTCGCCGTCCCAGCCGGCCGTTTCCAGCGCCGTCTTGAGCTTTGCGACATGGTCGCTCCAGCGGGCGCTGCGGTCCCGTTCGCCGCGCTTGTCGGCCTGGGCCTTGAAGCGCTCCAGCGTTGCCGCCAGAAGCCAGCCCAGCCAGACGCTTTCCCCGCGGCCTTCAATGCCCACACGGTTCATACCGTCGTTCCAGTCACCGCCAAGGATCAGCGGCAAGCCGTGTTCGCCGGTGCGGGCAATCGCCAGATCCAGAGCGCGGGCGGCATGCTCGTAGAGATCTGCCGTCTCCGCCGCCGTGTTCGGCAGGAAGAAGCTGTCATGCTGCCCCTGCTTCAGATCCGGGCCGTCCAGGAAGGGGACCTGTTCGGTGAGGATGGTGTCGTCGCCCGTGGCCGAGACATACTGGTCGATCGCATAGGCGAGCCAGACGACGTCGTCGGAGATCATGGTGCGAACACCCGCTCCCGTCTGCGGCAGCCACCAATGCTGGACGTCGCCTTCAATGAACTGGCGGGCTGCGGCCTTCAGGATCTGGCGGCGGGCAAGCTGTGGTTCTACGGTCAGGAAGGCCAGCGTATCCTGCAGCTGGTCACGGAAGCCATAGGCACCGCTCGCCTGATAGAAGCCGGCCCGCGCGAAGATGCGGCAGGCGAGCGCCTGATAGGGCAGCCAGCGATTGACGAGGTTGTCGAAGCCCTTGTCTCCGGTCTCGACCGAGAGTTTGCCGGTGAAGCCCGTCCAGAAATCGCTGTTGGTCTTCAGGATGGTCTCGAAGCCGGAGCCACGGACCGTCTTTACCAGATCGATCGCTTTTTCGGCCGTGTCGGTCTCGCCGAGCAGGAAGGTCATGTCGCGCGACTGGCCGGGTGCCAGCTCGACATCGAAGGCGATTGCGGCGCAGGGGTCGCTTTCGCTCTCGATCGATCCACTCAGACCGGAAGCTCGCGCAACGGCCTGTGGCAGCTTGATGGTGCCGTTGCGACCGATGAATTCGCGACGGCTTGCCGTATAGCCATCCGGCTGCTCCGGACCCGCCAGGAAGGCGAAACGACCGGGATAGTTGATGTCGTAGGGGTTCGACGCAAGCAAGGCGCCCGTTTCCTCGTCGAAGGTCGAGAGAACGAAGGGCGCGGTCCGGGCCTGGTTGTTGCCCAGCACCCATTCCGCATAACCGTAAATACGGAACTTGCGTGCTTCGCCGCTGACATTCTTGAGACGGATCTTCGTGAGCTTCACCGGACGCTCGCGATCGACCGTCTGTGTCAGTTCGATTTCGAGATCGCCGTGGCGGCTGACAAAGGTCGAGTAGCCGAGACCATGACGGGTCTCGAAACTCGCTGTCGGATCGAGGTTCAGCGCGCTCACTGTCGCATAGGCGCGACCGCTGACGAGATCGGCCACGTAGAAGGCTTCACCCGGGCGGTTGATCACGGGGTCATTGGTCCAGGGCGTGACCTGGTAGTCGCGGGAGTTCTGGCTCCAGCTGAAACCGGCGCCCTCTGCCGAGACGTGGAAGCCGAAGCTTTCGTTGGCGATGACGTTGATCCACGGATGCGGCGTGCTGGCGGTGCCACCGAGACGGACGACATATTCCTTGCCGTCTTTCGAGAAGCCGCCGAAACCGTTCCAGAAGTCGAGGTCTGCGCCGTCAGCCTTCTCAGCCGATTTGGCCGGTGCGGGCAGCGACGGGGGCAGGCCTGCCCATTCGGCTTCGCCGTCGATGGTGCGCGGTGTCGCAAACAGCGAGACGGCACGGTTCACCTGGTCGACGATCTTGCCGTTGCGGGTATGGAGAACGACGCGGGCTGCCGCGAGAACGGCAAGCGTTGCGCCCTCGTCTTGCAGATCGTCACGGACGGTGAAGACATGCTGGCGACCGCCCGGCAGGCGGTGGCGCAGATTGTCCGCCATCTGGTCGAGCGCATGCTGCATATCCTGCGCATAGGAGGTCGCGCGTTCGTTGATGATCGCGAGATCAGCCACGACGCCACGACGGCGCAGATATTCCAGCGCGCTCATCGCTTCGCGGGCGATGTCCATGTCCATGTCGTCGTTGATGCGCAGCGCAAAGATCGGGAAGTCGCCCGAAATTGCCATGGGCCAGAGAGCCGACTGCGACTTCAAGCCCTTGCGGACCGTTTCCGGGTCGGCGCGCAGATGGTTGTCCGGATAGGTGAGGTAGCGGCCGAGATGCTGGAAGGCGGCCGCCTGCTGCGAGGTGATGCCGATGTGGCGAAGCTCGACCTGCGCACGCGTCCAGGCATGGATCAGCTCGTGGCTGAAGGAATCCGGGTGGCGATAGCGTTCGATCGCCTTGTTGACTTCCTCGCGGTTCGGGGCGGCCATGGTCCAGAAGATCACCTGGACCTTCTTGCCGGCTGGCACGCGCACGACGCGACGCAGGCTCAGGATCGGGTCAAGCGTGAAGCCTTCCGTGCCGGACAAGGTCGCGCCCGGATCGAAGGCGGCTGCCTCGCCGAGACTGCGGCCACGGCCGAGGAACTTGCGGCGATCGGTCTCGAACTCGGTCGGACGGCCCTGGCCGGCACTGTCGACGACCAGATGGGCGACGCAGATATCCGGATCGGACGGGCTGCGCTTGTTGCGCTCGGCGCGGATGACGTCGCGGCGGCGGCCGAATTCGGTCTTCACGAACATGCGCGAGAAGAGCGGATGGGCATTGTCGCCGTCTTCATAGGCGAGGACCGGCTCGGTGTAGGAGGTCACCTCGATATAGCGGTCTTCCGTGCCGGTGTTGAGGATCGTCAGGCGACGGCCTTCGGCATCGTGCTCCGTGCCGACGATGCATTCCAGCGTGGTCGAGATGTCGCCGACGGTCTTGAAGAACTCGGCCTTGTCATCGCCGAAGATGACCTTGGACTTTTCGTTCAGGGCACTGCGCGGCGCCGATGTCGCCGACCACCACTCGTTGGTCGCGGTATCGCGCAGGAAGAGGAAGGTGCCCCAGCGATCTTCTGTTGTGTCCGGCTTCCAGCGGGTGACGGACTGGCCGTTCCAGCGGGAGAAGCCCGAGCCGGTGGCGGTCAGCATCACCGAGTAATGGCCGTTGGATAGGAAGACGACTTCGCGGTCCTTCGTGGCCGGGTCTTCGACGGTGCGGATTTCGGCGCGCAGCAGGTCGGCCTGGCCCTTGCCCGGCGTTTGCGGCTCGTATTTGGCGCTCATGACCGGGATTTCGCGCGGTGTCTTTTCCTGCAGGAGGAGTTCCGCCGCTTCGACCACGGGATCAGCATGGAAGAGGGCACGCAGGCGGCCATTGAAGGCGACGTTGGCGATGGCCGCAATCGACATGCCATGGTGGTGGGCATAGTAGTTGTAGACGACGGCGCATTTTTTGCCATCCGGCAGGCGCGTGGGCGTGAAGTCGACGGCATCGTAGAAGCCGTAGGCACCGAGCGCGCCCAGCTTGCGCAGTCGCTTCAGGTTCTCAAGCGCTGCCTCCGGGTAATACTGGCTGGCAAGGATCGAGGCATAGGGCGCCACGACGGCGTTCTGGCCCAGACCACGCTTCAGGCCAAGCGTCGGCACACCGAAGTTGGTATACTGGTAGTTCATCTCGTGGTCGCGGGCGTTGAAGGCCGCTTCCGAGATGCCCCAGGGAATGTTCAGGCGGCGCCCGTGGTTCATCTGCTCGATGACGACGAGATTGTTGGTCTGGTTGAGGATGCCACCCTGACGCTCCTGCATGACGAGCGGCGGCATCAGATATTCGAACATCGAGCCGGACCAGGAGATCAGTGCGGCGCGCGCGCCGATCGGAACGACCTGGCGGCCGAGGCGATACCAGTGCTCCGTCGGCAGATCGCCCTTGGCGATGGCAAACAGGCTCGTCAGGCGGCATTCCGATGCCAGAAGGTCGTAGCAGGCCTCGTCCAGTTCACGGGCATCGACGCGGTAGCCGATGGAGAGAAGACGGCGCTCCGGACGGAACAGGAAGGTGAAGTCCATCGAAAACGCGAGATTGCGGGCGCGCTCGGACAACTGGCTGAGACGCTGGCGCAGCGGGTCGATATTCGACAGGTCGAAAGCGGTGTCGGCGATATGCGCTTCGCAGACCGAGACCAGCGATTCCGTCCAGCGGACGACCTCGGCGCTCTGCTCCGAGCGCACTTCGTGATGCAGGTTGGCGGCCAGCTTCTGGACGTCCCGGGCAAGCACCGCGAGGTTGATGATGCGGATCGAGGCAAATTCGTGCTCGCGCTTGACCGCTGCAAGCGCCGTGTTGAAGCCGATGATGCGCTCTTCGAGGCGACGGCGAAGCGGACGGACCGTCTTTCGGTCGTCCGGCAGCTGGCCGAGGATTTCGAGCAGGATGCCGCCGACATCACCGATGCCGTCGAGATTGCCCTGGAGATGGGCGGAGGGGGCTTCCGCCCATTCGCGGCAAGCGGAGGAGATGGCGATCAGATGGCCGGCCAGGTTGCCGCTGTCGACGGCCGAGATGTATTTCGGGCCAAGGGTCTGGAGCGTGTCGGTGTAGTACCAATTGTAGAGATGGCCGCGATACTTCTCCATCCGCTCAACGGTCGCGATCGTCTGCTCCATGCGTTCGATCGTCTGTTCGAAGCTCAGCCAGCCGAAATGACGGGCGGAGACGACAGAGAGTAGGTAGACGCCGATATTGGTCGGCGAAGTGCGATGCGCGACGATCGCTTCCGGCGTTTCCTGGAAGTTGTCCGGGGGTAGGTAGTTGTCGCCGGCCGTCGTGAAGGTCTCGTAATAGCGCCAGGTGCGACGGGCGATCTTGCGCAGCTCGTAGGACACGTTTTCCGGCACTTCCAGGCTGTCTTCGGTTTCGGCCGACTGGCTGACATACCAGGCCAGCAGAGGCGATAGGACCCAGAGGAAGGCGAAGGGGAGCCCGATCAAGTAACCATAGCCGCCCGGCAGGGCTGCGACGCCGACCGAGAGAATGGCGAGGATCGGCGCGTGGCGCATGTTTTGGTAATAGGAGGCGATCGACCCCTGCGCGGCCGACTGGACGCTGGCTGCCGTGCGCCATTCGAGCAGCAGCTTACGGCTTACAAACATGCGATAGAGCGAGCGGGCGATGGCATCGGCCATCATGCAGGCATTGTCGGCGATGAAGACGATGCGCAGCGCAACCTGGGCGTTGATCGAGCGCACTTCCGACCAAAGGGTCTGGAAATGGGCGGCCGGAACGATGTCGGTCTGCCGTGGGACGATGCCCGACAGCAGCGACAGGGTCGGCGCAACGAAAAGGCTGAAGATGAGAACCAGTTGCCAGATGGTGGCACCGACCGGGTCCATGGTGGCCCAGCCGAGTACCGAGGCCGCATACCAGGCGATGGGTGTCAGCGAGCGGCGCAGGTTATCAACCATCTTCCACCGGCCAAGGCTGGTAATGCCCCGGCTGGTGTCGCCGATATAGGGGATGAGCTGCCAGTCGCCGCGTGCCCAGCGATGCTGGCGCGAGACTTCGACTTCGTAACGGGTCGGGAAGTCTTCCACCAGTTCGACGTCGGTGACGAGGGCGCAGCGGGCAAACGAGCCTTCGAGCAGGTCGTGGCTCAGCACGCTGTTCTCGTCGATCCGGCCCTTGATGGCCGTCTCGAAGGCATCGACGTCATAGAGACCCTTGCCGGTGAAGGTGCCTTCCGCCGTGATGTCCTGATAGACGTCGGAGACGGTGAAGACATATGGGTCCAAGCCGCGGTTCATCGAGAAGATGCGCTGGAAAACCGAGGCGTCCTTGCCTGTCGTCAGCGACGGGGTGACGCGCGGCTGAAGAACGCCGTAACCGCTGATCACGCGGCCGGTCTTTTCGTCGTGGACCGGACGGTTGATCGGGTGGTGCATCTTGCCGACGAGCTTGGTGACGGCGTCGCGCATCAGGCGCGTGTCGGCATCGAGCGTCATGACGTAACGCACGTTTTCCGGCACCATGTTGGCGCCCGGCAGATAGGACGTATCGCGATCGCCACGCAGCAGCAGGTTCAGCTCGTGCAGCTTGCCGCGCTTGCGCTCCCAGCCCATCCAGCAGCCCTCGGCCTCGTTGTAGAGGCGGCGGCGATGCAGGAGATAGAAGCGCGTCTTGCCGGCGAAGTCATAGCGGCCATTGAGTTGGGCGACTTCGCGCTTGGCATAATCGAGGACTTCCAGATCGGCAGTCGATTCTTCGGTCTGACTGTCCTTCCAGTCGCTCAGGAGCGCGAAGTAGATTTCGCCGTGCGGGTTGGTCAGGTAATGGACTTCGAGGTTGCGGACGAGTTCGTCGACGTCGTCGCGCTTGGTGATCATGCAGGGCACGACGACGAGGGTGCGGGCTTCCTCGGGGATACCCTCCTTGAACTCGTAACCGGTCAGGCGGAAGGGTTTGACGAAGAAGGTCACCAGCGTGTTGAAAAGGCCGGTGGCACCTTCCGAAACCGGCAGCGACACGAGGATCAGAAGAACCAGGATCAACGAGGTCGGCAGCGCCATCTGGTCCAGGAAGTAGCCAATGACCGAGAGGGCAGCAATCGTCAGGGCAATGACGGGAACGGCGATCGAGAGCCAGTTCAGCCGCTTGATGAAATCCGTCACAATCCGCGAGAGCGGCTGGCTGTAGCCGATGGCATTTTCCAGTTCCAGGCGACGGTTGCCGACCAGATAGCTGCCGACATCGAGATGTCCGTCCGGACCGGCCGACTGCGTGGCAAGTTCGATCGCCGTCTGGGCGATTTCGATTTCGGTCTGGTCACAACGGCGAGCCAGCTTTTCGATCGTGTTGCGATAGGCGTTGCGCGAGCCGAAATCGAGTTCGCGATAGTCGGTGTGCTGGCCAAGGATGCGGTCGACATGGCTGACCTCCTCGACCCAGACCGACCATTCCTTATCGTCGATCTCGCGTAGGCCACGGACGATGTTGCCCATCGTCACATTGCCAGAGGAGAGGCGATTGTGCTCGGCGTCCATCGCCTCCTGGGCGGTGCGTCCGGCTGCTTCCAGGCGGCTCTCCAGCCATTCGACGGCAAAACTCGTATTCTGCGAACCGTTGCGAAGGCGATAGAGAAACTGCGTCGCGAAGGTGTTGTCGTCGGCTAGCTGCTCGATCTGGCTGAGATAGGTTGCGGCTGCGACCGGATCGTTCAGCCGGATGATTTCGTCTGCCACCTCGTTGGCACGGCGGCGCATGCGGCGTGAGCGATCGACACGGGTCGCGATGCGGCGGAGGTTTTCCACCAGCACGAAGCGCACGATCGAGGGGAGTGCCCAGAGTTCGCCGATCTCCAGCGTCTGGTGCTGCTGATAGCCCTCGACAAGGGCGGTCATGCTTTCTTGGCTGACGGTCGAATGGGTGTGGGCGACATAGAGCCAGGCGAGCGCCATGGTGCGGGGAATTTCGCGACTACCGATCTTCATCGTCGGAAGCTGTCGGTAGAACTTTTTCGGGAAGTCGCGGCGAACTTCCTGAATGGCCTCTTCGATCACATAGTGGTTGTCGAGCAACCACTCGGCCGCCGGCGTAATGGCTGCACCGGCTTCTACATCGGCCGCAGTCGCGCGGTAGACGCGCAGGATTTCGCGTTCGTTTTCCTTGTGCCGGGCGAAGAAGTCAAAATCCATCAGCCCGGGAAGTTCCGTGGCGCCGTTCAGCGCCAGGGATTCCGCGCTTTCCCTCAATTCCTCGATGGTGAAATAGGCAGATCTGATGGAATCGTTGTGGTCGATCTGCTTGGTTTCGAGGTCGCGCGATGGGACATGCAGCGTCATGAAGGATGGTTTCTCGGTTCGGTGGTTTAATGGAAAGCCGTTGTGGTAGGACCGGCCCGGTCTTCGCCGTCGCGCCTCATTGCACAAAATTGGGCTGTTGACCAACAATCGGGGCAGAAAAAGGCCGTAATACGACGATAAAGGGTAGCGGCTAAACTCTCAGTGCGGCTTTCGCATCCAGGCAGGTGAATTGGCGTTTTTATGCCTTATTTCAAGCGGCTGGCCAAGGGGTTTGCGCGTTCTAACCATAAGCCGGTTCCTCCGTCCCGGCGATCCGCACGGGCGATCTGCGAGTGAGGTAACCAGATCCCAAATAAATGAAGCTTGCGGGTCTCGCCAAAGCCCCAATTCCGATCCCTACTTTCCATCCCTCAAGGACAGACCACCCAGCATAGCCTCTACGGCATCCAGTGCGATCTGCGGCAGACGCCCCTCGTCGAAGAGGTCACTTGCGAGAGAGTTTTCCAGCCATAGCCCATCGATAAGGCCGTTGATCGCGACCGCTAGATGGCGCACTTCGACAAATGGTGGCTTGTGCTGCTGTGCAGCGAGTGCGGCCTTGATCAGATCTTCGAGTATGCCGATGAAGATCAGATAGTTTTCCCGATGGATCTGTGCGAGCTCGTCGTTCGATCGCACACGACCGATGAAGGCGGCCCAAAGCGACAGGGCCTTGGGGTCGGCGATCGGTGGACTGACGTTTGCGACAATGAAGTCATGCAAGCGCCGCCTTGGGTCAGCGTCTGGCGCGGCCATGGCATCGATCGCCGTACCGGTCATCCCGGCCAGCATCTCGCGGTAGGCTGCCTGGATCATTTCGTCCTTGCCGGAGAAATAGTGGCGGATCAAGCCGCCCGTGACGCCTGCCCGGGCGGCGATGTCGCGGACGGTTGCCCCTTCCAGACCATGTTCGGAAACACTGTCCAGTGTTGCTGCAATCAGGTCCTTCCGGCGCTCGGCTTCACCGGCACGCTGGAACGTGCGTCGTGTCATCAGGGTGTCTCCGGGGCAGATAGCGGGAGCCACTTCTTCAGGGCGCCTGGAGCTTTTTATACGGTTGAACAACTAGCCGGCAAGTGCCACAGTCCGCGTGCCACATATCATGCCCTGACGACCGAGAAGGAATTTCCATGACGATCCACGCGCCCAATGTGATGGCTGAGGTGCTCGCAACGCGCCACCATCTGCACCGGTTTCCGGAGATCGGTCTGTCGGAATTCAACACGTCGGATTATGTCGCCGGGCAGCTGACGGCGCTTGGCTATGAGGTCACCCGGGGGCTCGCCAAGACCGGCGTGGTCGCGACGCTCAGGAACGGCAGCAGTGATCGCAGCATTGGCATTCGTGCCGATTTCGATGCCCTGCCGATCCTGGAGGAAACCGGTCTTCCCTATGCCAGCGAGATCCCCGGCGTGATGCATGCCTGCGGACATGACGGCCACACGGCCATGCTGCTCGGGGCGGCCAAGATCCTGGCCGAGCGGCGGAATTTCGATGGCACCATTCATCTCATCTTCCAGCCGGCCGAGGAGAATTTCGGCGGTGCGCGGATCATGATCGAGGACGGTCTTTTCGATCGCTTCCCCTGCGATGCCGTGTTTGCGCTGCATAACGATCCGGAAATCCCCTTCGGCCACATCGCGCTGCGCGAAGGGCCGATCATGGCCGCCGTGGACGAGTGCAAGATCACCGTCAATGGTCGCGGTGGGCATGGTGCCGAGCCTCAGTCGACGGCCGACCCGATCGTCTGTGGTGCATCCATCGTCATGGCGTTGCAGACCATCGTTTCGCGCAACATCCACCCGCTCGACCCGACCGTGATCACCGTCGGCGGGTTCCATGCGGGGGCCGCGAGCAATGTCATCCCGGAACGGGCAGAGATGGTGCTGTCGATCCGTTCCTTCGATCCCAAGGTGCGCGACCAGCTGGAACAGCGCATCCGGGCGGTGGCCGAAGGCCAGGCGGCAAGCTATGGCATGGGTGTCACCATCGACTACCAGCGTGGCTACGATCCGACGGTCAACCACAAGGCGGAAACCGATTTCGTCCGCGATCTCGCGGTGAGCTTTGCCGGCAAGAACAAGGTCTATGATCTTCCACGACCGATGATGGGCAGCGAGGACTTTGCGTTCATGCTCGCGGAACGTCCGGGCACCTATTTCTTCCTCGGCACGCAGCGTACGCCCAACGATCCGCCGTTGCACCATCCGCGCTATGACTTCAACGATGATATCCTGCCCATCGGGACCACCTTCTGGGTGGAGCTTGCCGAGCGTTATCTTTCGAGGCCCTGAGCCGGCATCCGACGGCGCTCGGCAAAGAGAATGATGAGGCCTGCGCCGGCGATCAGCACGGCGCCGGCCCAGACGTTTGGACCTGGAATGTCACCCCAGATCGCATAGCCGAGCGCGAAGGCCCAGACGAGAGCGGTGTATTCGAGGGGCGCAATCACGGAAATTGGCGCGCGGCGCAGGGCTTCGAAAAAGCTCAATTGTCCAAGGCCGCCGATCACGCCTACGACGATAAGCAGGATTTGTGTGGGCCCGCTTGGGGTACTCCAGGAAACCAAGGCGACCGGGGTCGTCAGCGCCAGGAAGAAAACATTGGTCATGGTCATCTGCACCATGCTGCTGGCGCTGTTGCTTGTGGTCCTGAGCAACGTGGTTGCGATCGCCCAGCAGACGGCAGCAACCAGAGCGAGATAGACGGGCCAACCCGTCGCCATGCCCGTTGGATTGCTGGCGATCACCACGCCAACGAAACCCGTTATCACGGCGATCCAGCTGCTCAGAGGCACCCGTTCGCCCAGAATCGGGATCGCCAGCAGGATCGCTGCAATCGGCGCGGCGAAGTAAAGCGTTGTGAGGTCCGCGAGCGGCAGATGCTTGGCGGCATTGAAGTAGCAGAGCCAGGCGGCAAGCAGGAAGAGGCTGCGCAGCATCATCGGTTTCAGCGCTGGCGACGTCACGGTTTCCCGGGCAAGCGCTCGGCCACCGATGATGTAACATCCGAGCAGGATGACCACGCTTCGGCAAAACAGGATTTGCCAAACCGTTGTCGTCTCGACGAGCAACTTGATCATGGCATCATGGGTTGCAAAGAAGAAATAGGCGAGACTGGAGAGCAGGATGCCCGCGCCAACTGCGGTTTTCACGGAAGCGTCTTTCAGGTCGGGCGGCGCAAGCGTTGGCCGCATGAAGACACCTGTGTCGGAGGTTGCTTGGGTTCTGTCAATCCCCGGCTGACGGAGCCGGCTTTGTTGTCGCGCGAAACAAAAATTTACAGCCGGCCTGCGCAAGGGGCGTTGTCGTCTAAATCGATTTAACTACAGTGCGCCTCCGATAGTGGGAGCAGGATATGAACGACATTGCGCATGGCGTTACGTCACCCGCCGGACCGGCACCGATCGTTACGCGAGAGCGGGCGGCCGTGGCCCTCTTGTTCTTCCTGAATGGTTTGGTGATCGGTGCCTGGGCCCCTAAGATCCCGTTCTTCTCGCAGGCACTTGGCCTGACGGAGCTGATGCTCGGTGTCATGATCTTCGTCTTCGGCGTCGGCTCGCTGGTTCTGATGCCGATCGCCGGCATGCAGATCGCCCGCTATGGCTCGCGGCGGGTTGTGGAAGTGACCACGCTCTTGTTCATTCCGACCATCGTGCTCGTCACACTGGTCGACGATATCTGGACCGGTGCCATCGCGATCTTCCTGTTCGGCGGTCTGACCGGGGCGATGGATGTGGCGATGAATGCCAATGCGGTTGAAGTCGAGCGCAATATGCGTCGTTCGATCATGTCATCCTGCCATGCCTTCTGGAGCCTGGGTGGTCTCTGCGGTGCGGCGACCGGCGGCTTCCTGATTGCCGCGCTCGGGGTCACCGGCCATGTGCTGTTGCTCGCAGCCGTCTGTGTTGTGCTTTTCCTCGTCGCACGACCGATGATTCTTGCCGACGCACCGCATCCGAGCGACGAGCCGGTGAAGGCCAAGCTGCCGATGACGCCGCTGCCCTGGCTGATCGGGACGATCGCGCTGTTCTGTATGATCCCTGAGGGCACCGTGCTCGACTGGAGCGCGCTCTATCTGCGCAACGAGTTGAATGCCTCGACCGAAATGTCGGGCTTCGCCTTTGCCGCCTTCTCATTCACCATGGCCGTGTGCCGCTTTGCCGGTGATTTCATCCGTGATCGCTTCGGTGCGGTGAATACGCTGCGCTTCTGCGGTGTGGCTGCCATCATCGGTCTCGTGATGGCCGGGCAAGCGACCAATGTGACCTTCGCGCTCATCGGTTTTGCGATCACCGGCATCGGCATCTCGAACATGGTGCCGATCGCCTTTTCGGCAGGCGGCAATATTCCGGGACTGGCGCCGGGCGTCGGTCTCTCGGTGGTGACCACGATGGGCTATTCCGGGATCCTCTTTGCGCCGTCGCTCATCGGCTTCATAGCCGAATACACCTCGCTGTCGACCGTCTATACCGCGATTCCGGCATTGTTGATCGTCGTCCTGGCACTGTCCGGACTTGCCCGTCATGCGGATCGGGCGGCCGGACACTGATAGCCGATGTGGGTGGGGTCGCTTTCGGGCGACCCGGCACGCGCGCATGTGATCGCGGGCCGCTGTCTTTCGGTTGACAAGCGAACGGCTTTGATCCACCTCCATGGCGATTGAGGCTTGCAGAGAACCAGCCATGACCGCACCCCTGATCCAACCCGCCGACGCCTTTGACCCCAAGCCGCGCCGTTCTTCGGTCGCCGTTGAAGTGGGTGGGGTCATCATCGGTGGAGGCGCCCCTGTTGTCGTCCAGTCGATGACGAACACCGATACCGCTGACATCGATGCGACCGTTGCGCAGGTCGCAGCTCTCTACAAGGCGGGCTCCGAAGTGGTGCGTATCACCGTCGATCGCGACGAAAGCGCTGCCGCCGTGCCGAAGATCCGCGAGCGTCTCTTGAGGCTCGGCCTGGATGTGCCGCTGATCGGCGATTTCCATTATATCGGCCACAAGCTGCTCGCCGATCATCCGGCCTGTGCCGAGGCGCTTGCCAAGTATCGCATCAACCCGGGCAATGTCGGCTTCAAAGACAAGAAGGACAAGCAGTTCGCCGAGATCATCGAGATGGCGATCCGCTATGACAAGCCTGTGCGTATCGGCGTCAATTGGGGGTCCCTCGACCAGGAACTGCTGACGCGCCTCATGGACGAGAATGCGGCGCAGGGATCGCCGCTTTCGGCCCGTCAGGTGACCCGCGAAGCAATCGTGCAATCCGCACTTCTATCGGCCGAACTTGCCGAAGAGATCGGCCTGCCGCGCAATCGCATCATTCTCTCTGCCAAGGTCAGCCAGGTGCAGGACCTGATCGCCGTCTATTCGATGCTCGCCGAGCGCTCGAACCATGCGCTGCATCTGGGTCTGACCGAGGCCGGCATGGGCACGAAAGGCATTGTCGCTTCATCCGCGGCCATGGGTTACGTGCTGCAGCATGGTATCGGCGACACCGTGCGCGTGTCGCTGACGCCCGAGCCGAATGGCGACCGGACGCGTGAAGTGCAGGTTGCGCAGGAGCTGCTGCAGGTCATGGGCTTCCGCCAGTTCGTGCCCGTCGTTGCCGCATGTCCCGGCTGTGGGCGGACGACCTCGACCGTGTTCCAGGAACTCGCCCAGAAGATCCAGGAGGATCTGCGCAAGAACATGCCGGTCTGGCGCGAGAAGTATCCGGGTGTCGAGGGGCTGAACGTGGCCGTCATGGGCTGCATCGTCAACGGCCCCGGCGAAAGCAAGCACGCCGATATTGGCATCTCGCTTCCGGGCACGGGCGAAAACCCGGCTGCCCCCGTCTTCATCGACGGGCAGAAGGCGATGACGCTGCGCGGTCCCAATATCGCAGCCGATTTCGAGGCGCTGGTCGCTGATTACATCGAGAAGCGCTACGGGCGGAAGTCGGCGGCGGAGTGAGCTTGGTAGCCAACTTTTTGTTGCCGCAATTTCACGGTTGACGGATTATCAGCCGAATCCTGGAGGGACACCGAGCATGATCAAGAAGATCGCCATTCTCGCGCTGTGCGCGACCTATCTGAGTGCCTGCACCACGACTGACCCCTATACCGGCCAGCAGAAGGTGTCGAATACGGCGGGTGGCGTGGCACTCGGTGCAGCAGTCGGCGCGCTCGGTGGTCTCGCGGTCGGCGGTTCGCCGGAAGGCCGCCGCAACGCAGCCCTCATCGGTGCCGGTATCGGTGCGCTCGCGGGCGGTGCCATCGGCAATTACATGGACCAACAGGAAGCCGAACTGCGCGCCCAGCTGCAGGGAACCGGGATCTCGGTCACCCGCGTCGGCGATCGCATCATCCTGAACATGCCGTCCAACATCACCTTCAACACCGATCAGGACGCGGTCATGCCGCAGTTCTATCCGACGCTGAATTCGGTCGCGATCGTGCTGCGCAAGTTCGACCGCACGCTGATCGATATCAACGGCCATACCGATTCGACCGGCAGCCAGGCCTATAACCAGGGTCTGTCCGAACGCCGTGCGATGTCGGTCGCGGGTTACCTCAACAGCCAGGGCATCGACCCGCGTCGTGTCTCGGCCGTCGGCTTCGGCCCGAACCAGCCGATTGCCTCGAACGCGACCCCGGAAGGCCGGGCGCAGAACCGCCGCGTGGAGATCCAGATCTCGCCGCTCACTCAGGGCTGAGAATTCAATACTGCAAGATCAGAAGGCGTCGCAGGCTTGCGGCGCCTTTCTCGTTTCAGCGGAACGTCAGCATCTTGACGCCGGCTGCCGCGAAGAGGACTGCCATCGTTCCGTCAATATAGCGGCGCGCGGCGCGGTAAATCCTTAGCGCTCCGGGTGTGGAGAACAGCAGCGCATAGCTCATAAAAACGGTCAGACCGGTCACGAGGCAGCCACCGACGACAATCGCGACGGCCGTTGGCGTCGCATTTGCCGGGAGGCCGAGCGAGATGGTGGCGAGCCAGCCGAAGATGGCTTTTGGATTGGTCAGGTGGATCGCATAGCCCATGAGGAACGTGCGTTTCAGGCTTTTGGCCGCCTTGCTCACGGAGAGTGGGTCAATCCGGCTGGCCGCCGAGCGGAAGGCCCGCCAAGCGAGATACAGGAGATAAAGCCCGCCGAGGATGCGGATCAGGACCAAGGCCTGCGCATATTGGGAGAGCAGTGCCGCAAGGCCAAGAGAGGCGGCAGTGGCCCAGGTCATCGAGCCGCAGAAGATGCCGGCTGCGATCGTCAGGCCATGTCTGCGCCCCTCGCCAAGGGATGCTGAAGCAATGGCCATGGTCGCGGGACCGGGACTGAGAACCGCGACGAGATAAACGATATAGGCGGCGAAGACCTGCGGCCAGTGTTGCAGGATTTCAGTCACGGACAGGCTCCGGCAATTGCGACACAAGCCGGACACTAGACGCTCGTTGCGATCCGCACACGTCAGATGATTTGATCGATCGCCTTCAGAAACTGATGGCATTCCTCCGTCGTGCCGATGGTGATGCGCAGGAAGTCGGAGATCCGGGGCTTGTTGAAATGGCGGACAAGAACCGCGCGTTCACGCAGACCCTTCTGCAGATCGGCACCCTGATGGGCCGGGTGGCGGGCAAAGACGAAGTTTGTCGATGATGGCAGGACTTCGAAGCCTCGGGCTTCAAGTGCCTTGGTCAGCATATCGCGGTTGTCGATGATCTTGCCTCGGGCCTCGTCGAACCAGGCTTCGTCCTCGATGGCAGCCGTAGCGGCGGCCTGGGCCAGCATGTCGACGGGATAGGAATTGAAGCTGTCCTTCATCCGCTCCAGCGCTTCGATCAGCGGCCGCTGGCCGAGCGCAAAGCCGACACGCAGGCCTGCGAGCGAACGGGACTTGGAGAAGGTCTGGACGACGAGCAGGTTGTCGTAGCGTGGGATGAGCGATGCTGCGCTCTCGGCACCGAAATCGACATAGGCCTCGTCGATGACCACAACCTGATCCGGATGGGCGGCGACGAGCGCCTCGATTTCGGACAGCGGCAGGGCGATGCCGGTCGGTGCATTCGGATTGGCGAGGATGATCGCGCCACAGGGGCGGTCGTAGTCGGCAATTTGAACGCGCAGGCCGTCATCCAGCGGGATCTCCTCGACCTTCACTTCGAACAGCCGCGCATAGGTCTTGTAGAAGCTGTAGGTGATGTCGGGATAAAGCAGCGGCGCGTCATGCTTCAGCAGGCCGGCAAAGGTGAAGGCCAGGACTTCGTCCGAGCCATTGCCGACGAAAACCTCGTCCATCGTCAGGCCGAAGCGCTTGGCGATCGCCTCGCGCAGGCCGGTGGAGGCCGGATCGGGGTAAAGCCGCAGACGCTCTCCAGATGCAGCCGTGATTGCGTCCAGCACCTTCTGTGAGGGGCCGTAGGGGCTCTCATTGGTGTTGAGCTTCACCAGGCCCGGGATCTTCGGCTGTTCGCCGGCGACATAGGGTTCCAGCGCGTGGACGGCGGACGACCAGAAACGGCTCATACTATTTCTTCCTGTAGGCAATGAAATGGGCGGCTTCCTTGAGCGCCTCGGCCTTGGTGCCATAGGGCTCCAACAGGGCATTGGCTTCCGCCACCAGTCGGTCGAGCTCGGCGCGGGCCCAGTCGGTGCCCTTGAGACCAACAAGCGTTGCCTTGCCCTTGGCGGCATCCTTGCCGGTTGCCTTGCCAAGGGTTGCGGCATCCGAGGTGATGTCGAGCAGATCGTCAGCGACCTGGAAGGCCCGACCGATGATTTCGCCGAAGCGGCGCAGGCGGTCACGATCGTCTGCGGGGCGACCGGCGATGATGGCGCCGGCCTCGCAGGCAAAGCGTAGAAGCGCGCCGGTCTTCATCGCCTGCAGCATCACGATACCCGCTTCGTCGGGCTGATCCTGTTCCGCCGCGAGATCGAGCATCTGGCCACCCGCCATACCGCCGATGCCGGCGGCGCGGGAAAGCTCAAGCACCAGCGCCACCTTTGCCGCATTGGGTAGGGGTGTTTCGGGTGCGGTGATGATGTCGAAGGCATAGGTCAGCAGGCCGTCGCCGGCGAGGATGGCGGTCGCCTCGTCATACTGCTTGTGAACCGTCGGCTTGCCGCGGCGCAGGTCGTCGTCGTCCATGGCCGGCAGGTCGTCATGCACCAGCGAATAGCTATGCAGGCATTCGAGGGCGCAGCCGACCTGAAGGGCAGCCTCGTCGCTTCCGCCGAACAGCCGTGTCGCCTGCGCGACCAGATAGGGGCGCAGCCGCTTGCCGCCGTTCAGTGCGCCATAATGCATGGCCTCGATCAGCTGCCGGGGCCGAGCAAGCTCCGCCGGGCGCGGCGTGGCATCAAGGAGGATCGCGAGCCGTGCCTCGACGATCTCGGCATGGGCGGACAGGCTCTTTTCAAAGACATCGGCGCTCTTGGTCATCTGGGCTATTTGGCACGCTGACCCCTGTCAGGCAACGGGAAATTCAGCGCGGGAATGGCGCGGAACAGCGCACCCAGACTGGTCATTTGCCAGGAGGACCGCTAAGAGGGTCCATCATCGACCACGGACCCAACTTCGTTGACACTGGAAGTCAAGGCATTGGAGAAAAACGAGCAGCTTTTGCCGACAGAAGAGCGGAGGCTGCGGCCCCGACTCTTCCGGGCCGCTGTGATCGCGCTCCTGGTCTTTCTGCTCGGGCCATATCTGCTCATTCTGCTCTATCGGCTCGAGTTCGTGCGGCCGGTCTCGACGCTGATGCTGGCAGATCTCGCGACCTTCCAGGGCTATGACCGGCGGTGGGTGGATTTCGAGGATATCTCGCCGAATGTCGTGCGTGCGGTGATGATGTCCGAGGATGGGCAGTACTGCAATCACGGCGGGGTCGACTGGACCCAGCTGCAGTCCGTCATCGACGATGCAATGGCGGGCGAAGCGACGCGGGGTGCCAGCACGATCCCGATGCAGACGGCGAAGAACCTCTTCCTGTGGAACGGGCGTTCTTTCATCCGCAAGGGCCTCGAATTGCCGCTGGCACTCGCGCTGGATGCCGTCTGGCCAAAGGAGCGGACGATGGAGATTTATCTCAATATCGCCGAATGGGGGCCCGGCATCTACGGGATCGAAGCTGCAGCGCGCTATCACTTCAAGACATCGGCGGCCAAGCTCAGTCGGCAGCAGGCGGCTCTGCTCGCAGTATCCCTGCCCAATCCGATCGATCGCGTTGCGAGCAAGCCGGGACCGGGTTTGAAGCGCCTCGCCGGGGTGGTGGATCGGCGCGCGCGTGCTTCGGGCGATTACATCACCTGTCTTTATGATTGAGATCAGAAGCATTCGTTGGCCCAGTCTGCCGTTCCCCGGCTAGGATCGGTGATGATCCAACTCACGGAGCGCGCCATGGCCGATGATCTTGTCCTCTATATCGCCAACAAGAATTATTCCTCCTGGTCGTTCCGGCCCTGGATCGCCATGACCGCTGCCGGCATTCCCTTTCGCGAAGAGCTGATCCCGTTCGGCCCGGGGGCCACCCATCCGCGCTTTCGCGAGTTGTCGCCGACGGGGAAGGTCCCTGTGCTGCATCACGGTTCCGTTCGGGTCTGGGAGTCGCTCGCCATCATCGAATATGTGGCCGAGCTCTATCCTGATGCGGGGTTCTGGCCTGCCGACCGCGAGAGCCGGTCGCTGGCGCGGTCCATATCCATGGAAATGCTGTCCGGCTTCCGGGCCTTGCGCAGCGCCTGCCCGATGAACCTTCGGCGGCCCGTGAAGGCAATCCCGCTGCCGGAGGGAGTTGCAGCCGACGTCGCACGCATCGAGGCGATCTGGCGCGAGATGCTGAAACGTTCGGGCGGTCCCTTCCTGTTCGGCACATTCTCTGCGGCGGATGCCATGTTTGCGCCGGTCGTCAATCGCTTCAGCGCCTACGACCTGGTAAAAGATGCCGGGACCATTGCCTACATGGACGCGATGCGCGCGCATCCGGCCTGGCTTGCCTGGGAAGGGGCAGCCCTTGCGGAACCCTGGATCGTGCCTGAGGACGAGGCCTGAACGGGCCTTTCTTAGATTCGAAAAAAGTGTGCTGGGGACTGGTCAAACCCACTTCGGGCATGTATAAGCCCGCCAAATTCCGAGATCGAGACAGGTTCTGTCCGGCCTCATCGAGGCCGCTAAACCTGTTTTGTCCGTCACGTGGAGTAACGAAAATGGCTGTACCGAAGAGAAAAACAAGCCCGTCCAAGCGCGGTATGCGCCGCTCTGCTGACGCGCTGAAGGCCCCGACCTATGTCGAGGACAAGAATTCCGGCGAACTGCGCCGTCCGCACCATATCGATCTGAAGACCGGTATGTATCGCGGCCGTCAGGTTCTGACGCCGAAGGAAAGCGCATAATTCCTGCGCTTTGTTTGACTGCTTTGAAGGGCCGGCGCTTGCGCCGGCCTTTTCATTTGTCATTAGGCATAGTTAAATTGCGCGGTTGACGGCTGCCGAAGCGGGCGCCGTCGCATTGCCAGAAAGGATTTCTGCATGCTGATCGCCGTGCCACTGATGATCGTGCCTTTCGTCTTCTACAATGCCGTGATGTTGGGCAGTGGCGTTGCAGCATTCTCGGGCGTGATCATGACCGTGCCGATGTTGTCTGGTGCGGTCTGGACGATGACGCTCGGCGATCTCGTCATCCTGTCGGCACTCGTTGCCCTGTTCTTCGAGGTCTTGAAGGCAACGCTCAGCAATCGCGGCTCGTTGATGAACCACATGCTCTCGATGCTCGTCTTCATCGCGTTCCTGGTGGAGTTCCTGCTGGTCAGGGAGGCGGCGACGCAGCTCTTCTTCAGCCTGATGGTGATTGCCTTCATCGACGTGGTCGCGGGCTTCACCATTTCCAATCGCGCGGCCGGTCGCGACGTCTCGATCGGCCTCTAGCCCTCAGATGAAAAAGGCCCCGTTCGGGGCCTTGTCTTGCATCAGAGATTGTCGAGCTTGTTCTGCAGGGAGCGCAATTGCTCCTTCAGCTCGTCGATATCCTTGGCTTCCGCCTTCTTCGTTTCCTTGGCCGGCTGCTGGCCGCCCAGGAAGGGCGAGAACATATGCATGGCCTGCTGGAACATCTCGGTGTTGCGCTTGACCTGCTCTTCCATGAGTTGCATCGGCATCTGCAGGTTCTTCGACAGCGGATGATCGCCGAAGGCCTTGGTCATCTGCTCGCGCATCTGCGTCTGCTGTTCGGAAAAGGCCTTCATCGAGTGCTCGAGGAAGCTCGGTACCACCATCTGCATCTGGTCGCCGTAATAGCTGATGAGCTGGCGCAGGAAGGAGATCGGCAGCAGCGTGTTGCCGGTCTTCGACTCCTGTTCGAAGATGATCTGGGTCAGGACGGAATGTGTGATGTCTTCGCCGGACTTGGCATCCTGAACTACGAAATCCTCCCCCTTCTTGACCATCTTGGCCAAGTCCTCAAGGGTCACGTAGGTGCTGGTTCCGGTGTTGTAGAGGCGACGATTGGCGTATTTCTTGATAACGATTTCGCCATCGGCTTTGGCCATTGCAGTCTCCTAACCCGTCGTTTTTCGATTGTTTTTGCTCTTCCCGGCCAGAGTGTAAGCGCAAATGAAGTCCGGTGACAATCTCTTTGTGCGATGCAGGATCGGCATTTGACGAAAGTCAGGCAAGCGCAACCAAAGAACGAGAAAGCCGAGTTTATCCTGTTTGACACAGGCGGCAGTCTTTGTCAGTTTCTCCTCAATCACAAAAACCGAGGAGACCTCCATGAGCACCCCGTCCATCGTCATCGCGAGCGCTGCCAGAACCCCGGTCGGATCCTTCAATGGAGCTTTGTCTTCCGTCGCGGCCCATGATCTCGGCGCCATCGCCATCAAGGGCGTGCTCGAACGTGCCGGCGTCGAAGCGGCCGAAGTCGATGAAGTCATTCTCGGCCAGATCCTCACCGCCGGTCAGGGACAGAATCCCGCGCGTCAGGCAGCCATGAAGGCCGGCATCCCGCAGGAAGCCACCGCCTGGGGGCTCAACCAGCTCTGCGGTTCGGGTCTGCGCGCCGTTGCCATCGGCATGCAGCAGATTGCAACCGGCGACGCGAAGATCATCATTGCCGGCGGGCAGGAATCCATGTCCATGGCGCCGCATTGCGCGCATCTGCGCAACGGCACGAAGATGGGCGACCTGAAGATGGTCGACACCATGATCAAGGACGGCCTGACCGACGCCTTCTACGGTTATCACATGGGCACGACGGCCGAGAATGTCGCCCGCCAGTGGCAGCTGACGCGAGACGAGCAGGACGCTTTCGCGCTCGCTTCGCAGAACAAGGCAGAGGCGGCACAGGTTGCCGGTCGTTTCAAGGACGAGATCGTTCCGGTCATCGTGCCCGGCCGCAAGGGTGACGTGACCGTCGACCAGGACGAATACATCCGTCTCGGTGCCACGCTCGAAAGCATGCAGAAGCTTAAACCCGCCTTCGACAAGGAAGGCACCGTCACCGCTGGCAACGCATCGGGC
The DNA here is from genome assembly GCF_056730705.1 of Rhizobium sp. P43. Taxonomy (NCBI): domain Bacteria; kingdom Pseudomonadati; phylum Pseudomonadota; class Alphaproteobacteria; order Hyphomicrobiales; family Rhizobiaceae; genus Rhizobium; species Rhizobium sp. P43. The sequence goes on from NZ_CM161539.1 coordinate 3,962,017, forward strand.
ATCAATGACGGTGCTGCGGCTGCCCTGCTGATGACCGAGGCGGAAGCCGTGCGTCGCGGTATCGTGCCGCTGGCCCGCATTGCCTCATGGGCCACCGCCGGCGTCGATCCGAAGATCATGGGCACGGGCCCGATCCCGGCGTCGCGCAAGGCGCTGGAAAAGGCCGGTTGGAAGATTTCCGATCTCGATCTCGTAGAAGCCAACGAAGCGTTTGCGGCCCAGGCCTGCGCCGTCAACAAGGACCTCGGTTGGGATACCTCGATCGTCAACGTCAACGGCGGTGCGATCGCTATCGGCCATCCGGTTGGCGCATCGGGTGCGCGTATCCTCAACACGCTGCTGTTCGAGATGAAGCGTCGCGGCGCTAAGAAGGGCCTTGCCACGCTTTGCATCGGCGGCGGCATGGGCGTTGCCATGTGCCTCGAGGCCTTCTGATCCGGCCAACCCCGATGGGACCGGCTCACCACTAACATCGTCAGTCCCTGTCCCGGCGCATCACCGGGATGGGCAAGTCATGCCGTTGCGACGGGAACCGTAGCGGCGATCCAGATGGGAACCCAGAGAAGAAGAACGGGGAGGACAGCATGAGCAGAGTGGCTTTGGTAACGGGGGGCACGCGCGGCATCGGTGCGGCGATTTCGATCGCGCTCAAGAATGCCGGCTACAAGGTTGCGGCGAACTTCGCCGGCAACGAGGAGAAGGCGAAAGCCTTCGAAGCCGAGACCGGCATTCCGGTTTTCAAGTGGGATGTGTCCAACTACCAGGCCTGCGTCGACGGCATTGCTGCTGTCGAAGCGGCGCTCGGCCCGGTCGAAGTGCTGGTCAACAATGCCGGGATCACGCGGGACGCGATGTTCCACAAGATGACGCCGGACCAGTGGAACGAGGTGATCAACACCAACCTCACCGGTCTGTTCAACATGACGCATCCGGTCTGGACCGGCATGCGTGACCGCAGCTTTGGCCGCGTCATCAACATCTCCTCGATCAACGGCCAGAAGGGCCAGATGGGCCAGGCGAACTATTCGGCGGCAAAGGCCGGCGATCTCGGCTTCACCAAGGCTCTGGCCCAGGAGGGCGCTGCCAAGGGCATCACCGTGAACGCCATCTGCCCTGGCTACATCGGCACGGAAATGGTGCGCGCCATTCCGGAAAAGGTGCTGAACGAGCGCATCATCCCGCAGATTCCGGTCGGGCGCCTCGGCGAACCGGAAGAGATCGCGCGCTGCGTCGTCTTCCTCGCCTCCGATGATGCCGGGTTCATCACGGGCTCGACGATCTCCGCCAATGGCGGCCAGTTCTTCGTCTGAGGCGATAAGTGATTCTGACTTTGGGGCCGGCCTTGCGCCGGCCTTTTTCGTTCTTGGGGCTGTGATTGTGTCCGTTGGAGACAGGATTGCGATCGAGCAAAGACATCTTCTGCTTGTTAACGTTTGGCGGTGCATCAAGCCGGCCAACTCTTAATATCCACCGCGCCCTATGGTTAACCATCTGTTATTCCACAATATATAGCGGCGAACAAACCGGGAAGATGCTTCAGTCTGCGATTCGTCGCCGATTCGTTCCGGCTTTGATCGAGAGGTTAATGCCGGCAACGAAAAAGCCGCCGAACCTTTCGATCCGACGGCTTTTGGGAGGGTGGAGAACTTAGCGGCAGCGTGCTTCGTAGGTGCGGCCGTAGCGGTCGCGATAGACACAATAGCCGGCGCGTTCCTGCGAGTTGCCGATCAGAGCGCCTGCGACGCCACCGACGGCGGCACCCACTGCCGCGCCGCGAACATTGCCGGTGGCCACGCCGCCGATGATGGCGCCGGAGGCAGCACCAATGCCGGCGCCGCGTTCGGTGGCCGTGCAGCTGGCGAGAGGTGCGATCAATGCGATTGCCAGAAGGGTCTTTTTCATCGTCCTATACCTTTCACGTCGAGTTAGATTCGACCCATCAGCATCAGGATGATGATGATGAGCAGCACGAGCCCCAGGCCCCCTGACGGGCCATAACCCCAGCCGCGGCTATAGCCCCAGCTCGGCAGCGCACCGATCAGCAGTAGAATTAGAATGACGATGAGGATGGTACTCATTTGGACCCTCTCCTGAGCCTGGATGAACTACGGTTTGGTGTGCCGTTGGAACGCGACCGACGGCACTTTGTTCCGTTCGTTGAAGGCTGGTGGCCATCAGTTGGAACAGTTGGACGGCGGCGTTGCCGGTCAGCGCATTGGCCGGATGTCCTGTCTTCTCCCGCCGTATGGCCATCCCATCGACGAAGGCATTGATGATCCCGGTCGTGAGTGTCTGATGCTCGACCATCGGCAAGTGACCACAATTGCGCAGGAGCACAGTCTGCGCCTTCGGCAGCAGTTTCGACACCCGCAACTGATGCGCCGACGGCACGATCGCATCCTCTGCGCCCACGATGTTGAGCACGGGAATTCGGATGTGTGGGAGATCGTTCAGAAGGCTGGTGGCCGACATGAACCGGATGCAGGCGGCGATGTCTTCGGGGCGCGCCTGTTGCAGTTGCATGCGCACATCCTCCATGGCCGCCACGGCGCGATCATTCTGCCAGGGGCAGCCTTTGTCGAAAACGCATTCGATCGAGCCCCAGCGGAACTGCTCGCTGGTCGAGATCCAACGCTGAAAGAATTGGCGAAAGAGAAAGGGGCCGACACGTGGCACCCGCAACAATTTGGCGGGCAAACGTTCCTGACCCTCGAAGCGACCACAGGCGAAGGCACCAATCAGAACGATCGACTTCACGAGTTCCGGATAATGGCGGGCTATCAGGAGAGATACGAAGCCTCCTGTCGAGTGACCGATCAAGGTAACGGGTTTGCCGCGGAAATCGCGCCGGATCGCCTGCGAATAAGCATCGGCGACCGACTCGGGCGTTATCGGCTGGCCGGGCGCGGCAAGCTTCCAAGGATGGTGTCCCGGCAAAGCATATGCTGCACTTCGCGAGCTACGGACAGTGTCCGGTGCATAGGTGCGCCAGAAAGACGGCGCCATAACCATGCCATGGATCAGGGCATATCCGTGATCCAGTGTGCCGTTTCCGATCCATTCTGCAGGCGGTGGGGATAGTGTCATCGGGCTTCACCTCGCCGGCGCAACGAGCATTCGTTCCCGATTGTTCCATCGTCCCGTCAACCGGAACCTGCGTCACGCCCCAGAAGGCGATTCAGCATCTGGTGCGCAAAACGCAGCCGATCTCCCAGATATAGCCGTGAACAAAGCCTGAATCTGTCGGAGTCATCGATTCGTCGCTGATTCGTTCGCAAACTGTTCCTGATTCAGAAAGCTGATTCTGATCAAGGGTTTGCGAGGAATTCTGGGGTGATTGCGACAAGCGCCTTGCCTTTGCCCCTGTTCGTCGCCATGTGTTGCCCAAGGGTGCCGGAGTGCGCAATGAGCCGCGGTCCCGACAAGCGGAGCGGTCTTTGAATACCCAACCCATGATCCTGAGTGGCCGCGGCGTCAATGCTGTGCTGGGGCCAACGAACACCGGCAAGACCCATTTCGCCATCGAACGCATGGTCGCGCATGGGTCGGGCATGATCGGGTTGCCGTTGAGACTGCTTGCCCGCGAGGTCTATACCCGCGTGGTGGAGCGGGTCGGCGTGAAAAATGTCGCTCTCGTCACCGGTGAAGAGAAGATCAGCCCTCCGAACGCCCGCTTCTCAGTCTGTACCGTCGAAGCCATGCCGCGGGAGACCAAGGTCGCCTTCGTCGCCATCGACGAGATCCAGCTTGCCGGCGATCTCGAGCGCGGACACATCTTCACAGACCGCCTGCTGCACTTGAGAGGCCGCGAGGAAACGCTGCTTCTCGGGTCCTCGACCATGAAGTCGATCCTCATCCAGCTTCTGCCGGGTATCACGATCGTCGAGCGGCCGCGCCTGTCGCAGCTCTTCTATGCCGGTCAGAAAAAGATTACCCGTCTGCCGCAACGCACCGCGATCGTCGCCTTCTCGGCCGACGAGGTTTATGCGATCGCCGAGCTCATCCGCCGCCAACGGGGTGGTGCGGCCGTCGTGCTGGGCGCGCTGAGCCCGCGCACCCGGAATGCACAGGTCGGGCTCTATCAGGAAGGCGATGTCGAATATCTGGTGGCGACGGACGCCATTGGTATGGGCCTCAACCTCGATGTCGACCATGTTGCCTTCGCCCAGGACCGCAAGTTCGACGGCTATCAGTTCCGAAATCTCAATCCCGGTGAACTCGGCCAGATCGCAGGCCGTGCGGGGCGGCACATCAAGGACGGTACATTCGGGGTCACGGGTCGGGTCGATCCCTTCGATGATGAATTGGTGGAGCGGCTGGAGACGCATCAGTTCGATCCGGTGAAGGTTCTGCAATGGCGGACGGAAAAATTCGACTTCTCGTCGATTTCAGCGCTGCAGCGCAGCCTTGACGCGGTGCCCCGCGTTGAAGGTCTGACACGGGCCTTGCCGGCCACCGATCAGCAGGCGCTGGAGTTTCTCTCGCGCTATCCGGAGATTTCCGACATCACCGATCGACCTGAGCGGGTTGAAAAACTCTGGGAAGCCTGCGCGCTGCCCGACTATCGGCGCATTACGCCTGCACAGCATGCAGACCTGATTCAGAGTCTCTATTTCGATCTGGTCAGGCGGGGTACCGTCAACGAGGACTTTCTCGCGGAGCAGGTGCGCCGGGCAGACCGAACCGACGGCGAGATTGACACGCTGTCGGCGCGGATCGCCCAGATCAGAACGTGGACCTATGTGTCGAACCGGCCGGGCTGGCTTGCCGATCCGACACACTGGCAAGAAAAGACGCGGGAAATCGAAGACCGATTGTCCGATGCGTTACATGAACGGTTGACGAAACGCTTTGTTGATCGCAGGACATCTGTGCTCATGAAGCGCTTGAGAGAGAATGCGATGTTGGAAGCTGAAATCAGTGTGAACGGCGATGTCTTCGTGGAAGGCCATGCCATGGGGCAACTCTCCGGGTTCCGGTTCACGCCGATCTCCGGCATGGAGGGCCCTGACGCCAAGGCCGTTCAGGCAGCCGCCTACAAGGCTCTGGCGCTTGAATTCGAGGCAAGGGCTGCGCGCCTGCATGCGTCCGGCAACAATGATCTCGCGATCGGTTCCGATGGTCTCGTCCGTTGGCTCGGCGATCCCGTCGCGCGTCTGACGGGGACGGATCATATCCTGCATCCGCGCGTCATCCTGCTCGCCGACGAGCAGCTGACCGGCATCGCACGTGACCACGTCGCCGCCCGGATCGAGCGCTTCGTCAATCATCACATTTCCACGGTCCTGAAGCCGCTCGACGATCTGTCCCGTGCGGAAGACCTGCAGGGTCTCGCCAAGGGGCTTGCCTTCCAGCTGGTCGAAAATCTCGGCGTTCTGTTCCGCCGTGACGTTGCCGACGACGTCAAGACTCTCGACCAGGACGGTCGCGCCTCGATGCGTCGCTACGGGGTGCGCTTCGGCGCCTATCACATCTTCATGCCGGCTCTTTTGAAGCCCGCTCCGGCCGAGCTCATCACGCTCCTCTGGGCGCTGAAGCATGACGGTCTCGACAAGCCGGGTTACGGCGATCTGATCCCGGTGCTGGCTGCCGGCCGGACCTCCGTGGTCACGGATCCGAGCTTCGAGCGCATGTTCTACAAGCTCGCCGGCTTCCGTTTCCTCGGCAAGCGCGCGGTGCGCATCGACATCCTCGAGCGTCTCGCCGATCTCATCCGTCCGCTCCTGCAGTGGAAGCCCGGCTCCCCGGCCCGTCCTGATGGTGCCTATGACGGTCGTCGTTTCACCACAACGACCGCGATGCTCTCGATCCTCGGTGCGACGCCTGACGACATGGAAGAGATCCTGAAGGGTCTCGGCTATCGTGCCGACAGCGTCACTGCCGAAGAGGCCGCCGCCTTCCTCGCCTCGCAGGCGGGATCGGCTCAGGCCGAAGCGCCTGCTGCGGTTGAAAAGAGCGATGACGAAAGCGTCGACGACGCCGATCAGTCCTCTGAGGCTGCCGCTGAGGGTGAAGCCTCGGCTGCCGTCGCCGAAGAGGCCGCCCCGACCGAGGCCACTGCTGCCGAACAGGCCGGCGAGCCTGCCGAGCCCAAGCCGGTTCTGTTGTGGCGTCCGGGTGGTCGCAGCGACAATCAGCGTGGTGCAGGTCGCCCGGGCGGCGATCGGCGTCCGCAAGGCCAGCGCAATCAGGCGCCGCGTGAAGGCGGCGAAGGCCGCGGCGACAATCGAGGCGAAGGGCGCGGCGAAGGTCGCCGTGACGACCGTCGCTCCGACAATCGGGGTGAGGGCCGTGGGGACCGTCGCGATGACAATCGCGGCAAGTTTGCCGGCAAGGGTGACCGTCAGGATCGTGGCGACCGCAAGGACCGTGGTCCGCGTCCGGAACGCGACAACAACAAGTCGCAGCCGGCTCGCTTCGAGGCAAAGCCGCCCCGCAAGGAAAAGCCCGTTGATCCGGATTCGCCCTTCGCCAAGCTCGCGGCGCTGAAGGAGCAGCTGAAGAAATAATGGACGACAAGCAGCCACAAAGCGGTTCGCGCCAGCGCATCGACAAGTGGCTGTTCTTTGCTCGTGTGGCGAAATCCCGCAGCCTCGCCCAGGAGCGTGTGGCTGCCGGCCACGTCAGTGTCAATGGACAGACCGTCCGCCAGCCCAGCCACCAGCTGAAGGTCGGCGACCGCCTTGAGATCGCCATGCCCGAGCGCGATCTCGTGCTGGTCGTCAAGCTTCCCGGTGAACGACGGGGTCCTTATGAGGAAGCCAGGCTGCTCTACGAGGACCTGACGCCACCGCGTGAGAAGAAGCCCTTCACCGCGCTGGAACAGGCGACGCGCGCGCCGGGGGCCGGTCGGCCGACGAAGAAGGAGCGGCGGGCGCTCGACGATCTTCGCGGCGGGCCCGATTGGTCTTCGGATTAGAAAATTTCTACGAAGCCGCCGGAATTGAGGGCGTTTGTCCTTGCCTTGTCGTGGATTCCGCATTAGCTCACATGCCGTCCGACAGAAATTTCCGGCAGGGCGCGAGCCTTCCGAGCGGGGCGACGACCCTGACGGAACGACCCGCGTTCGTTCTTCTCCTGCCGTTCGAGAACGTCATCCTGGAGTGCCGCATGACCTATATCGTCACCGACAACTGCATTCGCTGCAAATACACCGATTGTGTCGAGGTCTGCCCCGTCGATTGCTTCTATGAGGGTGAGAACTTCCTCGTCATCCATCCGGACGAATGCATCGACTGCGGCGTGTGCGAGCCGGAATGTCCTGCGGAAGCCATCAAGCCCGATACGGAGCCAGGTCTCGACAAGTGGCTGAAGATCAATGCTGACTATGCCAAGATCTGGCCGAACATCACGGTCAAGAAGGATCCGATGCCCGAGGCCAAGGAAATGGACGGCGTCGAAGGCAAGTTCGAGAAGTTCTTCTCCGAAAACCCGGGCGCCGGCGACTGATCGGTCGCAAAGGGCGGTTTCGTCCGTGAATCCTGCCCAAATTTCCATCACTTGGCCGCCAAACTGCTGCCTGGTGCGTCACGATTGTGGCGCACTGCACTAAAATATTGATTTCCTCGTCTTTTTGTGATAGCGTGTTGGAACTGTTCCACTTTGCGGCATAGCTATGCCCTGAACCATCACGAAAGCAAATTCACCACCGCGCGATATACGTGACATCGGCGACACTTGTGTGTCGTGTCTTAGTCGCGACGAGGGTGGCGTTTGATTGTGTGGCGGACTGGATCAGGATGACAAGGCTCGCAATCTTGTCGTCTCATCCGGGCCTGACCGACCCGGCGCCGGCATCACGCCGGGAGCAAAACAGGGAGTATTTGAATAGAATGACGACCCAGCAGAAGAAGAATTCCTCGGCACGCCACGGCTTCAAGACCGGCGAGTCGATCGTATACCCGGCCCATGGCGTGGGTACCATCACCGCCATCGAAGAGCAAGAAGTCGCTGGCATGAAGCTTGAGCTTTTCGTGATCGACTTCGAAAAGGACAAGATGCGTCTGAAGGTTCCGGTTGCCAAGGCCGTGAGCATCGGGATGCGCAAGCTGTCCGAGACCGATTTCGTCGATCGCGCGCTGAAGGTGGTGCAGGGCAAGGCTCGTGTGAAGCGTACCATGTGGTCGCGTCGCGCTCAGGAGTATGATGCCAAGATCAATTCCGGCGACCTGATCTCGATTGCAGAAGTCGTTCGCGACCTCTACCGCGCCGAGAACCAGCCCGAACAGTCCTATTCCGAGCGCCAGCTCTATGAAGCAGCGCTTGACCGCATGGCTCGTGAAATCGCTGCCGTGAACAAGATGTCCGAGACGGAAGCCGTTCGTCTTGTCGAGGTCAATCTCGCCAAGGGCCCCAAGCGCGGCAAGACGATCGAAGAAGACGACACCCAGGAAGAAGAAGCCGCGTAAAGCTGCTTCACCCGCAAGGTCATGAAAAAACCTCCGGTGCGAACCGGAGGTTTTTTCGTGTCTGCTTCAGCCCCGCTGGGTGTCAGCTTTGCGCAAAAAACCCCGCCGAAGCGGGGTTTTTCCGAGTTCCCAATCTGGTCCTGTTAGTTGCGGTTTCCGAGGAAGCGCAGGAGGAACAGGAAGAGATTGATGAAGTCGAGATAGAGGCGGAGCGCACCCATGATGGCGTTGCGACCGGCCATCTCGCTCGAATGGCTTTCGTGGTAGGATTCCTTGATCGCCTGCGTGTCATAGGCGGTCAGACCCGCGAAGATCAGCACGCCGATCACCGAGATCGCGAAGTCCAGGGCCGAGGAGGCCATGAACAGGTTGACCAGCGAGGCGATGATCAGGCCGAAGAGACCCATCATCAGGAACGAACCCATGGCCGACAGGTCACGCTTGGTCGTGTAACCGTAGAGCGACAGGGCACCGAAGGATGCGGCCGTGACGAAGAAGGTCTGCACGATGCTTGCGCCCGTGTAGATCAGGAAGATCGACGACAGCGACAGGCCCATCATCGCGGCATAGACCCAGAAGGTGGTCTGTGCAGCGGCGACGCTCATCTTATGAATCCGGAAGCTCAGGAAGAACACCATGGCGACAGGCGCCAGGATGACCACCCACTTCAGCGGGCTCAGGAAGATTGCCTGACCGAAAGCCGTGAGTTCACCGGCGGAAACGGCCATCTGGAACGTGGCGAAGGCTGCAAGACCGGTGATGGCGAGGCCCAGTGCCATCAGGTTGTAGACCTTCAGCATATAGGCGCGCAGACCTTCGTCGATCATCGTGGCCGACTGGGTCTGCCCCTGACGGCTCTGATAGTTGCGAAGTTCGGACATGATTTCCTCTCTCAAAGCTTCGGAATAAGACGGCAGAGCCCGAATGGCCCTCGCGCCGCTGCGAAGCCCAGCATGCGTGCTTTCAATATGAGAGGTTCCCCAGTCCCCGACAAGGGCTGGAATCTTAAATCGCCGTAATGCGGTACGCGGCAGGCCGCAGCCTGCCGCTTTTCACCTTAAAGTTCTCGAAGCACGGGTGCCGCCTTCTGTCCGAGGATGCGCCATGTCCCGGCCAGGCCTATGCCGATCGTCACGACGAGGGCAATCACCAGTGTCATCAGCGCCACGTCCGGCAGGAAGCTGGACGGCAGGTTCATGATTTGGCTGAGCACGAACCATGCGATACCGCCACCGGCAATCAGCGCGAAGATCGCGGTGGCCGCACCGAGCAGCATGTATTCGTAGGTAAAGGCCCGGATCAGCATGGCGCGCGTTGCCCCAAGCGTTTTCAGGATCACGGCGTCATGGGTGCGTGCCCGATTGCCGGCAGCGAGTGCGCCCGACAAGACGAGGACGGAGGCAATCAGCGCGATTGCGGCGGCGGCACGAATGGCCGTTGCCAGCTGTCCGACGAGGCGATCCACGACATCGAGCGCGTCCTTGACCCGGACGGTCGTGATCGTCGGAAACTGTTGGGTGACCGACCTGAGGATCGCGGCCTCCTTTTCTGCCGTTGCGTCCTGATCGATCAGGGTTGCGAGCCAGGCATGCGGGGCACCGGCAAAAGTATTCGGCGAGAAAACCATGACGAAGTTCATCGACAGGCTTTCCCACTCGACCGTGCGGAAGTTCGCGATCCTGGCGGTGATGTTGCGACCGAGAACGTTGATCGTCACGGTGTCGCCGATCTTCAGGCCGAGTTCACGGCCTTCTTCCTCTGCAAAGGAGACCAGGGGTTCGCCGGTATAACCTTCCGGCCACCATTCGCCTTCCGTTACCGTGCTGTTTTCCGGCACATTGATCGCGTAGGTCAGGCCGCGATCGCCGCGCAGCACCCAGCGGCCTTCCGGCGGAACATCGACCTTGGCGACATGCGTGCCGTTCAGTTCGACGATCCGGCCGCGCAGCATCGGCACTTCGATCAGCTTGCCCTCGGGCGCCATGCCTTCGACAAGGGTACGGAAGCCGTCGATCTCGCCGCTCTGGATGTCGACGAAGAAGAAGTTCGGCGCGCGTTCCGGGAGATTGCCGGTCAACTCGCGTCGCAGATTGCCGTCGATGAGTGCCAGTGCCACGAGCAGGCTCAATCCGAGGCCGAGCGACAGCGTGACTGCCGGTGTCAGAGCACCCGGACGGTGGATGTTGCCCACAGCAAGCCTGAGCGCTGCGGAATGGATGCGAGGGCTGCGGCGCGCGAGCCAGGCAATGCCGAAGGCTACGACACGCAGCAGCACGAAACCGGCTGCCATTGCGGCCAGGAAGATCGTCGCGATCCGCTGTTGCTCGGAGGTGAAGATGGCGAGAGCCGCCAGCGCGCCGAGCGCAAGGACCATGGCGAGGAGATAAGGCCAGGAGGGAAGCCCAGAGGCTTCAAACCCCTGTTCGCGGAAGAGTGCGGTCGCCGGAACCTTGCGGGCATGGCCAAGCGGCAGAATGGCGAAGGCAAAGGTGACCAGCATGCCGAAGACCGCGGCGAGAAGCAGGGCGCGCGGGTAAAGGGTCGCTTCGGCCGAGATCGGCAGGATGCCGGCGAGATAGTTGGCGACGATCGGCGGGGCTGCTGCGCCCAGCACCAGTCCGGCCAGGATGCCGACCGAGGCGACCAGCGTGATCTGGATGAGATAGACCATCACGACAACCGAGGCCGGCGCACCGACGCATTTCAGCGTTGCGATGACCGTGCGTTTGGAATCGAGAAAGGCGCGGACGGCATTTGCAACACCGACGCCCCCGACCACGAGTGCGGTGAGGCCGACCAGGGTGAGGAACTGTGAGAAGCGTTCGACATTTTCGGTCAGCGACGGAGCTGCGCGATCGCTGCTGCGGATTGACCAGCCAGCCGACGGCTGTTCTGCCTGGGCGCGTTCGCGAATACCCTCAGGCGTCGGCGCGGGATCGTTGTAGCGGATCTTGTAGGCGTGTTCGACAAGGCTGCCGGTCGCGATCAGGCCGCTGGCGAAGAGGCCTTCGCGGCTGGTCAGGAAGCGCGGCGCAAAGCCGAAGCCGTCGGAAATGGAATCCGGCTCGGTGATGATCGTTCCATTGATGCGGAAGCGGGCGTTGCCGACCAGTAGTTCATCCCCGATCTTGAGACCCATGCGGTCCAGAAGAAGCGGAGCGACGACAGCGCCATAGGCGCCGTTGTCGGACGCAAGAAGCTCGTTGAGCGGGCGATCGGGATCGGCAACAAGCCTGCCGTAAAGCGGGTAGGCGCCGTCTACGGCCTTGATCTCGACCAGTGACTGGTCGGAGCCGTCGGCAAGGCGCGCCATGGAGCGCAGATTGGTGGTGACCGAAACCGTGCCGAAGCTCTCCAGGAAGGCCAGTTCCTCGGGGGTAGCCTCGCGATTGTCGAGTTCGAAGCGAACGTCGCCGGCGAGCAGTGTGCGGCCTTCGGAAGAAATCGCGTCGGTGATGGCCGTGGACACCGAGTTCACGGCGGCGATGGCACCTGTTCCCAGCGCGATACAGGCCAGGAAAATGTAGAAGCCCTTGAGGCCGCCGCGCAGTTCACGCAGCGCAATCCGGAAGGCGACGGCGAGACGAGCGTTGAATGACGTCATGCGGACACCGAAGCGAGACGCGTCTGCTCGTTTCGGCTGTCGCCGGCGATGCGGCCGGAGGCCACCTTGATCTGCCGTGTGCAACGGGCGGCGAGCGACGGATCATGGGTGACGAGGATCAGCGTCATGCCGCGCTCCTTCTGCTTGGAGAAGAGCAGATCGGCAATCTGGCGGCCGGTTTCAGTGTCGAGATTGCCGGTCGGCTCGTCAGCGATGAGGACAGCCGGCGAGGGGGCCAGTGCGCGGGCGATTGCCACACGCTGCTGTTCGCCACCGGAGAGCTGACCGGGATAGTGGCTGAGGCGCTCACCAAGGCCAACCGATTGCAGCTCCTGGCGTGCGATATCGAAGGCGCCCTTCACATTGGCGAGTTCCAGCGGCACGGCCACATTTTCGAGCGCCGTCATGTTGGCGATCAGATGGAAGGACTGAAAGACGATGCCGATGTTCTTGCCGCGAAAATCGGCCAGCCGGTCTTCGCTCAACGTGTGAAGGGGCGTATTGCGAACATTGATCTCACCGCTGTCGAGGCGTTCGAGACCGGCCAGCACCATCAGAAGCGTCGATTTGCCGGAGCCCGAAGGCCCGACGATGCCCACGGCTTCGCTTTCCGCGATCGAGAGGTCGATGCTCTTCAAGACGTGAACGGAGGCAGCGGCATTGCCCAGGGTGAGATCGGCGCTTTTCAGTTCGATGATGCTGTTTCTCACACTCGGACATCCTATATCTGGAACGATGAAGCTTCGCCGCACTGCGACATTCCAAGCAATCTAGGAAAGGCCCTATGACTTTTAAAGCTCAGCTCCTTCATTTCGCCGTGATCCTACTGGCCTTGGCCGCCGGTCCCCGGATCGCCGCCGCCGAGCCGTTGCAGCTGGTCGGCCTGGGTGACAGTCTGATGGCGGGCTATCAGTTGCCGCAGGAGGACGCTCTGCCGGCCCAGCTTCAACGACAGCTGGTTGCCAAGGGGCATGATGTGGTGATCGCCAATGCCGGCGTTTCCGGTGACACGACATCCGGCGGCCTGTCGCGTGTCGACTGGTCGGTCCCGGAGGGCACGGATGGCGTCATCCTCGAACTCGGCGCCAATGATGCGCTGCGTGGCATCCCGCCGGAGCAAACCGAAAAGAACCTCGACCAGATCATCACGCGGCTCAAGGAGCGCAAGATTCCGATCCTGCTTGTCGGCATGCTCGCGCCGCCGAACATGGGCGAGGATTACGGGCAGAAGTTCAACGCAATCTATCCGCGTCTTGCAGAAAAGCACGGTCTGCCGCTTTACCCCTTCGTGTTGGACGGCGTGATCACCGACCGCAGCCTGCTGCTCGAAGACGGCATGCATCCCAATACCCAGGGGCTGCAGGTCATGGCAGAGCGCATGCTGCCTCTCGCCGAATCTTGGGTGGCGGGCATCAGGGGGCAGGCGAATTAATCGCTTGCGCCTGATCTCATTGCATGATTCGCTGTGAGCACCTGCAAAAGATTCGGGGAGCGCTCCATGCCGAGATTGTTCACTGCCCTCGAAATTCCGCGCAACGCCGCCATGAGCCTCTCATTGCTGCGCGGTGGCCTTCCAGGGGCACGCTGGATCGACGTGGAGAATTACCACATCACACTGCGCTTCATCGGCGACGTCGACGGCCGGACGGCCGATGAGATCGTCGACAGGCTCGATCGCGTCGACCGGCCCGAATTCTCGCTCACACTGAACGGCATCGGTTCTTTCGGATCGAAGAAGCCGCATTCGATCTGGGCAGGCGTCTCCCCGGCGCCGGAGCTTTATGCGCTGCAGGGCGAAATCGAGCGGATCTGCCAGCGGATCGGTCTGCCGCCGGATCCGCGCAAGTTTACCCCGCATGTCACGCTTGCCCGGTTGAAGGCATCCCGCGTGGATGACGTCGTGCACTACTTGAGCGGACGCGGTGATTTTCACACCATGCCCTTCAAGATTGGTCGCTTCGTGCTTCTGTCCTCGAAGGAATCGGTCGGCGGGGGGCCCTATCTGACCGAAGAGGTCTTCCCGCTTTACGAAGCCGGCGGTTACTCGAATTTCGAGACCACCGCGCTGCAGCCCGAAAAGAGCATGGTGTAGACCTCCTCGAAATCGGAGAGGTCTCCGTAATAGGGGTCTGGTACGTCCTGATTGGTCCCGAAGGCAAGGCCGGCGAAAAGCTGCAGGCTTGCGGTCGCGTTTTCCGGCTTCAGGGTCTTCAGGCGGGCCAGATTGCTCCCATCCATCGCCAGGATCAGATCAAAGGCGTAGAAGTCCTCCTGTGTGACCTGGCGGGCCCGCTGCCGTGAGATGTCGATGCCGTGGATTGCGGCGATCTTGATCGATCGCTTGTCGGGCGGATTGCCTACATGCCAGTTGCCGATGCCGGCCGAAGCGATCACGGGCTTTTCGCTGGTCGCTATCGTCAGGTGGCGGTAGATTCCCTCCGCAAGCGGCGAGCGACAGATATTGCCCAGGCAGACGAACAGAATGGATGGTGCCGGCATCGGTTGATCCAGGAGGAGAGATTTCAGGATGAAATACGAAAAACTGGATGCGCCGTCCATTGCCGCGCGCCTGAGCGAATTGCAGGGCTGGGGACCCGCCCGTGACGGTGCTGCCATCGAAAAGACGTTTGTCTTTCGCGACTTTCGCCAGGCCTTCGGCTTCATGACCGAATGCGCACTGGCAGCCGAGAAGCTTGATCACCACCCCGAATGGTTCAACGTTTACAAGAAAGTTGATGTCGTTCTGACGACCCATTCCGCTGGTGGTGTGACGGAACTGGACTTCAAGCTCGCCGTTCTCATGGATCTGGCGGCGGCAAAGACCTGACGAGGGTGATTGAATCTGGAAGCCAGCATTCACATATGATTGATCGGGTCCGGACGAAAGGGATCGATGGCTATGGATGACGTGAAGATCGGTGAAATCCTGCTTCCTGGCGACGAGGAAACCCAGGAGCGACAGGAAGCAAAGGTTCGCAGCCGGTTCTGGCCAACCTTCAAGAAGGCTGCCCGCCAGATCCCGTTTTCGCGCGACCTGGTTGCCGCCTATTACTGCGCGACGGATCGCGAAACACCTTTTCGTGTGCGCGGCATTCTGCTTGCGGCGCTGGGCTACTTCATCATGCCGATCGATACGCTCCCCGACGTCTTGGCCGTTATCGGCTTCACCGATGACATTGCGGTGCTGACCACGGCCATCGCCTTGATAAATCGACATATCAAGGATCGGCACTACGAGGCTGCCGACAGTATATTGGCGGATGAGGAGCCGCTTCGGTAAGGGTTTGGTGGCTGATCCGAAATACGATGGTCAGCCCCACTCTTGCCTTTTTCTTTCCTTCTACATCCACGTGAGGATCGAGGTCCGCCAGCGTTTTTTGCCGGATTTCGGGGCGCCAAATGGAATGCCGACGCCAAAATATGACAAGAAGGCGCGCGCTGTTCATCGTTTGGTAAGGTAAATTAAGTCAAACTGAACACAGGTTTTGACGATGAACGTCCAGACGCATGGCTGGGCGATGGATGGAAACAACCGGCAGGAAGACATGTTCGTAAGAAGTAGCGTAACCGCACTGGCAATCCTCCTGGCGAGCAGCGGGCTCGCCAACGCGCAATCGCCCACGCGGATCGAACAGTTCAGGGCATGGGGTGCCTATTCCTACAAGGCGAATGGCGGCACGGTGTGCTACGTGTTGTCCGTTCCGACCACCAAGGAACCGGCAAGCGTCAATCACGGTGACATCTTCTTCGTGGTGTCGCAGCGTCCCGGTCAGAACATCTCGTACGAACCGCAGGCGATGATGGGGTACCCGATGAAGGGCGACTCCAAGGTCAATGTGAAGATCGACAACAAGAACTTCGTGATGTTCGTCAAGGACAGCTCTGCCTGGGTCGAGAACGCCGCCGAAGAGCCGGCGCTCGTCGCGGCGATGAAGGGCGGCTCCTCGATGACCGTTACGGCGACATCGGCTCGCGGCACTGCCACGAGCTACACCTATTCGCTGTCCGGTATTTCTGCGGCTCTGCAGAAAATCCAGGACTGCAAGTAAGTCTCGTTTGACGTTCATTCTCTTGAGGCCGGCGCGGTGCGCCGGCCTCTTTCATGCTTGCATGGCCGCTTCCGACGCGATCGGGGTGACGGATGGCAAAAAAGCTGCTATTGGCCGCTGCAATTCAGGACATAGGGCCTTTTCCCCTGTCCGCACGATCCATGAATTCATACCTGCCAGCCGGGAAACGCTCGATCACAGCGTGCCTGCCCCTATGGTCCAGAGGTTCAGACGATGACTGTCACCGTAACGCTGCCCGAGCGTAGCCAGACTGCGGCCCCGGTTCGCCCGATGGGTTCCGTCGAGAAGCCGAGCCTGATCGGTCTCGACCGCGAAGCTTTGGGCGACGCTCTGCGCGAAAAGGGCGTGCCGGAAAAGCAGATCAAGATGCGCGTCGCGCAGATCTGGAACTGGCTTTATGTGCGCGGCATTTCAGATTTCGACCATATGGCGAATGTCTCCAAGGACATGCGCGAAATGCTGAAGACGCATTTCACCATCGCGCGGCCCGAGATCGTCGAAGAGCAGGTGTCGAATGACGGTACCCGCAAGTGGCTGTTGCGCTTTCCGCCGCGCGGTGCCGGTCGTCCGGTCGAGGTCGAAAGCGTCTATATTCCGGAAGAAGGCCGCGGCACGCTCTGCATCTCGAGCCAGGTCGGCTGCACGCTCACCTGTTCCTTCTGTCATACCGGCACGCAGAAGCTGGTGCGCAATCTGACGGCCGAGGAAATCCTGTCGCAGCTGCTGCTTGCCCGCGACCGTCTCGGCGACTTCCCGGACCGCGAAATCCCTGTCGGCACGATGATGCCGTCGAGCGACCGCAAGATCACCAACATCGTCATGATGGGTATGGGCGAGCCGCTCTACAATTTCGAAGAGGTGAAGAAGGCTCTGCTGATCGCGACCGATGGCGATGGCCTGTCGCTGTCCAAGCGTCGCGTCACCCTGTCGACCTCGGGCGTTGTGCCGGAGATCTACCGGACCGGCGAAGAGATCGGCGTCATGCTGGCGATTTCGCTGCATGCGGTGCGCGATGAACTCCGCGACATGCTGGTGCCGATCAACAAGAAGTATCCGTTGAAGGAACTGATCGAAGCCTGTCGCAACTACCCCGGCCTGTCGAATGCCCGCCGCATCACCTTCGAATATGTTATGCTGAAGGACGTCAATGACAGCCTGGAAGATGCCAAGGACCTGATCCAGCTCTTGAAGGGCGTGCCGGCCAAGATCAACCTGATCCCGTTCAACCCATGGCCGGGCACCAACTATCAGTGCTCGGACTGGGCGCAGATCGAGAAGTTTGCCGACTTCATCAATCAGGCCGGTTATGCCTCGCCGATCCGCACGCCGCGCGGCCGCGATATTCTTGCCGCCTGCGGTCAACTGAAGTCGGAATCGGAGCGCATGCGCAAGACCGAGCGTCTGGCGTTTGAAGCGATGATGATCGCCAATCACGGCGAAGACGACGATTGAGATTGCGGCGGGACGTCTGTCCCGCCTGCGATATCACTTGGCCTGGGTCATGAAGATCTTCACCGCGAAGATCGAGAAGACGCCAGCGAAGGTGTAGTCGATGCCACGCAGAACCTTGCGGTTATTCTGCAGCCAGTTCGACATGAAATCCGCCCCATAGACGATGCCAATCCCTATCGGTAGCGACAGGATGATCGACCAGAGGCCGAGGAAGATCAGCTTGCCCGTCACGTTCGGGTCGGTGGCGGTGACGAATTGCGGCAGGAAGGTCATGAAGAAGATGATGACCTTCGGGTTCAGGAGATTGACCCAGAGCCCGTTCAGGAAGGCTCCCTTCTTCGACACGGCAGCATCCCCATCCGCCTTGATGACGAAGTTCGAGCCGTGTCGAACAGCTTGCAGCGCCAGCCAGAGCAGATAGGCCGCTCCCCCGGTTTTCAAAAGCAGGAAGGCCGTCGGCGAGGCGACGATGAGGGCCGAAATGCCGAAGGCGACCAGCATGGTGTGGATCGAGATGCCGAAGCTCGTGCCGGCAAGCGTCATCAGGCCGATGGCGCGACCGTCACGCAGCGACCGGCTGATCCAGAGTGTCATATCGGGACCGGGGGTGATGGCGAGCAGCAGGAGTGCCAGGCTGAAGGCGAGAAAGACGGGCAGGCTCGGGATAAAGTCCATGATGTCACCGCATGACGAAGCACCCGCGAGCTGCGGGTGCTTCATCCTTAGCGGCGTTCGATGACCTTGCCAATCAGCCTTTGGGGATCGACAGATAGGTCTTGAAAGCGTCTGCATAGTCCGGATGCCAGCGTGACAGCGGCGGACGGTTTTCGATGATATCGCCTGCGGCCCAGGCGATGCGCTTTTCGTCCAGCGCGCGGGTGACTTCATTGTCGGGGCAGAGAATGTAGAAATCGCCCGCGACCAGGCTTTCCAGCATGAAGTCGACCGTTTCTTCCGGCGTCCAGGCGCCTGCGGGCTTCTCGGTGCGGCCGTTTGCGGTCAGTCTGGTGAAGACGAAGCCGGGGATCAGCAAATGGGCGGTGACATTGCAGTCTGGCGTGTTGCGCAGCTCGTGTTGAAGAGCTTCGGTGAAGGCCTTCACGCCGGCCTTGGAGACATTGTAGGCCGGATCGCCGGGCGGCGTGGTGATCCCCTGCTTGGAGCCGGTGTTGATGATGAGAGCCGCATCCTTGTGGGCGACCATGCCCGGACCGAAGGTGCGTGTGCCATTGATGACAGCCATCAGGTTGACGCCGAGCACATTTTCCCAGTTTGCCTGCGGGCCGAAGAGCGCGCTGCCTGGCTGGATCCCGGCATTGTTCATCAGCACATGCACGCGTCCGAAGCGCTGGATGACGGCGCGTTCGAGAGCTTCGAGTTCGTCGAGCTTCGAGACATCCGTTGCGATCGCCACGATATCGGCTTCACCGCCGGCTGCAAGCGCCGTGACTTCGGCGGCCGCGCTTGCCAGCCGGTCGCCTTCGAGATCGACGAGGACGACGCAGAGACCCATGCGTGCAAAGGCCTTTGCCGCCGCGAGCCCGATACCCGAAGCAGCACCGGTGATGACGGCGACATGACCTTTCTGAAGCGCGGGATGCTGGATCGTCATGGGCAAACTCCTTTTAGGTCAATGGCTTTGACAGTGATGGCGATATGGTACCGGTGCTTGGCTTCGTCAACATGACGGCAAACTGGCCTCAGGTTCGCCTGGTGATCGGAGCCAACCGATCTTGGCCGCCACCTCGGCATGTCGATGCCCTTGCGCACCAGCGGAATCTCGCTAAAAGTGCCGCCATTCTTGATCCAGGCGGGGTTTTAGCCTCGCACCCTCCAGACGGAACATCGACATGGCACTCCCCAAAGACGTGAAGAAAGTCGTCCTCGCCTATTCCGGCGGCCTCGACACCTCGATCATCCTGAAATGGCTGCAGACCGAACTCGGCGCTGAAGTCGTCACCTTCACCGCCGATCTTGGCCAGGGTGAAGAGCTTGAGCCGGCCCGCAAGAAGGCCGAGATGCTCGGCATCAAGGAGATCTTCATCGAGGACGTACGGGAAGAATTCGTCCGCGATTTCGTCTTCCCGATGTTCCGCGCCAATGCTGTCTATGAAGGCGTTTACCTGCTCGGCACGTCGATCGCCCGTCCGCTGATCTCCAAGCACCTGATCGAGATCGCCAAGAAGACCGGCGCAGATGCCATTGCCCATGGCGCCACCGGCAAGGGCAATGATCAGGTTCGTTTCGAACTCTCGGCCTACGCGCTGAACCCCGACATCAAGATCATCGCGCCGTGGCGCGACTGGGCCTTCAAGAGCCGCACGGATCTCCTGAACTTTGCCGAACAGCACCAGATCCCGGTTGCTAAGGACAAGAAGGGCGAGGCGCCGTTCTCCGTCGATGCCAACCTGCTGCACTCTTCCTCCGAGGGGAAGGTTCTGGAAGATCCCGCTCAGGAGGCCCCGGAATACGTGCATATGCGCACGATCTCGCCGGAAGCCGCTCCGGACAAGGCGACCGTCATCAAGATTGGTTTCCGCAAGGGCGATGCCTGCTCGATCAATGGCGTCGAGATGAGCCCGGCGACGCTGCTCGCCGAACTCAACAATTATGGTCGCGACAACGGCATCGGTCGTCTCGACCTCGTCGAGAACCGCTTCGTCGGCATGAAGTCGCGTGGCGTCTACGAGACCCCCGGCGGCACCATCCTGCTTGCGGCCCACCGTGCGATCGAATCGATCACGCTCGATCGCGGCGCTGCGCACCTCAAGGATGAGATCATGCCGCGTTATGCCGAGCTCATCTATTACGGCTTCTGGTTCTCGCCGGAGCGCGAAATGCTGCAGGCCCTCATCGACAAGAGCCAGGAGCATGTCGAGGGCGAAGTGACGCTGAAGCTCTACAAGGGCAATGTCATGGTCATCGGTCGTGAATCGGCGAAGTCGCTGTATTCCGACCAGCTGGTCACCTTTGAGGACGACCAGGGCGCCTACGACCAGAAGGATGCAGCCGGCTTCATCAAGCTGAACGCGCTTCGCCTGCGCACGCTCGCCAAGCGCAATCTCGGCAAGTAATCAGCACGTCTGAAAACAGATCGCCCGCCTTCCCCTTGGGGAGGCGGGCTTTTTCATGCCCGGCGTTCGAGCCGGCGCAGCCAGAGGAAGCCGGCAACAGCGCTCAGTTCCATGAAGGGTATGATGATGCCGAAGGCGATTAGGGGATCGCCGATCGAAGCAGCCGCAACACCGCCGGCAAAGCCGGCGCTCATCTGCAGGAAGCCGGTGAGCGCCGAAGCTGAACCCGCAATGTGTGGAAAGGGCGCCATGCTGGTGGTGACGATATGCGGGCTTAAGAAAGCGAGGCCGAAGGTGCAGATTGCCACGGGCCCCATGATCGACAAAAAGAATGGGGGCACGAAGGCAACCGAGAGCGCCATGATGATGGCGCCGGTGCCGCAGAGCGCAATTCCGATCCGTGAAGCCGTCAGACCCGAGATGTGGCGGGACACGAGCTTCAGCGTCAGCGAACCGGTCAGATAGGCGCCCGATTGCATCAGCATGCCCATGCCGAACTGGGTGGGCGTCAGGCCGACCTCGTTGATCAGGACGAAAGGCAACATGGTCGACTGGGCATAAAGCGCGCCGATCGTGCCGCTGAGCACCAGCGATGCCGCCAGGAAGCGGGCATGGCCTGCAACCTCCAGATAGTTCTTGACCAGCTGGCCGGGGCGCAGTCGGCCGAGATCCGGAACGATCGTCTCCTTCAGCAGTGTCAGGGTGAAACCCATGGCCAACAGGCCGAACGCGACCATCAGGAGAAAGACCGCATTCCAGCCGAAGGCCGCAAGCGTCAAGCCGCCCAGCGTTGGCCCCATCGCCGGGCCGACCGCAAGGAATATGCCGATGGTGTTCAAGATGCGGCTTGCATCCACGCCGGTGTAGAGATCCCGGACAATCGCGCGTCCGACGACGACGCCAACCGATGCGCCGATGCCCTGGATCAGGCGTGCGGCCAGGATGAATTCGACGCTCGGTGCGAGCGTCGCCAGCAGTGAGCCCGCCAGATATATCGTCAGAAAGATAAGGGTCGCCATCTTGCGGCCCAGGGCATCGGCCAGCGGTCCGGCGACCAGTTGGGCGAGCGCGAAGCCGGCGAAGAACATCGAGAGGCTGAGCTTGATCGCCGCGTCTGTCGTGCCGAAGGCCCTCACCAGCTCGGGCATGGCCGGCGTGTAGATCGCCATGGAGATGGGGCCGAGCGTGGTCAGGAAGGCGCCTAGGAAGGTGGTGCGCCGCTCGCTCATGCGCATTTCGGTCATTCGATCAGGTCCGGCATCATGAAGAAAGGCGCCCCTGCGGCGCCTTCTGGAGATGACTTAGTGCTGTTGATGCCAGAGATCGAGTGCCAATCTCCGTCTGTCGTCTGGTCAGGTCGTCTTCGCGAAGAAGTCCAGGACCTTGGCGTAGGAGTCGGCCATGTCCATGTCGCCGATCATTTCGGCCAGTGACTGCTGCGTGCGGTAGTATTCCGCATAATCGAAATCGGAGTCGTCCGTCAGCGTGGAGAGGTCCAGGATATTTCCGTTTCGATCGACAGTCTGCAGGGGCAGTTCTGTCGAGAGCTCGCGATAGGTGTCTGCATCGATTTCATCTCGCTGGAAGCTCTCAGACGCGATCTCACGCAGGCGCCGAGGCGTCATGCTGGCGAAAACGGACAGCGCTTCTTCAAAAATCTCAGCTTCTTTTGTGATCTCAGTCTTCGGCGACAAGTCAGTCAGACGCACGTCGGACTGTGGGGTCGTTTCTTTGACGCGAAGGGATGAAACGCCTACCGGTTGGATTGGAAAGATTTCCATGGCCGTGACCGTCCTTTCATAGGATGAATCGATCTATGGGCCTATTCGAATGTACGTCAATTGGCCTCGGTTTCGCCTGAGGAAAAATCTCGTCTTGTTCACTGATTTTTGCGTGCCTGCAGCCCCTTTGCCGGGCTAACATGGTGGAAAATCAGTGCTTCGCCTGCATTCAAGCGAGGTTTCAGGAGGTTCATGCATGACTGATTCGCCCGCTTTCAATCCCGCCGTCATCGATTGGCAGGGCCCCCATGGCCTGCCGCAATTCGAACAGGTCGGTGATGGTGACTATGCGCCGGCCTTCGAGGCGGCGTTGCAAGAGCATAACGCGGAGATCGACGCGATCGCCGACAATCCGGAGCCGGCAAGCTTCGAGAACACGATTGTGGCACTCGAAATCGCCGGTGACGCCCTCTCGCGCGTCTCGGCTCTGTTCTGGAACCGGGCAGGTGCGCATACCAATCCTGGCATCCAGGCGCTTGAGCGCGAGATTGCCCCGAAGATGTCGCGTCATTATTCGAAGATTGGCATGAACGCGGCTTTGTTTGCCCGGATCGATGATCTCTGGAGCCGTCGTGCCGAGCTTGGCCTGACCGTCGAGCAGACGCGTGTTCTGGAGCGCCATTGGAAGGGCTTCGTCAAGGCGGGCGCCAAGTTGCCCAAGGCGGAGCAGGAACGCCTTGCGGCCATCAACGAGCGGCTGGCAAGCCTTGGCGCGAATTTCGGCCAGAATGTTCTGGCGGATGAATCCTCCTGGATATTGCCGCTCTCCGGCGAGGACGACCTTGCCGGCATTCCGGCCTTTCTCCGCGACGCCATGGCGTCCGCTGCGGCGGCCCATGGTGGCGGGCACAGCCATGTGGTGACGCTGTCGCGCTCGATCATCGAGCCCTTCCTCACCTTCTCGGAACGCCGTGATCTGCGCGAGACCGCCTTCAAGGCCTGGACGTCGCGCGGCATCAATGGAGGCGAGACCGACAATCGCGGCATCGTCAAGGAGACGCTGGCGCTTCGGGCGGAGAAAGCGGGGCTTCTTGGCTACAAGGATTTCGCCTCCTTCAAGCTCGACAACACGATGGCGAAAACGCCGGAAGCGGTGAATGGTCTGTTGATACAGGTCTGGGAAAAGGCCGTTTCGCAGGCGCGGGCAGAAGAAGCCGAACTCGCCGCCGTGATTGCCGATGAGGGCAAGAACCATAAGGTCGCGCCCTGGGACTGGCGTCACTATGCCGAAAAACTGAGGGCGAAGAAGTTCGATTTCTCCGAAGCCGAACTGAAGCCCTACCTGCAGCTCGAAAAGATCATCGACGCCTGCTTCGATGTTGCCGGCCGTATCTTCGGCATTCGCGCCGTGCCGCTTGCCAATGTCGTCGGTTACCATCCGGATGTGCGCGTCTTTGAAATCCGTGATCGCAACGACACGCTGGTCGCCCTCTTCCTCGGCGACTATTTCGCCCGTCCCTCCAAGCGTTCCGGTGCCTGGATGAGCAGCTTCCAGACCCAGCATCGGCTGCCCTTGAAGAACGGCCGTCAGGGCGAGCTGCCGATCATCTACAATGTCTGCAACTTCGCGAAGCCCGAACCCGGCAAGCCGGCGCTGCTGTCGCTCGATGATGCGCGGACGCTGTTCCATGAATTCGGCCATGCTGCCCATGGCATGCTGTCGAATGTCACCTATCCCTCGGTTTCCGGCACGGGCGTCTCGCGTGATTTCGTCGAGCTGCCGTCGCAGCTTTACGAGCACTGGCTGACGGTGCCGGAGATCCTGAAGACCTATGCGGTGCATTACCAGACGGGTGAACCGATGCCGCAGGCGCTGCTCGACAAGGTGCTCGCCGCCCGGACCTTCAATGCCGGCTTCAACACGGTCGAGTTCACCTCGTCGGCGCTGGTCGACATGGCCTTCCATACGCGGGCAGCCGTGGAGGACCCGATGGCCGTTCAGGCCGAAGTGCTTGAGAAGATCGGTATGCCCTCATCGATCGTCATGCGCCATGCCACGCCGCACTTCCAGCACGTCTTCTCCGGGGATGGTTACTCGGCGGGTTATTATTCCTATATGTGGTCGGAAGTGCTCGATGCGGATGCCTTCGCCGCCTTCGAGGAAACCGGCAATCCCTTCGATCCGGAGATGGCAACGAAGCTCAAGACACATATCTATGCGTCTGGCGGATCGGTCGATCCGGAGGATGCCTACAAGGCCTTCCGGGGCAAGATGCCGAGCCCGGAGGCGATGCTGAAGAAGAAAGGCCTTGCTGCCTAAGCGTCGCGACGCCGATCAAAAGGGCCGCCGGCGGTAACCATCGCCGGCGCTTCGGGCGTTTCCCCCTTTCGCAAATGCAAAAAACAGGGTATGAGCGCGCCAAAGTAAATCGGCGCCTCTCTCCCGTATTGCGCCCCAGCACTCAGAGATCTTGGATATGAACCTCCGCAATATCGCGATCATTGCGCACGTTGACCATGGGAAAACGACCCTCGTCGACGAGCTCCTCAAGCAGTCCGGCTCGTTCCGCGAGAACCAGCGCGTGATGGAACGCGTTATGGACTCGAACGACATCGAAAAGGAGCGCGGGATCACCATTCTCGCCAAGGCGACGTCGATCGAGTGGAAGGACACCCGCATCAACATCGTCGACACCCCCGGCCACGCCGACTTCGGTGGTGAAGTCGAGCGCATTCTCTCGATGGTGGATGGCGCAATCGTTCTCGTTGATGCTGCCGAAGGCCCGATGCCGCAGACCAAGTTCGTGGTCGGCAAGGCGCTTAAGGTCGGTCTTCGCCCGATCGTTGCGATCAACAAGGTCGACCGTCCGGACGCCCGTATCGACGAAGTTGTCAACGAAGTCTTCGACCTTTTCGCTGCGCTCGACGCGACCGACGAGCAGCTCGACTTCCCGATCCTCTACGGTTCGGGCCGCTCCGGCTGGATGAACACCGATCCGAACGGTTCGCAGGAAGAAGGCCTGACGCCGCTGCTCGACCTCGTGGTCAAGCATGTCCCGGCGCCGACGGTCGAAGAAGGCCCGTTTAAGATGATCGGCACGATCCTGGAAGCCAACAACTTCCTCGGCCGCATCATCACCGGTCGTATCGCTGCCGGCTCGATCAAGCCGAACCAGGCCGTCAAGGTCCTCGGTCAGGACGGCAAGCTCATCGAACAGGGCCGTATCTCCAAGATCCTCGCCTTCCGCGGCATCGAGCGCACCGCCATCGAAGAAGCCCATGCCGGTGACATCGTTGCGATCGCAGGCCTCTCCAAGGGCACCGTTGCCGATACCTTCTGCGATCCGGCCGTGACCGAAGCGATGAAGGCGCAGCCGATCGACCCGCCGACCGTCACGATGTCCTTCATCGTCAACGACAGCCCGCTTGCCGGCACCGAAGGCGACAAGGTGACGAGCCGCGTTATCCGCGACCGCCTGTTCAAGGAAGCCGAAGGCAATGTCGCGCTGAAGATCGAAGAGTCGGCCGACAAGGACTCGTTCTTCGTCTCCGGTCGCGGTGAACTTCAGCTCGCCGTCCTCATCGAAAACATGCGCCGTGAAGGCTTCGAGCTTGCCGTATCGCGTCCGCGCGTGGTCATGCACAAGGACGAAGCGACCGGCCAGATGATGGAGCCGATCGAAGAAGTCGTTATCGACGTCGACGAAGAGCATTCCGGCGTGGTCGTGCAGAAGATGTCCGAGCGCAAGGCCGAAATGGTCGAGCTTCGTCCGTCGGGCGGCAACCGCGTTCGTCTGGTCTTCTTTGCTCCGACCCGTGGCCTGATCGGCTACCAGTCGGAACTCTTGACCGATACGCGCGGCACCGCCGTGATGAACCGCCTGTTCCATGACTACCAGCCCTACAAGGGTGAGATCGGTGGCCGCGTCAACGGCGTTCTGCTCGCCAACGAAGCCGGCGAAGCCGTGGCCTATGCCCTGTTCAACCTGGAAGATCGCGGCCCGATGATCATCGATGCCGGCGAGAAGGTCTATATGGGCATGATCATCGGCATTCATAGCCGTGACAACGATCTGGAAGTGAACGTCTTGAAGGGCAAGAAGCTCACCAACATCCGTGCTGCCGGCAAGGATGAAGCGGTCAAGCTCACCCCGCCGATCCGCTTCACGCTCGAGCGTGCGCTGTCCTGGATCCAGGACGACGAGTTGGTCGAAGTCACGCCGAAGTCCATCCGCCTTCGCAAGATGTTCCTCGACGCCAACGACCGCAAGCGCATGGAAAAGGCCAAGTCCGCCGTCGCCGGCTGAACCTTTTGAAAATACGTCTCATTTTGAAACCCCGGTCGCCTCGGCCGGGGTTTTGTTTGTGAATGCGACCGGTTCTGCCTTGCGAGTAATCTTAAAAAAGCGTTAAATTTTCCCATTGGGCCGATGTAGGCCCGGGCTCCGCGTCTCCTTCCTCGGCGCGCCAGGGTGAGTTTACGTTATGAAGACGTTGTCGATCGACTTGCGCTTGGCAGGTCCCGGGGATGCCGCAGCGATCGCGGACGCCCATCGCAATGCCTGGATGCACGCCTATTCGGGGATCATACCCTACCGCGCTCTGTCCCGAATGATCGAGCGACGTGGCGAAAGCTGGTGGCGCAAGGCCACGCGCGGCCCTGCCACCATCCTCGTTGCGGAAGTCGCCGGTGTCGTCGCGGGCTATGCATCTCTCGGTCACAATCGCGCTCGAGCCCTGCCGCATGAAGGGGAGATTTACGAGCTCTATCTCCGACCGGAATATCAGGGCATCGGGCTCGGTTACCAGCTTTTCCACGAAGCACGGCGCCTGTTGAAGTCGCTCGGCTGCAAGGGCATGGTCGTCTGGTGCCTGGAAGACAGCGAAATCGCTGCCAATTTCTTCCGCACCAATGGCGGCGTCGATGCCGTCGAAGGCATGGAAGACTTCGACGACGTTCATTTAAAGAAGCTCGGCTTCATCTGGAACTGACGGGATCTCCCTCAGTCCACGACATAGCCTTCCGGCCAGCTGAAACTGCGCTCGCTCGTCAGATCCCCGCGCTTGCCGTACCATTCCGGCGGCTGCATGCCGCAGTCGAAACTGCCTGCAACCTCGTCAGCGACGCGCCTCGCGAGCTCATTTGCTTTGGGCGTCGATTTCGCATCCACCATGCCGACGAAGCAGGAGCCCGGATAGGCCGGTGTTCCGACACGGGAGATGACGAGCACCTGCCCCGTGCTTTCAGGGCTGGGTGAGCCGCTTGGTCCGGGATTTTCAATGAACCAGCGCAGGATGGCTGCGAAAGGCCGGCCATTGCCGTCGAGCCGCCACTCGATTTTCGTGTTGACCCGGTTGAAGGCGGCAAAGCTCTCGAAAGCCGCGTCGATCAGCTCCTGATCGATCTGACCGAACAGCACGCTCTGGCGCAGGTCGCCCTCCTTGAAATACACGGGATAACCTTTGTATCCCCGGCACCGGAGAGATGCGCCCATGGGATCCTCCGCCAGTGTTTCACAGGCATCGAGATTCAGATCCGTATAGGCGCTGTCATTGGCCATCGACGGGCTTGCCAAGGCGAGACCTCCGAGGATCAATAATCCCGACATCAGGTGTTTTACAGGCTTGGTCATCCGAATTCTCCCCCAGGTTTTGATCGTCGCCAGCACATGCTCAGGCTCCGCCGAAAGCCGTGTTGCATTGCGCCATGATACGCATTAGGTAGCGCAGGAATTCAACACTCTACGGGGTCCCACAATATGCGCATTGATGCAATTGCCATCGGCAAGAACCCGCCGGAAGATATCAACGTCATCGTCGAAGTTCCGGTTGGCGGCCAGCCGATCAAGTACGAAATGGACAAGGATGCCGGCACGCTCGTCGTCGACCGCTTCCTCTACACCCCGATGACCTATCCGGGCAATTACGGCTTCGTGCCGCACACGCTCTGCAAGGACGGCGACCCGCTCGACGTTCTCATCTGCAACACACGCCCGCTGGTGCCCGGTTGCGTCATCAATGTCCGCCCGATCGGCGTGATGATGATGGAAGACGATGGCGGCATGGACGAGAAGATCCTCGCTGTTCCGGTGCCGAAGCTGACGCGTCGTTACGACAAGATCGCCAACTACACGGACCTGCCGGAAATCACGCTGAAGCAGATCCAGCACTTCTTCGAGCATTACAAGGATCTGGAGCCCGGCAAATGGGTGAAGATCGGCGACTGGATGAATGTTGATGCCGCCAAGCAGATCATTCTGGAATCGATCCAGCGCGCCAAGGACGAAAAGAAGTAATTTCAGGCCGACGCCAGCGCGTCTATCCTTGATTTCAAGTCCTCCGGGTCGCCGTCGATCCGGAGGATTTTTTGTCTGGCGGTTTCGCCCGTCACGACAGTGATTTTGGATTTGGGCACCTTGATCGCCTTTGCCAGTAGCGCGATCAGTGCCTTGTTGGCCTTGCCCTTCTCCGGCATGGCGGTCACGCGGGCTTTCAGATGCGCCAGGCCATCACCTGCAATCTCCACGCCTTCCAACGCATCACGCCCGCCGTTGGGTGTCAGCCGGACGGCGAGCAGGATGTTATCACTGCAGAGGCGATAGGGGAGGGTCACGCCACCAGCGGATAGATGCTGTTCCAGAGGAAGGAGCGCAGGAAGAAGATGATCAGCAGCAGGATAATCGGCGAGATGTCGATGCCGCCGAGATCCGGCATGAAGCGGCGGATCGGGCGCAGGGCCGGTTCGGTTACGTTGTAAAAGAACTGGCCGAGGGTGGCGACGAAGCGGTTGCTGGAATTGATCACATTGAAAGCGTAGAGCCAGGAGAAGATGGCACTCCCGATCAGAATCCAGGTGAAGATGCTCAAGGCAAGGTCAATCGTCTGAAACAGGGCGTACATTCAGGTCTCCATTTCTCGGTTGACAGAGATGTAGACATTGGCGACTTAACGGACAAGTGGATGGGGCCCACGCAATCAGAATCATGTTTAACGGCGGGCCTGCCCGCAGCTTAAGGTATTTTCGATGCACCCGTCCTCGGCCGACGATCGTTTCGCGGCGTTTCGGCATTCCTCCTATACCCGCTTCTTCTTCGCCCGCTTTCTCGGCGCCTTCGCCACGCAGATCCTCAGCGTCTCCGTCGGCTGGCAGATGTACGACAAGACGGGCAATGTCTTCTATCTCGGCCTGATCGGTCTGGTGCAGTTCCTGCCGTCGCTGCTTCTGATTCTCGTGACCGGATCGGTTGCCGACCGGTATAACCGCCGGGCCATCGTCGCTATCTGCATGATCCTGAGCGCCATCTGTGCTGCTGCCCTGCTCTTCCTGACCGTCACCGATTCCTTCGAGCCGACCATCGTGTTCGCGATCCTTGTGGTCTTCGGGATCGAACGTGCCTTTGCCGCACCGGCGGTCCAGTCGCTTGCGCCCAATCTCGTGCCACAGAAGGATCTCTCGAATGCGGTCGCCTGGAACTCGTCTTCCTGGCAGACGGCCTCGATCGTCGGACCGGTCGCCGGCGGCCTGCTTTATGGCGCAAGCCCGGTCGTCGCCTATTCGGTGTCCTTCGGCTTTTTCGCTGCCGCCGCAGTGCTGGTCTTCCTTGTCAAGCGCCCACCGCAGCCAAGGTCCCAGAAAGCTGTCACGCTCGATACGCTGTTTGCCGGTTTCCGCTTCATCTTCGGGGAAAAGGTGGTGCTGGGCGCGATCTCGCTCGACCTCTTCGCCGTGCTGCTTGGCGGTGCTGTCGCGCTGATGCCGGTCTTTGCCCGCGACATCCTCGATCTCGGTCCCTGGGGCCTCGGCCTGCTGCGCGCAGCGCCCGGGCTCGGCGCCATCGTCGTCGCAATCGCGCTTGCAAGCTTCCCAATCCGCCACAATGCCGGGATCTTCATGTTCATCGGCGTTGCGCTGTTCGGGGCCGGCACCATCGTCTTCGGCTTGTCCGAATATGCGTGGCTTTCGATCCTCGCTCTGATGCTCATGGGCGCCGCCGACATGGCATCGGTTTATGTGCGCGAGACCCTGATCGCACTCTGGACCCCGGATGACGTGCGTGGCCGCGTCAACGCCGTCAACATGGTCTTCGTCGGCGCCTCCAACGAACTCGGCGAGTTCCGCGCCGGTACGCTGGCGCATTTCATCGGGCCCGTCCCAGCGGTTGTGCTTGGTGGTTTTGGAACGCTTGCCGTTGCCGCCGTCTGGGCGCTCGGCTTCCCGCAGCTGCGCAAGATCGACAGCCTGGAAGCGCCGGAGCGTCAGGAGACGCGCTGATCTCGCTCGAAGATCAGGTCGAGGAAATCCGATAGCCAGGCCTTGAGCGGCGCGTCGAAGATCATCCGGCCTTCCAGATGCTCGCGGCCCTGCTGGGCGTTCGGCAGGACGAAGCGATGGGCGCCGTGAACCACCCAGCGGTGCATCATGGCGCGGGTCAGTTCGGCGTGGAACTGCACGGCCCAGGCATTTTCGCCATAGCGGAAGGCCTGATTGGGATAGACGTCCCCGGTTGCCAGCAGCTTTGCACTACGCGGCAGGCTGAAGCCTTCGCGGTGGAAGTGGTAGACCATCTTTGGCCAGTGCATCAGCAACCGGCCATGCTCCGTCGGGTGGATCGGATACCAGCCGATTTCGGTGCGCTCTTCCCGGTCTGCCTCGACCTTGCCGCCAAGATGGCGGACCAGCATCTGGGCGCCGAGGCAGATGCCGAGGAAGGGCTTGTCCTCCTTGAGCGGCACGTCGAGCCAGTTGATTTCGGTTTTGATATACTCATCAGGGTCGTTGGCACTCATCGGGCCGCCAAAGACGACGGCGCCGGCATGGTCTTTCAGCGTTTTCGGCAGTTCCTGGCCGAGCACGGGGCGTCGGATGTCGAGGGGGTAGCCCTTCTCTTCCAGCATCTGTCCGACGCGGCCAGGGCTCGACCTTTCCTGGTGCAGAACGATGAGAACAGGCTGCTTGCGATCGCGCGGGCGCGACCGGTCCTCACGTGGCATCGTCGATGGCTCCAAGACCCGCCCGTTCGGCTGCTTCCTGTCGCTGGACGATGCGTTCCCGTCCGGAGACGCCGAGCAGATCGGCAACCCGCCAGATCGCATGATCCTCCATTTCGCTGCGGGTGCCATCGGCATAGACGATGTCCCAGAGGATGCCGACCAGATGCTGGCGCTCGTCTTCGTCCAGCTGGCGCTTCAGTTCGGTGGTGAAGCGATAGTAGTCGACCGCCTCGCTTTCGGCGTCCTGGCCGGCTTCGATCAAGGCATCGAGCGCGCCATCATCAAGCCCGTATTCTTCCTTCAGGATTTCTCGCAGTTTCATCCGCTCGGCATCGCGCACGACACCGTCTGCCTCCATGACCTGGAGACAGAGGGCAGCCACGGCAATCCGGGGATCATCGGGCGCAAAGACCGCCTTGGGACGATCCTGCATCACGGATTGGAAGAAGGCTTGCAGGCGATCGAGCATCAGGGCTCCGTCAGAAGAGTTTCAGGCGTGTCTTGGGTTCGGGTGCTGTGAGCGTCGGATCCTTGACACCGGGGTCATCCGGAGGGCGCCCGAAGAAGGGTTCCACGACGACCGCCTCCTTTGTCGGTAGGCCCTCTTTGGATGCCTCGGATGAGGGTGTTTCCGCCTTTGCAGTGTTGGCCGGATTGTTGGTAGGCGCGTCTGCGTCGATCACCAGCCCTTGGGCTTCCACCGGCTTCGGGGATGGCTTTTCGACCGCAGACTTCGGCTGTGCCGGCGCATCGGCTTTCAAGACCGGCGGCAGGGAAGCGAGTGCCTTTTCGCCGTCTGACACGCTGCCTTCCTCGATCGGTCCGGCGAGTTGGTCGAAGGGCGTTTTCCACTCAAAGGCGTCGAGACGGCCGGTGACCGGCGAGATCGGCATCCAGCGCTCGGAGACATGGCCGTCGGCCACCCAGGCGGGATCGCGCGGGGCTTTCAGTGCCTGGCCCATCCAGTGGCGGATGCGGCCCTGATCGCCGGTTTCGGCTTCCTCGATATCGGCAAGCAGCAGATAGACGCGCTCACGCGAGGCGATGCGGGCTGCCGCTTCGGCCTTGGCGCGGGCCTTCTTGAAGTCCTGCGCATCGAGTGCGGCTTCCGCGACCGCAAGCAGGGATTCGTAGTTGTTCGGCTTCAGGGCTTCCAGCTTTTCGGCCTTCTTCAGGCGGTCCACCGCGCTGTCGCCGCTTCGGGCTCTCACATAGGCGCGGGCGAGTTCCGGATGCGGTTCGATTTTCCAGACCTGTTCGAGCGTGCTCGATGCCTTGCGCAGATTGTCTTCGCGCATGTAGGCCTTGGCGGCGACGATCGCGGCCGGGACCAGATCCTTGGCCAGCTTCAGCGCCTTCAGGGCGCTGTCGCGAGCACCGGCCGGATCGGCTTCCAGCTGGTCTTCGGCCTTGGCCGTCAGCAGCACCGCCTTCAAGCGCTCTGCCTCGTGGCGCTCCAGCACATGGGCGATCTTCTGCTGGTCGAGCAGGCGGATCGCATCGTCCCAGTGTCCTGCGCGGCAGCGATATTCGAGCGTCGCCTTGGCGGCCCAGGGCAGGTACGGGGCCGCTTCAGCGGCCTGCTCGGCATATTGCCGGGCGGCCTCATGGGCACCCAGACGGTTTGCCTCGACATAGAGACCGCGCAGGCCTAGCTCACGGGTTTCGGGATCCTCCGACATTTCCTGGAACAGCCGGCGCGCTTCATCATAGCGCCCTTCGATCAGCGCTGCCTGGGCGTCGAGGACGCGGATCAGGGGCTCCTGGTCGGCGCGGATGAGACTGCGAGCCCGGGCGCTCATGCGCCTTGCGAGAAGGGCGTTGCCGGCGCCGGCGGCGATCAGACCGGTCGAGAGCGCCTGATACCCACGATCGCGCTTGCGGGCGCGGAAGAAGCGGCGGACCGAGTGGGGAGATGTCCAGAGGGCACGCAGCATCCACCACAACAGCATGATCACGGCGACGAGCGCGACGAGGGCGGTCACGGCGACCATCAGGCCCGTCTGGTATTGCTGTCCCTCCCAGACCAGCGAGATCTCGCCCGGGCGTTCGGCGATCCAGGAAAAGCCGAATGCCAGCGCCAGGATGAGGCCAAAGAAAAAGAGGATCTTGAGGATCGTGGTCATGCATCAGCCTCCGTTGCCAGCGACAGTCTGAGACAGGGCAGCAGATACGCTGTCTTCTGCCTCAATTCTGCTCTTCAGTCTGGTCGCGAAATCGGAGGATGCCTGCTTGCCCATCTCGGGCAGAGTTTCCCATTCGAGTGACGCACCCTTCAGGTCGCCATTTTGCAGTTTGTTTTCGATCCGGGCGACGATGGCTTCCGGTGTCTCGCCTTCGACATTGCCGACAGGCCGCACCTTCACCAGCGAGCGGGCGCTTGCCAGCAGGCGATCGGTCCAGCCTTCGCCTGTGGCAGGTTGATTGATGGCCGCCAGAATATCCTCTGCAACCTGGTTGAAGCCGCGCGCGAGATCGGAGCGGGAGGGCACACCGGCGCTTGCGAGCGGGGTCAGCGTTGCGATGGCCGGGTCTTCGGGCGAAACGCTTTTCAGGGCATCGAGTTCGGACAGGAAAGGGCCACCGCGATCAATTGCCGTTTTCAGGCCGGCAAGGGCTATCGCGCGCGCCATTTCTACATCGCTGCGAGGTTCTTCCAGCTTGCGTTCGGCTTCCGTCAGACGTGTCGCGCTTTGGTCGAGGGCCTGCTTGTTGCTGGCGATTTCGGCGCGCAGCGATTCGATTGCCTGCTCGGCGGCGACAAGCTGTGTTTTCAGAGCTTCTACGGCTGCAGCGTCAGCGGCCGGTGTAGATCCGGCATTCGCGACGCTGGTCTCCAGGGCCGCAATGCGCTCGGCAAGAGCAGGATCGGTTGCGGGGGTTGCGGGCTGGGCCGCAAGCCGGGCGACCTCGGCCTTCAGGGCGTCGAGTTCTGCCGTGTCGATTGCAGGGGCCTCGACCGTCTGTTCCGGTCCAAGGCCCGGCACGATGCCTGCATATTGCATGCTGCCGGCAAGCGCGAGGGCCACGAGCCCGCCGAAAATGCCAGAGGCGACCAGTGTCGAGGTCGGGGGCGATTGGCGCACCGGCTCTCGTGCTGGCGGTGTCTCTGATTTCGGCGTGGTATCGACGCTCGCGTCTTTCTCGTCGGCCGGCGTGCTTGCGGCGGAGGTCTCGGATGCCGGTGTCCAGGGATCAACTGGCGTGTCGGTCTCGGGATTCGCGCCATCCTTCGTGGCGGCGGTTTCCTCGGCGGTCAGGTCGATCGTCACCGGCTCATCGGTGGCTTTCGATCGACGGGGTGGCTTTCCGGAAACCATGGCAACCTCTTCATTTCGCGCGTGTGGCTAAACCTAGTCAGTCCTCGTGGCGAAGGAAAGGCCTGAGGTTCCATTTCACGCGGCACTGCATCAAAGCAGAAGAAGGAGCAGATCCTCGCGAGGTTCCATCGGCCAGTGGGCTCGCGGTTGAATTTCTGCGGGAAGCGCCTTCGCGATCTTCTCGCTAAGGCACAGGAACCGCACCTCGGACCAATCGAGGGATTCCTGGGTACCTTCGAAGATCTCGCCTATCCGCAGCGCCGTCTCCGAGGAATAGGCCAGAATGGCATCCGGCATCGGTGTCAGCGCTCGCGTCAGTTCGGCATCGTCATGAGCAGCCGGGATCATCTGGTAGCACTCCCGAACATCCACGATGCGACCAGCGTCGGCCAGGGTCGTTTCGAACTCCGGCGAGCGCGGTGTGCCGGTCAGGTAAAGGATCGGCGCACCCGGATTTTGGTCGGTTTTCGCAATGAGCAGCCGTGCGAGGGAACGGCCATCGCCATCGGCAACCGAAACTTCCTGGAAACCTGCCTCTCTTGCGGCGCGGGCCGTGGCGCGGCCGACGGCAAAGAGGGGCAGGGCGATGAAGGGGTGTCGCGCGTCGTTTGGCAGGCTCGCCAGCACGCGCATGGCTTCGGCGCTGGTCACGGCTATGGCGGCTATGCCGTGTGAGGGAGACGAAGCGAGGACTTCCGGCTGCTGGACAGCCTGCATCAGCGGCAGCAGGACCGGCTCATGGCCACGACGCCCAAGTTCGGCGGCGGTTCTGGCCGACGCCGGTTCAGGGCGCGTCACCAGAACG
Organism: Rhizobium sp. P43; assembly: GCF_056730705.1. Lineage (NCBI taxonomy): Bacteria > Pseudomonadati > Pseudomonadota > Alphaproteobacteria > Hyphomicrobiales > Rhizobiaceae > Rhizobium > Rhizobium sp. P43. Next base: position 3,997,462 of record NZ_CM161539.1, read on the forward strand.
CGCATGGCCTCAGCTCCAGCTGTCGAAGAAGTCGCTGCCGGCCTTGGCTCGAACCGTACCGCCGGCGCGTGCACCAAGCATGGCCCCTTCCGTCCGGCTGCCCTCGATCTCGACATCGTGCCAGCGGCTGCCATCGGGCGTCAGTATCATGCCGGCAAAGCGGATTGCGTCTCCATCGACCGTCGCATGGCCAGCAATCGGCGTGCGACAGGAGCCATCGAGCGCGCCGAGGAAGGCCCGTTCGCAGCTCACTGCATCGAAGGTGTCGCGGTCATTGATGGCGTCGAGCAGGTCGTTGACCCTGGTGTCGCCGATGCGGCTCTCGATACAGATCGCCCCCTGCGCCGGTGCCGGGGGAAAGTCGGCGGGGTCGAGCAGTTCGGTCGGAACATCAGGCTTGCCGAGACGCCGGAGCCCTGCATAGGCGAGGAGGGTCGCGTCGACTTCGCCGTCGGCGAGCTTGCGCAGGCGCGTGTCCACGAGGCCGCGAAAGGTGACGACATTGATGTCGGGACGGATGCGACGGATGAGTGCCTGGCGCCGCAGCGAGGAGGAGCCGACGGTTGCTCCCTCCGGGAGTTCCTTCAGGGTCGGGGCCGTGCGGCCAACTACGGCGTCGCGGACATCCTCGCGTGGCAGGTAGGCGGAGAGGAAAAGCCCTTCCGGCAGCTTCGTCGGCATGTCCTTGGAGGAATGCACGGCGAAATCGAGATCGCCCGACAGCAGCTGTTCTTCCAGTTCCTCAGTGAACAGCCCCTTGCCGCCGATCTCCGACAAGGCGCGGTCGGTGATCCGGTCGCCCTTGGTGGAAAGCACCACGATTTCGAACATGTCCTCCGGCAGGCCATGTGCCTCCATCAGGCGGCGGCGGGTCTCGTAAGCCTGGGCCAGAGCGAGCGGGCTGCCGCGCGTGCCGATGCGGAAAGGTTTTGTTTGCATCCGAACTTGTCCGTTGTTACCGACAGATTTCGTAGACCGGTTTCTCGGCGACCGCAATCAATGAACAGGTTCCATGACATCCAAACTGCGCATCCTCGGCATCGAAACCAGCTGTGACGAGACGGCGGCGGCTGTCGTCACACGGCTTGCGGATGGCTCGGCTGTCACCGAGGCTGATGTCGTGTTGAGCCAGCTCGACGAACACAGCGCCTATGGCGGCGTGGTGCCCGAGATCGCGGCACGCGCCCATGTGGATGCGTTGGACACGCTGATCGAGGAAGCGCTGACCCGGGCAGGCATCACGCTTGCCGAGGTGGATGCCATCGCCGCCACGTCCGGCCCCGGCCTGATTGGCGGCCTTCTCGTTGGGTTGATGACCGGCAAGGCGATTGCGCGCGCAACGGGCAAGCCGCTTTATGCCGTCAACCATCTTGAGGGTCATGCGCTGACGGCGCGGCTGACGGATGGTGTTGCCTTTCCCTATTTGATGCTGCTCGTCTCCGGCGGTCACACGCAGCTCGTCCTGGTCAAGGGCGTCGGCGACTACGAGCGCTGGGGCACGACGATCGACGATGCGCTGGGCGAAGCCTTCGACAAGACCGCGAAGCTTCTTGGTCTTCCCTATCCGGGTGGTCCCGCTGTCGAACGGGCAGCCGCCAAGGGGGATCCGAAGCGGTTTGCCTTTCCGCGCCCGTTGGTTGGCGAGGCGCGTCTCGACTTTTCGTTTTCGGGACTGAAGACTGCCGTGCGCCAAGCGGCAGAAGGAATTGCACCGGTGACGGAGCAGGACATCGCCGACATCTGCGCTTCCTTCCAGCATGCCATCTCGCGCACGCTGAAGGATCGCATCGGCCGTGGTCTGCAGCGGTTCAAGGAAACCTTTCCCGAGGTCACCGAGCCTGCGCTGGTCGTGGCTGGTGGTGTCGCGGCCAATAAAGAGGTGCGCCAGACACTCGATACGCTCTGCGCCGAGCATCGCTTCCGTTTCGTTGCGCCGCCGCATCATCTGTGCACCGACAATGCCGTGATGATTGCCTGGGCAGGTCTTGAACGCATGGCGCTCGGCATGCCCTCGGATGATCTGGCTGTTGCACCCCGGTCGCGCTGGCCGCTGGATCAGGATGCCAAGGCCTTGCTCGCTTACGGCAAGCGCGGAGCCAAGGCATGAGCGGGATGCAGCGTATCGCCGTGATCGGCGCGGGTGCTTTCGGTACCGCACTTGCCGCCGTGATCGCCCAGACCGGGAAGGCGGAGGTGGTTCTGATTGGCCGCGATGCCTCGGTGATGGCGGATCTTGCCGCCAGTCGCATGCATGAGGCAGCACTCCCCGGGATCCGTCTGCCCGAAACGCTCACCTTTTCGTCCACGCCGAAGGATCTCGTCGGCGCTGACATCGTGCTCTTTGCCATGCCGTCCCAGGCGCAGATCGCGGCGGCGGAAACCTATGGGCCGCATCTGAAGCCGGGAGCGCCCGTCGTCATCTGCGCCAAGGGAATCGAGAAGCAGACCTCGCGTCTTCTGACGGATGTGCTTGAAAGCGCCCTGCCGGGCCATCCGATCGCCATGCTGTCGGGTCCCGGCTTTGCGGCGGATATCGCCAAGGGTCTGCCGACCGCGATGGCGATCGCTGCGGAAAATCTTGTTCTGGCCGAGCGGCTGGCCAAGGCGATTTCAGGCCAGACCTTTCGGCTTTATGCGTCCGACGATCGGATCGGTGTGCAGCTTGGCGGTGCCTTGAAGAACGTGCTCGCCATTGCCTGCGGCATCGTCGAGGGCATGGGTCTCGGCGATTCGGCACGTGCCGCGCTCATCGCCCGTGGCCTTGCGGAAATGTCGCGGCTTGTCGATGCCATGGGTGGACGCGGAGATACCGTGCGGGGTTTGTCGGGTCTTGGCGACCTCGTTCTGACCGCGACCAGCCACCAGTCCCGCAATCTCCGTTTCGGCATTGCGCTCGGCAAGGGCGAGCCGATCGGCACGCAGCAGGGATCGCTGGTCGAAGGCGCCTTTGCCGCTGCCGTTGCTGCAAGACTGGCCGAAGGCTACGCGATCGAAATGCCGATCACAGAGGCCGTTGCCGCGATCATCGACGGCCGGCTGGACATCCCGACCGCGATCACCCAACTGATGTCACGCCCGATCACCACCGAATAAGAGATCCCCTAGGAGAGACAAGATGCTGTTTGCTGTCATCTGCGCCGACAAGCCAGGCCACCTGAACCTTCGGATGGAAACGCGTCCGCCGCATGTCGAGTGGCTGAACGGGCTGAATGCTGCCGGCCAGCTGAAGATCGCCGGTCCTTTCCTCGACGCCGATGGCAAGCCCTGCGGTTCCATGCTGATCATCGCGGCCGACGACATCGAGGCTGCCAAGGCACTTGCCGCGCAGGACCCTTACGCCAAGGCCGGCCTGTTCGAGAGCGTCGAGATCAAGCCCTATAACTGGGTCTTCAACAATCCGGAGGCGTGAACGGCATGGCATTCTGGCTCTACAAGTCCGAACCCTTCAAGTGGTCCTGGGAAATGCAGAAGGCCAAGGGCGACGTTGGTGAAGAATGGACCGGCGTGCGCAATTATCTCGCCCGCAACAACATGCGGGCGATGAAGATCGGCGACAAGGGCTTCTTTTATCACTCGAACGAGGGGCTGGAAGTCGTCGGAATCGTCGAGGTCTGCGCGCTCTCACATCCGGATTCGACTGCCGAAGGCGATGCCCGCTGGGACTGCGTCGATATCCGTGCCGTTTGTGACATGCCGAAGCCTGTGAGCCTGAAGGACATCAAGGCGAATGAAAAGCTCGCCAAGATGTCGCTGGTCACGTCGATGCGGCTTTCCGTCCAGCCGGTGACCGAAGATGAATACTTCGAGGTCTGCCGCATGGGCGGCCTCGACAAGCCGCCCGTCTGATCCGCCCGTGAAAACAGACCCTGATCGTTTCATCCTCGAAAACACCAGCGTGCTCTCACCGCCGCATGTGCCGGAGATCCGGCTGCATCTCGCAAGCGAGGTGCATGATCTCTGGCTGAAGACCGAGGAGGATCTGGAAGCGATCGGTCTGCCACCGCCGTTTTGGGCCTTCGCCTGGGCGGGCGGGCAGGGGCTGGCGCGTTACATCCTCGATCATCCGGAAACGGTAAGGGGAAAACGTGTTCTCGATTTTGCCAGCGGCTCGGGGATGGTGGCGATTGCTGCTGCCATGTCGGGGGCGCAAGCGGTGCTCGCCGCCGACATCGATCCGTGGGCGAAATGTGCGGTGCGGCTGAATGCCGCTCTCAATGGCGTGAGCATCGATTTCACCAGCGACGACCTCATCGGCCGATCCGTCGATGTCGACGTTATCCTTGCCGGTGACGTCTTCTATGAGAGCGATTTCGCCAAGGCACTGGTTGCCTGGTTCAGCGCAACCGCGAAGGAAGGCTGCCTCGTCCTGGTCGGCGATCCCGGCCGAAGCTATCGCCCGACTGAGCACCTGGAACCGCTCGCGACCTATCAGGTTCCGGTCACACGGGTGCTGGAAGATAGCGAAGTGAAGAAGACGACGGTCTGGAAATTCCTCTAGTTCTTCGGCCGGATAACGCAGACGCCGGCTTCGAAGGAGCAGGCTTCTTCCGGATTTTCTGCTGAAATTTCAATGATCTTTGCCTTGGGGGCGCGATGGACGATGACCTTGGGCTGCGTGTTGCGATCGATTGCGAAGAAGACGCCGCTGCCCTTGATGCGCACGCCGGAGATGCTGCCGGCGAAGGTTCCGATGCCGGGGATGACGGACGGCAGACCATTGCTGCCGATCACTGCTTCGCCACGACCTGTGTGATGGCCATGGTGCCCGTCGTGGCGTTCGCCTGCGACGGCGAGGGTGGTGACAGAACTGAGTACAATCGTCGCGGCCGTTACAATGGAACCATACTTTAGCATGCGGCAGCCTCCGAAACGCGGTTAACAAATCATTAACGCAGCATGCCCCATCCGGTTGCTAAAGTCATCCAGTTCCACGATTTTTTCGTATTGCATCGTGTCGTTTCGCGTGACGCTAAAGGTCTGTTCACGCGAATCGATTAAATTGAAATCGTCAAGCGAATGTGCTTGTCGTCCGGGGTTTCGAGGATTAAACGTCCCCGTGATGCAATGCACTGCAAACGTTATGACGCATTGCGAAATGGATGTCCGAACTGTCGGACCGCATCGAGACGCCGCGAGGTTTAGATGGCGAATGTGACAAAAAACCGGCCCCTGTCGCCGCACCTGCAAATCTACAAGCCAATTCCCACCATGGTCATGTCGATCCTGCACCGTATCACGGGAGCAGCACTTTATTTCGGCACGGTCCTGGTCGCCTGGTGGCTGGTTGCAGCTTCGACGGGTGCCGAATACTTCGAATGGGTCAACTGGTTCATGGGCACCTTCATCGGCCGCCTGATCCTGTTCGGCTATACCTGGGCGCTGATCCACCACATGCTCGGCGGTCTGCGCCACCTGATGTGGGATGTCGGCTACGGCTTCGAGAAGCACTTCTCGACCAAGCTCGCCAAGGCCAACATCGTCGCATCCGTCGTCCTGACGATCCTCGTCTGGGTCGTCGCCTATATCATTCGCACCTGAGGCACCATTCCATGGATATGCGCACTCCGCTCGGCAAGGTCCGCGGTCTCGGCTCGGCCAAGGAAGGCACCGAGCATTTCTGGCGCCAGCGCGTCACCGCGGTCGCAAACATTCCGCTCATTCTGTTCTTCGTCGGCTTCCTGGTGATGTACAACGGCGCGCCTTACGCTGAAGTGGTTGGCGCATTGTCGCACCCGCTCGTCGCTGTTGTCATGGGTCTGGTCGTGCTTTCGGCCCTGATCCATATGAAGCTCGGCATGCAGGTGATCATCGAGGACTATGTCCATGCCGAGATCGCCAAGCTGCTTCTTCTGATGCTGAACACGTTCTTCGCGATCCTGATCGGTGGTCTCTGTCTTTTCGCCATCTTGAAGATCGCATTCGTAGGGTAAATCAACATGGCAACCATTCATAACTTCGCCCAGACCGGCAAAGCCTATACCTATGTTGACCATTCCTACGACGTCGTGGTCGTCGGCGCTGGTGGCGCCGGTCTGCGCGCGACGCTCGGCATGGCCGAACAGGGCTTCAAGACGGCTTGCATCACCAAGGTCTTTCCGACCCGTTCGCACACCGTTGCGGCCCAGGGCGGTATCGCCGCCTCGCTGAACAACATGACGCCCGACTGCTGGCAGTGGCACCTCTACGACACCGTCAAGGGTTCCGACTGGCTCGGCGATGTCGATGCCATGCAGTATCTCGCCATGGAAGCGCCGAAGGCGGTCTATGAGCTCGAGCACTACGGCGTTCCCTTCTCGCGTAACGAAGAAGGCAAGATCTACCAGCGCCCGTTCGGCGGTCACATGCAGAACTATGGCGAAGGCCCGCCGGTCCAGCGCACCTGCGCTGCTGCCGACCGTACCGGTCACGCCATCCTGCACACGCTGTACGGCCAGTCGCTGCGCAACAATGCGGAATTCTTCATCGAGTATTTCGCGCTCGACCTGATCATGTCCGATGATGGCAGCCGTTGCACCGGCGTCGTGGCCTGGAACCTTGACGACGGCACAATCCATCGCTTCTCGGCAAAGATGGTCGTGCTGGCGACCGGCGGCTACGGCCGTGCCTATTTCTCGGCAACGTCTGCCCATACCTGCACCGGTGACGGTGGCGGTATGATCGCCCGTGCGGGCCTGCCGCTGCAGGACATGGAATTCGTCCAGTTCCACCCGACCGGCATCTACGGCGCCGGCTGTCTGATCACCGAAGGTGCGCGCGGCGAAGGCGGTTATCTCGTCAACTCCGAAGGCGAGCGCTTCATGGAGCGCTATGCGCCGTCTGCCAAGGACCTCGCCTCGCGTGACGTTGTCTCGCGCTGCATGACGATGGAAATCCGTGAAGGCCGCGGCGTCGGCAAGAACAAGGATCACATCTTCCTGCATCTCGACCACCTCGATCCGGCCGTCCTGCACGAGCGCCTTCCCGGCATCTCGGAATCGGCGAAGATCTTTGCCGGTGTCGACGTGACCCGCGAGCCGATCCCGGTTCTGCCGACCGTTCACTACAACATGGGCGGCATTCCGACCAATTACTGGGGCGAAGTGCTGAATGCGGATAGCAGCAACCCGGAACGCATCATCCCGGGTCTGATGGCCGTCGGCGAAGCCGGTTGCGCCTCGGTTCACGGGGCAAACCGTCTCGGCTCCAACTCGCTGATCGACCTTGTGGTCTTCGGTCGCGCAGCCGCGATCCGGGCTGCCGAGGTCATCAACAAGGCCGAGCCGATCCCGCATCTGAATGTCGCTTCCTGCGACAAGATCATGGACCGCTTCGACAAGACGCGTCACGCTTCGGGCCAGACCCCGACTGCCGTGCTGCGCGACAAGATGCAGCGCGCCATGCAGGAAGACGCGGCCGTCTTCCGTACGCAGGAATCGCTCGAAAGCGGCTGCCGCCGCCTGGATGCGATCTGGAAGGAACTGCCGGATATCAAGGTCACCGACCGCTCGATGATCTGGAACTCCGACCTCGTCGAAACACTCGAGCTGCACAACCTGATGGCCAATGCGATCACCACGGTCTATGGCGCCGAGGCCCGCAAGGAAAGCCGCGGGGCGCATGCCCGCGAAGACTTCAAGGACGGTCCGATGGGCGGTCGCGACGATGCCAACTGGCGCAAGCACACGCTTGCCTGGGTATCGGAAGCGGGCGAGGTCAAGCTCGACTACCGCCCAGTTCACACCGAGCTCATCGCCGACGGGATCGATCCGAAGAAGATCGAGCCCAAGGCTCGCGTCTACTGATTTGAGGAACTCATCATGGTAGAACTCGCTCTCCCCAAGAATTCCCAGATCACCGAAGGCAAGGTCTGGCCGAAGCCGGCAGGCGCCAAGAACGTCCGCGAATACCGGATCTATCGCTGGAATCCGGATGATGGTGCCAATCCGCGGATCGACACCTATTACATCGATGTCGACGACTGCGGCCCGATGGTTCTCGATGGTCTTCTCTACATCAAGAACAACATCGACCCGACGCTCACGCTGCGCCGTTCCTGTCGCGAAGGCATCTGCGGTTCCTGCGCGATGAATATCGACGGCACGAATACGCTGGCCTGCACCAAGGGCATGGACGAAATCAACGGCACGGTGAAGGTCTACCCGCTGCCGCATATGCCGGTCGTGAAGGACCTGGTGCCTGATCTCACCAACTTCTACGCTCAGCATCGTTCGATCGAGCCATGGCTGAAGACGGTGTCGCCGACGCCGGCGAAGGAGTGGAAGCAGAGCCATGAAGATCGTCAGAAGCTCGACGGTCTCTACGAGTGCATTCTCTGCGCCTGCTGCTCGACGTCCTGTCCGAGCTACTGGTGGAATGGCGACCGTTACCTCGGTCCGGCCGTCCTCCTGCAGGCCTATCGCTGGCTGATCGACTCGAGAGATGAAGCAACCGGTGAACGCCTCGACAATCTCGAAGATCCGTTCCGGCTCTATCGCTGCCACACGATCATGAACTGCGCCCAGGCCTGCCCGAAAGGCCTGAACCCGGCCAAGGCGATTGCCGAGATCAAGAAGATGATGGTCGAGCGTCGCGCCTGATCTGCATTGTCAAAAGAATGAGAGGCCGCCCGGGAACTGTTTCGGGCGGCCTTAATTTATCCATATAGTGCCGGCTATCGATCCCACGCGATATGGAACTTGATTAACCATATTCACGTAACATATTTAAAACCCAGTTGTACGGCAGGTTGCGACGCAGGTCGCGAGAGCGGGAGTATAATGATGAAATTCAGCCATGCAGTTACCGGAGCAGCCATTCTTCTGGCGCTCGCGGGGTGCCAGCGTACATCCTACAGCAACATGAATGCCGCCAACAGCGCCCTTCCGCCGCTGCAGGCCCAGCCGGTTCCGTCGGTGCAATCGGGCCAACTTCCGCCTCCGGGCGTTACCGATCCATCGCAGTTTCCAGCTGCGCCGACGAACCCCACGGTCGCTGCCGTCGGGACCCCCGTGGCGCCGACCACTGCGCTTGACGTGACCAAGGAATCCATGGTCGGCAACTGGCGCGTCCAGAGCGCCGGCACGAGTTGCGACATGTTCCTGACGCTGACCAATCTCGGTAGCGGCTCGCGCGGCGGTACCCGTGGCTGTGCCGGCGAACTGACTACCATGGGCTCATGGGAAGTGTCCGGCAAGCAGGTCCTTCTGAAGGATCGTAACGGCAACACCATTGGTAGTCTCTACAAGACCGCCGATGCGCGCTTCGACGGCAGCACCGCTTCCGGTCAGCCGGTCAGCCTCAGCCGCTGATTATTCTCTCATCCCTGCGGTGGCCCCTTCCGGGCCACCCTCCCGGCGGGACATCCTTCCATGCAGCCAGTTCCTGATTACGGCTTGAGCGTCGTCGAGCAGTTGCGCGCGATGACGGAGGCGGGGACGCTTCAGGCAGACCGTTATCAGCTCGATGTCGCCGAAAAACTCGACCGCATCCTGACCGAATTGAAGGCGCGGCGACCGGCCGCCAAGAAGAGTGCGCTCGGCTGGATGTTCGCCCGGACGCGCAAACCGGAGAACCCGATCAAGGGACTCTACGTCCATGGCAGTGTCGGCCGCGGCAAAACGATGCTCATGGACCTGTTCTTCAAACTGGCCCCTATCGAAAAGAAGCGTCGCGCGCATTTCCATGAGTTCATGGCGGATGTGCATGCCCGCATTCACGCCCACCGGCAAAAGCTGAAGGCTGGCGAGACCAAGCAGGCCGATCCCGTGCCGCCTGTCGCTGCAGCACTTCGCGAAGAGGCGCAGCTCCTCTGCTTCGATGAATTCACGGTCACCGATATCGCCGATGCCATGATCCTCGCGCGGCTGTTCACGGAGCTTTTCGCCCGTGGCTGTATCCTGGTCGCAACGTCCAACGTTGAGCCTGACAACCTCTATCGGGACGGCCTCAATCGTGGGCTCTTCCTGCCCTTCATCGATCTCCTGAAGGCCAATGTCCAGGTTTCAACACTGGACTCGCCGACCGATTACCGGCTGGAGAAGATGGAAAGCCTGCCGGTCTATATCGCGCCGCTCGACGATGCCCCGAAGATGATGGACATCGCCTGGAAGCGGGTGACGGAGGGGGTGCCCGAGGCTTCGGTATCCATCCAGATGAAGGGCCGGACAATCGAGATCCCTCAGGCGGCTGGCCGTGCCGCGCGCTTCAGTTTCCAGGATCTCTGCGAGCGCCCGCTCGGCGCTTCCGATTATCTGGCCATCGCCAAACGCTTCGATGTCGTGTTTGTCGAGAACATTCCGCATCTGGGGCCGGAGAAGCGCAATGAGACGAAGCGCTTCATCATCCTCATCGATGCGCTTTACGATGCCAGCGTCCGGCTGTTCGCGTCTGCTGTCGCCATGCCCGAGGCTCTGCTCACGGAGAAAAAGGGCACCGAGGGCTTCGAATTCGATCGAACAGTGTCGCGTTTGTTCGAGATGCGCAGTGCAGATTATCTCGAGCTGCATCAGGCAAAACGACAGAATCGTGACGGATCGGTGACATAATATTTGACGTTTACGTAAGAATTTTATGTTCTAACCGATTGAATTTGATACACAGAAAATTATCGTTTGCGATTTAAACCCTTTGGAGCTATGCGGTTTGTCCTCAAGGGCAGGCTAAAACTGTCTCGGCCTTGGTCGCGGATCCAAAAGGAAGTCTACAATGGCGCGCAAAAAGATCGCTCTTATCGGTTCTGGAATGATTGGTGGAACGCTGGCGCATCTCGCCAGTCTGAAGGAACTGGGCGATATCGTCCTGTTCGACATTGCTGACGGCATCCCGCAGGGCAAGGGTCTCGACATTGCCCAGTCGGGTCCGGTCGAAGGCTTCAATGCCAAGCTCTCCGGTGCGAGCGACTATGCTGCCATCGAAGGTGCTGACGTCTGCATCGTCACCGCCGGCGTTGCCCGCAAGCCGGGCATGAGCCGCGACGATCTGCTCGGCATCAACCTCAAGGTCATGGAACAGGTCGGCGCCGGCATCAAGAAGTATGCCCCGAACGCCTTCGTCATCTGCATCACCAACCCGCTCGACGCGATGGTCTGGGCTCTGCAGAAGTTCTCGGGCCTTCCGACCAACAAGGTCGTCGGCATGGCTGGCGTTCTCGACTCGGCTCGCTTCCGCCACTTCCTGTCGGCTGAATTCAATGTCTCGGTCGAAGACGTCACCGCCTTCGTTCTCGGCGGCCACGGCGACACGATGGTTCCGCTCGCCCGTTACTCCACGATCGCCGGCATCCCGTTGACCGACCTCGTCAAGATGGGCTGGGTCACCAAGGAACGCCTCGAAGAAATCATCCAGCGCACCCGCGACGGCGGTGCCGAAATCGTCGGCCTGCTGAAGACCGGTTCGGCTTACTACGCACCCGCTGCCTCCGCCATCGAGATGGCCGAATCCTTCCTCAAGGACAAGAAGCGCGTTCTGCCCTGCGCCGCCTACCTTACCGGCCAGTATGGCGTGAAGGACATGTATGTCGGCGTTCCGGTCATCATCGGTGAAGGCGGCGTCGAGCGCATCATCGAAATCGACCTGAACAAGGCCGAGGAAGAAGCCTTCCAGAAGTCTGTCGGCGCCGTTGCCGGCCTCTGCGAAGCCTGCATCAACATCGCCCCGGCTCTCAAGTAATTGCCATAGCCCTCCCATCGGGCGGCCCAGAACAGGGACACGACAATGAACATTCATGAATACCAGGCCAAGGCTCTTCTGAAGAGCTTTGGTGCACCGGTCGCCGAAGGTGTGGCGATCTTCTCCGCAGAAGAAGCCGAAGCCGCTGCAAAGCAGCTGCCGGGCCCGCTCTACGTCGTCAAGAGCCAGATCCATGCTGGTGGTCGCGGCAAGGGCAAGTTCAAGGAACTGCCGCCGGAAGCCAAGGGCGGTGTGCGCCTCGCCTTCTCGATCGACGAAGCCAAGGCACATGCCAAGGAAATGTTCGGCAACACGCTGGTGACCGCCCAGACCGGCGACGCCGGCAAGCAGGTCAACCGTCTCTACATCGAAGACGGCGCCGACATTGCTCGCGAACTCTATTGCTCGCTGCTCGTCGACCGCTCGGTCGGTCAGGTTGCCTTCGTCGTTTCGACCGAAGGTGGCATGGACATCGAAGCCGTTGCGCATGACACGCCCGAGAAGATCCACACCATCGCGATCAACCCGGAAACCGGCGTGACCGCTGCCGACGTTGCCAAGATCTCGGCTGCGCTGGAACTTTCCGGTGCTGCTGCAGAAGACGCCAAGTCGCTCTTCCCGATCCTCTACAAGGCCTTCTCCGAAAAGGACATGGCACTGCTCGAGATCAACCCGCTGATCGTCATGAAGAACGACCATCTGCGCGTTCTCGACGCCAAGGTCTCGTTCGACGGCAACGCTCTGTTCCGCCACGACGACGTTCGCGCGCTGCGCGACGAAACGGAAGAAGACTCGAAGGAAATCGAAGCTTCGAAGTGGGACCTCGCCTATGTCGCTCTCGACGGCAATATCGGCTGCATGGTCAATGGTGCCGGTCTCGCCATGGCGACGATGGACATCATCAAGCTCTACGGCAAGGAGCCGGCAAACTTCTGCGACGTCGGCGGTGGCGCTGGCAAGGAGAAGGTCGCGGCTGCCTTCAAGATCATCACGGCTGACCCGAAGGTCGAGGGCATCCTCGTCAACATCTTCGGCGGCATCATGAAGTGCGACGTCATCGCGGAAGGCGTGATCGCCGCCGTGAAGGAAGTCGGCCTGAAGGTTCCGCTCGTCGTGCGCCTCGAAGGCACCAATGTCGAACTTGGCAAGAAGCTCCTGAACGAATCCGGCCTCGCGATCACCGCAGCCGACGATCTGGACGACGCTGCCAAGAAGATCGTCGCGGCGATCAACGGCTAATCTGAGGAACCTATTCGATGTCCATTCTTGTAAACAAGAACACCAAGGTCCTCGTTCAGGGCCTGACCGGCAAGACCGGCACATTCCACACCGAACAGGCGCTGGCTTACTACGGCACGCAGATGGTCGGCGGCATCCATCCGAAGAAGGGTGGCGAAAACTGGACCGGCTCCAAGGGTGAAACCCTGCCGATCTTCGCGACCGTTGCCGAAGCCAAGGAAAAGACCGGTGCAGACGCATCCGTGATCTACGTTCCGCCGGCAGGTGCAGCCGATGCCATCATCGAGGCGATCGACGCCGAGATCCCGTTCATCACCTGCATCACCGAGGGTATCCCGGTCATGGACATGGTGCGGGTCAAGGCCAAGCTCGACAAGTCGAAGTCGCGTCTGCTGGGCCCGAACTGCCCGGGCATCCTGACGCCGGAAGAGTGCAAGATCGGCATCATGCCGGGCTCGATCTTCCGCAAGGGTTCGGTCGGTATCGTCTCGCGCTCGGGAACCCTGACCTATGAAGCTGTGTTCCAGACTTCGAACGAAGGTCTCGGCCAGACGACCGCCGTCGGTATCGGTGGCGACCCGGTCAAGGGTACCGAATTCATCGACGTGCTCGAGATGTTCCTGGCCGATCCGGCCACCACCTCGATCATCATGATCGGCGAAATCGGCGGCTCGGCTGAAGAAGATGCAGCCCAGTTCCTCATCGACGAAGCCAAGAAGGGCCGCAAGAAGCCGATGGCCGGCTTCATCGCGGGCCGTACGGCTCCGAAGGGCCGCACCATGGGCCATGCCGGTGCTGTTGTTTCCGGTGGCAAGGGCGATGCCGAATCGAAGATCGCTGCCATGGAAGCGGCCGGCATCAAGGTTTCGCCTTCGCCGGCACGTCTGGGCAAGACCCTGGTCGAAGTCCTCAAGGGCTGAGACCTGACGAAAATCAAGCCAGGCGAAGGGTTGGTCAGGTAACCCTCCGCCTGGACTTTGCATATCTGAGGCGATCCGCTGTTGGAAGCGATCGCGAGCGGCAGGCCGGGCATCCGGCCATCAATTCTAGTCGGGAGGCGAGCCGAGACGCTCGCGAAACACCATGGGTAGGCAAGAAGCCAACGAGCAGTTTCTGATCACGTCCTTCCTCGACGGATCGAATGCGGCCTATATCGAACAGCTTTACGCACGCTATCAGGAAGACCCCTCCTCGGTCTCCGACGAGTGGCGTGCCTTCTTCAAGGCACTCGCCGACAATCCCGGTGACGTGAAGAAGGCGGCATCGGGCGCCTCCTGGAAGCGCAAGAACTGGCCGATCGCCGAGGGAGGCGATCTCGTCCATGCGCTCGACGGCAACTGGGGCGTGGTCGAGAAGGCCATCGAAAAGAAGGTTCAGGCCAAGGCTGAAGCCACCGCCGCTTCGACCGGCAAGGCCGTGTCCGAGGCCGAAGTGCTGCAGGCAACGCGCGATTCGGTTCGCGCCATCATGATGATCCGCGCCTATCGCATGCGCGGTCACCTGCATGCCAAGCTTGACCCGCTTGGTCTCGCCGCCCCGGTCGAGGACTACAACGAGCTCTCGCCGTCTGCCTATGGCTTCACCGAAGCCGATTACAGCCGCAAGATCTTCATCGACAACGTGCTGGGTCTGGAATACGCCACGATCCCGCAGATGCTCGATATCCTGCAGCGCACCTATTGCTCGACGCTCGGCGTCGAGTTCATGCATATCTCCAATCCGGAAGAAAAGGCCTGGATCCAGGAGCGCATCGAGGGTCCTGGCAAGGGCGTCGAATTCACGCCGAACGGCAAGAAGGCCATCCTCCAGAAGCTGATCGAGGCCGAAGGCTTCGAGCAGTTCATTGACGTCAAGTACAAGGGCACCAAGCGCTTCGGCCTTGACGGCGGCGAATCGCTGATCCCGGCGCTGGAGCAGATCATCAAGCGCGGTGGCCAGGAAGGCATGGAAGAAATCGTTCTCGGCATGGCCCATCGTGGTCGCCTGAACGTGCTCTCCCAGGTCATGGGCAAGCCGCATCGTGCCATCTTCCACGAGTTCAAGGGCGGTTCGTTCAAGCCCGATGAAGTCGAAGGCTCGGGCGACGTGAAGTATCACCTCGGCGCTTCCTCGGACCGCGAGTTCGACGGCAACAAGGTGCATCTGTCGCTGACGGCAAACCCGTCGCACCTCGAAATCGTCAACCCTGTCGTCATGGGCAAGGCCCGTGCAAAGCAGGACCAGCTCGCCAAGGTCTTCGACGGCGACATCATCCCGCTGAAGGAGCGCGCCAAGGTTCTGCCGCTGCTCCTGCATGGTGATGCGGCCTTTGCCGGCCAGGGCGTCGTTGCTGAAATCCTCGGCCTGTCCGGTCTGCGCGGTCACCGCGTCGCCGGCACGATGCACTTCATCATCAACAACCAGATCGGCTTCACCACCAATCCGGCCTTCTCGCGCTCGTCGCCCTATCCGTCCGACGTCGCCAAGATGATCGAAGCGCCGATCTTCCACGTCAATGGTGACGATCCGGAAGCCGTCGTCTACGCGGCCAAGGTCGCGACCGAATACCGGATGAAGTTCCACAAGCCTGTCGTCGTCGACATGTTCTGCTATCGCCGCTTCGGTCACAACGAAGGCGACGAGCCGAGCTTCACCCAGCCGAAGATGTACAAGGAAATCCGCGCCCACAAGACGGTCGTCCAGCTTTATGGCGAGCGTCTGATCGCGGAAGGCCTGATCTCGGAAGGCGAACTCGAGAAGATGAAGGCCGACTGGCGCGCCCATCTCGAGCAGGAATTCGAAGCAGGCCAGAGCTACAAGCCGAACAAGGCCGACTGGCTGGATGGCGCCTGGTCGGGTCTCAGGACCGCCGACAATGCCGACGAGCAGCGTCGCGGCAAGACCGCCGTGCCGATGAAGCAGCTGAAGGAAATCGGCCGCAAGCTGTCGACCATTCCGGAAGGTTTCAAGGCGCACCGCACGATCCAGCGCTTCATGGAAAATCGTGCACAGATGATCGAGACCGGCGAAGGCATCGACTGGGCCATGGGCGAAGCGCTCGCCTTCGGTTCGCTGTGCGTGGAAGGCCACAAGATCCGTCTGTCCGGCCAGGATTGCGAACGCGGCACCTTCTCGCAGCGTCACTCGGTTCTCTACGATCAGGAGACCGAAGACCGCTACATCCCGCTCGCCAATCTGGCACCCAACCAGGCTCGCTACGAAGTCATCAACTCGATGCTGTCGGAAGAGGCCGTGCTCGGCTTCGAATATGGCTATTCGCTGGCCCGTCCGAATGCGCTGACGCTCTGGGAAGCCCAGTTCGGCGACTTCGCCAACGGTGCACAGGTCGTCTTCGACCAGTTCATCTCGTCGGGTGAGCGCAAGTGGCTGCGTATGTCCGGTCTCGTCTGCCTCCTGCCGCACGGCTATGAAGGTCAGGGTCCGGAGCATTCGTCCGCCCGCCTTGAGCGCTTCCTGCAGCTCTGTGCCGAAGACAACATGCAGGTCGCCAACGTCACGACGCCGGCGAACTACTTCCACATCCTGCGCCGTCAGGTGAAGCGCGACTTCCGCAAGCCGCTGATCATGATGACGCCCAAGTCGCTGCTGCGCCACAAGCGTGCAACGTCGAGCCTTGCCGAAATGGCCGGCGAAAGCTCGTTCCACCGTCTGCTGTGGGACGATGCCGAGGTCATAAAGGACGGCCCGATCAAGCTGCAGAAGGATGCGAAGATCCGTCGTGTCGTCATGTGCACGGGCAAGGTCTATTACGATCTGCTCGAAGAGCGCGAAAAGCGCGGCATCGACGACATCTACCTGCTGCGCATCGAACAGCTCTATCCCTTCCCGGCCAAGGCGCTCATCAACGAGCTCAGCCGCTTCCGCAATGCGGAGATGGTCTGGTGCCAGGAAGAGCCGAAGAACATGGGCGCCTGGTCGTTCATCGATCCGTATCTGGAATGGGTGCTTGCCCATATCGACGCCAAGTACCAGCGTGTGCGCTACACCGGTCGTCCGGCTGCCGCCTCGCCGGCAACGGGCCTGATGTCCAAGCACCTCGCCCAGCTCGAAGCCTTCCTCGAGGACGCACTGGGCGGTTGATCCGCCCAGTCTTTCCCTCGCAGACCGTAACGTTCTCTGATCAACGGAATTGAGATCATGGCCACTGAAATCCGCGTACCCACCCTCGGCGAATCCGTCAGCGAAGCCACTGTCGGCACCTGGTTCAAGAAGGTCGGTGACACCGTCAAGGCCGACGAACCGCTCGTCGAACTGGAAACCGACAAGGTGACCGTCGAAGTCCCGTCGCCGGTCTCCGGCGTCCTGACCGAAATCGTCGCCCAGAATGGCGAGACCGTCGGTCTCGGCGCTCTGCTCGGCCAGATCGCCGAAGGTGCTGCCGGTTCTGCCGGTGCCGCAGCTCCGGCTCCGGCCGCAGCCCCTGCTGCCGCCCCGGCACCTGTCGCCGCTGCCGCTCCGGCGCCTGCTGCTACCTCTTCCATGCCGGCCGCCCCGGCGGCTGCCAAGCTTGCTGCCGACAACAACATCTCGACCGCCGACGTCGACGGCTCCGGCAAGCGTGGCCAGGTGCTGAAGGGCGACGTGATCGCTGCCATCGCCAAGGGCGTTTCCGCTCCGGCCCCGGCTGCCGCTCTGGCGGCTCCCCGTCCCGCCTCTTCGGCTGACGATGCCTCGCGCGAAGAGCGCGTGAAGATGACCCGCCTGCGCCAGACGATCGCCAAGCGCCTCAAGGACGCCCAGAACACGGCTGCCATGCTGACCACCTATAATGAGGTGGACATGAAGGCGGTCATGGACCTGCGCAACCGCTACAAGGACATCTTCGAGAAGAAGCATGGCGTGAAGCTCGGCTTCATGGGCTTCTTCACCAAGGCAGTGACCCATGCGCTCAAGGAACTGCCGGCCGTTAACGCCGAAATCGACGGCACCGACATCATCTACAAGAACTACTGCCACATCGGCGTCGCCGTCGGCACGGACAAGGGCCTGGTCGTTCCGATCGTACGCGATGCCGACCAGATGTCGATCGCCGAAATCGAGAAGGAAATCGGTCGCCTCGGCAAGGCAGCCCGTGACGGTCAGCTGTCGATGGCCGACATGCAGGGCGGCACCTTCACCATCTCCAACGGTGGCGTTTACGGCTCGCTGATGTCCTCGCCGATCCTGAATGCTCCGCAGTCGGGTATCCTCGGCATGCACAAGATCCAGGACCGTCCGGTCGTCGTCGGCGGCCAGATCGTCATCCGTCCGATGATGTATCTCGCGCTCTCCTACGATCACCGCATCGTCGACGGCAAGGAAGCCGTCACCTTCCTCGTTCGCGTCAAGGAAAGCCTTGAGGATCCGGAACGTCTGGTTCTCGATCTCTAAGGAGACCTCACGATGGAGCCGGTACCCGCGTCCGCCTCTCCGCTCGTCATGCTCCTTGCCTGGAGCGTGGTCCTGCTGGTTGCCCATGTCCTATTGCAGGGCGTGCTGGCAACCAAGGAGTTGGGGCAGGAGTGGAATGCCGGCCCTCGTGACGACAACAAGCAACCGGCGGGCAAGCTCGCCGGTCGCGCGGCGCGTGCCTCCTCGAATTTTCGCGAAACCTATCCGGCCTTCGTCGCCCTTGCCGCCGGGCTGCTCTTCACGGGCGAGACATCGGGTCTCGGCTTCGTCGGTGCGATCATCTGGTTCGTCGGCCGCATCGTCTACTACCCGCTCTACCTCGCCGGTATTCCCTATATCCGCTCGCTTGTCTGGCTCGGGGCCATGGCCGGTCTCGGCCTGATGTTCCTCGCGCTGGTGTTTTGAGGTGGATCATGGGCGCGTCATCAGGGGCAACCGTTCTTCTTGCCGCGCTTGCGTTCTCTCAGGCGGCGTCTGCCGCTGAGTGCCTGATCGAGAAAGCCACCTATCGCGAAGCCGAAACCGGGGTCGAGCTTGTGTTTGCCGCCGCCAGCGGCGAAAACACGCCCGTCACCCATGGCTTCCGCAGCGAGATCGGCAAGTTCAAGCTCAACGGCCATGTGCTCTACGATCCCGAGATCGAGCGGCCGATCGGCATGCTGATGAACAATTGCCCCGATGGTGACGTGACCGGTGCGACCATTGCCGCCTGCACCGTCTGGAAGGGTATCGTCTACGCCGTTGATGAAACAACTGGTCATGTCGACCTTCTCCCGCCTGAGGGTGCTAGCGCCCCCGATGTTCTTCTCCTTCCCGGCTTCGGCCCCGCCATCCTGCAGTCGGTTGTCGGCAAGGGCATGGAAAGCGCGCCCTGGGATGTGTTCGAGTTCAAGGGATGCGCGTCATGACCAGCCGTCCGCTTCTTCTCGTCACCGGCGGCAGTCGCGGCATCGGCGCTGCCATCTGCCGCAAGGCCGCAGCGCAGGGCTATGACCTCATCATCAACTATCGTTCGGACAAACAGGCCGCTGAGGCCGTTGCCGCCGACTGCCGCGCGCTCGGCGCCGGTGCCGAAATCGTCCGTGGCGACACCGCTGACGAAGAGGGCATTGCCGCGATCTTCGCCGCCGTTGACCGTCTGGGACCGCTCTTTGGCCTCGTCAACAATGCCGGCGTGGTCGATGTCACGGCGCGGGTCGAGGAATTCGACCGGGCGCGGCTAGACCGCATGTTCGCCGTCAATGTCATCGGCAAGATCCGCTGTGCCACGGAAGCGGTGAAGCGCATGTCGACGAAGCATGGCGGCAAGGGTGGGGTGATCGTCAACATCTCCTCCATGGCCGCCGTGATCGGCAGTGCCTCGCAATATGTCGACTATGCCGCCGCCAAGGCTGCGGTGGATACCTTCACTGTCGGCTTGTCTCGCGAGGTCGCGACCGAAGGCATCCGGGTCAATGCTGTCAGGCCCGGCATCATCGACACCGAAATCCATGCCTCCGGCGGCCTGCCGAACCGTGCCCGTGATCTCGCTCCCATCGTTCCGATGCAGCGCCCCGGTACGGCGGACGAAGTGGCCGACAGCGTTCTTTATCTCCTCTCGCCTCAGGCATCCTATGTGACGGGTGCCATCTTGAATGTCAGCGGCGGTCGGTAACCGTCGAAAACGAAGGAAGCTCCCCATGTCTTATGATGTCATCGTTATCGGCTCCGGCCCCGGCGGCTATGTCTGCGCCATTAAGGCGGCCCAGCTCGGCATGAAGGTTGCCGTCGTCGAGAAGCGCGCCACCTATGGTGGCACCTGCCTCAACATCGGCTGCATCCCGTCCAAGGCCCTGCTGCACGCGTCGGAAGTCTTCCACCATGCCGCCCATGGCATGGGCGATCTCGGTGTCGAAGTCGGCGCACCGACGCTGAACCTGCCGAAGATGATGGCGCACAAGGACGCGACCGTGAAGTCGAACGTCGAGGGCGTCGCCTTCCTGTTCAAGAAGAACAAGATCGACGGCATCCAGGGCACCGGCAAGATCCTCGGCGCCGGCAAGGTGCAGGTCACCAATGACGCCGGCGAAGTCCAGGTCCTCGAAACCAAGAACATCGTGATTGCCACCGGCTCCGACGTTGCCGGCATCCCGGGCGTTGCAGTCGAGATCGACGAGAAGGTCATCGTGTCCTCGACCGGCGGTATCGCACTCGAGAAGGTGCCCGCCAAGATGATCGTTGTCGGCGGCGGTGTCATCGGCCTCGAGCTCGGCTCTGTCTGGTCGCGCCTCGGCGCCAAGGTGACGGTCGTCGAATATCTCGACACGATCCTCGGCGGCATGGACGGCGAAGTCTCCAAGCAGTTCCAGCGCATCCTGGCCAAGCAGGGAATGGAATTCAACCTCGGCGCCAAGGTCACCGGCGTGGTCAAGTCGGGTGATGGCGCCAAGGTCACGTTCGAGCCGGTCAAGGGCGGCGAAGCCCAGACGCTCGACGCCGACGTCGTGCTCGTCGCCACCGGCCGCAAGCCTTACACCGCAGGTCTCGGCCTCGAAGAAGCCGGCGTTGCGCTTGATAACCGTGGCCGCGTTGAAATCGACGGTCACTACCGCACCAATGTTGCCGGCATCTATGCCATCGGCGACGTGGTCAAGGGTCCGATGCTCGCCCACAAGGCGGAGGACGAGGGTGTGGCACTTGCCGAAATCCTTGCCGGCCAGCATGGCCATGTGAACTATGATGTCATCCCGGGTGTCGTCTACACCCAGCCGGAAGTCGCCTCTGTCGGCAAGACCGAGGAAGAGTTGAAGGCCGCAGGCGTCGCCTACAAGGTCGGCAAGTTCCCGTTCACGGCGAATGGCCGCGCCCGCGCCATGCTCGCCTCTGATGGCTTCGTCAAGGTTCTCGCCGACAAGGACACGGACCGCGTTCTCGGAGTGCACATCATCGGTCTCGGCGCAGGCGAAATGATCCACGAAGCCGCCGTGCTGATGGAATTCGGTGGTTCGTCGGAAGATCTGGGCCGCACCTGCCACGCACATCCGACCATGTCGGAAGCCGTGAAGGAAGCCGCACTCGCGACCTTCTTCAAGCCGCTGCATATGTGATGCTGCTGACCTGACATAGGTCAAATATTATATTTCGGTAAGGTTGAAGGCCGTCGCTTGTTCCGCAAGTGGCGGCCTTTATCATGTGGCGATGCCTCCCTTTGCTCCTCCCGAAAGGCAAGATCATGGCCCATGTCGCACCCGCGTCCTATTCGATCCCGCAAAAGGCCCTGCATTGGCTGATGGTCCTGCTCATCCTGTTCAACCTCATCTTCTCGGATGCGATGGAGGAAGTGGCCGAAGCCTATGAACGCGGCGAGGTGCCTTCACCTGAGAACCTGACCTTCGCCAATATCCATGCCTATGCGGGGATCGCCGTACTCTGTCTCGGGCTCGTTCGTCTTGCCATCCGGCTGACCCGTGGCGCGCCGCCGGCGCCGACCGAGGAGCCGCCACTTCTGCAGCTCGCCGCCAAGCTTGCACATGGGACCTTCTATGCTCTTTTCTTCCTCATCCCGCTGAGCGGCATCGGCGCCTACTACTTCGGCAACGACACAGCCGGCTTTGTGCATGGCGGACCGCTGAAAAGCCTGATGTGGCTTTTGATCGCAGTGCACATCATCGCGCTTCTGGTACACCAGTTCTACTGGAAGACGCCGGTTGCGACGCGCATGACGCGAGGGTGACGGCAAGGGAGGACGGATGGGTCTCGTCGTTGAACAGCGTGTCACGCTTCCGCATCCCGACCTCCCCGAAGCCGACTGGGCCGACAGCTACAGTGTCCGCCTCGATCGAAACGATCTTGTGCCCATGGAGGTTGCGAGTGAGTTGATGGGGCGGGCGCCGCGCTGGGTCGGCGTTCTGCTCAAGATCCGCAACGTGATCGTCGGTTTTTTCGGATTGAAATCCGCCGAGCTTGAGCTGACGGGCCAGGACAGGATCGGTGGCTTTCCGGTTCTGACGCACGACGACCGGCACGTGCTGCTCGGCTTCAATGACAAACATCTCGATTTCCGGATAATTGTTACTGTCGAGCCGGAGGGCGTCCGTCATCAGCATGTGTCGCTGACGACACTTGTTCAGCGCCACAATCTCTTCGGCCGGCTCTACATCCTCGTCGTCACGCCGTTCCACAAGCTGATCGTGAAGACATTTCTGAAGCGTTTTGCCGCTTCAAGAGGTCTCAGCCGTCGATCCGCGTGACGGTATATCCCTGTTTGCGGATCAGTTCGACGAGACCTTCCTCGCCCGGCAGATGCAGGGCACCGACGGCGATGAAGGCATTGCCCTTTTCCAGATGGCTCTTGCTGCCTTCGGCCATCACAAGGTTGCGGTCGCGTACGATCCGGGTCTCGAAGGCGGCATAGGCGCTTTCGTCATCGCCGGATGTCGGGGCGACGGCCTTGAGCATCGGCATGGTCATGCCGATGTCACCCGCGAGATAAAGCTCGGTCATCGTCTCGATGACGTCTTCCATCTTGTCGCCGAGGGCAATCGTCTCGATCAGTGCCTTGAAGTGGAAATCAACAGGCAGGTCCGACATGGCTTCGAGCTGTTCAACGAGGGTTTCCAACCCGGCGACCGGCTTGCCGGCCTTTACCGCATCTTCCGCGATCTGCTTGTCGAGGAAGGATGCCCCGGCTGCCTTGCGCGACAGTTCGCAGGCGGGAAGCGCCACGAAGCTTGCCAGGATCCATGGTTTCATCCGGGCGACGGCGCCCAGTGCCAGGCCGCGCTCCTTCAGGCCGGCTTCCAGTTTTTCCAGTTCTGCGGCATTGAGATGGTCCTTCACCGACTTGCCGTCTGTGAACATGGTGAGTTCGGGATGCATCAGGAGAGAGGCGGCCGCCTTTTTCTCGTCGAGGATTTCATCAGAACTCGATGACCACCACATCGGCTGCGGCTGCCGCCTCGCGGGCACCCTTCGGCATGGTCAGAACCCGGGGATCGGTGACATGCATGGTGCCGAGCAGGTAGGAGGGCTTCAGACCCTCCTTCTCGACCTTCCAGAAAATGCCCTGGCCATTCGGCATCTTGGCCGCTTCAGCGCGGATCTTCGCGAGCTCTTCCGGCTTTTCCTTCTCCATCGCGACGAGCAGGTTCTCACCGTGGCAGGCCACATCGGAGGCACGCGCCGGGCTGGCCGCAAAAAGCGCCGAGAGCAAAAGGGCGACAAGCAGGAGTGGCAGCGCGCCGGCGATCCAGAGACCGATTTCAGATGGCGATAGGCGCGGCAGGTGTGGCCGCAGCGAGAAAAGGCGATGCGCGTTCATGTCGTCTCCTGTCAGAAGTCCGGAGAATAGAAGCGATCGCCCTCACGTTCGATTAAGGATCTTGGTTAACGCGGGCGGGATCGGCTCTCGTCACGCGCGGGGATGGGCGCGGTCGTAGATGTCGAGGAGCCGTGCGCTGTCGACGCCGGTATAGATCTGCGTTGTCGACAGGCTCGCATGGCCGAGCAGTTCCTGGATCGTCCTCAGGTCCCCGCCGCTGCCCAGAAGGTGGGTCGCAAAGGAATGGCGAAGCGCATGCGGGGTCGCCGTATCCGGCAGGCCCAGCGCCGAACGAAGCTTCTGCATTTCGCGCTGGATGATCGCCGGCTGCAGCGGACCACCTCGGGCACCCCGGAAGAGGGGCGCGCCGGGTTCGAGATGATAGGGGCAAAGGCCGTAATAGGTCTCGACTGCTTCCATGACGACGGGCAATAGCGGGACGAGCCGCGTCTTGCCGCCCTTGCCGGTGATGCGAAGGCTCTTCGGCCTGCCCTCAAAAACCTCAGGCGTCAGACCGAGCGCCTCGGAGATACGAAGACCGCAGCCGTAGAGCAGGGAGAGGACGGCTGCATCGCGCGCCGCGATCCAGGGCTCTTCATTCATCTGCGTGTCGACGGCGACCACGGCGAGCGCTTGGCGACCGCTGAGTGGCTTGGGCAAGGATTTTGGCTGCTTTGGCGATCGGATTGCGCTCGCACCCGCAGCATTGACCAGTCCCTTGCGCTCCAGATGGCGCAGGAACGATCGCAGGCCCGCAAGATGTCGGCCGAGCGAACGGGCGCCGGCCCCTTCCTTGCGGCGATGGGCAAGGAAGCCGCGCAGGTCTGCCGGGCGCAGCGCCTTGACGTCGTCGATCTTCACGGTGCCGCCGACATGGGCGGACAGGAATTGCAGGAATTGCCGCGTGTCGCGCTCATAGGCATCCAGCGTGTTGGCGGACAGGCGGCGCTCGGCGCCCAGGCTCTCCAGCCAGGCGGCACGTTCGCCGAGAAGTTTTTCGTCTGCCGGGATCAAATTGCGCGCCCTTTGCGTTTCTGGCTCTTGGTCACCCGGCTCACGATGGCGCGGGAGGGTTAACGAAAGACGAATGCCGGGGCTGTCATGAACGGATCACAAATCGCTGCCAGAACGCCTCTGGAACTCTGGCGAGGTATATGCTGATGCGCCGTTCTCCCGTCTCCACCTTTGCGACCGTCACCGACACGCTTTCGCTCCTGTCACAAGGTCGCCCGGGACACATCGTCGACACGCTGATTGCCGAGCGCGGGCAGAAGCTCGTCCAGCATCCGCTCTGGCCCGTCATGCGGCCCGTCCTTTACAGCGTTCTGCGCTATGACAAGGCGATCCAGTTTGCCAATGATGTCGCCAACCTGCCAGGCCCGCAGGTCTTCGATTATCTGAGTGCCGCCCTTAGCCTCGATATCCAGGTCCGGCATGCCGACCGCATTCCGTCATCCGGTGGCTTCATCCTGGTCAGCAATCATCCGACGGGGATCGCCGACGGGGTGGCAATGTATGACCTGCTGAAAGATCGTCGGCCCGACATGACCTTCTTCGCCAATCGCGATGCCGTGAGGGTCAATCCACGGCTTGCGGAAATCATCATACCCGTCGAATGGCGGGAGGAGCACAAGTCTAAGCTCAAGGCGCGCGAAACGCTGAAACTCACCACGCGGGCGGTGGAAGAGGGCAGGGCGACGGTACTGTTTCCGTCTGGCCGTATTGCATACTGGGATCAGGGCAGGCTCAACGAGCGGCCGTGGAAGACGTCTGCGATCTCGCTGGCGCGCAAATACAATCTGCCGATCCTGCCGGTGAACATGAAGGCGCGCAATTCCGGCCTGTTCTACTGGTTCGCCCGCTGGTCGACCGAGCTGCGCGACATGACCGTGTTCTACGAGCTTCTCAACAAGCGCGGCGGTCGCTTCGACTTTACCATCGGCAACCTCATTCCGGTCGAGGCGCTGGAGGGTGATCCGATGGACGTGACCCGAGCGCTGGAGGACTATACGGTCCATCAACTGCCTGCCGATCCCGACCGCAGTTTCCGCTGATCGCTCTCCTGACAGAAAGCCTGTTTTCTTTCTGTTCTTCCGGGGGCAAGTTGCAGCCCGATGAAGGACGATTCGAAAAGCCTGTTCGGAGAACTGTTCGAAACACCGCGCCGCAAGGTGGTGCCGGTGCTTGTTCCCATGCCAGCACCAACGGCCTACAGCTATGCCGTGCCGGATGGGTTGACGGTCGAGCCAGGCGCGATCGTGCAGGTGCCGCTTGGTCCGCGCCAGGTGATCGGCGTGGTCTGGGATGGCGGTGAGGACACATCCGTTGATCCGAAGAAGCTCCGGGAGATCACCAAGGTCTTCGATTGCCCGCCGCTCGACCAGGACATGCGCACCTTCCTCGATTGGGTCGCTGCCTATACACTTTCTCCGCCCGGCTATGTGGCCCGCATGGCGCTTCGGGCACCGGCAGCCTTCGATCCGGAGCCGATGATTGAGGGCCTGCGTTATGCCGGCTACCAGCCGGAACGGCTGACGCCGGCGCGGCAGAAGGTGCTGGAGATGGCGGCGGACGGTCTCTCTTGGACCAAAAGCGGGCTTGCTCATGCGAGTGGCGTCTCGACCAGCGTCATTGATGGTCTCGTCAAACAGGGCGTGTTTGAACAGGTCTTCCTGCCGCCTCCGCCGCTGGTCGCCGCTCCGGACCCTGATTATGCGGAGAACCGTCTTGCGGGTCCGCAGAAGGACGCCGCCGAAGAGATCCTCGACAGTCTGCGCAAGGGCGGCTTTGCCGTTTCCCTGATTGATGGCGTGACGGGCTCCGGCAAGACGGAGGTCTATTTCGAGGCGATTGCCGAGACGCTGAAACAGGGCAAGCAGGTGCTGATCCTGCTGCCGGAAATCGCGCTCACCGCCAATTTCCTCGAGCGTTTCCAGGATCGTTTCGGCTCCAAGCCTGGGGAATGGCATTCGGATCTTGCAACCCGCACCCGCGAAAAGGTCTGGCGTCAGGTGGCGACCGGCGAGATCCGCGTGGTGGCCGGTGCACGTTCAGCGCTCTTCCTGCCCTTCGAGAACCTCGGTCTGATCATCGTCGACGAAGAGCATGACCCCGCCTTCAAGCAGGAAGACCGCGTTTTCTATAATGCGCGGGACATGGCGGTCGTGCGGGCGCGCATTGCGGGATTTCCGGTCGTGCTGGTTTCGGCCACGCCTTCCGTGGAGAGCCAGGTGAACTGTATCGCCGGGCGCTATACGCGCATCCATCTGCCGACGCGCTTTGCCGATGCCGCGATGCCGGATCTGCATCTCATCGACATGCGGCGCTCACCGCCGGAGCGGGGAGGGTTCCTGTCGCCGGTGCTGCTGCGTTCCGTCGGCAAAGCGGTGGAGCGGGGCGAACAGGCGCTGCTCTTTCTCAATCGGCGCGGATATGCGCCACTGACGCTCTGCCGGGTCTGCGGCCACCGCTTCCAGTGCCCGCAATGTTCGAGCTGGCTGGTCGAGCACCGCTTTCGTGGTCAGATCCAGTGCCACCAGTGCGGCTATCACGAGCCGACGCCGAATGCCTGCCCGGAATGTGGGACGCTTGATCATCTTGTCGCCTGCGGTCCCGGTGTCGAGCGCATCGCCGAGGAGGTCGAGAAGCATTTTCCCGATGCCCGGACGCTTGTGCTGTCTTCCGATATCGGTGGGTTGAAGCGGCTCCGTCTCGAATTGGAAGCGATTGCCAACGGTGAGGCCGATATCGTCATCGGCACGCAGCTCGTCGCCAAGGGGCATAACTTCCCGCTGATGACGCTGGTCGGCATCATCGATGCGGATATTGGATTGTCGAATGGAGATCCACGGGCTGCCGAGCGCACCTTTCAGCTGCTGTCGCAGGTGACAGGCCGCGCCGGTCGTACCGGACGAAAGAGTCTTGGTCTGTTGCAGACCTTCCAGCCGCAGCATCCTGTTATGCAGGCCATCGTCTCGGGCGACGCCTCGGCCTTCTACGAAAGAGAGATCACCGAGCGTGAGCGCGCGCAGCTGCCGCCGTTCGGGCGTCTCGTTTCGATCATCGTCTCCGCCGACACCCGTGCGGAAGCCGAGGGGCATGCGCGCGGGCTGCGCCAGGCCGCACCACATGAAAGCGGGATTGCCATTCTGGGTCCCGCCGAAGCGCCGCTTGCCCTGATCCGCGGCCGTCACCGCTTCCGTTTGCTGGTCCATGGTCGCCGCAACAGCGATATGCAGGCCTTCGTCCGCAGCATGCTGGAACGCGGACCGAAGGAGCGCCGGTCGATCCAGGTGCAGGTGGATGTCGATCCGCAGAGCTTCCTCTGACGAATTCGCCCCGAATTTCGTCGAAGAGCTTCAGAAATAGGGCGCCCCAGCCATACCGTGTCGTCGAGATTCGTGTCATAAGCGCGCGGTTTGTTTCCAAGCGGGTAAATCCATGGAATTCTACTTCCCCACCGAACTCGGCGAGCAACTCGCCTTTCTTTCGGCCTCTGCAGCCGCCCTGATCGGATGCTTTATCCTCTTTGCACCGGGCATGACCCTGAAGGCGCTCGCGCTGGTGCCGGCCGAAGGCCGCCCCGAGGGACTGGGCGCCGCGCGCTCGATCGGCGGGTTGATTGTCGGGTTCTCCGGTACGGCACTGCTGCTGGCCCAGCCGACCGTCTATCTCGCCTTTGGAGCCGCTGCTGGCCTCTCGGTGTTTGCCCGCATCCTCTCCATAATGTCGGATCAGGGCGTCACCTGGCGCAATCTTCTCCTCCTGGTTGTGCAGGCGGTGATCGCCTCCCTCACGCTCGCCTATGTCTTTGGTCTGACTTGAAGATCGGTTTTCATGGGTCTGCGGCATTGATCTCGGCAATTTGACGCAGTTTCGGACAAAAAACGGCTCAAGGCCTTGCTCTCAAGGAGCAAACCGTTAATACGCGTGTTGCGAGTCTAGACCTGCTATGCTAGACGAACCGCGAAATTCGGAAAACGCAAGTGCAGCATGCTTGTGTTTTTGGGGAAAAACAAAACGATATCAGGAGCTTGAGAGGCCTCGCCCGAGGTGTCCGGCGCCCTGGATCCAGATCAGGGAATTTTTTGCCCGTGGCAGACGCATCCCAAGTGATTTCAGGCGTGGCGGAGCGTTACGCATCGTCGCTCTTCGAGCTTGCGCTCGAAGCCGGCACGATCGACGCCGTCGCTGCCGATCTCAACCGTTTCCAGGCGATGATCGACGAGAGCGACGATCTGAAGCGTCTGGTTCAGTCGCCCGTCTTCACGGCCGAAGACCAGGTTAAGGCCATCAGCGCAATCGGCGAAAAGGCCGGTTTGCATGCGCTGGTGTTGAACTTCCTGAAGGTCGTCGCAAGCAATCGCCGCCTGTTTGCCGTTCCTGGCATGGTGGCTGCCTATCGCCAGATCCTCGCCCGCCACAAGGGTGAGATGACGGCTGACGTCACCTCTGCTCACGCCCTTTCGGCAGAGCAGGAAACCGAACTGAAAGCGGCGCTGAAGGGCGTTACCGGCAAGGATGTGTCGATCTCCGTCACGGTCGATCCCTCCCTGCTCGGCGGCCTGATCGTCAAGATCGGCTCCCGCCAGATCGACACGTCTCTTCGCACCAAACTTTCCACCCTTAAGCTTGCACTGAAAGAGGTTGGCTGATGGATATCCGCGCCGCGGAAATTTCCGCAATTCTGAAAGATCAAATCAAGAACTTCGGCAAAGAGGCGGAAGTCTCTGAAGTTGGCCAGGTTCTGTCCGTTGGTGACGGTATCGCCCGCGTCTACGGCCTCGACAATGTTCAGGCCGGCGAAATGGTCGAATTCCCCGGTGGCATCCGCGGTATGGCGCTCAACCTCGAAGCCGACAATGTCGGTGTGGTTATCTTCGGTGCCGACCGTGGCATCAAGGAAGGCGATATCGTCAAGCGGACCGGCGCCATCGTCGACGTTCCGGTTGGTCCCGAGCTGCTCGGTCGCGTCGTTGACGCGCTTGGCAACCCGATCGACGGCAAGGGCCCGATCAACGCGACCCGCCGTTCGCGCGTCGACGTGAAGGCTCCGGGCATCATCCCGCGCAAGTCGGTTCATGAGCCGATGTCGACCGGCCTCAAGGCCATCGACGCCCTCATCCCGGTTGGCCGTGGTCAGCGCGAGCTGGTCATCGGTGACCGCCAGACCGGCAAGACCGCCATCATCCTGGACGCCTTCCTCAACCAGAAGGCCATCCACGACAACGGCCCCGAGAACGACAAGCTGTACTGCGTCTACGTCGCTGTCGGCCAGAAGCGTTCGACCGTCGCCCAGTTCGTGAAGGTCCTCGAAGAGCGCGGCGCTCTGCAGTACTCGATCATCATCGCCGCCACCGCATCTGACCCGGCTCCGATGCAGTATCTCGCACCGTTCGCCGGTTGCGCGATGGGCGAATACTTCCGTGACAATGGCCAGCATGCCCTGATCGCCTATGACGACCTGTCCAAGCAGGCTGTTGCTTACCGTCAGATGTCGCTTCTGCTGCGCCGTCCGCCGGGCCGCGAAGCTTATCCGGGCGACGTCTTCTACCTGCATTCGCGTCTGCTTGAGCGCGCCGCCAAGATGGGCGACGCTGCCGGTGCCGGCTCGCTGACCGCTCTGCCGGTCATCGAAACCCAGGGTAACGACGTTTCGGCCTTTATCCCGACCAACGTCATCTCGATCACCGACGGTCAGATCTTCCTTGAAACCGACCTGTTCTACCAGGGCATCCGTCCGGCCGTTAACGTCGGTCTGTCGGTTTCGCGCGTTGGTTCTGCCGCTCAGATCAAGGCGATGAAGCAGGTTGCCGGCTCGATCAAGGGTGAACTCGCCCAGTATCGCGAAATGGCCGCCTTCGCCCAGTTCGGTTCCGACCTCGACGCCGCCACTCAGCGCCTGCTGAACCGTGGTGCCCGTCTGACGGAACTCCTGAAGCAGCCGCAGTTCTCGCCGCTTAAGACGGAAGAACAGGTTTCGGTGATCTTCGCCGGCGTCAACGGCTACCTGGACAAGATCCCGGTCAACCAGGTCGGCAAGTTCGAGCAGGGCTTCCTTTCCTACCTCCGTTCGGAAGGCAAGGCGATCCTCGATGCGATCCGCGCCGACAAGGCGATCAGCGACGATACCAAGGGCAAGCTCAAGGCCGCCCTCGACACCTTCGCGAAGAACTTCGCCTAACTCAGGCTCAAGCCAAGGACGGATAACGGATGCCTTCACTTAAGGATCTGAAAAACCGGATCGCCTCCGTCAAGGCGACGCAGAAGATCACCAAGGCGATGAAAATGGTCGCTGCGGCGAAGCTGCGTCGTGCGCAGGAAGCGGCCGAGGCTGCCCGCCCGTACTCGCAGCGCATGGGTGTCGTCCTGGCCAACATCGCGCAAGCCGTGGGTTCGGACGACAGCGCACCGCGCCTGATGACTGGCACCGGCAAGGACGACGTGCATCTGCTCGTCGTCTGCACTGCCGAGCGTGGTCTGTGCGGCGGT
Source organism: Rhizobium sp. P43 (assembly GCF_056730705.1). Lineage (NCBI taxonomy): Bacteria > Pseudomonadati > Pseudomonadota > Alphaproteobacteria > Hyphomicrobiales > Rhizobiaceae > Rhizobium > Rhizobium sp. P43. The sequence continues at coordinate 4,028,528 of NZ_CM161539.1, forward strand.
TTCAACTCGTCGATCTCGCGTTTCGCCCGTGACCATGCGCGCAAGCTCCTGGCCCAGGGCAAGACGGTCAAGATCTTCTGCGTCGGCAAGAAGGGCTACGACAGCCTGCGCCGCGAATTTGCCGGCATGATCGTCGAGCGTATGGATCTGCGTGACGTGAAGCGTATCGGCTTCACCAATGCAGATGCCATCGGTCGCAAGGTCATCGGCATGTTCGAGCGTGGCGAGTTTGATGTCTGCACGCTGTTCTATTCCGAGTTCAAGTCGGTGATCAGCCAGATCCCGACCGCCCAGCAGATCATCCCGGCCGCTCCGGCCGAAGCTGCTCCGCAGGGTGGCGCATCTGCTCTCTACGAATACGAGCCGGATGCGGCTGGGATTCTTGAGGATCTCATCCCGCGCAATATCTCGGTTCAGATTTTCCGGGCCCTGCTCGAAAACGTTGCTGGTGAAATGGGCGCCAAGATGAGCGCCATGGACAATGCGACACGCAATGCCGGTGAGATGATCAACAAGCTGACGCTTTCGTACAACCGCCAGCGTCAGGCGCAGATCACCAAGGAACTCATTGAAATCATTTCGGGCGCGGAAGCGCTCTGAGGTTAAGGAAAGAGGGTAAGATAAATGGCTAAGGCAGCTACCCCCAAGTCTAAGGCGGTGAAGTCCGCAGCCGGTGCTCTCGGCAAGGTCACGCAGGTCATCGGCGCCGTTGTCGACGTCGCGTTCGAAGGCGAACTGCCCCCGATCCTGAACGCGCTGGAAACCGACAACGGCGGCAACCGCCTCGTTCTCGAAGTCGCGCAGCACCTCGGCGAAAACCAGGTCCGCACGATCGCCATGGACTCGACCGAAGGTCTCGTCCGCGGCCAGCCGGTCACCGACACGGGCGCTCCGATCTCGGTTCCGGTCGGTCCGGAAACGCTCGGCCGCATCATGAACGTTATCGGCGAGCCGGTTGACGAAGCCGGTCCGCTGGTCACCGAAGGCCGTCGCGCCATCCACCAGGAAGCCCCGGCTTACGTCGAGCAGTCGACCGAAGCCCAGATCCTGGTCACCGGCATCAAGGTCGTCGACCTTCTGGCTCCTTACGCCAAGGGCGGTAAGATCGGCCTGTTCGGCGGCGCCGGCGTTGGCAAGACCGTTCTGATCATGGAACTGATCAACAACGTCGCCAAGGCGCACGGTGGTTATTCGGTCTTCGCCGGTGTGGGTGAACGTACCCGCGAGGGCAACGACCTTTACCACGAAATGATCGAGTCCGGCGTTAACAAGCACGGCGGCGGCGAAGGCTCCAAGGCAGCCCTCGTTTACGGCCAGATGAACGAACCGCCGGGCGCCCGCGCACGCGTTGCTCTGACCGGTCTGACGATCGCTGAAGACTTCCGCGACAAGGGCCAGGACGTTCTGTTCTTCGTCGACAACATCTTCCGCTTCACCCAGGCAGGTTCGGAAGTGTCGGCTCTGCTCGGTCGTATCCCGTCGGCCGTTGGTTATCAGCCGACGCTCGCCACCGACATGGGTCAGATGCAGGAACGCATCACCACCACGACCAAGGGCTCGATCACCTCGGTTCAGGCCATCTACGTTCCCGCCGACGACTTGACCGACCCGGCTCCGGCCACCTCGTTCGCCCACCTGGACGCAACGACCGTTCTGTCGCGTTCGATCGCTGAAAAGGGTATCTACCCGGCCGTTGACCCGCTCGACTCGACCTCGCGCATGCTCGACCCGATGATCATCGGCGAAGAGCACTACGAAGTTGCTCGTAAGGTTCAGTCGACGCTGCAGCGCTACAAGGCCCTGCAGGACATCATCGCGATCCTGGGCATGGACGAACTGTCGGAAGACGACAAGCAGACCGTGGCCCGCGCTCGTAAGATCGAACGCTTCCTGTCGCAGCCGTTCTTCGTTGCCGAAGTCTTCACCGGTTCGCCGGGCAAGCTGGTTGCTCTCGAAGACACGATCAAGGGCTTCAAGGGCCTGGTCAACGGCGACTACGACCACCTGCCGGAAGCTGCCTTCTACATGGTCGGCTCCATCGAGGAAGCCATCGAGAAGGCCAAGCGCCTGGCTGCCGAAGCCGCCTAAGTATCGGGACTGCCGGCACGCGGGAAGCCTCGCGTGCCGCTCCATCCTTCATCAGAGAAGTGAACGACCATGGCCGACAATTTCAACTTTGAGCTCGTTTCGCCCGAGCGTCTTCTGCTCTCCGAACAGGTCAGCGAAGTCGTCATTCCGGCAACGGAAGGCGAAATGACCGTCATGGCCAATCATGCGCCGACCATGACGACCATCAAGCCGGGCGTGGTGACCGTGAAGCTCGCTTCCGGTCAGGTGTCCAAGTATGTGGTCTTCGGTGGTTTTGCCGACGTCTTGCCGACCGGCTGCACGCTGCTCGCTGAATCCGCCGTTCCGCTGGCCGAGATTTCGCCCGATACGCTGACAAAGCGCATCGACGAAGCCCGCAAGGAGCTGGAAGGTGTCGAGCATCACGAGCACCGCACCAAGCTTGAGCAGTACCTCGCCGAGCTCACCAACCTGAACGGCGTTCTCGTCGCCGCCTGATCGGCTGCTGACGACCGACACGAATTTGAGCCGGGCCCTCGGGTCCGGCTTTTTTCATGCCCTGATGTCAGGCGGAGGCAGCGTCTTCCAGGATCATCGCCGCACCCTTTTCGGCCACCATCATCGTCGGCGCGTTGATGTTGCCTGCCGTGATGTTCGGGAAGACAGAGGCATCGACGATCCGCAGCCCCGGCACGCCATGCACGCGGAGCCGAGCATCCACCACAGTTTCGCGGGGATCGCTGCCCATCGCGCAGGTGCCGCAGAGGTGATAGATGGAGCCGCTGTTAAGGCGGAAGTAGTCGAGCAACTTGTCGTCGCTGTCGACGGTCTTGGAAGGCGATACTTCCTCTTCCACCCAATCCGACAGCGCCTGGGCATCTGCGATCCGCCGCATCAACCGGCTGCCCTGCAGGACCTCCTCGATGTCCCGCGCCGTCGACAGGTAGTTCGGGCGGATCTGTGGAGCGTCTGCGGCATTGGGTGACGCGATGGTCACCGTCCCCTTGCTCGTCGGCCGGCAGGCATTGAAGGCGATCAGGAAGCCGGGATAGGGCTCGGGTGTCAGGCCGGCACGCGGATTGTCCGGAATGCGGTAGGAGAGCGGGTTGAAGTAAAGTTGGATGTTCGGCCTGATCTCCTCCGGCGAGCCCCGGAAGAAGCCGCCGGCCTGGTTGACGCTCATCGCAAAGGGGCCGCTGCGTTTCAACAGCCACATCAGGCCAAAGCGGGCCTGGCCAATGACACTGGCAAAATCGCCGTTCAGCGTCGGCTTCTTCGAGCGGTAGTAGAAGCTGGCGCAGAGATGGTCCTGAAGGTTCCTGCCGACGGCGGGCAGATGCTTGCGCGTTTCGATGCCCTGGGCAAACAGGGTTGCTCCATCGCCGAAGCCTGAAAGCTGCATCAGCTTGGGCGTGTCGACGGCCCCTGCCGCCAGGATCACCTCGCGGCGGGCGTTGAAGCGTCTCACCCGGCCATGCTGCATGACCTCGATGCCCGACACCCTGCCGTCGGTTTCGACCAGCAGACGCCGCGCATGGGCCTCGCGCTCGATCGTCAGGTTCGCTCGCTTGAGCGCCGGTCGCAGATACTCCGCGCTCGAATGCGAGCGCTGGCCGCGCCTTGTGTTGACGTCGTAGACGCCGGCGCCTTCGATCGTCGCGCCGTTGAAATCTTCGTTCAGCGGAATACCGAGCTCGTCACAGGCATCAAGAAAGGCGTCACTGACCGGATGCGTGGCGCCACGCATCTGGGTCACATGGATCGGGCCATTCGCGCCATGCCAGGGGCTCTCGCCACGGGCATGGGTCTCCAGCTTGCGGAAGTAGGGCAGCACGTCGTCGAAGCCCCAACCGGGATTGCCCGCGTCGCGCCAGTCGTCGAAATCCTGGCGCGCGCCGCGCACGAAGACCATGGCATTGATCGAGCCGGAGCCGCCCTGCACCTTGCCGCGCGGGGCGTAGATCCGTCGTCCGCCGAGATTGGGCTCGGGCTCGGTGCGGTACATCCAGTTGACCTTGGGATTGTAGTAGCTCTTGGCGTAGCCGACGGGGATCTTGAACCAGAAGGATTTGTCCTCGCCGCCGGCCTCGATCAGGAGCACGGTATGACGGCCGCTTTCGCTCAAGCGGCTGGCCACGATGCAGCCTGCGGAGCCTGCACCGACCACGATGAAATCGAAGATCATGGGATATCCTCAGCCCTTGGCCGGTGCGAAGGCCTTTACGTCGGCATGCTCCGCCGCCATCTGCAGATGCAGTCGTTCGCCGGTATAGGGCGTGTGCTTGGCGATGACCTCGTGGTTCAGTTCGATGCCGAGGCCCGGCTCGCGCGACGGAATGAGATAGCCGTCGTCGAAGCCGAGCTTCGCCTTCAGCACCTCGGCATGGAAACCGCCAAAATCCATGATCGCCTCGTGGATGAGGAAGTTCGGGCAGGTGGCTGCGAGCTGTATCGAGGCGGCGGCCCCGACCGGGCCGTTGTAGAGATGCGGCGCGATCTGCGCATAAAAGGACTCGGCCATCCCGGCGATCTTCTTCGCCTCCAGCAAGCCGCCGACGCGAGCGACATTCATCTGCAGGATGGAGGCAGAGCCAAGCTGCAATACTCTCTGGAATTCGTATTTCGTCGTCAGGCGCTCGCCCGTCGAGACGGGGATAGAAGTGGCGCGGGCGACTTCCGCCATCGCCGCTTCCTGGCCGGGCGGAACGGGCTCCTCGAACCAGAGCGGATCGTATTTCTCCAGCCGCTTGGCGAGACGGATCGCCGAAGAGGGGACCATCTGGCCATGGGTGCCGAAGAGGATGTCGGCCCGGTTGCCGATCGCATCACGGATCTTGCGGCAAAACTCCTCGCAGCGGTCCATGACCGGCAGCGACAGCTGGTGGCCGGAATAATTGGTATAGGGGCCGGCCGGATCGAATTTCAGCCCGGTAAAGCCGGCCTCGACCATGCGGATCGCCTCTTCGGCGGCGAGATCCGGATCGTTGTAGTCGTATTCCCCGGCTGAATTCTTCGGATAGAGATAGGTATAGGCGCGCAGCCTGTCGTGGACCGGGCCGCCGAGCAGATCGGCGACCGGCCGTCCCGCAGCCTTGCCGATGATGTCCCAGCAGGCGATTTCGAGACCGGAGATGATCCCGACCATGGTCGGGTCGGGCCGCTGGGTGAAGCCGCTCGAATAGGCCGCGCGCCAGAAGCGCTCGATCTGGTGCGGATCATGACCTTCGAGATAGCGGGTGAAGACGTCTTCGACGAGGACGGCGATGCCAGAGGGGTGGAAGGCGGTCGAATAGATTTCACCCACACCCTTGATGCCGCAGGCCGTCTCCAGCTCGACGAAGATCCAGTACATGCCGCCGATATGCGGTGCGGGCGTTGCGACAACGTGTGTCTTGAGCGAAGCGACTTTCATGGATGCCCCCGATGAAGAATTCTTGAGCCGGCTAATCGGCGATCAATGCTTGAGGATGACAAGGCGGGTCTGGGTGAATTCCAGCATGCCGTGCTTGCCGTCATCGCCGCCGAGGCCGGAGCGCTTCCAGCCGGCGTGGTAGCCCTGGTAGGGATCGGCCGGGAAGCGGTTGATGTAGAGCTCGCCCGCCTCGATTTCGTTCGCGGCCTTCATCACCTTGCGGTAGTTCTCGGTGAAGACGACGGAGGCGAGGCCGAACTGGTGGTCGCTTGCCATGTCCAATGCTGCGTCGAAATCGGTGTAGGGGATCACGGCAAGCACCGGGCCGAAGACTTCCTCCTGGACGATCTCCATGTCCTGGCGGCAGTCGGAGAGCAGCGTCGGCGGATAGAAATAGCCGTCGCCGGGCGGCAGAAATCCGCCCGTCTCGATGACGGCGCCATCGGCCTTGGCGCGTTCCACCATGTGATGGACGCGCAGGCGGGCTGCGGCATTGGCCAGCGGTCCCATGCGGCTCGGATCCTCGGCGCGATCGCCATAGTGACGACGTTCGAAGGCATCCTTGAGCTTGGCGAGAAGCGTGCCATGCACGGAGGCATGCACGTAAAGCCGCTCGACGGAGGTGCAGACCTGACCGCAATGGGCCGTCTTTGCCGCGAGCACGCTCCTTGTCACCACGTCAAGATCGGCATCCGGCTCGACGATGACCGGCGTCTTGCCGCCGAGTTCCAGCGAGGGCTTGGCGATATTGACCTTGCAGTAGTCCAGAACCGTCTGGCCGGCGGCGACGCTGCCGGTGAGGGTAATCATGCCGACCTCGCGGCGCGTCGCCATCACCTGGGCCACCTCGTGGCTCATGGCCATGATGCTGACCAGGCCTGCCGGAAGGTCTGCCTCCTGGATGGCTTCGGCGAAGACGAAGGCCGAAGTCGGTGTGTTGTTGCTGGGCCTGACGACCACGGCATTGCCGGTGATCAGGGCCGGTGCGATCTTGCGGACGAGCGTATAGATCGGGAAGTTGAAGGGGATCAGGCAGGCGACGACGCCGATCGGTGCCCGCTTCAGCATCAGCGTTTCATCCGGCGTGTCGCTCTCGATCACCTCGCCCTCGACGCGGCGCGCCCATTCGGCATGGTAGCGCATCAGCTCAACACCGTAGCCTGTTTCGGCCACGGCATCCTCGAGGCTCTTGCCGGATTCCTGCGCCAGTGCTGCGCCTATCCTCTGCTGATGCCGCTCAACGGCGTCGGCGAGCCTGCGCAGAGCATTGCCGCGTTCGATGGCCGGCAGGCGTCCCCAGGGCTTCTGGGCAACAGCGGCTGCCGTCACCGCCTCGATGACATCGGCTTCCGTCGCCGCCGTAACCGATGCAAAGACCTGGCCCTTGGCCGGGTTCTTCACCTCGATCGTCTGGCGGGCACCGGTTTCGCGAAAAGACCCGGCAATGAAGTTCTGGAAGGTGGTCATGGCAGGCGCTCCGGCAACGGACAGTCGCGCCAAGTAGGAAGTCGAGCTTGCCTCTTCGCAAGCGACTTATTGTCGGGTTGATCATTCCAAAAAGGAATGTTTCAGGCGCTGATCTGCTTCAGCGGTGGAAGCGAGCCTTCGCTGAGTTCGCGGCTCAGCCAGCGTCTGAGCGCCTCGACATGCGGCGACAGCGCCCGGTCGGTGCGTGTCACCAGCCAGTAGGATTCGTGCCCCTCCACCTCGACATCCAATACCTGTGTAAGCGCGCCCGTTTGCATCAGCGGTGCGACCATTGAGCGATCCGCAACCGCGACACCCAGCCCGTTGCAGGCGGCTTCGATGACGAGATCCAGCAGGTCGAATTCCAGTCCGCCTTGCGTGTCTGTTTCGGTGAGACCCGCCGCATCCAGCCAGCGCTGCCAGGTGAGATACCGCTGGTCGGCAGAGGCCAGCACATGCAGGAAGGTAAAGCGGGAGAGATCGATCGCTTCGCCATCCCGCATCCCTTCCATCAGGTATGGTGCACAGACGGCGATATGGCGTTCGGTAAACAGTCGTTCCGACTTGAGGCTCGGCCACTCGCCGTCGCCAAAACGTATGGCACAGTCGAGCATGCCGCGTTCGGAAAGATTGTCCTCGAGATCGGTGGTGATGCTGAGATCGACGTCGGGCAGGAAGGCCCTGAGGCTCATCAGTCGTGGCATCAGCCAGCGCTTGGCAAAGGTCGGCGGCACGTTGATCCTGAGACGGCGGAGATTGCTCTTCTCGCGAATGTTGCGAACGGTCATCTCGACCGTGTGGAAGGCCTGCTGCAGCGAGGCCAGCAGTTCTGCGCCAGACGGCGTCAGCTCCAGGTGATGATGCCGGCGAATGACGAGGGTTTCGCCCAGCTGTTCCTCAAGATTGCGCACCTGGCGGCTGACGGCGCTCTGGGTGAGGTTCAGCAATTCGGCAGCACGGGTGAAGCTGCGGGTCTGGCCGACCACCTCGAACACCTTCATCGCAGACAAGGCGGGCAGCCGTCTCATGATCCCTCAAACATCCCATTCAGAGCCTTGCCGCATTAAATCAGAGGCGAACATTATTCGCCATGCACATCTGACGCGAATGTGTCACGCTTTCCGCTATAGCAGGTTGATGGCATCGGGTGAGCGATGACATAAGGTTCAGGGTTTTGTGCATTCGGGGGAATTCAGCATGAAAGTCGGCATTGTGGGTGCGGGAATGGTCGGCAGTTCGGCGGGCTATGCGCTGGCGCTGATGGGGCTTGCGAGCGAGATTGTGCTTATCGACCGCAATGATGCGCTGGCGGTGGCGCAGGCCGAGGATATCGCCCATGCGGTGCCCTTCATGTCCTCGACCGTGGTGAATGCCGGTCAGTACCGCGATCTCGAAGGTGCCGGTGTCGTCATCCTCGCGGCCGGGGTCAGCCAGAAGCCGGGCGAAACGCGTCTGGAGCTCCTGGAGCGCAACGCTGCCGTCTTCCGTGCCGTGCTGGCCGAGGTGCTTCCGGTCGTGCCCGATGCCATCCTGCTGATCGCCTCCAATCCGGTCGACATCATGACCCAGATCACCACGCGTCTCTCCGGCATCGATCCGCGCCGGGTGATCGGCTCCGGTACCATCCTCGATACCGCGCGTTTCCGCAGTCTTGTCGGACGCCATCTCGGGATTTCGCCGCAGTCGGTGCATGCCTATGTGCTCGGTGAACACGGTGACAGTGAGGTTCTTGCCTGGACGAGTGCGCGCGCCGGCTCCGTGCCGCTGTCTTCCTTTGCCGCCCAGGTCGGGTCACCACTGACAGCGGAGGTGCGCGCCCAGATCGACGACGGCGTGCGCAACGCGGCCTACAAGATCATCAACGGCAAGGGTTCGACCTATTACGGGATCGGCGCCGGCCTTGCCCGCATCGTCAAGGCCATCGCGCGCGACCAGCGGGATGTCCTGTCTGTTTCCATCTCGACGCCCGAAGTTGCGGGTGTGCGCGATGTTGCTCTGTCCATCCCGCGGGTGGTGGGCGCGGACGGAGTGCTGGCGGATCTGTTCCCGGATCTCGATGATGCGGAATATGCGGCGTTGAACCGCAGCGCGTCGCTTCTGAAGGAACGAGCCGACGCCATTCCTTTGTAGGTAGCGCAGCCTATATGCTAGAAGATTGCGCAACAGGGTTCCCGTTGCCGTTAGTGAACACAACCCTTCATGTCTGGACCTCGTCATGAACGAAACGCCGCCACTCACGCCAGAAGCTCTCGAGGATTTCCTATCGAAGGCGCGCGCCGCAAGCGGTTTGTTGAAAGCCCTGTCACACGAGACCCGCCTTCTGATGCTCTGCATTCTGTGCCAGGGCGAAAAGACCGTGACCGAGATCGAGCAGTTTCTCGGCATCCAGCAGGCCGTCGTTTCGCAGCAGCTCGCGCGGCTCAGAAGCGACAAGGTCGTCCAGACCCGCCGTGAAGGCCGGCAGATCTATTACCGGATCGCCGATCCGCAACTCGCCGAACTGATCTCCGTACTCTACAAGATGTATTGCGGTCCGACGCCCGTCTTGCGCGGTGAAGCAGAGGCCCTTACCGACGCCTGAGTGCTCGGCGTGATCGAAGGGCGGGGGATATGATCGACAAGCTGGAATTCTTCATCGCGCTTGCCCGCCAGCAGCATTTCGGCCGTGCGGCGGAGGAATGCGGCGTGACACAGCCGACGCTGTCGGCCGGCATCCGGCAACTCGAAGAGCAGCTTGGCGTCATGCTCGTCCAGCGCGGTTCGCGCTTTCTCGGCCTCACCCCGGAGGGCCAGCGGGTGCTCGAATGGGCGCGGCGCATCGTTGGCGATACCCGCACGATGCGCGAGGAGATGCGGGCGGCGCGACGCGGTCTTGCGGGTCATATCCGTCTTGCCGTCATTCCGACGGCGCTTGCCATGGTGCAGAAGCTGACCGAACCCTTCCAGACGCGGCATCCGGACGTGACCTTTTCCGTCCTCTCGCGCACCTCGCTGCAGGTCTTGAGCTTGCTTGAAAACCTCGAGATCGACGCCGGCATTACCTATCTCGACAACGAGCCGCTGGGGCGCGTGACCAGCGTGCCGCTTTATTCGGAGCGGTATCACCTGATCACGGCTCTCGGCACGCTGCTTGCCGATCGCGACAGCGTCACCTGGAGCGAGGTAGCCGATCTCCGGCTATGCCTTCTGACCGCCGACATGCAGAACCGCCGGATCATCAACCAGCATATGGCGGAGGCCGGGGTGACGCCGAAGCCGACGCTCGAATCCAATTCGATGATCGTGCTCTTCTCGCATATCCGCACCGGCAAATGGGCCTCGATCATGCCGAAGAATGTGGCCGAATCCTTCGGCTTCGGCGAGGAGATCCGGATGATCCCGATCACCGCACCCGAGGCTGAACATCTGGTCGGGCTGGTCGCCACCCACCGCGAACCCTTCACCCCGCTCGTCTCCGGCCTGTTGCATGAGGCACGCTTGCTGGCGGCCTCGAATGCCTTCGATAGAAATCTTCTATCGAGCGACGGAAGCGCCGTATTGACCTCCTGACATCAGACCCATCATCATCTTTCGATGAACGACCCCGCCAGAGCTCGGCGGGTGAGGAGGATTTCGATGAATATTCGTGTGGCTGCGGACGACGTCTCCGCCCGCATATCGGCTGTGATCGCCGAGTTGCAGCATCTGGAGGGCCCGATGCTGCCGATCCTGCACCGCGTGCAGGAGGAATTCGGTTACATCCCTGAGATCGCCAAGCAGATCATTGCCAACGCGCTGAACCTGTCGCGCGCCGAGGTGCATGGCGTCATCACCTTCTACCACGATTTTCGCGCGCAGCCGGCGGGCCGGCATGTGTTGAAGCTCTGTCGCGCCGAGGCTTGCCAGTCGATGGGCTGCGAGCCTCTTGCGGAGACGATCAAGGCCAGGCTCGGCATCGACTGGCACGAGACGACGCCTGACGGTGCCGTCACTCTCGAACCTGTCTTCTGTCTCGGCCTCTGCGCCCAGGCGCCCGCTGCGATGCTCGACGGCGAGCTGCATGCCCGGCTCGACGAAGACTGTCTTTCCAACATTCTGGCGGAGGTGCGCTCATGAGCGTGCCAGACACCATCACTGTCTTCGTCCCCCGCGATGCGGCAGCGCTTGCCGTCGGTGCCGACAAGGTGGCGGCTGCCATCGAGCGCGAAGCCAAGTCGCGCGGCCAGAACGTTTCCATCGTCCGCAATGGCTCGCGCGGCATGCTGTGGCTTGAGGTGCTGGTCGAGGTCCGCACCGAGAAGGGCCGCGTTGCCTATGGTCCGGTCAAGGCCTCCGACGTACCGTCGCTTTTCGATGCCGGCTTCCTTGATGGCGGCGAGCACCCCCTCGGCCATGGCCTCACCCAGGACATCCCCTTCCTCAAGGGCCAGACGCGGCTCACCTTCGCCCGCTGCGGCGTCACCGATCCGCTTTCGCTCGATGACTATCGCCACTATCAGGGCCTCAAGGGTCTCGCGAACGCCATCGCCATGGCGCCGGCCGAGATCGTCAAACAGGTCACTGACAGCGGCCTGCGCGGTCGCGGCGGTGCAGGCTTCCCGACCGGCATCAAGTGGAAGACAGTCGCTGACGCCAGGGCCGACCAGAAATACATCGTCTGCAATGCCGACGAAGGCGACAGCGGCACCTTTGCCGACCGGATGATCATGGAGGGCGATCCCTTCGTGCTGATCGAAGGCATGGCGATTGCCGGGATCGCGGTCGGCGCCACCAAGGGCTATGTCTACACCCGCTCCGAATATCCGCATGCCATCGCCATCATGGAAGAGGCGATCGCGATTGCTAGGGCTGCGGGTATCCTCGGTCCGTCGGTGATGGGCTCGGCTTACGCCTTCGACATGGAGGTCCGCATGGGTGCGGGCGCCTATGTCTGTGGCGAGGAAACCTCGCTTCTGAACAGCCTCGAAGGCAAGCGCGGCGTGGTGCGCGCCAAGCCGCCGCTACCCGCCCTTCAGGGCCTGTTCGGCAAGCCGACCGTCGTCAACAACGTCATGTCGCTCGCCTCCATCCCCGTCATCATGGATCGCGGTGCGCAGTTCTACCGCGATTTCGGCGTCGGTCGTTCGCATGGCACGATCCCGATCCAGCTTGCCGGCAATCTCAAGCATGGCGGGCTCTACGAGACCGCCTTCGGCCTGCCGCTCGGCCAGCTGATCAATGAGATCGGCGGTGGAACGATCTCCGGGCGTCCGGTCAAGGCGGTGCAGGTCGGCGGGCCGCTCGGTGCCTATTTCCCGCCCTCGCTGTTCGATACGATCTTCGACTACGAGGCCTTCACAGCCGCCGGTGGCCTGATCGGCCATGCCGGTGTGGTGGTCTTCGACGATACGGCCGACATGCTGAAACAGGCGCGCTTTGCCATGGAGTTCTGTGCTGTCGAAAGCTGCGGCAAGTGCACGCCCTGTCGCATCGGCTCGACGCGCGGCGTCGAGACGGTCGACAAGATCGCCCGCGGCATCGAGCCGGAGAAGAACAAGGTGCTGCTGGAAGACCTTTGCAACACCATGAAATTCGGTTCGCTATGTGCGCTGGGTGGTTTCACGCCTTATCCGGTCATGAGCGCCATGACGCATTTCCCGGAAGATTTTGTGCCGGCACCGGTTCGGGAGGCTGCGGAATGAGTGTCAGTTCTCTTTCGTCATCCTCGGGCTTGTCCCGAGGATCTACCAAGATTGCCATTCGGGGCACGTTCATTGCTGGACCGGCTCCCGAAGTTGAGACGCAGCAGATCCTCGGGACAAGCCCGAGGATGACGGCGGAAAGGTAAGCGCCATGCCCCTCGTTCCTGAAATCGACTACGGCACGCCCGCCTCGCGCTCGGAAAAGCTGGTGACGCTCACCATCGATGGTCGCGAGATCACGGTGCCCGAGGGCACGTCGATCATGCGCGCCTCGATTGAGGCCGGCATTCAGGTGCCGAAGCTTTGCGCCACAGACATGGTCGACGCCTTCGGTTCCTGCCGCCTCTGTCTGATCGAGGTTGAGGGCCGCAACGGCACGCCCGCCTCCTGCACTACGCCCGTGGCACCCGGCATCGTGGTCCATACCCAGACGGAGCGGCTGAAGGCGATCCGCAAGGGTGTGATGGAGCTCTATATCTCCGACCACCCGCTCGACTGTCTCACCTGTGCGGCCAACGGCGACTGCGAGCTGCAGGACATGGCCGGTGCCGTGGGCTTGCGCGATGTGCGCTACGGCTATGACGGCGAGAACCACGTCAAGGCGCGGTCTGCCGAGGGTGGCATCAACGCCCAATGGATGCCGAAGGACGAGAGCAATCCCTATTTCACCTATGATCCGTCCAAATGCATCGTCTGTTCGCGCTGCGTGCGCGCCTGCGAAGAGGTGCAGGGTACGTTTGCGCTGACCATCGAGGGCGGTGGCTTCGACAGCCGCGTGTCGCCGGGTGCGCATGAAGCCTTCCTGTCGTCGGAATGCGTCTCCTGCGGTGCCTGCGTGCAGGCTTGCCCGACCGCGACGCTGACGGAAAAGTCCGTCATATCAATCGGCCAGCCGGAGCATTCGGCCGTCACCACCTGCGCCTATTGCGGCGTTGGCTGTTCCTTCAAGGCGGAGATGCGCGGCGAAGAGCTGGTGCGCATGGTGCCGTGGAAGGATGGTCAGGCAAACCGCGGCCATTCCTGCGTCAAGGGCCGCTTCGCCTATGGCTATGCCAGCCACAAGGACCGCATCCTCAACCCGATGATCCGCGAAAAGATCACAGATCCCTGGCGCGAAGTGACCTGGGAAGAGGCCTATGCGCATGTCGCCTCCGAATTCAAGCGCATCCAGTATCAGTATGGCCGGGAAGCGATCGGCGGCATCACCTCGTCGCGCTGCACGAACGAAGAGACCTATCTCGTCCAGAAGCTGATCCGCGCCGGCTTCGGCAACAACAATGTCGATACCTGCGCCCGCGTCTGCCACTCGCCGACCGGCTACGGCCTCGGTCAGGCTTTCGGCACCTCGGCCGGCACGCAGAACTTCGACAGTGTTGAGCATTCCGACGTCGTGGTCGTCATCGGCGCCAATCCGACCGATGGCCACCCGGTTTTTGGCTCGCGGCTGAAGAAGCGGCTCCGGCAGGGTGCCAAGCTGATCGTCATCGATCCGCGCCGCATCGATCTCGTGCGCACCCCGCATGTGGAGGCATCCTACCACCTGCCGCTGAAGCCCGGCACCAATGTCGCTGTCATGACGGCACTCGCTCATGTCATCGTCACCGAAGGCCTGTTCGACGAGCGCTTCATCCGCGAGCGCTGCGACTGGTCGGAATTCGAGGACTGGGCGTCCTTCGTTTCTGAGCCGGAGCATTCGCCGGAGGAGACCGAAAAGTTCACCGGCGTGCCGGCTGCTGAACTGCGTGGTGCCGCGCGGCTGTTCGCGACAGGCGGCAATGGTGCCATCTATTACGGCCTCGGTGTGACCGAACACAGCCAGGGCTCGACCACCGTCATGGCGATTGCCAACCTCGCCATGGTCACCGGCAATATCGGTCGCCCCGGCGTCGGCGTGAACCCGCTGCGTGGCCAGAACAATGTCCAGGGCTCCTGCGACATGGGCTCCTTCCCGCATGAACTGCCCGGCTATCGCCATGTGTCCGACGATGCGACGCGCGAGACCTTCGAAAAGCTCTGGGGTGTCGAACTCAGCAACGAGCCGGGCCTGCGCATCCCGAACATGCTCGATGCCGCCGTCGATGGCACGTTCAAGGGCATCTATATCCAAGGCGAAGACATCCTGCAGTCCGACCCCGATACCAAGCATGTCTCGGCTGGTCTCGCTGCCATGGAATGCGTCGTCGTGCACGACCTCTTCCTCAACGAGACGGCCAACTACGCGCATGTCTTCCTGCCGGGTTCGACCTTCTTGGAAAAGGACGGGACCTTCACCAATGCCGAGCGCCGCATCAATCGCGTGCGCAAGGTGATGAGCCCGAAGAACGGTTATGCCGACTGGGAAGTGACGCAGAAGCTCGCCCAGGCCATGGGCCTAACCTGGAACTACACGCATCCGTCTCAGATCATGGACGAGATCGCTGCGACGACCCCGAGCTTTGCCGGCGTCTCCTACGACTATCTGGAAAAGATGGGCTCGGTGCAGTGGCCCTGCAACGAGAAATTCCCGGTTGGATCGCCGATCATGCATGTCGACGGCTTCGTGCGTGGCAAGGGCAAGTTCATCCGCACGGAATATGTGCCGACGGACGAGCGCACGGGTCCACGCTTCCCGCTGCTTTTGACCACCGGTCGCGTTCTCTCGCAATACAATGTCGGGGCGCAGACGCGGCGGACGGAAAACAGTGTCTGGCATGAGGAAGACCGGCTGGAGATCCATCCGCATGATGCCGAACAGCGCGGTGTCAAGGACGGTGACTGGATCAAGCTTGCCAGCCGTTCCGGCGACACCACGCTCCGCGCCCTGATCACCGATCGTGTGGCCCCGGGCGTGGTCTATACGACCTTCCACCATCCGAACACGCAGGCTAATGTCATCACGACCGACTTCTCCGACTGGGCGACCAATTGCCCGGAATACAAGGTGACCGCCGTGCAGGTCTCGTCGTCCAACGGTCCGACCGAGTGGCAGGAGGAGTATGAGGAGCTGAGCCGCCGTTCGCGGCGCATTGCCGGAAAACTGGAAGCGGCGGAATGAGCGATCTGATCGGCGCCACGGCACGGATTGTCGGCGGGCTGAAGGCGAGCCACGGGCGCGTCTCCAGCAGCAGCCGGCTCGTGCCCGAGGAGGTGCCGATCGCCTTTTCCTATGCGGGGTCCACCCATGCTGTGATGATGGCGACCCCGGATGATCTCGAAGACTTCGCGGTGGGTTTTTCGCTCGCCGAGGGCATCATCGAGGGGGCGGAGGATGTGCTTGCCATCGACGCTATCGAGGCGGGCGCGGGCATTGATGTCCAGGTCACGCTGAGGGAGATGACGGCTGAAGCGCTGATCGCGCGACGTCGGCGCATGGCCGGGCCTGTTGGCTGCGGTCTCTGTGGCATCGAATCGATCGAGCAGGCGAACCGTGCTGTGAAGCCGGTTGATGCTGAGGGTTTCAGTCTGTCCGCCCGTGATGTTGCCCGGGCCATGGCGCAGCTGACGGCGCGGCAGGATCTGAACCGCCAGACACGCGCCGTCCATGCAGCCGGCTTCTACAGTCTAACAGACGGGCTTGTCGCGATCCGCGAAGATGTCGGCCGCCACAATGCGCTCGACAAGCTCGTTGGTGCCGTCGTCATCGGCGGTTGGGAATCAGCCCAGGGTGCGGTGGTGGTGACGAGCCGGCTTTCCGTCGAGATGGTGCAGAAGACGGCAGCGCTTGGGGCGCCTGTACTGATTGCCATTTCCGCGCCGACAGCGCTTGCCATCCGTACCGCCGCGCAGGCCGGGATCACCTTGATTGGCATTGCGCGCGACGAGGATTTCGAGATTTTCACCCGGCCCGACCGGGTGGCCGAGGGAGTACCGCTGCATGTCTGAAACCGGCACCGACGCCAAGCTGATCCGCATGGCCAATCAGATCGCCACCTTCTTTGCCTCTCAGCCGGAGGCCGAGCGGGTAGAGGGCGTTGCCGCGCATATCAACAAGTTCTGGGAGCCGCGCATGCGTCGGCGTTTCCACGAACTGGTCGAGGACGAGGCTGAAGGCTTTCTGCCGCTGGTGATTGCTGCGTCGGCGAAAATCCGCCGCCCGGAGCCGATTGCCGCCGCGACCTGAGCAGCCGGTCAGTTGAGCCAGAGATGAATGAGGGCGGCTTCCGGTGTCTCGGTGCCGCCGTTTTCTATGCCCGTGCTCCAGAGGCCTGCCCCAGCTGCATAGGCGCCGGGTGACAGGCCGCCGGCTTCACACTGGCTTACCGCCCGCAGCCGCTTTCCACTCTTCACCGCGTCGGCCAGAACCGTCAGCAGGTTCGCATCGTTCATCGCAGTCCCCGCGCCGAAGATCCGCAGCACCGCACCGTCGAGCTTTGCCAGCATGGCCTTGACGGCCTCTGCGGGAATGCCCGGCGACAGCGTGAGGATCGCAAGCTTGCGGTCCTCGAAGGTTCGATGCTTTGGCGTGCCCGGTCTCACCTGCGGTTGCGAGCGGAAGGCGTCTGCTTCGTGGCTGTGATGTTTGATGAGGCCATCGGCGGAGAGAATCTTGCCGGCAAAGGCCAGCTGGACGCCGGGCTCCGTACCCATCGCAGCCGAGATGGCGAGATCGAGATTGCCTTCGGCATCACCTTTATGCCCGAGCGGTAGCATGGAGCCGCAGAGGATGACGCGTCTGGCCTCACCCGCAAGGGGTTGGCTGAGTGCTGCGCCGGTAAAGGCCATGGTGTCGGTGCCGTGGGTGATGATGACAGCCGCGTCGGGGTGACTGCGGATCGTCGCCAGCATGCGGTTCCAGTGGGCAGGGCCGACATCGGCGCTGTCGAGGAGGGGATCGAAAACGTGGGCGATGAGTTCCGTGCCCTGCGGCAGGCGTTTGATGATCGCCTCTTCCACCAATCCCTTACGGGGTGCCAGGCCTTCCGGCGTCTCTGCCATGCCGATCGTTCCCCCCGTGTGGATCAAGAGCAGCTTCATGGTCTTCCTCCCAGACTTTTTGGGGTCTGGTAGGCCAGCTGCGCGCCAAGATCAACCATAAGCGTCAACGCGAAAGGGCAGCGCCTTGCAGCGCTGCCCTTTCGAAAGGGACAGATTTGTCGCCGGATCAGGCGGCCATGTCTTCCAGGTCGCTGCCCTTGAACATCTTGGCGAGGTTCAGGAAGCAGATCATGCCGTTCTCGTTGGCGATGATGCCCTCCGAGAAGGTCTTGTCGAAGGAGGCCGAGACTTCCGGAACCGGCTGGACCTGGCTCGACGGGATTGTCAGGATGTCCGAAACGCGGTCGACCAGCATGCCGATGACCATGTTGTGGACTTCGGCAACGACGATGGCCGAACGTTCATTGGCAACAGTGCTCTTCATGCCGAGCTTGTAGGCGAGATCGATGATCGGGATGACTGAACCACGCAGGTTCATCACGCCGATGACATCCGCCGGCGCATGCGGGATCGGCGTGGACGGAGCCCAGCCGCGGATTTCGCGGATCGTGGTGGTCTTTACGCAGAACTCCTGATCATGAAGCCGGAAGGCGATGATCTCGAGGGTCTCACTGCCGAAGCTGGTGGAGCTGATAGTTGCCATTAGAAATCTTCCCAACCTTCCTGTACCTTGGCGGCGGCTGCGCCACCTGTGGCGCGAGCGACACTCGCCATGAGTTTGCGTGCCGGTGATGCAACAGGTGAAGCATCGGGACGCGCTTCCATGACTTTATGCGAAGAGTGTTGCCCAATTCTAAACTGCGCCACCAGTTCGCGCAGAGATGCCGCCTGTTTTGCGAGGCTGTGGCTCGCCGCTGTCGATTCTTCCACCATGGCGGCGTTCTGCTGGGTGTTCTGATCCATGGCGTTGACCGCCTTGTTGATCTCATTCAGGCCCGTCGACTGTTCGCGGGACGCTTCGACGATGGCCACGACATTGGTGTTGATGTCTTTGACCTCGGCGACGATCTTCTCAAGTGCCTTGCCTGTCTCGCCCACCAGTTGAACGCCGGCCTTGACCTGATCAGAAGACGTATTGATGAGAGCCTTAATCTCCTTTGCAGCGGTCGCCGAGCGTTGCGCGAGTTCACGCACTTCCTGAGCGACCACGGCAAAGCCCTTGCCGGCTTCACCCGCGCGAGCCGCTTCGACCCCTGCGTTCAAGGCCAGCAGGTTGGTCTGGAAGGCGATGTCATCGATGACTCCGATGATATTGGAGATTTCCTTCGAGGAGTTCTCGATCTGCCCCATCGCCTCGATGGCGTTCTTGACCACGAGCCCCGAGCGCTCGGCACCGTCCTTGGTGCGGGCCACCAACTGGCCTGCCTCGTTGGCTCGCTTGGAGCTGTCGGCAACGGTCTGCGTGATCTGCTCCAGCGCTGCCGCCGTCTCCTCGACGGCTGCGGCTTGCTGTTCGGTGCGCTTGGCGAGATTGTCGGAGGCTTCGCGGATCTGCGAGGAGCCAGAGGCAATCGCGTCTGTGTTGTGGCTGACATTTTGCATGGCCGCAGCGACCCGAGCCATGGCGGCATTGAAGTCGGTCCGGATCTGTTCGAGCGACGGGATGAACGGCTTGTCGATCATCGCGGTCAGATCGCCATTGGCGAGCGCCGTCAGGCCTTTGGCGATGTCATCGACGGCGTTGACGCGTCCGGTGATGTCGGTCGCATATTTCACCACCTTGAAGACACGGCCGCTGGCATCGAAGATCGGGTTATAGGAGGCCTGGATCCAGACGACCTTGCCGCCCTTACCGATGCGCTTGAACTCTTGCGAGACGAATTGCCCGGAGGCGAGCGTTTTCCAGAAATCGCGATAGGCCTCTGTGCGCGTGTAATCAGGCTCGCAGAACATTGAATGGTGCTTGCCGGTGATTTCGCCTAGCGTATAGCCGAGGGTCGACAGGAAGTTTTCGTTGGCCGTCAGGATTTCGCCGGTCGGCGTGAATTCGATCGTCGCCTGAACGCGGGAGATCGCCTCGAGCTTGCCGTTGTCTTCGGCGGATTTGAGCTTCGCCGCCGTAATATCGGTTGCGAATTTGACGATCTTCCAGAGCTTGCCGTTCTTGAAGACCGGGTTATAGGAGGCCTGAATCCAGATTTCGCTGCCGTCCTTTCTCAAGCGCTTGTATTCGCGGCTTTCGAACTGACCGCGATTGAGCATGGCCCAGAACTCGCGATAGTCTGCGGTTGCTGTATAGGCCGGATCACAAAAGATGCGGTGATGCTTGCCCTTGATTTCCGCCAGGCTATAGCCCAACGCACGACAGAAGTTCTCGTTTGCCGTGATAATCGTGCCATCAAGATGAAACTCGATGACTGCCTGTGACTTGCTCAAGGCATCAAGAACCGACTTCGATTCAAGTCCAGGAAACGTTATTAACCCCATGTCAATGCCCCCCGCTAACTGCGCACCAGCTGATGGTGCAGGTGAGGCGAATAATAGCCTTCCGATATTAAGCAATGGTCAATGTCTAAGATAATTGACACTTAAAATAGTCCAAAAGTGTCTACTTCAGCCACTTTCTCGAGGTCGAAATTGATCAAAGACAATTTTGGCGCGGTGTATTTTTCAACAGTCTATACTTGCCTATGGTTGTGCTCAGCCTCCTCGTGTCGGCCGATCGAGGATACGCCTGCCGAAGAGGCTTGCGGCCAGTTCGACCATGACACGTGCGCTACGGCCACGGTCGTCGAGAAACGGGTTCAGTTCAACGAGGTCGAGTGAGGAGACGAGCCCGCTGTCGTGCAGCAGCTCCATGATCAGATGCGCTTCGCGGAAGGTGGCGCCTCCCGGCACGGTCGTCCCGACACCCGGTGCGACATCCGGATCGAGGAAATCGACGTCAAGGCTCACATGCAGGAGCGCATTTGCCTCGCGCACATCAGCCAGGATGCGTTTGACAATGCTGCCCATGCCCTCTTCGTCGATCGCGCGCATGTCGTAGACGTTAACGGCGTTTTCCGTAATCAGGCGGCGCTCTTCCTCGTCCACGGAGCGGATGCCGACCTGGTAGACATGGCTCGGATCAACGAAGGGGCGATCGGCAGGCAGGATCGGTGCAAACTCTGCCTTGCCGCAGAAGAAGGCGACCGGCATGCCGTGGATATTGCCCGAGGGCGATGTCTCCGGGGCATTGAAGTCGGAATGGGCGTCGAGCCAGAGAACGTAAAGCGGGCGGCCCGCTTCGGCCGCATAGCGGGCCATGCCGGAGACGCTGCCCATGGACAGACTGTGGTCGCCACCCAGCAGGATCGGCACGGCGCCACCAGCGGCGGCTCCGTAGGTCGCTGCTTCGATCGCGCGGGTGAAGGCGCCGACGACGGGCAGATGCTTGGCGCGCTCCATCTCCTGGAGATCGCTGGCAGGTGCCGGGCGCAGGTCACCACGATCTTCGACCTCATAGCCAAGCTCGCGCATGGCGGACGCAATGCCGGCGATGCGATAGGCCGCCGGTCCCATGGCGCAACCACCCCGGCCGGAACCTTCCTCGAGCGGTACGCCGATCAGTGCCACGGTCTTCTGCTGCTTGTGCATGGGTCGTCCTCGTTTAATGCCGTGTTTCCATGATCGGGCAAAGTGACGTTGTCAAAAAGATGGAACTTCGTCACAAAGCGCTATACTTTGCGCAAATCGCAACCAGCATGTGACAGTTTGCAAGATGGATGATCTCGACCGCCATATCCTGGGCGCGCTGCGCCAGAACGCGCGTCTGCCCGTGGCCTCGCTTGCTGCGATGACCGGTGCGTCGCGTGCGACGATTTCCGCGCGCATCGATCGGCTGGTGGCAAACGGGACGATCGCTGCTTTCACCATCCTGACCGGTAGCGAGATCCAGCCCACGGGTGTCCGGGCGATCATCATGATCGAGGTCGTCGGCAAGTTTGCGGATCGGGTAGCGCATCAGCTACGCGGCATGCCGCAGGTCCGCTCGCTGCACAGCACCAACGGCAAGTGGGATTTCATTGCGGAGTTGGAGGAACGGGATCTCGCAAGCTTCGACGAGACCCTGCGCCGCATCCGGTTGATCGAGGGGATCAACTTCACCGAATCCAACATCCTGCTGAAGACCAGCAAAGTCACCTGAGCCGAACTCTCTCCGGCTCAGTATTCCTTCTCGTAGAAGATGCCGCCACCGGCGCCGGAACCGCCGGCTTCGCCCTTCAGCTTCAGGCCCCGGCCGATGTCGAGGTTGATCGTCGCCTTGGCGCCGCCGCTGCCGCTTTGTTGCAACTCGATATAGGTCCGGTCGTTCAGATATTTGCCCGCGCTGATGCTCGTTCCACCGGTCTCGTCGGTCGACACGTCGAGATCGTCTATGCCGAGGGTACTGCGCAGCGACTGGAACAGCGATGAACCGCGTCCGCCGGCAAGTTGGGCTGCCGCATCAGCAAGCTGGGCGATCTGCAGGGGCGACAAACGCGACAGGGACTGCCCGAAGATCAACTGGGCAAGGATTTCATCCTGCGGCAGAGCCGGGGTCGAGGAGAAGGTCACCTCCGGATTGCTGGCGAGCCCCGTCAGGCGGATGACGATCGTGGCATCCCCGGATGTCGTGGTCGCCTCAAGATCCAACAGCGGCACGAGGTCACCGCCGAAGGTGATCGTCGCACGGGTGATGTTCAGCCGCTTGGTCAGGATCTGCATGCGGCCACGTCTCAGCTCAAAGGCGCCGGAGACAGCGGGTGCCGCGGCCGTTCCCGTCAGGGTGATCGTGCCGCCAAGCTCTGCATCGATGCCGCGGCCGCGAATGAAGGTCTGCGACGGTGAGGCGATGGTAAGGTTGAGCGCGATGGGCGCACTGGAGGCGCGTCCTTCTGCCGGCTTTTGATCGCGCTGCTGCCGCAGGATTGCGGGCGGCGCATGCTTGTGTTCGATGTCGAGTGCCTGAAGGCTGGCCGGTCGGCTCTCCTGGAGGGTAATCGAGGTGCGAGACAGGTTGATCGTGCCGCCCAGCGTCGGTCCGTTCAGCAATTGGCCTGTCAAAGTCAGCGTGCCGCTCGCCGTACTGGTAACCGTATTGCCGTCCACATAGGCGGTTTCGTCGAGATTGATCGTCAGGTCAGCCGGCAGGCCGGGATTGGCGAGGTCGATCGTACCGCGCGCGGAAACCTGGCCGCCGGTTGCCAGATTGCCGGTGAGGCTGCCGATTTCGGCGCGTGTTCCGGTCAGATTGATGGTGGTGGCGATCTGCTCGATGGCGAGATTTCTGCGGACATCGACGATGCGGGCGCCCGAGGTCGAGACGGTGCCGGTGATCCTCGGTGCGCTGCCGGTGCCGGCGATCGTCAGGTTGACGCTGGCATTGCCCTCGGCGACGAAACCCTGGGCACCCACCTGGCCATTGGCCGCCGAAAGCGGCACGTCACCCTGGACGCGGATGTCGAGGTCTGGCCCGTTCTCAAGGGAGACTCGTCCGCCCGCCGTCAGGCCGATGCCGCCACCGCTGATGCGGCTGTCGAGCGTGAGGCTCTGGTTCTCGAAACGGCCGGTTGCCGTGATGCCAAGAGGGGCAAGACCGGCGCTGCGCATCGGCGCGATCGCTGCTCCCTGCCAGTCGAGACTGTAGTCGGCCACCGGTGCAGCGGTCGTGCCGCTGATGCGCACCGTCCCGGAGATGGTACCCTCGGGTGCAATGGTCGGAGCCAAGGCTGACGCAAGCGAGGCGGGCAATTCCCTGATGTCGGCGGAGAGATCAAGCGTGTCGGCGACCGTACCGGACAAAGCCACGCGGCCCAAGCCCGCAGAGATGACGGTTTCGTCGATCGAGATTGCGCCGTTCCGCATCCGGATCGCCGTCGGTGATGCCAGAGCGAGTGCGATGCCGCGCGGGGCAGCGCTCAGTTCATCGATTGCGACGCTCAAGCCCTCTGTGCCCTCACGCAGTATGCCGCGCAAAACCACCGGGGCATTGTCGTAACGGCCGGTCAAATTGAAATTCGTGTCCGCGTCGGATCGGGTGAAGGCAAGCGCCACCGTCTCCAGCCGGTTTTCGCCAGAGGCAATGCTGGCCGCTCGCACGGTGCCTTCGGCTGCGAGAGCTGCGGCGTCGGAAATCCGCATATCGACGCTCGGTTCGGCGATCGTCAGCGCATCCCTGCTGATTGCGGAACCTGTTGCCTGGACGTCCGCAGCGATCCGGCCATCGCGCGAATTCAGCTGGATGTCCCCTCTCAGATCGCCGCTGAGCGTCTGGCCGGCAAGTGCCGCAAGCAGGCTCAGGTCCGGAAAATCGAAGGTGATATCGCCACTCGGCAGGAGGTCCTGGCCGAGATCGAGTGTGCCTTTCAGTCGGTTCGGACCGATTGCGAGATCCAGAGCATCAACCCCTGTCCGACCCCTGGCGCTCACCACTTCGGCCTTGGCATCGAGCGGCTTTCCGTCGATCTGGCCACTGGCCGTGAGATTGGCGCTGGGTGCCTCGCGGCTTGCGACGCCGTCAAGCTGCAGTTTGAAATTCTCGATCTGGTAGCCGGCTGCCTGTCCCTCCTCGACGGCCAGATTGACGGTCGCGTCGATGGCATCGAGAGGGCCGGAGGCGGAGATGTTGAAGGAGGCAGGGGCCTCGATGCGATCAACGAAAAGGCCGATATCGCGCAGTCGCCCGGTCAGATCGCTTGCGATCATGCCCTCCTGATCCAGCGCGAGGGAGCCTTCGGCCTGAGCGATGTCACTGGTCAGGATGATGTCCCGCAGCGCGACGGCGCGGGGCGCCACGAAATCCACACGAGCCGAGAGGTCGACCGGCGCTTGGAGCCGGCTAGAGAGTGCGGGCGGCAGTATCTCGGGCTCGGCCCGCACCGCCAGTTGGCCAGTGAACTCGTTGTCGGGAAGGGAGTACTGGCCAGAGCCCTGCAGATTGAGGCCGTTGCTGTCGAAGACCAGTTGCTCGAAGGTGATCGCCTGTGCCGTTAGGGTCAGGGGGGTTGTCAGCGCCAGCGGAGCTTTTAGATAGGGACGAATGGCTTCATCACGGATATCGGTGCCTTGCACCGAGACCGCGACGTTGACCGGGCCGGCCCGGTTTGTCAGGTCGAAGCCCTCACTGTCGGCGGAGAGCGACACATCGGTAAAGCTGCCCTGTGACACGCTGAGTTCAGCCAGATCGGCACGGGCCGACAGCCTTGCTGCGGCCGCCTGGCCATTGATGGCAAGCTCAAGGCTCCTAAACTTCATGCCGCCCGTGAAGTCCGGCGATTGCGAGGTCAGGCCGATCGGCTCGCCGGTCGCGCGGGCCGTCAGCCGGATATCGTTCTCACCCTTCGGATTGTAGCGGCCGGCTGCGCTGACATCGGCAGAGGCGGTCGTGAACCGGCCCCTCTCGATTTCCACCGATCCGTCCGCGCCCATCTGCGCGGCGAGGTCGATGGCAGTTTCGCCGGAAAACACATCCCGTAGTTCCGGTGGAACAAGGCCTGCAAAGGCACCGCCGCCCCTGGCCGTCAGAGCGCGAACGCCATCCGTGCCGAGCTTGTGGGTGACGTCGACGGTGATCGTTCGCTCGCCGTTCAGGGATGCCATGACCTCGCCTGCCCAATCATCGAGGGGGCCGTCACCATCCACCTTGATTGCAATCGCCGGCTGGCCGGGAATTTGCAACTGCTGCCCGAGAAGACCGGCTGGGGGCTCCTGATAATCCAGATTGATACGCAGCTGGTTGTCGTTCGGGGCGTAGAGCAGGTCGACGACCGCGTTGTTGCCGGGGTCGTCCCGTCGGCTTGCCGTCAGCCGGCTCGCGATGGTTTCGCCGACGATGGTGAGCGAGCCCTGGGCGGAGAGCGCAAGGTCGCGCTCGACAAGGGCTGCACCGATCTCGATTTGAGGCAGGTCGATGGTTGCCACGTCGATTTCGACGGGCAGCGAGAAGGGTTCGTCCGTTTCGGGCTCAGGCTCGGCGGAGGGAAGAGGGGCGCGTTCAAGGGTCACGCGTTCAGCCGAGATGCGCTCGGCGGTGAAGCGCTTGCGGATCAGGTCGCGTGGCGTCCAGTCAAGGGCGAGGTTGTCGATCGTTGCATAGATGCCCTGGCTGTCGGCCACGGTAATGCGCTCGACGGAGAAGGCGCTGCTCAGCAACGGGCCGGTGCCGCTCAGGGTGATCTGGCGGTTGTCGGTCGAGACAAGGGCTGCAATCCGGTCAGCAAGGAACTGGCTGCCGGTGCGCGAGAAGCCGCCGACGAGAATGACCACGACGAAGAGGGCGATCATCGCCGCGACCAGGCCGCCCAGCAGGCGGGCCGTCCAGGTCAGGATGCGCTTCAACCAGATCATGCTCACTGTCGTCCTGTCTTGCGGTCAGAAGCTCTGGCCGATGCCGGCATAGATGGCATAGCGGCTGCCGCCATCATAAGGATCCAGAGGGACCGCTACATCGAGCCTGAGAGGCCCAAAAGGCGTCATGTAGCGCAGGCCCAGCCCTGCACCCATCTTGATGTCATTGAAATTGGGCACAGTGGTGTCCGTGACGGTGCCGATGTCGAGAAAGGGCACGATGCCGATCGTATCCGTCACATTGATACGCGCCTCGAGATTGGCGGTCACATAGGAGCGGCCGCCGGTGCCGGCTCCCCCTGCGGTTCTCGGCGTGATCTCCTGGAACGAATAGCCACGCACCGAACCGCCGCCGCCGGCGAAGAAACGCCGTGTCGCCGGGATCGCCGAAAGATCGCCGCCACCGACAAGCGTACCGGCATTCAGCCGGCCTGCGAGCACGAAGCGGTCCTCCTCGCCGAAGCCGAGATAGGCGGAGATCGATCCTTCGAGGGAGGTGAAGAAGGTCTGGCCGAAGAAGTCGTAACTCGGCGTCAGCGCGATGGTGCCGTAATGGCCTTCGGTGGCGTTCAGGCGGTTGTCGCGGGTGTCCCTGATATAGCCGAGCGGCACACCGAAGGTCAGGTATTCGTTGCCTCTGCCGAAGGCGTCGTCGATGTTGTCGTAAGCGAGCGATGCGCCGGCGTTGACCGTGTCGGTGTCGGTCAGTTCGTAGGAATAGGCGACTTTTCCCGTCACGGTCGCCGCATCGTAATAGTCGGTCTCGAGCGTGCTGCCCTTGATACTGGCTTCCAGCGTTCCCGAGGGCACGAAGGCGCCCGGCTTGATGAAGGTCATCCCGGCCGTATAGTCGAGCGAGGAAACGTCGGAGACGTCCTTCAGTTCTCCGAGGCCGCGCACCGAGCCTTCGATCCTCAGCGATTCCGCCTCGCCGAACAGGTTGCGGTGGCCCCAGTAGCCCTCGATGCCGCCGCCGTCGAGCGAGGAATAGCTCGCGCCGATGCCGAAGTAGCGATGCTTGCCTTCCGACACGACAATGCCGATCGGCAGGGATCCCGCCGGATCGAGCTCGTCTGCCTCGTTGATGGTGACTGAAGAGAAGACGCCGAGGGTTCGCAGTCGCTCGCCGGCCTTGCGCAATTGCTCCGGCGAATAGGTCTGGCCGGGTCTGAGCCGGGAGTAATACTCGACAAAAGCCGGATCGACCGCGCGGGCGCCCTTGACGGTGACCGCACCGAGCGGTGCGACAGGGCCTGCCTCGACCGCGATGGTCAGATCGACCGTATTGGTCTCGTGGTCGGCGACGACCTCGCGGCGGGTCACTTCAGTCAGCGGCCGGCCTTCCTGCTTCAGCCGCTCGGCGATCTGTTCGGCCGCGCGCAGGATCACCAGAGATCCGGCATTTTCACCCGGTGCCAGATCGAATTCGGCGGGGTCGAGCCGTGCCGCATCGCCCTCGAGCGTCACGGCGCCGAGCGTGAAGGTTGGCCCGGGCTTGACGCTGATTGCTACAGGCACAGGTCGCGACCGGTCGAAGACCGGGTTCGGCGGCAGACTGTCGATGTCCTTTCCGTCGATGGTCACCGTGACGATGCCGCCATAGAGGGCGTTTTCGTAGAGCGTCGCAATCAGGCGATCGCGATCGTCGCGCGCCTTGATGACGAGACCGAGATCGCCGGAGACCGGCTTTTCCTCATCGGCCAGCAAAAGCGATGTGCGCTGCAGGGATTTCTTCAGGGCGCGGTCGGCGTCCCCGGTGTCGAGGGTGATGGTGTAATCAACAGGGTCAATGACATCGCGATCGGCTTCGTCACTGCCAAACAGGCGAATGCCGAACAGCTCGAAAGCATTGGCCTGCGAGGTGAAAGCGAAACATAGGGGGCTCGCGACGGTGAGGATGAGCCCGAGCCGGAACGCATGACTAAATTTCGGCAATGTCCATCCACTTGGTCTCGGCATGTCGCTATCATCGCGATCCGTTGGGCGCTCCCCCGCTTGCCCGACAACTTAGGCGGAAATGCATGAAGACGCATACCCCCTTTTTGAGCGATCACGAAAAAAGGCGGGAAGGTTGCCCTCCCGCCTGTCTTGTTTGCGGCAAATGTCCTTAGTAGCTGCGCGGGCAGGCGTCGATGTAACGGTTGCCGTAGCGGTCGCGATAGTAGCACTGGCCCGGCTGTTCCGAGACACGGCCGATCACGGCGCCCGCAACGCCACCGATGGCAGCACCGACGGCTGCACCACGGACGTTGCCGGTCGCAATGCCGCCGATGATCGCGCCGGAGGCAGCGCCGATCGATGCGCCGCGTTCGGTCTGGGTGCAGCCTGCGGCCGTAAGGCCGACCAGCATCAGCACAAGAGCTTTCTTCATCTTCATCTCTCCAAGTTCCACGCGCCCGGTCCAGCCGGTCTTGTTTTAACAGTTCGCCCCGCCGCTCGAACTCTTGCCATGCGGCTTCAGGCTTTCATGAGCATAGCCTTGACCGGCGGAAAGTCCATGGTCGCGGCTCACACCCTCACAGGTGGTTCCATTGCATGAGGCATCGAAGATGAACCCAGGATTTACAGGCGGTTCGATGCTGCAATGCGGCACACAAAATTTTCGTTTGCGACGTTCTGGACGGTTGCACATGTCACATAAAACTCCCACCATGCCTCGCGTGTCCGGGAGAGACACGAGGAGGAACAACATGGCTAAAGTGACGCTGACGGTGAATGGCCGGACAGTGAGCGGGGAGTGCGAGGATCGCACCCTGCTCGTGCATTTCATTCGCGAGAAACTTGGTCTGACGGGAACGCATGTGGGTTGCGACACCACCCAGTGCGGCACCTGCGTCGTGCATATGGACGGCAAGTCGATCAAGAGCTGTTCGATCCTGGCCGTTCAGGCCTCGGGATCGTCGATCACGACGATCGAGGGCCTCTCTTCCGGCGGCGAACTGCACCCCGTGCAGGCTGCCTTCAAGGAGCATCACGGCCTGCAATGCGGCTTCTGCACGCCGGGCATGGTGATGACCGCGCTCGACATGATCTGTCGTCACAACGGTGCGCTCGACGAGGCCACCGTCCGCCACGAGCTCGAAGGCAATATCTGCCGCTGCACGGGCTACCACAACATCGTCAAGGCCGTTCTCTCGGCCAATGAAGCGATGACCGCCGGCCGCCAGGCCGCCGAGTGACGTCCAAGCGAATAGGGAATAGCGAGTAGCGAATAGCTCGTCGCGCCGCGACGTCATGTGAACGCACTCAGCCCTCTATTCGCCATTCGCTATTCGCTCACTTCTGGAGGAGAAGACAATGGGTGTTGAAGGAATCGGCGCGCGAGTGGCGCGCAAGGAAGACAAGCGTTTCCTAACCGGCAAGGGTCGCTATACCGACGACATGGTCGTCCCCGGCATGAAATATGCCTATTTCGTCCGTTCGCCCTACGCACATGCAAAGATCAAGTCGATCGATGTCGCGGCGGCCAAGGCTATGCCTGGCGTCATCGACGTTCTCGATGGCAAGCAGCTGCTGGCCGACGGTATCGGCAATCTGATCTGCGGCTGGATGATCCATTCCAAGGACGGCACGCCGATGAAGATGGGCGCCTGGCGTCCCCTCGCGCATGAAACCGTGCGCTATGTCGGGGACGCAGTCGCAATCGTCATCGCCGACAGCATCGGCGAGGCGCGCGATGCCTCGGAGGCCGTTGTGGTCGAGTATCAAGAGCTGCCGGTCGTCACCGGCGCGGTCGATGCGCTGAAATCAGGCGCGCCGCAGCTTCATCCGGAAGCGCCCGGCAACCTGATCTTCGACTGGGAGATCGGCGACAGCGCTGCAGCAGACGCTGCGATCGCCAGTGCCGCGCATGTCACCGAGATCGAGATCTTCAACAATCGCCTGTCGCCGAACCCGATGGAACCGCGCGCCACGCTCGGCATCTACGACACGGCAGAAGATCATTTCACCTGCTATACGACGTCGCAGAACCCGCATGTTGCGCGTTTGGTGATGAGCGCCTTCTACAATGTCGCGCCCGAGCACAAGCTGCGGGTGATCGCGCCGGATGTCGGCGGTGGCTTCGGCTCGAAGATCTACATCTATCCGGAAGAGGTCGTCTGTCTCTGGGCCTCGAAGAAGACTGGCGTGCCGGTCAAATGGACCTCCGACCGCACCGAGGCCTTCCTCACCGACGCCCATGGCCGCGACCATGTGTCGAAGGTCAAGATGGCCTTCGACAAGGACCACAAGATTATCGGTCTGAAGGTCGACACCATCGCCAATCTCGGCGCCTATATGTCGCTCTTCTCGTCCTCGGTTCCGACCTATCTCTATGCGACGCTGCTGTCAGGCCAGTATGCGATCCCGGCGATCCACGCCAATGTGCGCACCGTCTATACCAACACCGTTCCGGTCGATGCCTATCGCGGGGCCGGTCGTCCTGAGGCGACATATCTCCTGGAACGCACCGTCGAAACCGCCGCCCGTGAACTCGGCATCTCGCCGGCGGAACTGCGCCGCAAGAACTTCGTGCGGACCTTCCCGTACCAGACGCCCGTGATCATGTGCTACGACGCGGGCGACTACGACGCCTCGCTGGAGGCTGCGATGTCTGCCGCCGACTGGAACGGCTTTCCTGCTCGCAAGGCAGAAGCGGCGCGTCGCGGCAAGCTGCGCGGCATCGGCATGAGCTGCTATATCGAGGCTTGCGGCATTGCGCCGTCGGCGGCGGTCGGTTCGCTTGGTGCCGGTGTCGGCTTGTGGGAATCGGCTGAAGTCCGCGTCAACGCAGTCGGCACGGTCGAGGTGCTCACTGGCTCGCACAGCCATGGCCAGGGTCACGAAACGACGTTCGCACAGCTCGTTGCCGAGCGGCTCGGCGTGCCGATCGACAATGTTTCGATCGTCCATGGCGACACCGACAAAGTGCAGATGGGCATGGGCACCTATGGCTCGCGTTCCGGAGCTGTCGGCATGTCGGCCATCGTCAAGGCGCTCGACAAGGTCGAGGCGAAAGCCAAGAAGATCGCGGCGCACCTGATGGAAGCCGACGAAAGCGACATCGTCATCGAGAATGGCGAGCTGAAGGTCGCGGGTACCGACAAGTCGGTTCCGTGGTTCCAGGTGGCACTTGCCGCCTATACCGCCCACAACCTGCCGTCCGGCATGGAGCCGGGTCTGAAGGAAGGCGCCTTCTACGACCCGTCCAACTTTACCTTCCCGGCCGGCTGCTACATCGCGGAAGTCGAGGTCGATCCGGAAACCGGCAAGACCGACATCATCCAGTTCGTGGCTGCCGACGACTTCGGCAACATCATCAATCCGATGATCGTCGAGGGTCAGGTGCATGGCGGCATCGCGCAGGGCATCGGTCAGGCACTGCTCGAGGGCGTGCATTACGATCCGCAGACCGGCCAGCTTCTGACCGCAAGCTATATGGATTATGCCATGCCGCGCGCCGACGATTTGCCGTCTTTCAACGTCTCGCACCAGAACACGCCTTGCCCGGGCAATCCGCTTGGGATCAAAGGCTGCGGCGAGGCCGGCGCCATCGGTTCGCCGCCGGCGCTGATCAATGCGATCACCGATGCGATCGGCAACAACAACCTCAACATGCCGGCGACGCCGCTTGCCGTCTGGAATGCTATCCAGGCCAATGCGACCCGTCAGGCCGCCGAATAAGGGAGGACAGGACCATGCAGCTCTATTCAACCAGCTACCATCGTGCCTCCTCCATCGAAGAGGCCGGTAAACTGCTCGGCGGCACCGAGGACGGCAAATTCATCGCCGGTGGGCAGACGCTGATTGCGGCGCTCAAGCAGCGTCTCGCCCAGCCGTCTGACCTCATCGATCTCCGGCATATCGATGCCCTCAAGGGCATCAAGGTGGAAGGGCGCCGCGTGACGATCGGTGCAGCCGTCACCCATGCGGAGGTCGCCTCTTCCTCGGCCATCCGCGCGGTCTGCCCGGCAATTTGCCATCTCGCCTCGATGATCGGCGATCCACATGTCCGCCACCTGGGCACGATCGGCGGATCGGTGGCCAATGACGATCCGGCTGCGGACTATCCGTCGGCCGTGCTCGGCCTTGGCGCAACCGTCGTCACCAATGCCCGCGAGATCGCAGCCGACGACTTCTTCGTCGGCCTCTTCGAAACGGCACTGGCCGATGACGAGATCATCACGGCAATTCGATTCGATGCGCCGGAGCGGGCGGGTTATGCCAAGTTCGCCAATCCGGCGTCGCGCTATGCCATGACCGGTGCCTTCGTCTCCAAAGGGGCGGGTGGCGTTCGTGTCGCGGTCACCGGTGCCGGTTCGTCGGGCGTCTTCCGCCATGCCGGGCTTGAGGCCGCGCTCTCGGCGAACTGGTCGCCGGATGCCGTCAGCGGGGTCGAGATTGATCCGTCGGAGCTGATGTCGGATCTGCATTGCACGGCGGAATACCGGGCCAATCTGATCCGGGTGATGGCGAAGCGGGCCGTTCAGGCTTCGTGACGCCATCCAGATCCCCAGGCTTCAGGAGAAGGGCGGCTGTGGCCGTCCTTTTTCGCTGAGTTTGACGCAGATCAAGTTTGCTCCGGCACAATCCGTTAGGATCTATGTGTAAGGGTTCTAATGTTCGCGCCATTTGTCGCAGTTTAGAATGAATTTACAAAACCGGGCTTGACCCCGGCGACGTAGAGACACAAAAGAGTGTCGTAGACTGGAGTTTAGGCATGGATTTCGAGGCGTTTTTCAAGGATCAGCTCGCGGGGCTTCACGAGGAAGGCCGGTACCGCGTCTTCGCTGATTTGGAACGCCAGCGCGGCAATTTTCCGCGTGCGACCCGCTACACCGAGAACGGCACTCAGGAAGTCACCGTCTGGTGCTCCAATGACTATCTCGGCATGGGGCAGAACCAGTTCGTCATCGATGCCATGAAACAGGCGATCGACGACTGTGGCGCCGGTGCCGGTGGCACCCGGAATATCTCCGGCACCAATCATTACCATGTCCTGCTCGAGCGCGAGCTTGCCGGCCTTCACAACAAGGAATCGGCGCTGATCTTCACCTCGGGTTATATCTCGAACTGGGCGACGCTCGGTACGCTCGGCGCCAAGATCCCGGGCCTGATCATCTTCTCCGACGCCCTGAACCACGCGTCGATGATCGAAGGCATTCGCCATTCCAAGGCAGAGCGCGTCATCTGGAAGCACAACGACGTCAAGGATCTGGAAGCGAAGCTCTCCGCTGCCGATCCGAAGGCGCCGAAGCTGATCGCGTTCGAAAGCGTCTATTCGATGGATGGCGATATCGCGCCGATCAAGGAAATCTGTGATCTCGCCGACAAGTATGGCGCGATGACCTATCTCGACGAAGTCCATGCCGTCGGCATGTATGGCGCGCATGGCGGCGGTATTGCCGAACGCGAAGGCCTGATGGATCGCCTGACGATCATCGAAGGCACGCTTGGCAAGGCCTTCGGCGTGATGGGTGGCTATATCGCTGCCTCGACCGCGCTTTGCGATTTCGTCCGCTCGTTTGCATCCGGCTTCATCTTCACGACGGCTCTGCCGCCGGCGCTCGCCGCCGGTGCGGTCGCCTCGATCCGCCATCTGAAGACCAGCCAGGTCGAGCGTTTCGCCCATCAGGAGCGCGTGCGCCGCCTGCGCTCCATGCTCGACAAGGCCGGCATTCCGCATATGCCGAACCCGAGCCATATCGTGCCAGTCATGGTCGGCGATGCCGCCAAGTGCAAGTGGATCTCCGACCTGCTTCTCGACAACTGTTCCATCTATGTGCAGCCGATCAACTATCCGACGGTACCGAAAAAGACCGAACGGCTGCGCATCACCCCGACGCCCCTGCATTCCGATGCCGATCTTGAACATCTCGTAGGCTCGCTGCACCAGCTCTGGTCGCGCTGCGCTCTGGCGCGTGCGGTGGCGTGATCGGTTCGGTGGGACACAGCTCACGGCAAATTCCGAAAATGAGGGTAAGCCCATATCGAAGAGTTGCGTCGAAGCGTTAGTATTTGTGTTCTGTCTCGATAGTTAGGATTTACGCGACAACTCGCGATAACGCTTAGTGTGAATTGATAAGCGACCACCGTCGCAATCGGGGCAGCACGGCCTCGTTCCCTTACCAGTCAACATTGCTTTTGGCTTGCCGCAGGCTTCACATGTCAATATGGCCGGGTTGGCGTCGTAGACGACGCCACCTTTCCACGGGAATTCAACGTTAGGCTGCTGCGCCTCAAAACGCGCGAACTGATCCCAAGAGAAGTTGTTCGATACGAAAAGGCGTTCGAGGTGGTCCAACCCGTACAGAGGCGTCAGCAGACCATCTTTGCTCGTACCGGCGAATACCAGATTCTCAATTGCGCGGGTGCTAGCCAGTGGTAGAAGCGTGTCGATCTTGATCGTCCCCGAAAAGGACGGCCAAATCGTCAAATTTCGTAATTCTTTGAGAGGTTGTATTCCCTCCAAGGTGCTTAGCCGATCACATGAATACATCCAGAGCGACTTTAGCTTGGGAAATCGCTCTGCGAGCCCGTAGAGAGAGGTGAGCTTGCGACACTCCACGAGGTAAATGGAAGTAACGTGGTCGACTTTGCCCATGCGGCAGAAATCCACTAGCGGTGCATCTTCGATACACCAGCTCATTTCATTTGGAGCAGGTAGGCGCTCAATCTTCTTCACTGACCGATGCAAGCCGCCCTGATCCTGACGAAGGACGTCTAGAGTCTCAAGCACTGTCTCGAAATGTTTCAATTTTTATTCAACCAGATGCCTGTGAGAGCGGCAGATACGAGTATAGTCCAATCAGATCAACGATGTGACTTTACGCTGAGTGAAGCACTATACCATATCTCCGACCATCGTCGGTTAATGTGAGGTTCCGTTGCTATCGCGCCTATCTATCACCTCAGCCGCCTTGCGCCTCGCCTCGCGATCCGCCGCATAGACGTCGGCAATCGTATCAGCGGGCACGCCCTCGACCATCGCGTCCATCACCGTCTCGACCACGTCGGCCATGTCGAGGAAGCGGATCTTGTCTTCGACGAAGGCGTTGAAGGCGGTTTCTTCGGCGGCGTTGAGGATGGCGCCCTGCAATCCGCCGCGTTCGAGCGCCGTGCGGGCAAGCCGCAGGGCCGGGAAGCGCGTTTCGTCGGGTGCCTCGAAATCGAGCCGTGCGAGCTTGGCAAAGTCGAGCCTGTCGACATTCAGCGCCGGGCGCTTCGGATAGGTCAGGGCATAGCCAATGGCGGTGCGCATATCCGGCACGCCGAGCTGGGCGATGATGGAGCCGTCGGTGTAGCCGACCATCGAATGAATGATCGATTGGGGATGGACGACGACCTCGATCTGATCAGGGCGGACATCGAAGAGGTGTTTTGCCTCGATCATCTCCAGCGCCTTGTTGAACATCGAGGCGCTGCCGACGGAGATCTTCAGGCCCATCGACCAGTTGGGATGGGTGCGGGCCGTCTGCACCGTGACATTGGCCATCTGCTCGCGTGTGTGGGTGCGGAAGGGGCCGCCGGACGCGGTGAGCACGATGCGCTCGAGCGCATGCCGCTGGTCGGCTTCCAGGCACTGGAAGATTGCCGAGTGCTCACTGTCGACGGGGATCAGCCGTCCGCCGCCCTTCCTTACAGCATCGACGAAGAGATGGCCGGCGGAGACGAGGCATTCCTTGTTGGCAAGCGCGATGTCGGCGCCGCGTGCTGCGGCTTTCAGCGTCGGAGCGAGGCCTGCTGTGCCGACAATGGCTGCCATGACCCAGCCGGCCTCCATGTCGGCGGCCTCTTCCAGCCCGCTTGCGCCGGCTGCGACATCCGTGCCGGAGCCTGCCAGCAGGTCCTTCAGCGTCCTATACTGGCTTTCGTCGGCGGTAACGGCAAGTTTCGCGCCCGTGCGGCGGGCCTGTTCGGCGAGCAGGTCGAGACTGCCGTTGCCGGTCAGCGCCATGACCTCGAAGCTGTCGCGGCCGCCGAGCTGCGCGATGACGTCGAGCGTGTTGACGCCGATCGAGCCGGTCGAGCCAAGGACTGAAAGGCGGCGGGGCCGGGCACTGTCGATCATGCTGCTTACGTCCGATTGCTTCATGCTCAGAAGGCTCTACAAGGGAAAGCGAAGAGCAGCAAGAGACGTCGCTTTCGACCTTTCGCCAGTGCCTTGGGAATGAGATGATGCCGGACTTTCTGCAGCCGACACGATTGCGTGAGAGCCTGCCCGTCCTGCTCGCGACGCTTGCCTTCCTCTGTCTTGCCGGGGGCGGGGTGCTGTTCCTCGCCGCCCGTCCCGAACAGGCCGCACTGATCTGGCTGGTCGGGGCCGGTTCCGTGCTTATCGTCCTCGTCCTCGATATCCTGCGGGCGCTCCTCAACGGCCGGATGGGCGTCGATGCCATCGCAGCTCTGTCGATTGGCGTTGGCCTGGCCCTTGGGGAAAACCTCGCTGCCGCCATCGTCGCCGTGATGTATGCCGGCGGCCAGTTGCTCGAAAGCTTCGCGGAAGGGCGGGCGCGCCGCGACATGACGGCCCTGCTCGGTCGAGTCTCGCGCACGGCCATGCGCTATCGCGGCGAGACCTTGGAAAGCGTGCCGATCGAGGCGCTCAAGCCGCAGGACCGGATCCTGGTGCGCAAGGGCGAGGTCGTGCCGGTCGACGGGCGTCTGCTGGCCGCAACGGCCGTCCTCGATCTCTCGGCGCTGACAGGGGAATCGCTGCCCGTGCCCATCCAGATGGGCCATGAAGTGCCGAGCGGCTGCAGCGTGCTGGGTGATGCCTTCGACCTTCTGGTGCTGCGCGCTTCGAAAGAAAGCACCTATGCTGGTATCGTTCGCCTCGTCGAACAGGCACAGGCCAGCCGCGCGCCGATGGCGCGTCTGGCGGATCGTTATGCCCTCGTCTTCCTCGGCATCACGCTGCTTCTGGCCGGCGGCGCCTGGTGGTGGAGCGGCGAGGCGACGCGGGCGCTGGCCGTGCTTGTTGTCGCCACCCCCTGTCCGTTGATTCTTGCCGTGCCTGTCGCCGTCATTGCCGGCATGTCGCGCGCCGCCTCGCATGGCGTGCTGGTCAAGACGGCGGGAGCGCTTGAGGCGCTGGCTGCGGTCACCACCGTGGTCGTCGACAAGACCGGGACCGTGACCTCCGCACGGCCGGAAGTGTCGGAGGTCCGGCCGCAACCGGGCTTCACCTCCGATCAGGTGCTGGCACTGGCCGCCTCGCTCGATCAGGCCTCCGGCCATGTCGCGGCAGAAGCGCTGGTGCGCGCCGCCACCGCGCGGGGCCTTGGCCTCATCCTGCCGCAGGGTGTCATCGAAGAGGCGGGGCGGGGGCTTTCCGGCCTGGTCGGCGGCGTCAAGGTGGTGCTCGGCGGCAGTGGTTATGTCCGCTCGCAGCTGCTGGCCGACGAAGACTTTGCCCGAGCCGACATCGACAACGGCACGGCGGTGGTCGCTGTCGGCATCGATGGACGGGCGGCCGGCCTCATTCTCCTGTCCGATCCGCTGCGCCAGGATGCCGGTGATACGATCAGTGCTTTTAGGGCCGGCGGGGTGCGCCGCATCGTCATGGCTTCCGGGGACCGCACCGATGTGGCGGAAAAGGCCTCGGCCAGTCTCGGCCTCGATGCCGTCGCAGGCGACCTCGCGCCGGAAGGCAAGGTTGAGCTCATCCGCCGGGAGCGCGCTTCTGGCGTGGTGATGATGGTGGGAGACGGGGTCAATGATGCCCCGGCGCTGGCGCTGGCCGATGTCGGGGTAGCGATCGGTGCGCGGGGTTCGGCGGCCTCGTCGGAAGCGGCGGATGTGGTGCTGCTGGCGGATGATCTGTCACGTCTGCCGCTTGCCTGTGGCATCGCGAGGAGGTCCCGCAATATCGCTCGGCAAAGTGCGGTTGCCGGGCTTGTGCTCTCGGGCGGCGCCATGGTGCTGGCCGCCTTCGGGTATCTCACACCGGTTCAGGGCGCCCTGTTGCAGGAGGTGATCGACGTTGCGGTCATCCTCAATGCCTTGCGCGCGCTCAGGGCTTGAAGCAGGCCTCAGGCCTGCGTCATCACGCTGCCTTCGCCAGAAATCCGGACACGCAGATTGTTCTGCACATGGGTAACACCGCTGACGCGATCGGCGCAGTCTTCCGCCCGCCGCTTTTCCCAGCGGTCGGTCACATGGCCGGACAAGGTGACCTCCGCGTCCTTCACCGTGACTTCGATATCCGAGGCATCGACTGCCGGATCATCGGCCAGCCGGTCGTTGACGTCTTCGAGGATGCGGGCGTCCGAGCGGCGGTAGCCTTTCGGACCCTTGCCACGGTGGCTGTCCATCTCGCGGCGGCGGGCAGCCTCTTCGTCGCCAAACCAGGATGCGACCTCGTCGCTTGCCCGGTCAACAAAGCCGCGCTCCTCGTCCTGGTCGCGGTGGGTGCGGCCATAACCGCCCCGGTAGGAGGGATTGTCAGAGGGGTAATAGCCGCGCCCGGCGCCACGGGCATAGCCCCTGGTCTCGTCGCCATAGCCACGATCACCGAGATCCCCGGCATAGCCGAGATCGTCGGTCGTCCAGTCGGAGCGGCCCATGCGGGGATAACGTGAGCCGCTCGCGCCATAACCGCCATCCATGCCGAAGTCTCGCTGGCGTTCGGCGGTGTAGCGGTCGGCGTCCGGCCGGTTCTCGCCATAGCCGCGCACGAAGCCGCTTTCACCCGGCGCGTAATCTCCCGTAGGACCACGGCGGGTATTGTGGTTGCGACCGAAGTCGGCATCCCAATTGTCGTTGCGATTGACCATCGTTTCCTCCTTTGGATTGGGGAGGGTGACGCGCGACGCCACCTTGGAAACTAACCGTCGGCCGCCATCGATCGTTCCGGATAAAGCGCAAAATTCCCTTCGGAACAAACCATCATCGCACCGGTTCTTCTCTGGCCATAACCGATAACCGAGGAGATACCGACATGGCCACCAAGACACTGGAAGAGCTCTTCCACGAGACCCTCAAGGACATCTATTACGCGGAGCGCAAGATCCTGAAGGCCCTGCCGAAAATGGCCCGAGGCGCCCAGGACGAGAAGCTGAAGGCCGCCTTCCTGCAGCACAAGGAAGAGACAGAGGGCCAGGTCGAGCGCCTGCAGCAGGTGTTCGA
This sequence comes from Rhizobium sp. P43, assembly GCF_056730705.1. Classification (NCBI taxonomy): domain Bacteria; kingdom Pseudomonadati; phylum Pseudomonadota; class Alphaproteobacteria; order Hyphomicrobiales; family Rhizobiaceae; genus Rhizobium; species Rhizobium sp. P43. The sequence goes on from NZ_CM161539.1 coordinate 4,067,465, forward strand.
AATCATCGGCAAGCGCCCGCGGGCCAAAACCTGCCCCGCCATCGATGGCATCGTCGAAGAGGGGGAGGAGATCATGGAAGAGTTCAAGGGCTCGCCCGCGCTTGACGCCGGCCTGCTGGCAGCCGCCCAGGCCGTTGAGCACTACGAGATCAGCCGCTACGGCACGCTTCGCGCCTGGGCTCAGCAGCTCGGTTATCAGGATGCCGTCAAGCTTCTCGACGAGACGCTGGCTGAAGAGTCCAAGACCGACGAGGCGTTGACCATGCTCGCTGAAAAAGCCGTCAATGCTGCAGCCCAGAAGAAGGCAGCCTGACGCGCATCGCCGCGCACAAATGAAGGGGTCGGGATTTCCCGGCCCCTTTTCTGCGTTCGATTCTTTGCGATTTCCCCGCGCTCAGGCTTTAGTGGCGTAGTGCCCCTTCAGGAGTGCCATGAGACGGTTTTCGTCAGCGCGCAAAAGGGCGCGTTCCGGCGCGGCCAGCACGACGGCGCGCACGGCGTCGAGATCGGTGGCCTTGTCGGCCAGGTCGAGAATGGCGGGATGCACATAGCTTGACCGGCAGATCGTCGGTGTGTTGTGCAGTCGATCAGAGGCGACCTGGCACATTTGCCGGATTGTCGGACGCTCCGATGCCTCAATGCATCTCCAGGCTTCTGCGAAGGCGGCAACGGAGCCGCCCCAGGTCCGAAAGGTTTTGCCCGAGAGCCGCATCTGGGTGATTTCGCCGAGATAGGTGTTGAGCCTGCCGGAATCGATCCGATGCAGGTGCCCATCCTGGTCGCGCCAGGAAAACAGGTCCCGGCCAGGCAGGTCGGCAATCTCTTCAAGGATTTTCTGCAGTTTCGGATGGCGGAGCTTTCGCCGCACCCGCTTGCCGCCTTTGGCCAGAAAGCTCAGTCGGATGCCGTCGGGTTCGAAGGTCAGATGACGTTTCTGCAGCGTTGTTGCACCATAGGTCCTGTTTTCCTCCGCATAGGCGCGGTTGCCGACGCGCATATAGGTCACGTCGAGCAGGCTGATCAGGGCCGACAGCAGGAAGTAGCTCGAATCGGCATGCTCCGCGATATCGCGGGCGATCCGGCGGCGGATGGCGGGAAGGGCCTCACCGAAGGCGATCAGGTCGTCGAACTTGCGGGTGCTGCGCCAGGCGGCCCAGTCGTGATGATAGCGGTATTGCTTGCGACCGCGCGCGTCGTAGCCGGTGGCTTGCAGATGGCTGCGCGGCTCAAGGCTGATCCAAACCCGCTCATAAGCGGGCGGTAGTGCCAGTTTGCGGATACGGGCGAGAACCTTGGGATCGCCAACGGTCGTGCCGTCAGGAAGATGATAGGAAAAGCCCTTCCCTCGACGGCGCCGGGCAATGCCGGGTGCTGTATCCGTGCCGTAGATCAGGCCGATCTCCTCAAGTTCGGCGGCATCGTCTGGTAGGGCTGCCTGGCCAATCGGGGGATCATCCTCTGCGCTGCGTGTCATCCGACAGGACTGTCCGTTCCATTCTCACCGAGCTCGCGCCGGAGTTGCTGGCGGGCGCGGCTGAGGCGGCTTTTGACGGTGCCCACGGCGCAGCCGCAGATTTCGGCTGCGTCCTCGTAACGTTCGCCCAGCATCACGATCAGCACCAGCATTTCTCGGTGATGCTCTGGGAGACGATTGAGTGCCCGCCGCACCTCGTCAGCCTGCACCGTCCATTCCTGACTGGCTTCGGTCGTCAGCCGTGCAGTGATCGCATCCGGCAGGCCCACAGTCTCACGGCTGCTCTTCTTGAAGCGGGTGCAGAAGGTGTTGCGCATGATCGTGAACAGCCAGGACTTCAACCGCGTTCCCGGCTCGAACTTGTCGAGATTGGCGAGCGCCTTGGTCAGGGTCTCCTGCACAAGATCATCAGCCTCTTCCGGCTTCTGGCAGAAGGTCCGCGCAAAGGCACGCAATGCCGGTATCAACTCGATCACGTCAGACTGTGCGGCAAGCTCGGCTCTATGGGTCGTCAAGATCGCCATCCTCCGATGTCTGGGGTGCCAGGACACAACGACGCGAGAACGTCTGTCCTATGGCTTGGTTCCCGAAAATGTGAACGGTCGGCGAAACCGCGTTTGCTGTCAGCTTCGGCTTACGAACTTGTTGAAGCGGCTTGTCTTGCCGCCTTCGGTCATATCCTGGCAGAGGAAAGCAAGGTCACTCTTCTCGAAGATCTGAAAGAACTCCTGCCATTCGACCACCTCAAGCCTCTCGTCCGGCTCACCAAAATCGACGCGCAATATCCCGTCGGCACCGCTGTCGCGAAGGCGAGACGGGGTCCCTTTACGCTCCTCGATCCATCGGCGAATTTCCTCATGGTCGGTCGTTTGGCGCGCACTGCTCATTCTTGCCTCGCTGGTGTTCTTTCTCCTCCAGACCCGTTTGTGGAACGCCCTTCGGGCCCGCTGGTTCCGGGCGGCACGGCTTTTTCAGACGGAACCCGGAGGCCTCCCGGAGGTTTCGTTTTCCCGGACAATCGGAAAGCGAGAGCAAAATCATGACGCATGTGCAGAATGCCGACGGCCAAGGACAGCTGCTGATCGGTGGCCGCCTTTCACCCGTCGCCTATCACGTGACGGTTGATCGCAAGGGAGATCGCTTTGCCGCGAGCGTGGAAGTCCAGGCGCCGCGCGACTGGTTGATCCGGCAGGGCTTCAAGAGATCCGCTACACTTGTTCTTGCTTCCGGAGACCGCGCCGCGATCGGGCATGATGGGCAGCTCGACGTATCCGAGAGCATCAGTGTCGTGCTGCAAACCGGTCCGCTTCACTATGACGATCGTGAGACGCTGGTCCAAGCTTTCCCCGAGGTGGAAGGTGGGGCGGGCTGACCTAAAGCGCGCCGAATTCTCGGTGTGGCTGATCCGAAGTCGAATCAGGGGCGTACAGAAAACGACGCCAAGCCAAACCTGTCAGCAAAGCCCTCAAGCGGGAGGTTCCCATGGACAACGAAAATATCTCATTGCAGGAACCGCGGCGGGACAGGACGGGCGGTATAGTCCGTGACAAACTGGACTTGTTGATGATGGAGATGCGCAAGGAAGACGTACCTTCGCATCTCATCAAGCTGGCGGAAGAGCTCCAGTCCGCTCTGGATGAAAAGACAGAAAGTGCCAAGACACCGACCTGATCTGTCTCGGAACCTTCGGTGCTTCGACGGGTTCCACCATGACATCCTTGTCACGTGTCATGAAAGGGTCAGCCATGATCAATTTCTTTTGGTTATTCGTCGTCTTGGTGGGGCCGGTGTCGCTCGGCGGAGCAATATTTTTCGCCATCATGCGGCAAAGGCGTTTGAGCGGACGTGAGCGCCTCAATCAGGACGCAGCGACGCGCGAGCTCTATGAAAAGGATGAGCGGGCCGATACACGTCCTTACGGCGGACGCCGTTGATCATCAGCCCCTGCTCGCAATTTAGAGAAAACTCCCGTTGTTGGGGTCATAGCGTTTGCCGTTGGCGATGCTCGCAAGTTCCACAAGTTCGTCTTCGTCGCGAATGCCGCTCTTCACCAGATAGCTGACGAAGGCTTCCGCGTTTTCCTGAACATGCTTGTCGGCACGCGTGCGGCCGTAGAGTCGCCGCACCGTGCGTTCGACAATCGCATTTTCTTCACTGGTCTTGCCCGGGGGTCTTGGTGCCATAGCATATCCCTCCGTTTGAGGCCGACGCAAAAATTTGAGTAAACACCCGTCGGCGTGGCATGGAACCATCATGCCTTATAACAATCGGAACGCAACCCTAGATTCGCAAGGGCGAAATATAAGCGGAATGAATGGTGATCCCGACGCGATTCGAACGCGTGACCCTCAGATTAGGAATCTGATGCTCTATCCTGCTGAGCTACGGGACCACTTCCTCCTCCATACAAAAGCACAGGCTGCAAGCCAAGCGGTTTTGCATGGGGATGATGGGCTTGGTCAGCGCGGCAATCGCTGCTCCGCCAGGCGAACCCAATAGGAAATCCCGGCGGCCATCGCCTCATCGTTGAAGTCATAAGCCGGATTGTGCAGGCCGGCACTGTCGCCATTGCCGATCAGGATATAGGCGCCTGGGCGGGCCTGCAGCATGAAGGCAAAATCTTCGCCGGCCATGGTCGGATCGACCTCGGTATCGACCTTGTCCGCGCCCACCACCTCGATCGCCGCACGCGCGGCGTGATCTGTCTCTGCGGGATGATTGACGGTCACTGGGCAGGCGCGTTCGTAATCGTAGTCGATCGAGGCCCCATGGGCTGCCGCTATGCCTGCGGCCAGTTCGCCGATCCGGCGTTCTGCAAGGTCGCGCACCTGTTCGTCGAGTGACCGGACGGTTCCGGAGATGAAGGCCTCTTCCGGAATGATGTTGTGGGTCGTCCCGGCGTGAAATTGGGTGACGGACACGACGACGGAACGCAGCGGATTGGCATTGCGCGAGGCGATCGTCTGCAGGGCGTTGACGATCTGCGCTCCGATTACGATCGTGTCTGCCGTATTATGCGGCTCTGCCGCATGGCCGCCTCGACCGGTGATCTTCAGGGAAAACTTGTCGGGGGCAGCCATGATGCCGCCTTTGCGAATGGCAAAACTGCCGACCGGACTGCCCGGCATGTTGTGCATGCCGTAGATTTCCTCGATGCCGAAGCGCTCCATCAGGCCGTCTTCGACCATGGCCAGCGCTCCGCGTCCGCCTTCTTCCGCCGGCTGGAAGACCACCGCCACGCGACCAGAAAAGTTGCGCGTCTCAGCCAGGTATTTTGCCGCGCCGAGCAGCATGGCCGTGTGACCGTCATGCCCACAGGCATGCATGCGGCCCGGAATTGTCGAGGCCCAGGGTTTTCCGGTGATCTCGTCAAGCGGCAGGGCGTCCATATCGGCGCGAAGGCCGATGGTGCGACCTTCGCCGCCAGATCCCTTGATGATCCCAACGACGCCGGTGCGACCGAGCCCGGTCACGACTTCATCGACGCCGAATTCCCGCAGCTTCTCTGCTACGAAGGCTGCGGTGTTTTCGACATCATAGAGGATTTCCGGATTGGCATGCAGATGGCGGCGCCATTCGGTGGCTTCCGATTGAAGTTCGGAAGCTCTGTTTAGAAGAGGCATTCTCTCGTCCTGCGTTCATTCTTGATCACGTTCATGCGTATCACGTGATTGTCGGCATGAATGTGCGCCTTTCAATTGACGTATTCAATGGGCTTTGCCATTCCTTCGCTACATAAGAGATCGCCGTCGCTTGGCGAGAGTGACCAGCCGAACAAGAGGATCGAACTCGTGTTGACGAAGCGTCCCCCGATGTTGTCCGTAAAGCGGGCTGTCTGCCGACTGGCGGTTGCCGTGTCCTTGACGGCGCTTGTGCTGCCGGGAATGGCGGCGGCCAATCCCATGATGGTGGTTGATGTCGGCAGTGGTCGGGTGATTGCCCACCAGGAAGCTTTCCGCAAATGGTATCCGGCTTCGCTCACCAAACTGATGACCGCCTATACGACCTTCCGTTCGATGCGGGCCGGGGAGCTATCGCCCGAAACCGTCGTCGTGATGAGCAAGCATGCGGCAGACCAGCCGGCGAGCAAGATGTGGTTCAAGCCGGGCTCCAAGCTGACGCTGGACAGCGCGATCAAGCTTCTCATCATCAAGTCCGCCAATGATGTGGCTGTCGCGATGGCAGAGACCATCAGCGGCAGCGAGGCCGCTTTCGTGCAGCGCATGAACCAGGAGGCTCAGCGCCTCGGCATGACCTCGACCCGTTTCGTCAATCCGAACGGCCTGCCGGGCAAGGGCCAGTATACGACGGCGCGCGACATGGCGATCCTGGCCACCGCGATCCGTCGTGAGTTTCCGGAATATGCCGGTTACTTCGCGCTCGAAGGTGTGACGACGGGCAAGAAGGACTATCCGAACTTCAACCTTCTGGTCGGCCGTTTCCCGGGTGCCGATGGCATGAAGACGGGCTATGTCTGCGCGTCGGGCTTCAACCAGGTGTCGTCTGCCACGCGCAATGGCCGCACCGTGATCTCCGTCGTGCTTGGCTCCGACAGCCTTGGCGCCCGCGCCGATCTTTCTGCCGAGCTGCTGCAGAAGGGGCTGACGACAACGGTGGCCGGCAACCGTCTAGAACAGCTTCAGCCCTATGGCGAAGGTCAGGATCAGGTGACCGACATCAGCGCCGAGATCTGCAATCCGCAGGCCCGCAAGATCCGCAGCGAAGGCCGCGATGAAGCGGGTCGCATGAAGCTTCTCTCGCCCTATATCCGCGAGATGGGTCGTCCGCCGAAAATGAGCTTTGCCGGCCTGATCCCCGGCAGCGAACCGGTCGAAACCAAGAAGGCAGGCCCTGGCGAGATCGCCAACGTGCCGATCCCCAGGCCGCGTCCCACCTTCTGAGTTCAGCCATGACCCAAAACCGCATTCCCGTCTCCATCCTCACCGGCTTTCTCGGTGCGGGCAAATCGACGATTCTCAACCGGCTCCTCAAGGATCCGGCGATGAAGGACGCTGCCGTCATCATCAACGAGTTCGGCGAGGTCGGGATCGACCATCTCCTGGTCGAAGCTTCCAATGATGCCGTGGTCGAGCTGTCCGACGGTTGCCTCTGCTGCACCGTGCGCGGCGAGTTGGTCGATACGCTGGCCGAACTGATCGACGGCATGCAGACCGGCAAGATCAAGTCGCTGTCGCGGGTGGTTATAGAGACCACAGGGCTTGCCGATCCGGCACCCGTCATGCAGTCGGTGATGGGGCATCCGGCGATTGCCCAGCATTTCGATCTCGACGGCGTCGTGACGGTCGTCGATGCGGTCAACGGCATGTCGACCATCGATACCTATCCAGAAGCCTACAAGCAGGTTGCGGTGGCCGACCGGCTGATCCTGACCAAGAAGACGCTGGCCGATGCCACGGCGATCTTGGAACTCACCGAGCGTCTGCGGGCGCTTAATCCGCGTGCGCCGATCACCGATGGTGATGCGCCGGATGCGGGTTCGGCCGCGATGCTGGTCAACGGGCTCTACGATCCCGCAAGCAAGATTGCCGATGTCGATCGCTGGCTGAAGGACGAGATGGCGGCGGCGGACGATCATCACGACCATGGCCACGACCACCACCACGGTCATCATCACCACGCCCACTCTCATGGGCATGGCCATCATCACCACCATGATGTGAACCGGCACGGCACGTCGATCCGGTCCTATTCGATCCTGCATGACGAGCCGATCGATCCGATGGCGATCAACATGTTCGTCGATCTCCTGCGCTCGACCCATGGCGAAAAGCTCTTGAGGATGAAGGCCATCGTCGCGCTGACCGACCGTCCGGACAGGCCGCTGGTGCTGCATGGCGTGCAGTCGATCTTCCATCCGCCGGTGCGCCTGCCGGCCTGGCCCGAGGGCTCGGATCGCAAGACGCGGCTGGTGCTGATCACCCGGGATCTGTCGGAGAGCTATGTGCGGGACCTGTTTGGTGCCTTCACCGGCAAGGTCTCCATCGATCGCCCGGATCGGGCTGCCATGATGGACAACCCGCTGTCGATCCCTGGCTTCAAGTTCTAGCCGGACTGTGTTGCACCCTTGCGGATATGAAAGCGGTGCCCGTCTTCCAAACGCTCCTGCGCCAGCAATTCGTGGCCGTCTTCATGGCATAAATGCGGGATGTCGATGCCCGCAAGCGGATCTGTCGTTTCCACGATCAGTTCGTCGCCGGCCTGCATGTCGGCCATCCGCCGGCGGGTCTTCAAAACGGGAAGGGGGCATTTCAGCCCCCTCAGATCATAGGTCGGCGTTCCGGCCATGCCCTTACCAGAGCTTCCAGAAGGGCTTCTTCTCTTCTGCCGCAGGAGCGGCCTGCGCCGTCTGGGGGGCAAGCGGGTTCGGCTGCGGCACGGGAACGGCAGCGGTGGTCTGTGCCGTGGCCGGGGCTGCCGTTGTGGCTGCTGCCGTTGTGGCCGGCTGTGCAGCCTGGGTCTGCGGATCGCCGTTCGGATTGGTCGCCATCTGGTTGACGGCGGCGGTGCCGGTTGCGGCCGCAAGCTTTGCCGGATCGACTTCGTCCAGGTCGAGCAGCCTGCCCGCCTTCAGTGCCGAGCCTGTCGGCGCGAAGGCGAGGTCATGGGCGCGCGACTTGCGCAGGTCGGCGACCAGCGCCTTGCGCTCGGCTTCCGTCGGATCATACCAGATCTTGCCGTCATACTTCTTCAGCGCCTTGGCATAGGCGGCATCATAGGCTTCGTTGAAGCCATTGAGCGCGACCGAAAGGGCCGGCGGCGTGCTCATCGGCGGGCAGGCGCCCTGCGGGTTGAAGCTCGAGCCTTCCGGGATCGACTGGTTGAAGACATATTTCTTCTCGCAGACATTGACCACCGGCGGGCGCTTGGTGATCTCGAAATGATCGTAGCCGACCTTTAGCGTCTCCCAGAAATCGAAATGCGGGCTGTGGCGGTGACGCGCCATGTTTTCCGCGGTCATGCGGAAGGGGAAGGCCTGCAGCTGGATCGCCTGCTGGCCGCCCTTGAAGGCGTCGCGCGCAAAGGCGTAGATCTCCAGCATCTGGGCATCGGTCATCGAGTAGCAGCCCGAAGACGAGCAGGCGCCGTGGATCATCAGATGCGTGCCGGTGCGGCCGTTGGCGCGGTCGAACTGGTTCGGAAAACCCGTGTTGATCGCCAGGAAATACTTGGAGTTCGGGTTCAGGTGATAAGGTGTGAGCGGATAGAAGCCCTCCGGTGCCTGTCGGTCGCCCTCCTTGATCTTCGGACCCAGGCGGCCGGACCAGGCGCAGATGTCGTATTCCACGACCTTGTCGAAGCGCCCGTTGGTCTTCGCCTTCCAGACCTCCAGGATGCCCTCTTCCTTGAAGATGCGGATCATGATCGGCGAGGTGCGATCCATGCCCTTCTTCCGGATTTCGGAAAGCAGGCGGGGAGGTAGCGGCTGCTCGACCTTGTTGGCAACGCGCGGCGTATCATAGGCCGCGCTTTCCAATGTGTCATTGCAGCCGGCAAGGGCGGCGGCGAAAATCAGAACCAGGGCCGTCGATGTCAAGCGCATGCGCGAACGCTCTTTCCAGGAACACATGTTGTGGCTCAGAACGAGCCGGTCATGCGTAGTTTAGAACTGCTTTCTTCACAAATTATAAACCAATGACCGCCGAATCTGCCATTCGTACCCCGCCGCTAGCCCTGCAAAGCGGCGGAGTGATGGCAAATTGCCGCAGCAATTGCCGAAACCTCAGAGATTGCGGCCAATATCGAGGAATTTCTGACGACGGTCGGCGCGCAGCTTGTCGCCCGGCATTGGTGTCAGTTCCGCAAGCGCGCCGGCGATCATATCGCCGGTCATGCCGATGACGCGATCAGGGGCGCGGTGCGCACCGCCGACGGGTTCCGGGATGATGGCGTCGATGATGCCGAGAGCCTTAAGATCCTCCGCCGTGATCTTCATATTCGTCGCGGCTTCCTTGGCGCGGGTCGAGTCGCGCCAGAGGATGGATGCCGCGCCCTCAGGTGAGATCACCGAATAGATCGCATGTTCCAGCATGTAGACGCGGTTGCCGGTGGCAATCGCGATCGCGCCGCCGGAGCCGCCTTCGCCGATGACGACGGAGACCATCGGCACCTTCAGCGACAGGCACATCTCGGTGGAGCGGGCAATCGCTTCCGCCTGGCCGCGTTCTTCCGCACCCACGCCCGGATAGGCGCCGGCCGTGTCGATCAGCGAAATCACCGGCAGGCCGAAACGGTCGGCCATTTCCATCACGCGGATCGCCTTGCGGTAGCCTTCCGGACGCGGGCTGCCGAAGTTGTGCTTGATGCGCGACTTGGTGTCGTTGCCCTTTTCCTGGCCGATGACCGCGACCGGCTGGCCGCGGAAGCGGGCGAGGCCGGCCTGGATGGCGGCGTCTTCGCCGAACTTTCGGTCACCGGCGATCGGCGTGAATTCGGTGAAAAGCGCTTCGGCGTAATCGACAAAATGCGGACGCTGCGGATGGCGCGCGACCTGCGTCTTCTGCCAGGCGTTGAGCTTCGAATAGATCTCCACCATCGCCTCATCGACGCGGCTTTCCAGCCGACTGATCTCTTCCGAGGTGTCGATGCTCTCGTCCTCTTCCGCGATCTTCTTCAGTTCGCGGATCTTGGCCTCGAGGTCGGAGATGGGCTTTTCGAAGTCGAGATAGTTGTGCATGAACTCCGTTCCGATCGTTCGTTCCTGGCGCTCACCGCCCGCAGGAACCGGCTTAGCCGGTCCTAATCGGGGTTTTTGGCCTGTTTTGCAAGGGGGTGATGCGTATGCACCAATTGCTGCAGGCGCTCGTCGAGCACATGCGTATAGATTTGTGTCGTTGAAATGTCGCTGTGACCCAGCAGTTCCTGCACCGCGCGAAGGTCTGCCCCATTGCCCAGAAGATGGCTGGCGAAGGCGTGCCTAAGCACATGCGGAGATACGGCATTCGCGGATAAACCGGCCCTTACGGCCAAATCCTTCAGCTCGCGTGCAAAGACCTGGCGAGGGACATGACCCTCCTTGCTCGCGGCCGGAAACAGGAAAGGGCTGTCCGCCTGGGCAGGGTCCGCCCCCCGAATTTCACCGTATCGGGCCAGCGCCTCGATGGCCGTGCGTGACAACGGCACCAGCCGCTCCTTGTTGCCCTTGCCGCGCACCAGCAGGAAGCGGCCTTCCTGGGTGAGCACTTTTACGGGCAGGGAGACGAGTTCACTGACGCGCATGCCCGTCGCATAGAGAAGTTCGATAAGGGCAAGCCGGCGGATACGTGCTGGCTGCTCTGGTCCTTCGAGGTTTGCTTCCGCCTCGGCAAGCGCCAACAGTCGAGTGACATCCTCGACCGTCAGAACCTTGGGCAGAGACCGTGCTTTCTTCGGGGCGTCGAGGATCGCGGTCGGATCGTCGCCCCGCAGGCCTTCGGCGTAGAGGAACTTGTAGAACTGGCGCATGGCCGACAGTCGTCTGGCCTGGGAGGTCGGCTGGAAACCTCTGCGGGCGAGATCGGAAAGATAGGCGGCGAGATCCTCGCGTGTTGCAGCCCCAAGGTTCACCTTGCGGCCTGAGAGAAAGTCCGAGAGGTCGTCGAGGTCGCGCTCGTAGGAGGCGAGCGTATTGACGGCTGCCCCTCGCTCCGCGCTCAGCATTTCCAGAAAGGCTTCAACACGGGCCCGGCTCAGATCCGACATGTGCTCTTTCCCGCTATTCTTCGACCGGGTTGATGCGCTCTGAAGGAATGCGCACCGTCACGTCCCGTTCCCTTGGCTCGACAAACACGACGAATGACCACATCGCGGCGTAGACCATGCCGACGAGGGTCCCGCAGATGAACAGGAAGCGAAACAGAGTAGGCATGGTCGATCCTCGGCCGGTTCTGGCAATAGATAAGTCGAAACACGGAGTTTACCAAGGCCGGGAGAGGCCTTGCGGAAATGCCGCCATGGCTTGACGCTAGCCCTCTATATGTCAATAGGTCATGAAACAGTCGTGAACAGGCCGATGACCGAAACGATCCTCAACCTTGCTCCCAGTCTGGGCGAGCGCGCCAAGGTGGCGCTCGGCAAACGCAATCTCGTTCTCGTCGGTCTCATGGGCGCCGGCAAGTCGGCGATCGGTCGCATCGTCGCCCAGCAACTCGGCCTGCCTTTCATCGATACCGACACGGAAATCGAGCGCGTTTCACGCATGTCGATCTCCGAGCTTTTCGCCACCTATGGCGAGGATGAGTTTCGCGCCCTTGAAACGCGGGTGATCAAGCGCTTGTTGCGCACCGGCCCTCGTGTGGTCTCCACCGGTGGCGGCGCCTTCATCAACGAAAACACCCGCAGGCAAATCGAGCGGGGCGGTCTTTCGGTCTGGCTCAGTGCCGATCTCGACGTGCTCTGGGAACGGGTCAACAAGCGGGATCACCGGCCGCTTCTGAAGACCGAAAATCCGAAGCAGACGCTGAAGGATCTGATGGACAAGCGCTATCCGATCTATGCGCTGGCGGACATTACCGTCCGGTCCCGCGACGTGCGCAAGGAAGTGATCGCCAACGAGGTTCTGACCTCGGTGATCGAACATATCGGCAAGGACAAGACGCAATGACAAAGGTCGAGACCCTGGAACGCCTGGTGCATGTGCCGCTGGGCGAGCGCTCCTATGACATCCTCATCGGCCCCGGCCTGATGGCGCGCGCCGGCGGTGAGGTCACGAGCCGTATCAAGGGCCGTCGTGCCGCGATCGTCACCGACGAGAATGTCGGCGCGCGGTATCTCGACGGGTTGATGGACAGTCTGCAGACGGATGGCATCGAGGCAGTCTCGGTCACGCTGCCGGCCGGCGAGAAGACCAAGAGCTTCGATTATCTCACCAAGGTCTGCGACGTGCTGCTCGAAGCCCGCATCGAGCGCAACGACACGGTGATTGCGCTCGGTGGCGGGGTCATCGGCGATCTCACCGGTTTTGCGGCCGGTATCGTGCGGCGCGGTGTGCGCTTTGTGCAGATCCCGACATCGCTGCTCTCACAGGTCGATAGCTCCGTCGGCGGCAAGACCGGCATCAATGCCCGCCAGGGCAAGAACCTCGTCGGGATCTTCAATCAGCCGGATCTGGTGCTGGCCGATACCGACGTGCTCGACACGCTGTCGGAGCGAGAATTCCGCGCCGGCTATGCGGAAGTGGCAAAATACGGCCTGATCGACAAGCCAGACTTTTTTGAATGGCTGGAGACGAACTGGCGCGAGGTGTTTGCGGGCGGTGCGGCCCGTATCGAAGCGATCGCCGTCTCCTGTCAGGCTAAGGCCGACGTGGTCGTCGCCGACGAGCGGGAGAACGGCCGTCGTGCTCTGCTCAACCTCGGCCACACCTTCGGGCATGCGCTGGAAGCCGCCACCCAATATGACAGCAGCCGACTGGTTCATGGCGAGGGTGTCTCCATCGGCATGGTGCTTGCGCATCGCTTCTCGGCGCGCATGAACCTGGCAAGCCCGGATCTCGCTGATCGTGTTGAGGCGCATCTGAAGGCCGTTGGCCTGCCGACCCGCATGGATCAGATCCCCGGCGGGCTGCCGCCGACCGAGGTGCTGATGGATGCCATCGCGCAGGACAAGAAGGTGAAAAGCGGCAAGCTCACCTTCATCCTCACTCGTGGTCTCGGCCAGTCCTTCGTCGCAGACGATGTGCCGGCATCCGAAGTGCAGCGTTTCATTGAGGAGATGCGTCCATCATGATCGAGCAAATCCTGGCGAGCCTCGCGGACTACTGGCTCACTCTCCTTGCCATTCTTGGCCTGATCTGTGCCTCGGCCTTCTTCTCAGGTTCGGAAACGGCGCTGACCGCAACCTCGCGGGCACGCATGCACACGCTGGAGGTTAATGGCGACGATCGCGCTGGCATCGTCAATACGCTGATCGAACGCAGGGACCGGCTGATCGGGGCGCTGTTGATCGGCAACAACCTCGTCAACATCCTCGCATCGTCGCTGACCACCAGCCTGTTCCTCGGTCTCTTCGGCGATTCCGGTGTCGCCATCGCCACGCTGTTGATGACCGTCCTGCTCGTGATCTTCTCGGAAGTGCTGCCGAAGAGCTGGGCGATCTCCGCGCCGGAGCGTTTCGCCCTCTTCGTCGCCCCGTTAGTGCGTCCGTTCGTGGCCGTGGTCGGCCCGCTTTCCAGCCTCGTCAACTGGATCGTTCGCAAGCTGCTTGGCATTTTCGGCGTGTCGATATCGGGCGAAGCTTCGATGTTTTCGGCCCATGAGGAGCTGCGCGGCGCCGTGGCGTTGCTGCATCGAGAAGGCTCGGTGGTGAAAGCCGACCGTGACCGGCTGGGTGGTGTCCTCGACCTCGGCGAACTCGAAGTCTCCGACATCATGATCCACCGCACCGCCATGCGGGCCGTCAATGCGGACGAGCCGCCGGAAGTGGCGATCCGCAATATCCTGGAAAGCCCCTATACCCGCATGCCCGTCTGGCGGGGCGCGACCGACAACATCATCGGTGTCATCCATGCCAAGGATCTGATCCGGGCGCTGGCCGAGCCGAATGTCGAGCCGCAGGACATCGACATCGTCAAGATCGCCCAGAAGCCGTGGTTCGTGCCTGATACCACCAACCTCAAGGATCAGCTCAACGCCTTCTTGCGGCGCAAGACCCACTTCGCCGTTGTCGTCGATGAGTATGGCGAGGTGCAGGGTGTGGTGACGCTCGAGGACATTCTCGAGGAAATCGTCGGTGACATCTCTGACGAGCACGATCTCGAGATCCAGGGTGTGCGCCAGGACAGCGACGGGTCGATCGTCGTCGATGGTGGCGTGCCGATCCGTGATCTCAACCGGGCGATGGACTGGCAGCTGCCGGACGAGGAAGCCACCACGATTGCCGGTCTGGTCATCCACGAATCGAAATCGATCCCCGAAGAGCGTCAGGCCTTCACCTTCTACGGCAAGCGTTTCATCGTCCTGAAGCGCGAGAAGAACCGCATCACACGTCTGCGCATCCGGCCGATCGACGCCGCTGAGCCGGCGGAATGATCGGATCTGTGTTTACCAGCGTGTGGGCTCGCCCGGGGCGGCGGGCTCGATCGCCAGCGCATGCAGCCCTGCATCGAGTTCCGGCTTCAGCAGGTCGGTCACGGCACGGTGGCGTGCAAGGCGGGTCATTCCCTCGAAGGCTGCTGCCACGATGCGAACACGCATATGTGTTTCGCCGGTGCCGGTGATATCTGGCTGATGGCCGGCATGGTGGTGACTTTCGTCGATCACGACGAGCCTTTCGGGGCTGAAAGCCTCGGTCAGGCGGGTCTCGATCCGGCTCTTCACCGACATGGTCTGCCTCTTTCTGCTGCTTCGCAAAAAGCCCCACAAAGCGCGTAACAAACCGGTTTGTCAATTCTTGTTCGCCCCCATCGCACGCCCCATAATTACGAGATGAAACTCGACTCGAAATATTTCGATCGGATCCGCACCCGGCGAAAGCGGGAGGCCGAGCCCGAGCAATCCAAACCTGTGTGTCAGTGGGACGGCTGCGAAAAGCCGGGGGTCCATCGCGCGCCGGTGGGACGTCATGCCGAGGGCCAGTTCTTCCTGTTCTGCTTCGAGCACGTGAAGGACTACAACAAGGGCTACAACTATTTCTCCGGCCTCTCCGACACGGAGATCGCACGCTACCAGAAGGAGGCGATCACCGGTCATCGCCCCACCTGGACGGTCGGCGTCAACAAGGCGGCGAAAGCAAGCCCGCTTCACTCCACCATGCGCTCCGGTTCGGCTGCGTCACAGGCGCGCATCAAGGACCCCTTCGGCTTCGTCCAGCAGGGGCGCGGCGGGGCTCCGCGCTATCAGGCGGCGGACCGGAAACTCAAGACGCTGGAGGCGAAAGCGCTTGATACGCTTGGACTTACCGTCAGCTCCACGCCCACCGACATCAAGACCCGCTACAAGGAGCTTGTAAAAAAACACCATCCGGATGCAAATGGCGGAGACAGGGCCTCTGAAGAGCGTTTTCGCGCTGTCATTGAAGCCTACAAATTGTTAAAGCAGGCCGGTTTCTGTTAATCCGAACATAGAGCAGCGACAAAGACGGCCGGACGGCACCGCCTGGCAGGGAGACATGATGAGCAAAATTGAATTGGATATCGCCAACCTGCCCGACACCACCGTTTCGGTCCGCGAGGTCTTCGGCATCGATACGGACATTCGTGTGCCGGCCTATTCCAAGGGCGATGCCTATGTGCCGGATCTCGATCCGGACTATCTCTTTGACCGCGAAACCACGCTCGCCATTCTCGCAGGCTTTGCGCATAACCGCCGCGTCATGGTCTCCGGCTTCCACGGAACCGGCAAGTCGACCCATATCGAGCAGGTCGCAGCCCGCCTCAACTGGCCCTGCGTGCGCGTCAACCTCGACAGCCATGTCAGCCGTATCGATCTCGTCGGCAAGGACGCCATCGTTCTGAAGGACGGCAAGCAGATCACTGAATTCAAGGACGGCATCCTGCCCTGGGCCTACCAGCACAATGTTGCACTCGTCTTCGACGAATATGATGCCGGCCGTCCGGACGTGATGTTCGTCATCCAGCGCGTTCTGGAAAGCTCTGGCCGCCTGACGCTTCTCGACCAGAGCCGCGTCATCCGTCCTCACCCCGCCTTCCGCCTGTTCGCGACTGCCAACACCGTCGGCCTCGGCGATACGACCGGCCTCTATCACGGCACGCAGCAGATCAACCAGGCGCAGATGGACCGTTGGTCGATCGTCACGACGCTGAACTATCTGCCGCATGACAAGGAAGTCGACATCGTCTCGGCCAAGGTGAAGAGCTTTGGCTCGACCGCCGAGGGTCGTGACACCGTTTCGCGCATGGTCCGCCTCGCTGATCTTACGCGTGCTGCCTTCGTCAATGGCGATCTGTCGACCGTCATGAGCCCGCGTACCGTCATCACCTGGGCCGAAAATGCCGAGATCTTCGGCGATGTCGCCTTCGCCTTCCGGGTCACCTTCCTCAACAAGTGCGACGAACTGGAGCGCACGCTGGTGGCCGAGCAGTATCAGCGCGCCTTCGGCGTGGAACTCAAGGAAAGTGCGGCCAATATCGTACTCGGCGCATAAGGACTGACAAGCATGGCAGGGCGCGGCGACAATTCGAAGGCCAAGGCCGGCGGCGGGGTGGACATGGAGCCGATGCGCCGTGCGATCACCGGCTGCGTGCGCTCGATCGCGGGCGATCCGCAGGTCGAGGTCGCCTTTGCCAATGAGCGTCCGGGGCTTGCCGGTGAGCGGATCCGCCTGCCGGAGATCTCCAAGCGCCCGACCGCCCACGAACTCGCCGTGACCCGCGGTCTTGGCGACAGTATGGCGTTGAGGCTCGCCTGCCACGACCAGAAGATCCATGCGAGCATGGCACCGCAGGGTGCCGATGCGCGCGCCATCTTCGATGCGGTCGAGCAGGCGCGTGTGGAATTGCTCGGCTCGCTGCGCATGCCAGGCGTTGCCTCCAACATCCAGTCGATGAACACCGAGAAATATGCGAAAGCCAATTTCTCGACCATCAGCCGGCAGGAAGATGCGCCGATCGGCGAAGCCGTCGCCATGCTGGTGCGCGAAAAGCTGACCGGCCAGAAGGCGCCGGAAACCGCCGGCAAGGTGCTCGATCTCTGGCGTCCTTTCATCGAGGACAAGGCCGGTGCCGACCTCGACAATCTTGCCAATGTCATCGAAGACCAGCAGGCCTTCTCCCGGGTGATCCGCCACATGCTGTCGGCCATGGAAATGGCCGAGGACATGGGCGACGACCAGGAGCAGAGCGAAGACGAGCAGTCCACCGACGAGGAGCAGCCGCGCAGCGGCGAGCAGGACCAGGAGACCTCCGAAGAAGAGGCCGGCCAGGATTCCGCACCTGCAGAGGAAAGCGAAGCCTCGCAGGAACAGCTCGACGACGGCGAGATGGACGGTGCCGAGATCTCCGAAGAGGAGATGTCGGACGAGGGTGACGACGACAGCGAAACACCCGGCGAGATGCGTCGTCCGGCAACGCCCTTCGACGATTTCAACGAGAAGGTCGACTACAAGATCTTCACCCAGGAATTCGACGAGGAAATCACCGCCGAAGAGCTCTGCGACGAAGCCGAGCTCGACCGGCTGCGCGCCTTCCTCGACAAGCAGCTCGCCCATCTGCAGGGTGCCGTCGGTCGGCTTGCCAACCGCCTGCAGCGCCGCCTCATGGCGCAGCAGAATCGCTCCTGGGAATTCGATCTGGAAGAGGGGTACCTCGATCCGGCGCGTCTCACCCGCCTGATCATCGACCCGATGCAGCCGCTCTCCTTCAAGAAGGAGAAGGACACCAAGTTCCGCGATACCGTCGTGACGCTGGTCATCGACAATTCCGGCTCGATGCGCGGTCGCCCGATCACGGTTGCCGCCTCCTGCGCCGACATCCTTGCCCGCACGCTTGAACGCTGTGGCGTCAAGGTCGAGATCCTCGGCTTCACCACCAAGGCCTGGAAGGGCGGGCAGGGCCGTGAAAAGTGGCTCGCCAGTGGCAAGCCGCCGGCACCCGGTCGCCTCAACGATCTGCGCCATATCATCTACAAGTCTGCAGATGCGCCGTGGCGCCGGGCGCGCCGCAATCTCGGCCTGATGATGCGCGAGGGCTTGCTCAAGGAAAACATCGACGGCGAGGCGCTGATGTGGGCGCATAACCGCCTGATCGGCCGCCGCGAGCAGCGCAAGATCCTGATGATGATCTCGGACGGTGCGCCGGTCGACGATTCGACACTGTCGGTGAACCCAGGCAACTATCTCGAGCGGCATCTGCGTGCCGTCATCGACCAGATCGAGACGCGTTCGCCGGTCGAACTGCTGGCGATCGGCATCGGCCACGACGTCACGCGCTATTATCGCCGCGCCGTCACCATCGTCGATGCCGACGAACTGGCAGGCGCCATGACCGAGCAGCTCGCCTCGCTATTCGAGGAGCAGCCCTCCGGTGGCTCGGGTCGGACCCGCCTGCGTGCCTGAGCGGTCCACCTATCGGCGTCATCTTGGCCTGAGCGTCGCGCTCGTCGGCCTGCTTGCGCTCTCCGCCTGTACGCCGGCGACCATTCCTCCCGGACAGACGCTGTCCATCCCGGTCGAAAGCGACGTGATTGCGGAGCTTGGCGGCAATCCGACGCTCGCACCCGGCCTCACTTTCCTCGGCGGCATCGAGCTCTCCTCGTCCGAGCCGCTCTTCGGCGCCTTTTCTTCGGTCCGTTTCCTCGACGGCCAGCGCTTCATCGGCGTGTTCGACACGGGCTACTGGATCGAGGGGCATATTGCCCGCGATGCCGAGGGACGGCTTGCCGGCGTCGAAGCCGTGAAGCTTGCGCCGCTCCTCGATGCCTCCGGACGCGAAAGCCCGAGCAAGTTCTTCGCCGATGCGGAAAGTCTGGCGCTTGACGGTGATCGGGCTCTGGTCGGCTTCGAACAGCGTCATCGGGTGGTTGCCTATGCGCCTGTCAGCGATCTCGGCAAGGCCGTGCCGTCACAGCCGATCGCCTTCCCCTTCGATCTCGATGTCCTGCGCAGCAATGGCGGCTTCGAGGCGCTGGTCATGGCACCTGCCGACAGTGCGCTCCAAGGCGCGCTCGTGGCGATCTCCGAAAAGAGCTTCGACGAGAACGGCAACATCCATGCGGCAATCGTCGGCGGCCCGCTTGCGGGGGCCTTCAGCGTCCGCCCGCTTGATGAGTTCGACATCACCGATGCGACTTTCCTGCCCGCTGGCGATCTCCTGCTGCTCGAGCGTCGCTTCACCATTGCCAGGGGTGTCGGCATGCGCTTGCGCCGCATCGACGGAGCAAGCCTTAAAGCCGGTGCGGTGGTCGATGGCGAGATCCTGTTCGAGGCCAATTACCGCTCGCAGATCGACAACATGGAAGGCATCGACGCCATCCCCGAGCCGGACGGTTCCGTCCGTCTGATCGTCGTCTCCGATGACAATCATTCGATCCTGCAGCGAACCCTGATGCTGGAATTCCGGCTCGCCGCGCCGCAGACCTGATACCAAGTGTCGATGATAGGAACCGATAGCATGGCTTCTTGCGGGTCTCTGGCTAGGCGCGGCGCGCCGGGCGATGCTGTCGCATCGGCCAAGCGGCGCAACAACGCCAGGGGCCTGCAACAAGCCACCTTTGGTCGGCTTCCCGCCCGTTCTGGCGTCGTCGAGCTCCTTGACCGATGCGGCAGCATCGCTCTTCGGACCTCTCCTAGCCAGAAAGGGCGGTCGAGCCGATCCTATGGGTTCCTATCATCGACACTTGGTATGACACCCAAAAAGGCCGCAAACGCGAAACAGCCCCGGTTTCCCGAGGCTGCAGTCGTCTTTCCGTTCTGATCTCGGCCTGATCAGGCCGTGCGCGACGCGGTCGGCATCGGGCGCACCACACTCATCAGCGCGCCATAAGGCAGAAGCATGATCACACCGATCAGCATCTTCACGCCGAAGTCGGCGATCGCCCAGGAGATCCAGCGGGGCGCTTCTGCGCTCATCACGCCCAGGATCGGCGCGGCAGCAATGGCGAAATCGTCGTTCGGGCCAATGAAGCCGAAGGTTGGAGCGAAGCACAGCGAAAAGAAGATCGTCGTATCGAGCGCTGAACCCAGCAGTGAGCCGATCAGCGGTGCCTTCCACCAGGACTGCTGGCGCAGCCTGTTGAAGACGGAGATGTCGAGAAGCTGGCCGACCAGGAAGGCCGTGCCCGAGGCAACGGCGATGCGCGGGGTGGCAAGCAGGATCGACAGGAGAACGCCGGCGATGAAGCCGACCAGAACCACGCGGCGGGCCGCCTGCGGGCCGAACTGCCGGTTGGTCAGGTCGGTGACAAGGAAGGCGATCGGATAGGTGAAGGCGCCGAAGGTCAGGAGGTCGGCGAGATTGATGCCTGCCAGCATGCCGTTGACCGGGTACTGGACCAGGAAGTTCGAGGCGACCACGACGGTCGTCATCAGCAGGCTGTAGATAAGGAAATAGCGCTTGTTCAGCATTTTTTTATCCTGGGTGATGCCACCAGTTGGAGGAACGATACTATGTGCTGGAGGTGCATCGGGGCATCTGCCCGCCATGCTCACCTCAAACGAAAAGGCTTGCCCGGAGATCCGGCCAAGCCTTCCGAATGTCTAGTCCGTTGCTTGCGATTAGGCAGCAGACTTCTTGACGATCTGGCGGCGCAGCAGACGAGCGCGCATGCTCAGTTCGTTTTCCGAAGCCTTCAGAAGGAAGGCATCGAGACCACCGCGATGCTCAACGGAGCGCAGGGCAGCAGCCGAAACGCGCAGACGGAAACGCTGGTTCAGAGCGTCCGAGATCAGCGTGACGTCGCAGAGGTTCGGCAGGAACCGGCGCTTGGTCTTGTTGTTCGCGTGGCTGACGTTGTTGCCCGTCTGGACGCCCTTGCCGGTCAATTCGCAACTGCGGGACATGGTACACCTATTGTTTTTCTAGGCCATCGCATCGCTCCCGGCCAAATGCCGGCGAGGCAATCCAACAGCGTCTGATTGGAAAGTTGCGGTTCTATAGTCAGTGAGAACCGGCGCGTCAAGCCAAACCTTGGATTTTCCGGGCGGCCAGGACGGTCTAGGATATTTTCTTGCCACAGTCCACGGCGACACTGCATTCTCCATCGTGCCAGATTTCCGGCACCAACCTCTCAGGAGACGGCGTCTTGCGTTCCACAGGCCTTGCCCTTGCCTTCGTCGCCCTCATGCCCCTGGCCGCCGGAGCCACGGATTACCGATACGATACGAGTTATAGTGTTGCTCTCGGTATTCTGCCGATCGCCAGGATGACCTTCCAGACGGAAGTGGCTGCCGATCGCTACACGATTTCCGGTCAGTTCCATTCCTCCGGGCTCGTCGATATTGTGCGTGAAGTCGCAGCCGAGAGCACCGTCACCGGAACGCTGGCCGGCGGTCGCATGCAGCCCCAGCGTTACGCTCTGGATTACAAGAGTGGCAAACGGCAGCACACATACGAGGTGCTTTTCGCCGGTGGCAATGTCGTTGAGACAAAGGTCACGCCGGAGCGGCCGAAGCCGGATACCTGGGTGCCGGTCCAGCCCGCCGATCTGAAATCCGTGCTTGACCCGATCGGCGCCCTTTTGATTCCGGGTGACGCCGATGTGTGTGGCCAGACGCTGCCCGTCTATGACGGCGAAAGCCGCATGGATCTAGTTCTGTCCCCGAACCGCTCCGAAACGTTCTCGGCGGGCAATGCCGAAGGCGATGCCATCGTCTGTTCGGTGCGCTACGTGCCGAAGTCCGGATATCGCAAGGGGCGCAAGGATATCGAGTATCTGAAGTCGGTGACCGGAATGGAGATCTGGTTTGCCAAGACTGCGACGCTGCAGCTATATGCTCCTGTCTATGCGAAGATCCCGACGCGCTACGGGACGGTGCATGTGACCGCAGAAAAATTCGACGGATAGTGTTTGCGGGCATGCCCCGCATCAGGGGATTTCATGAAGACCAAGGCAACGCTGATCGGGTTCACCGCGATCCTGATGTGGTCCTTCCTCGCGCTGATGACGGCTGCGTCCGGCACCATGCCTCCCTTCCAGCTTTCAGCCATCACTTTTGCGATCGGCAGTCTGCCCGGCATTCTCCTGTTCATTGCCCGCCCCGAGCGGCTGAAGCAGCTGCGCCAGCCGCCGAAGGTCTGGCTTGCCGGTGTCGGCGGGCTGTTCGGCTATCACTTTCTCTACTTCACGGCCCTTCGCAACGCACCGGCTGTCGAGGCGGGCCTCATCGCCTATCTCTGGCCGCTCTTGATCGTCGTCGGCTCGGCGCTTCTGCCGGGTGAAAATCTCCGCTGGCATCATATCGTCGGTGCGCTTTGCGGTCTTGCCGGTACTGCGCTGATCGTCGGCAAGAACGGTTTCGCCTTCGATCCGGCCTATAGTCTCGGCTATTTCACCGCCTTCCTCTGCGCATTTACCTGGGCGGCCTATTCGCTGGTCAGCCGCAAGTTCGAGACGGTCTCGACCGATGTGGTGACCGGCTTCTGCCTCGCCACATCCATCCTGTCCTTCGTCTGCCACCTGGCGCTCGAAACCACCGTCTGGCCGGAGACCACCTCGCAATGGGCGGCCGTGATCGGGCTCGGACTTCTGCCTGTCGGGCTCGCCTTTTATGTCTGGGACTATGGCGTGAAGAATGGCGACATCCAGATTCTCGGCGCCTCCAGCTATGCGGCGCCGCTTTTGTCGACCCTGATTCTGATCATTTTTGGGTTTGGCGAGCTCAGCGTCAGAATTGGCCTGGCATGCCTGCTGATCACCGGTGGCGCTGTGCTCGCTGCTCGCGATATGGTCTTCCGAAACAAGCAACGGGCGACCTGACGGGAGATTGAATGACTGCTGCGACCGGTATCCTCTGGCTCTCGGTCGCGCTCGGTACCAGTTACCTCTGGATCCTGCCGCGGCAGAAGACCGTTTTCCGGGCTATCTGGAAGACGCTGCCCGTGCTGTTGCTGGCTCTTTACGCCTTCCTTTTCGGCGCCCATCCCCTTCTTGTCGTTGCGCTCGTTCTGGGCGCGCTGGGGGACTGGTCGCTGGCTTTCGAGGGAGATCGTGCGTTTGTCGGCGGGGTTGCCGCCTTCCTTTCCGCCCATGTCGCCTATGTAGCCCTGCTGCTGACCATGGCGGAATCCGAGATCGCTCTGGCTGAAACCTGGCGACTGGTCGCTGGCGCGCTTGTTGCGCTCCTGACGCTGGCCGTACTTGTTCGAATCTGGAAACCCGCCGGGCGACTGGCGCTGCCGATCGGCGTCTATGTTTTCCTGTTCATGGTGCTCGTCTGGCTGACGCTCGGCCTTCACAATCCGCTCGTCTTCATTGGAGCAACGCTATTCATCGTCTCCGATATCGTACTGACGATCCGGAAATACTGGACAGGGCCAGGTCATCCGATCGATGGCGCCGCTGCCTATTTCGTCTGGATCACTTATTTTGCGGCTCAGGTCATCCTGACCCTGACCCTGACCCTGACCCTCAGCGAAGCCTGACCCTTCCTCAACGTCCCGGTGCCCATCCGGGCGGAGCCATCTCGAAGACCGAGAAGTCGAAGCCGGGAGCCACGGTGCAGCCAACGAGGGTGAAATCACCGAGGCTTTCGGCTGCCTGCCATTCATCCGCGTCGATGATTGCCTGAGGTCTCTGACCGGATGCCAGATCTAGGCCCAGCACGACTGTCTCTTGCGTGACGCCGTCCTTGGAGCGATGCAGAGCGAGCGGTGCGCCGGCATAATAGTGCCAGGCCTCCGACGCATCTTTGACCTTGTGCCAATGAGAGCGTTCGCCGGCCTGCAGCAAATAGTAGATCGCCGTGGAATGGCCGCGCGGGCCGCCTTGTTCATCCCGGAAGGTCTGCACATACCAGCCGCCCTCGGGATGGCGCTGCATGCCGAGGGTCTCGATGATGTCCTTTGCCTGCATCAGAAGCTGTCCTTGCGCTTGCGAATCTCGGCGAAGACCTCTTCGTTCGCCACGTCCTTCATACCAAGCGTGCGGCGGATGTCGGGATCGCCGGCGCGCAGAAAGGGGTTGGTCTCCTTCTCCAGCCCGATCGTCGTCGGAATGGTAAAGTCGCCGCGCTTGCGCTGCATCTCGATCAGCTCCACGCGCGACTTCAGGCGGCTGTTCTCAGGATCGATGGTCAGCGCAAACCGCGCATTCGACAACGTGTATTCATGGCCGAAATAGACGATCGTCTCGTCGGGTAGGGCGGCCAGCTTCTGCAGTGAATGCCACATATCCATGGCCGAGCGCTCGAACAGGCGGCCGCAGCCCAGCGCAAACAGCGTGTCGGCGGCAAAGAGCAGCATGTCCTCAGGCAGGTGGTAGCAAATATGGCCTGCGGTGTGGCCCGGCGTCTCGATGACCCGTACCGGCCGGTTGCCGAAGGTGAATTCGTCGCCATCGCCGACGGTCCGGTCGATGCCGGGAATGGCTGCCGCCTCATTGCGGGGACCGATGATCTCGCAGCCGTATTTCTCCTTCAGCGCCAGATTGGCTTCGACATGGTCGCCATGATGGTGGGTGGTGAAGATATGGGTGATCGTCCAGCCGCGCTTCTCCGCCGCCTTGACGATCGGATCGAGTTCCGGCGCATCGATCGATGCCGTCTGACCGGTCTCCGGGCAATGGAGAAGTACGCCGAAGTTGTCACTTCGGCAGAGGAATACTTCGATCTGCAGTGATTTCATTGTTGGTCCGCTTTTTATGTCCCGCCTCGTTGTCGCGAATGTAGCCCCTCGCGGCTTGAACTCCAAGGATCGGCTGCTAACAATAAGTTCATGCATGTCGATATCGTCGATCTGAGGCAGTTCTATTACACGATGCTCGGTCGCGTGGCCGAGCAGTCGATTGCTCTGGCTCTTTCTTCCGTCTGGGCCCGCCTGCCACAGGAACGGCTGGTGGGGATCGGTTACTGCATTCCCTTTCTCGAACGCTTCCGCGCCGATACGGAGCGGACCATGGCTTTCATGCCGGCGGGGCAGGGTGCCGTGAACTGGCCAGTCGGTGAACCCTCGGCCACCGCGCTGGTCTTCGACGAGGAACTGCCGCTGCCCGACAGCTCGGTCGACCGGGTGCTGATGGTGCATTCGCTGGAATTTGCCGAAAACCCGCGCGAGACCTTGAAAGAGATCTGGCGGGTGCTTGCCCCGGGCGGACGACTGGTCATCGTCGTGCCGAACCGGCGTGGTGTGTGGGCGCGCATGGAGCATACGCCCTTCGGCTCCGGCCGGCCCTATTCGCGCAGCCAGCTGACGCTGTTGTTGCGGGAGACCAATTTCACCCCCGGCGCCTCGGCGGAAGCGCTGTTCTTCCCGCCGTCGAAAATCCGGGCGATCCTGCGGCTGCGGCGCGGTTTTGAGCGTCTCGGGCGCATCCTCTGGCCCGCCTTTTCCGGCGTCATCGTCGTCGAGGCGCAGAAGCGGCTCTATCAGGGGCTGCCGGTCGCCTCGCGTGCCTCACGCCGTGTCTTTGCGCCGGTGCTCGCCCCCCAGGGGGTTCCCACCACTCGAAACCTGCCGCCCAAACTCTGATCCCAATGTTGGCATGGCCGCTGCCGCGACAGGCTGCGGCGCTCGCCCGCCTCGACAAACGCAGGTTTCCGCAGTAATCCCAAGGCCATGCCTATGGGCGGCCTCTTGCCGCCTCTGTTCGGAACGAGCCTCATGAACGCCTCGATAAAGCCGGTACCCCGACCCGGGGTCATGGAGATCGCCGCCTATGTTCCGGGCAGGGAGCATGCGGGCGGTGTCGCACGCGTCTACAAGCTCTCCTCCAACGAGACACCGCTTGGTCCAAGCCCCAGGGCTACCGAAGCCTTTCAGGCTGCTGCCGGCAAGCTCGAGCTCTATCCCGACGGGCAGGCACGGGTGCTGCGCGATGCGATCGCCGAGGTGCACGGGCTGAACGCCGCCAACATCCTCTGCGGCAATGGTTCGGGCGAACTCTTGTCGCTGCTCGCCAATATCTATCTCGGTCCCGGCGACGAGGCCGTCATCACCGAGCATGGCTTCCTGCTCTACCGCATCCAGATCCTTGCGGCCGGCGGCACGCCGGTCACGGTTCCAGAGCGCGATCGGCGGGTCGATGTCGATGCGATCCTCGGCGCCATCACCGAGCGGACGAAGATCGTCTTCCTCACCAATCCCGGCAATCCGACGGGCACCTATGTGCCCTATGCGGATATCGCGCGCCTGCAGGCCGCCTTGCCACCGCATGTCATTCTCGTGCTCGATGCGGCCTATGCCGAATATGTCCGCCGCAACGATTACGAAGCCGGCATCGCGCTCGTCTCGGCCAACCGCAATGTCGTGATGACCCGCACCTTCGCCAAGGTTTACGGGCTTGCGGCGCTGCGCATCGGCTGGATCTACGGCCCCTTGGAGATCATCGATGCGATGAACCGGGTGCGCGGGCCGTTCAACATCAACACACCGGCGCTTTTCGCTGGCGCTGCGGCGATGCGCGATCAGGCGCATGTGGCGAAAGCCGTTGAGCACAATCAGGTCTGGCTTGCGCGTGTCTCGGAGGCGCTTGCAGCAATTGGCCTTGAGGTCACGCCGTCGGTCACCAATTTCATCCTGATCCACTTCCCCGACCGGGACGGAAAGCGCGCGGCCGATGCCGATCTCTTCCTGACTTCGCGCGGCTTCGTCTTGCGCGCCGTCGCGTCCTATGGTTTTCCCAATGCACTCCGCATGACGATCGGCAGCGAGGACGCCAATACCGGCGTGATCGCTGTCCTCACCGAATTCATGGAACGCACGTGATGTCTGAAATCCTGTTCAACCGCATCGCTCTGATCGGCATCGGCCTCATCGGCTCGTCGATCGCCCGCGACGTCAAGAAGCTCGGCCTGGCGAAGGATGTGGTCATCTCGACCCGCAGCCTCGACACGCTGAAGCGGGCGGAGGAACTGGAGCTCGGCACGGCCTATGTCGCTTCGGCTGCCGAGGCGGTCAAGGATGCCGACCTCGTCATCGTGTCCGTGCCGGTCGGTGCCTCTGAGGCGGTCGCCCAGCAGATCGCGCCGAACCTGAAACCCGGCGCCATCGTCACCGATGTCGGCTCGACCAAGGCTTCCGTCATCGCGCAGATGGCGCCGCATATGCCCGAAGGCGTGCATTTCATCCCCGGCCACCCGCTGGCGGGAACGGAAAAATCCGGCCCGGATGCCGGTTTTGCCGGTCTGTTCAAGGGCCGTTGGTGCATCTTCACCCCGCTCGAAGGCACGGATAGCCAAGCGCTTTCCCGTCTGCGTGGGTTCTGGGAGGCGCTCGGCTCGCGTTGCGACGAGATGGATCCGCAGCACCACGACAAGGTGCTCGCCATCGTCTCGCATCTGCCGCATATCATCGCCTACAACATCGTCGGCACGGCCGACGATCTGGAGACGGTCACGGAATCGGAAGTGATCAAGTATTCCGCCTCGGGCTTCCGCGATTTCACGCGTCTCGCGGCTTCCGATCCGACCATGTGGCGGGATGTCTGCCTGCACAACAAGGATGCGATCCTGGAAATGCTGGCGCGCTTTTCGGAAGACCTCGCCTATCTGCAGCGGGCGATCCGCTGGGGCGAGGGCGACAAGCTGTTCGAGCTGTTCTCGCGCACCCGCACCATTCGCCGCTCGATCGTGCAGGCCGGCCAGGATGTCGACGTGCCGGACTTCGGCCGTCACGCGCTCGACAAATGACCGTTCCCCGTCGCTTCTTCAGAGCGGCGGGATCTGGCCGAGCGGGATGAAACCGAGCATGGCCACGCCGTTTTCGATGCTAATCTCGGCTTCGCTGTCATCGCGACCGAAAGCGAGCGCTCGCAGCACATTGGCAACATTGTCGATCATGTCGGCCTGCTCGGGATAAGCCGTCTTCATGGCATCCCGCCAGGCGCCGATCTGCTCGATTTCCACCTTGATCCGACCGGAAACCAGTCCGTCGTCACCCACCTGGAAGGGGCCTGTGAGCGTCAGCACCCGGCCTTCGCCGAGATCGATGACCATGCGGCGGATCTCGCCCTTCGTACCGTAGAGCTTCTGCTCCTGCGCCACGCGCGGATCCAACAGGCCGCCCTTGTCGGCAAAGGTGGCGTCAAGGCTTGCGGAAATCGGCGGCAGGGCGATCCTGTTGCCGTCGAGCGAGACCGAGACGTCGCGCACCAGCGTCGCATAGTCGAGATTGCCTTCGTTCTGGCGGACATGCGACTGGGCGCTCGGGGCCGTCACCTGCAATTGCAGGCTAGAGACCGTTGAGGTCACCGTCGCATTCAGGCCTTCCATGACCAGCGAACTGCGCGAAAGGCCCGACAGGCCGATGCGGAAGCTCGACTGCATGTTGGTCCAGTCCAGCGCCGTGTTGAGGCCAAGCGCCGAGCGGATTTCTGCGGGTCCGTCCATCTCCCAGACGATATGGCCGGGATTGTAGATCTGGGCGGCTGCGCGCACGGGGCCGAAGGAGGCCGCGACACCCTGGAAATGATCGTCGAAGGCCAGTCCCGAGCAATTGAGGCGGAAGCGGAAGGGATAGCCGCCCATCGTCGCGTCCTCGCAGGTTGCCGTGATTCCGGCCGGATTTCCGCCGCCGAAGAAGGCCAGAATGCGCTTCTTCAGAAATTCCGCAGCGAAATACCACCCGACGCTATAGACAGCGATGACGAGGACGATCAAAACGCCGAGCCGAACAACCTTGCGGCTGATCGTGCTTTCGGGCGCGGTCGACATGGCCATGGGATGCTCCTCGTTGCGGTCACTTCACGTGTTTTGGATTGGCGTGGGATATGGACGAATTTTGGGTCTTTGGCTACGGCTCGCTGATGTGGAACCCCGGGTTTCCCTATGAGGAACGGGTGCTTGCCCGTCTCGGCGGTTATCGTCGATCACTCTGCGTGCGCTCCTATGTCCATCGTGGCACCGAGGAGCGGCCGGGTCTCGTGCTTGGCCTTGACCGCGGCGGCTCCTGCAAGGGCGTTGCTTTCCGTGTCCTTCCCTCCGACTGGCAGTCGACCGTCGACTATCTGCGCGAACGCGAGCTTGTCACCAGCGTCTATCTCGAACGGCAGGTCCGCACGACACTGGCCGACGGTCGCACCGTCCGGGCGCTCACCTACGTCATCGACCGGGCCCATCCACAATATGCGGGCGCCATCACGGTCGAGGAAGCGGCGCGGATCGTCGAAAGCGCCGTTGGCCGCTCGGGACCCAATCCCGTCTATGTCGCAAACACCGTTTCCCACATGCGCGAACTCGGTATCCGCGACCACTGGCTCGAAAGCGTTGCAGCCGCCATTGCGGTCGATCCGGCCTGAGGCCGGACCCTTCCTCGCCAAATGCGCTCAGAGCGCTCCGAGTTCCTTCAGCCGGTTGACGGCTGTCGGCGGCAGGGGCAGATGCGGGTTTTCCTTGGCCGTCTTCACCAGAAGCTCGTCGCTGACTGCTTCCAGCTGCGTCATCAATGTCTCGTGGAAAACATCCGGATCGAGGCCCGGTTGAATCGGTGGCAGGATGCGTACGGTGAAATGGCCGGGAAAGCGCAGGAACTTGCGGCGCGGCCAGAACAGGCCGGGATGCATGGCGACCGGCACGACCGGGACATTGATGTCGCGGTACAGGCGGGCGATGCCGTATTTGTAGTCCGGGGGCGCGCCCGGCGGACGGCGCGTGCCTTCGGGATAGATGATCAGCTGACGGCCATTGGCCATTTCCATCTTGGTGCGCTCGATCACCTGGGCCATCACCTTGCCCTTGGCGCCGCGATTGACCGGGATCATCCGCTGCTTGGCGACATACCAGCCGAAGATCGGGATCCACATCAGCTCGCGCTTGAGGATGTAGACCGGATCGTCCAGCCAGGGCAGCAGCGCGTAGGTGTCCCAGAAGGACTGATGCTTCGGCGCCAGAATGTAGCCGCCTTCGGGAATGTTCTCGAGCCCCTCGACGGTGAAGGTCGTGCCGACGATCTTTTCCATCAGCCAGTGGTTCGCGCGCGCCCAATCCTTCGGCACGAAGAAAGCCTTCTTGCGGGGCAGCAGGAAGTAGATCGGAAACAGCACGATCATCCGGATGATCATGTTGGCATAGAAGGCGGTGTTGAAGATGACGGAACGCAAGGCAATCATGATGTGGGGCTCTCGAGGGCGGGCGAAGACGTGCTTAGAGGAAAAGTCCCGTGAGCAAAAGCGCTCACATGCGCTGAAGCGTCAGGAGCTGCGGCCAGATTCGGTGATTTCGCCTTCCGGACGCAGGCCCTGATCCCGGCTCCAGCCTGTCAGGCCCCTGAGATAGGCGATGACGGTCTTGCCATATTCGGCGAGCATGGTGCGCATCGCGTCCGGCTCGCTGTACCAGGCGCGGGTTTTCAGATCCGCATTCACCACGGGGTAGCCGATGAACTGCGTGTCCGGATCGCTGCGGCGAAGTTCCATCAGGCTGCGGGCAAGATGGTAGTTGCTGGTGACGACGAGAACGGACTTGTAGCCCTTGTCACGGATCCAGATCGCCGTCTCGTTGGCATTGCCGATCGTGTCGATGGCGCCGTAACCGATGTCGACGCAGCATGCGAAAAGGTCGGGTGAGGTGCGTGTGGTCTTGCGGATCTGGCTTGCCGTGGTTGCCGGGTTGACGCCCGAAATCAGCAGGCGCTCGCCATAGCCACGCTTCAAAAGATCGATCGCCTGTTCGATGCGCTGGTATCCACCCGTGAGAACGACGATCGCATCGGCCTTCGCCGTCTCGGGCGGACGCATGCTGGTGACCGAATCAGCAAAGATCAAAAAGCCGGCGACGAGCACAGCAATGCAGAGGATGACCACCATGCCGCCATAGCGCAAAGCCCTGCGAATCAAGCCGTTTCGCGCAAACAGGCCGCCGCCCGAACGGGGCCGGCCGCCGTCACGCAACGGTTGATTTGGCGTCATGCGATCCATGCTCATTGCCCGTGAATAGCCGGGATTTCTCACAGCGAACAGGCGGCTTTAAGGCAAGTCAACATACGAGATTTCGTCAGTCGTCCAGCAGGCCATCGGTGCGGGCCGGATCGGAGCGGATCAGATCGATTTCGTAAATCGTGCGCATGACCGTAATTCGCGCGGTGATCGTGGTCAAAAGCGCGATGACGATCATGGTGGCGAAGATGCCGAGATAGCCGCCCCAGCCGATCGTGAAGGTGCCGAACAAGGCGGTTGCCTGATCGCTTTCAGGCGTCGCGAGCGAACGGCTCTGCCAGAAGCTGGCCAGTGCGAAGAATGATGCCGCCAGAAAGCCGCCGACGGCTGCACCCTTGAGACTGATCTTCAGGAAGTGCTTCTGGAATTCCTGGGCGACGAAGTTGCCTTCTGCCCCGACAAAATGCAGCACCTCGATGATGTGGCGATTGCCCGACAGTGCGCCGCGTGTCGCAAAGACCACCGTCAGCACCATCGCGGTGAAAACCAGGATCAGAATGCCGGAGCCGATCAGCACTGTGGTTCTGGCCATCTGCACCAGCCGATCGACCCAGGTTCGATGGTCGTCGAGGAAGGCCTGCGGCACCTCCTCCTTCAGAAGGGCGCGCATGGCCTCGAAATCGGGCGGATTGGTCTCGTCGATCGTGATGACGATCAGCCGGGGTACTGGCAGGTCTTCGAGGTTCAAGCCCGTTCCAAGCCAGGGTTCGAGCAGACGGGCGGTGGCGCTGTCGTCCATGATCTGGCCATCGCGGGTCCCGACAAAGGTCAGCGCCAGATCGCGGGCCTTGACGAGGGCCGCACCCATGTCGAGACCGTCCTCCGGCTTGATCTGGATGGTGATTTCGCGGGAGATCTGGCTCTGCCAGCCGGCGGCCGTGGCGCGTACCATGGAGACCGCACCGAGCGTCAGACAGGCGAGAAAGGCCATGATGGCGATCACCACCATCAGGGCATTGCCCTGAATGTTGGAGGGCGGCAGGATCGGTGCTGTTGGCCGTACCGTCATTTCGACGCGGCGCTTTTTCTGTCCAGGGTTCTGATTCGCGTTCTGGGGGATCTCATTCATAGATGTCGAGCCGCCC
This sequence comes from Rhizobium sp. P43, assembly GCF_056730705.1. Classification (NCBI taxonomy): domain Bacteria; kingdom Pseudomonadati; phylum Pseudomonadota; class Alphaproteobacteria; order Hyphomicrobiales; family Rhizobiaceae; genus Rhizobium; species Rhizobium sp. P43. Next base: position 4,099,498 of record NZ_CM161539.1, read on the forward strand.
GTCGGTGAGGATCATCCGGCGCGCATCCACCTGGTCCATCAGCGCCAGATCATGGGTGGCAATCACCACTGCCGTGCCGAGACGGTTCAATTCCAGGAACAGGCTCAGCAGGCGGCGGGCCATCGGCGGATCGACATTGCCCGTCGGCTCGTCGGCGAGCAGGATTTCCGGCCGGTCGATCAGGGCGCGGGCAATCGCCACACGCTGCTTCTCGCCGCCCGAGAGCACCGGCGGCAGCACGTTGATGCGTTCGCCGAGGCCCACCCATTTCAAGAGTTCGATGACGTCCTGCCGGTAGGTCTGCTCGGCCTTGCCACGCACCCTGAGCGGCAGTGCCACGTTCTCGTAGGTGGTCAGATGGTCGAGCAGGCGAAAATCCTGGAAGACGATGCCGACGCGTCGGCGCAGCATCGGCAGCTCGCTTCGAGGGATGCTGGTGATGTCGCGGCCGAAGCTGCGGATCAGTCCACGCGTCGGCTGCAGCGACATGAACAGCAGACGCAGCAGCGTGGTCTTGCCGGCGCCGGACGGGCCGGTCAGGAACTGGAAGGATCCCTTCGGCAGGTCGAAGGTCAGGTCGCGGAGGATCTCCGGTCCCATCCCATAGCGCAGGCCGACATTTTCGAAATGGATCAAAGGGGGCCCAGTCTGACGTGTCCGAGGTCTGGGGCTCGTAAACGAAGATCGTCAACGGCCGGTAAACATGCTCCGGGACCCGAGGCTTTTGAGCCCGTCTTTCCGAAGCATTAACCATTTGAATTTACGTCTGGAGAGGATTCGTTTCAACCGCCGAGTTTCGGGGTATCCGATTTTGGCTGTGCGAAAGGTGCGCATCATGAGCGCTTTCCGTTATCAGAAGCAGGCTCCCGCTGCAGACCTCGATCTCCTGCCGCCCGATCGTGCCCGCAGGCGGATCGAGCCGCTCAACCAGCGTGCTGTCCGCGCCGATGTCGTCGACGCGCAATTCGTGACGGTTCGCGAGACCGCAAAGCCTGCGTTGCGTCCGGCCGGTGCGCCAGCCTCCCAGCCCTCATCGTCCGGCCTCACCCAGGGCATGCGCCGGCTCGTCGATGCGATCGAGGCACGGCTGCAGCGGCTCTCCGATGTCGCCTTTTCGCTTCTGGTTGCGATCGCTTTCGTGACGATCTTCTCCGTTGCCGGACAGCTGGTGTTCGGCGGTGACGAACATCCGGAAATTGCCGCCAAGCCGCTCGATTTCACCCATGTGAACCTGACTGCCCAGGACCGCAACGGCATGCGCGTGCTGCTTCTCAATGCGATTGTCGAAAATCGCACGGCGCGGGAAATCTCGCTACCGAAGCTTCGCGCCGATCTTCTGATCGACGGGCAGGTGATCGCCAGCACCTATATCGAGCCGCCTGCCGACAGTCTCGATGGCGGCGAAAGCCGCGGGATCGTCACCCGCCTCCAGCATCCTGGTGGAAAAATGCCGGAAGTCCGGCTTTCCTTCGAAGAGGCGGGTGCCTAAGCCACTGCCGGTGTGCTAAGGGCCTTGCCTTTCCGGCACATCGCCGGCCAAGGACCTGAGGTCGATCAGCAAGGAGTTTCCCATGCCCGTTGTTCGCGGAAAGAACATCGAACCGCTCTTTACCGCCGAACAGATCCGGCAGCGCAATCTGGAGCTTGCCCAGGACATCATGAAGGGTCCGTGCGACGATCTTCTGGTCATATCGGTGCTCAAGGGCTCCTTCATCTTCGCCGCCGACCTCATTCGTGCGTTGCATGACGTGGGTCTCGCCCCCGAAGTCGAATTCATCACCCTGTCCAGCTATGGCACAGGCACGGTTTCGCAGGGCGTGAAGATCATCAAGGACATCGACAGCGACGTGAAGGGGCGCAATATCCTCCTGATCGACGATATCTTGGAGTCCGGTCGGACCCTGCTTTTCGCCAAGGAACTGATGTATGAGCGCGGTGCGGCAAACGTCACGATCGCCGTTCTTCTCGACAAGAAAGTGAAGCGAAAAGAAAAGTTTGAGGCCGATTATGTCGGTTTCGAATGCCCCGACTATTTCGTCGTCGGTTACGGCATGGACGTGGCCTATGCCTTCCGCGAACTGCCCTTCGTCGGTGTCGTCACGGGCGACGCATAGGCCGTTCCAGAAGGGAACATCTGACCATCCGACGGCAGTGAGCTGTTAACCATCGCGCCGGACTGCGGGTCCGGCGTTTACCACTCGACAAGGAAGATCTGGTGATTTGCCTCTCGCAAGGCTCAACAGCGCGAGAGTGGAATTCAACCATGGCGAGAATCCTGATCACCGAAGACGAAGACTCGCTGCGCTCCTTCGTTGCCCGGGCGCTTCGCCTCGACGGCCACGAGACGCATGAGGCGGCCGATGGGGCCGAAGGTCTCGAAAAGCTCTCCGAAGGCGCCTTCGACCTGCTGCTGTCCGATATCCGCATGCCGGTCATGGACGGCATCGAACTTGCGCACCGCGCCCATTCCGAATTCCCCGACATGAAGATCCTGCTGATGACCGGCTATGCCGAGCAGCGCGAGCGTGCCGACGACCTCTCGGCCAAGATCGTTGATGTTGTCTCCAAGCCCTTTGCCCTGCCGGATATCCGCAAGGCGGTGGCTTTGGCGCTGGCCAGCTGAGACCTCACTCCTATCGCTGAACAAACAAACGCCCGCTGACGCGGGCGTTTTCTGTTGTGCACAACCGCTGGAGCCTTACTGGATATCCAGCAACCGCTCCAGATATTGCCGCTCGATCTCGGGGCTGGAATTCTCGCCGAGCTTCTCACGGATCGCCTCCAGGATTTCGCGGGCGCGCTGGACGTCGATTTCGTCGGGCACCTTGACCTGCTCGCCGAAATCCGGGCCGCTGGTGGCGCGCGGACGACCCAGCGGGTCGCGACCGTCCTGGTTGCCCTGACCCTGACCCATCTGCGGTCCCTGGCCGTCCTGGCCCTGCTGCGCCTGCATCATCTGGTTCATCATGTCGCGAGCACCCTGGCGCAGGGCCTCCATGGCGCGACCCTGGCCCTGCACGGCCCGATCACCTTCGCCCTGGCCCAGCGCTTCGCCGGCGCCCTGCATTTCCTGTTGCGCCTCGCCAAAGCCCGGGCCCGGCTCCATGCCCATGCCTCTCAGGCCCTCCTGCAGTTCACCCAGCTGCTGGCCCAGCTGTTCCTGCTGTTCGCGCAGTTGGCGCAGCGCCTCGCGCAGCTGTTCGGCCGTCATGCCGTCGAGGTTCTGCTGGCCCTGTTGGCCTTGTTGTCCCTGTTGACCTTGCTCGCCCTGTTGCTGCTGACCCTCGGCACCCTCTTCGCCCTGCTGCGGGTCGCCGCGCTGCATGCGGTCGCGCAGCGCCTGATCGAGCCGGAAGGTCTCGTCCATCAGCCGCTGCTGCTCCTGCATGATCTCGCCGAGCCTGTCGATCTGGCGGCGTGCCTCGCTGTTCTGCTGCTGCTGGCCCTGCTGCGGGCGACCGGCCTGGAGGTTGTTCATCATCCGCTGCAGCTCGGACAAGAGCTGCTGCGCCTGGTCGCGATTGCCGGAACGCGCGAGGTTTTCCAGCTGGTCGAGCAGATTGTCGAGATCCTGCTGACGCAACATGTTCTGTGCGTTCTGCTGCTGCTCTCCGCCCTGCTGGTTCTGCATGCGTTCGGCGAGCTGCTGGAGAAATTCCTGCATGGCCGAGCGCAGTTCCGCCATCAGCCGCTGGATTTCTTCATCGCTTGCGCCGTTTTCCAGCGCATCCGACAGTGCCTGCTGGGCATCGCGCAGCCGGCGCTCGGCGAGCGACAGGTCACCATCCTCGATACCAAGCGCAATCTCCCAGAGATAGTCGGCCGTATCCTTCAGCTGCTCCTCGCCCTCCGCCATGTTCATGCGCGAGCGGGCGCTTTCGATGGCGATGAAGTTGCCGAGATCCGGGATCGTCTCGTCTGGACGGATCACCAGGGCTTCGTTGAGCTCGATCGCCTTCGGCATCTGGCGGGTATCGAGGGCAAACACCTTGCGCTGCTCGGCCACGGCTGCTGCCAGAGGGTCGCTGAAGTTGCGGCCGGGCAGTTGCATTTCAATCGGCTCGCTGCGGCCGGTCTGGCCGGCGCCGTCGGTCGCGACCAGCGTGATCCTGACCATCTGGCCGGCGAGCGGATGTTCGGTGATGTTGCGGCTGGCGACACCCTTGGTGTCGCGCGCATTGTGGCGCGGCAGGTCGAGCTTGTAGTCGGGATGCGGATAAAGCGGTGTCGCACCCGGCTGTTCCTCCAGCGGCACGATCTCGGCATGGGCCTTCTGCAGGCCGTAATCGTCCTTGGCGGTGAAGGCGATTTCGAGTGCGCCGTTGATCGCGCGGCGCGGCACACCGTCAAAGGCGATCTCCGGCGCCCTGTCGGGGGTGACACCGATCGTCCAGGTGCGGTCCGCGACGCGCAGTTCACCGGCCTCGTCCAGCTCCAGTTCGTGGGTGCGCGCCACCATCGGCGCATTGGCCGCTGCGGGCGTCGCAACCGGGTCCGGTTGTGCCCCCGCCGTGTTGGCCGCTGCCGCCTGCGGGCGCGACGGGTCGTCCTTCTCGGCGACGTCGAGTACGGCGCCGTCCGACTGCTTGACGAAGAGAACCTTCTCGTCCGACGGCCCGCCGCTGATGCGTACGGTGACCTTGGATTTCTGCGGCACGGTCACGCCGGCTGCGTCCTGGGTGCCGAGGCCCGAAAGGAAGACCGGTGGCTGGCCTGTATAGCCGGGTGGCGTGATCCAGGCGTCGATGCGGATCGCCGGCGCCTCGCTTTCCGGCACATGCTGGCGGAAGGCATCGGCAATCGAGCCTGCCCCGTTGGAGCCGGAATAAGCGAGCGCCGTGACGAAGAGCAGGGCCGGTACGGCGCGCAGCGCGTAACGGTCGTAGCGGGCGATGTCGGGCTGCGGCAGGCCGGCGTCGAGCGCTGCGATGCGCTCGGCCATGCGCCGCTGGTGTTCCTGCCAGAGCGCCCGGGCAAAGGGTGTGTCTGCCGCGATCTGGTCGTCCTGCACCGCCACCGGCTGATGGTCGAGCCCGTTGCGCTCCTCAAGCAGCCTGTCGGCTTCGGAGATGCTCGGCAGACGAACTTTGAAGAAGGGCAGGAAGGAGGCGACGAAGGCAAAGACGAGGACGAAGACGATCGCCAGGCGAACGAGATCGGGTACTTCGCGGTATATGCCGAACCAGGCAAGCGAGACGAAGAGCGCGGCAATCCCGAGTATCGGCAGGAAGAGCGGCAGCAGACGCTCGGCAAACAGCACGGAGCGGGCGAGCACACGTTTCACGCCCACGCGGCGCGCGAGCTTCGGGTCGTCCTTGAAGGCGCCTTTCCTGTGGCCGGCCGGGCGGGAAGAGCTCATCCGTCTGGTCTCCGAGAGCGCCGCGCGTCAGACACGGCTGATTGTTCTCGAAGATAGCAGTCTTTGTGGCGAAGACGAGGGCGGCAGAGAAAAGGCGGGAGTTTTTCCCGCCTCATCGCCGAATTGTGAATGGATCAGGCCAGCCAGTCGGGCACGCTGTCGAGCGCGATCAGGTCGTCATAGGTCGGACGGGGGCGAATCACGTGGAACTCGTTGCCGTTCACCAGCACCTCCGGCACCAGCCGGCGGGTGTTGTAGGTGCCGGCCTGCACCGCGCCATAGGCACCGGCCGAGCCAACCGCGATCAGGTCGCCGGGCTTGGGCATGGCCATCTCGCGGTCGAGCGCCAGATAGTCGCCGGTCTCGCAGACGGGACCCACGACATCGGCCTTGATGCGCGGGGCATTCGCCGCCGAAATCACCACCGGCCTGATCTCGTGATAGGCCTCGTAGAGCGTCGGGCGGATCAGGTCGTTCATCGCGCCGTCGACGATGACGAAGGTCTTGTCGCCGCCGTCCTTCACATAGATCACCTCGGTCACCAGGATGCCGGCATTGCCGACAATCAGGCGGCCGGGTTCGGTGACGATGCGGCAGTTTAGGCCGGAGAGCTGGTCCTTGACGATCTTCGCATAGGCATCCGGCTCGGGCGGCGGATTGTTGTCGTCCTTGTAAGGAATGCCGAGGCCGCCGCCGACATCGACGTGATCGATCTGATGGCCGTCGCTTCTCAGCGTCTTGACGAGTTCACGCAGCAGACGGAAGGCGTCTTCGAAGGGCTGCAGATCGGTGATCTGGCTGCCGATATGCATGTCGATGCCGGAGACCTTGATGCCTTCCAGCGTCGCTGCTCGAGCATAGACGGCGCGCGCGCGCTCGTAGGAAATGCCGAACTTGTTTTCCTTCTTGCCGGTCGAGATCTTGGCATGGGTCTTGGCATCCACGTCAGGATTGATGCGGAAGGAGACATGCGCCTTTTTGCCGGCCTTGATGGCTCGCTGGTTCAGGACTTCTAGCTCCGGCTCGCTCTCGACGTTGAAGCAGTAGATGCCGGCCTCGAGCGCGAGATCCATCTCGCTCGGCGTCTTGCCGACGCCGGAGAACATGATCCGCTCTGCCGGGATGCCGGCAGCCAGTGCGCGGCGGAGTTCGCCTTCCGAGACCACGTCAACGCCTGCGCCGAGGCGGCCCAGCGTCTTCAGCACGGCCTGGTTGGAATTGGCTTTCATCGCGTAGCAGACGAGGGCATCAACACCGTCGAAGGCCTTGGAAAAGACCTTGTAGTGACGCTCCAGCGTCGCTGTCGAATAGCAGTAGAAGGGTGTGCCGACAGCCTCGGCAATTGCGGGGATCGCCACGCCTTCGGCGTAGAGAACGCCGTCGCGATACTCGAAATGGTTCACGGATTAAGCCCTGTCAAAGAAGCGGATCGAGGAGGAAGGGGCTGTCCGGGGTCCTCTGGACCTCGACGCCACGCTTGTTCTGCTGGTCAACCGGTGTGCTCGGCGGATCGAGCTCGCCCTTGCGGCCGCAGGCGGACAGCGCCAGCGCGGTGGCCAGCACCAGAGAGAGCGTGAGTGTCGTGCGTTTCAGCGAATTCACCATGACCCGGTCCAAAGAAATATCGTTGTGCTAGCCTGTACAGAAAAAAGGGGCGCTTGTGCACCCCTGATCTCGTGATGAACGGCATGCGTTGCCGTGATCGGTTGTCCTTTCAGTTGCGTGCCCGCCACCAGGCGATCTGTTTCCTGACTTCCGAGGGTGCCGTGCCGCCAAAGCTCTTGCGGCTGGCCACGGAGGCTTCCACTGTCAGCACGTTGAAGACATCGGCGGTGATGGCCGCATTGATGCTCTGCAGCTCTTCGAGCGAAAGCTCGGCGAGATCGCAACCCTTCTTCTCGGCCATGGCAACGGCATTGCCCGTGACATGGTGGGCGTCGCGGAAGGGAAGGCCGGCTTCGCGCACCAGCCAGTCGGCGAGATCGGTCGCGGTCGAATAACCGGAGCCGGCAGCCGCCTTCATCTTGTCGGTGCGGATGGTCATGTCGGTGACCATGCCGGTCATCGCGGCAATCGCCAGTTCCAGGCTTTCGGCGGCGTCGAAGACCTGTTCCTTGTCTTCCTGCATGTCCTTGGAATAGGCGAGCGGCAGGCCCTTCATGACGGTCAGGAGCGCGATCAGCGAGCCGTTGATGCGGCCGGTCTTGGCGCGCACGAGTTCGGCGGCATCCGGGTTCTTCTTCTGCGGCATGATCGAGGAGCCGGTGGAGAAGGCATCCGACAGGCGGATGAAGCCGAATTGCGGCGTCGACCAGATGACGATCTCTTCGGCCAGCCGCGACAGGTGCACGGCGGCAATCGAGGCGATCGAAAGGAATTCGAGCGCGAAATCGCGGTCGGAGACGGTGTCGATCGAGTTACGGGTCGGCTCGCGGAAACCGAGCGCCTTTGCCGTCATGTGACGGTCGATCGGGTATCCGGTGCCGGCAAGGGCTGCCGCCCCGATCGGGCTTTCGTCCAGGTGTTCGATGGCATGGCGGACGCGCTGGCGGTCACGGCCAAACATCTCGACATAGGCCATGCAATGATGCCCGAAAGTCACCGGCTGGGCCGTCTGGAGATGGGTGAAGCCAGGCATCACGGTGTCGGCATGCTCTTCGGCCCGGTCGAGGAATGCCGCAATCAGGCCGGAAAGGGCAGCTTCCGTCTTCTGCAGCTCTTCCTTCACCCAGAGGCGGAAATCGAGCGCCACCTGATCGTTGCGCGAGCGCGCGGTGTGCAGACGGCCGGCGGCCGGGCCGATCAGTTCGGCAAGGCGTGCCTCGACATTCATGTGAATGTCTTCGAGCTTGCGCGAGAAGACGAACTGGCCGCTTTCGATCTCTAACAGGATCGTGTCCAGGCCGTGAAGGATCTTGTCTTTATCTTCGGCCGAGATGATGCCTTGGTGCGCCAGCATGGTCGCATGCGCCTTTGAGCCGCGGATATCCTGGGCGTAAAGCTTCTTGTCGAAACCGATGGAGGCATTTATCTCCTCCATGATGGCCGACGGCCCGGAGGCGAAGCGACCGCCCCACATCTGGTTGGAGGATTTGGTGTCCTTGATGTCCTCGGCCATGGAATGCCCGTCCTGGAGAATGACATGACAGAAAAGAAACCCGCGGGTCTCTTCCCCACCAAGCTGGTTGCAATTGCGGCGGTCGCCGGCATCGTCGCCGGCGCGGCTGCGGTATACGTGAGAGAGACCACATCTGGCAATGCCGTGGAGACGGCGGATGCCAGCCAATGCGAGGGTTCTGTCGCTCAGGCGGAGGCCTTGAAGCCTTATCTCAAGGGCGAGGTCGCGGCGATGATCCCGGTCAGCGAGCCCAAGCTCATCCAGGGGCTCAATTTCCAGGACAAGGCCGGCACGCCGATGACCATGGCCAACTTCGCCGACAAGACGGTGCTGATCAATCTCTGGGCCACCTGGTGCGTGCCCTGCCGTGAGGAAATGCCGGCCCTCAACAATCTGCAGAAGGCCGCCGGCGGTGAGGCTTTCCAGGTGCTCGCCATCAACATCGATACCGGCGATGTCGAGAAGCCGCAGACCTTCCTTGAGGAGACCGGTGTCGATGCACTCGGTCTCTACCGCGACGCCTCTATGGGTGTCTTCAACCAGCTGAAGCGCGAGGGGCTTGCCTTCGGTCTGCCGGTCACCCTGCTCGTTGACGGCAAGGGCTGTCTGCTCGGCAGCATGAATGGCCCGGCCGTCTGGGACGGAGCGGATGCCAAGGCATTGGTGGTGGCTGCGGCGACCCAGCAGCGATAAACGGATCGTTTAAGCTGCCAGGGATGCGGCCATCGGGCTGTGCTCGACCCTGGCAATCAGTTCACTGGCCGACAGAGGTTTCGCAAAGAGATAGCCCTGCCCCTCGCGAATTCCGAGGTCCAGAAGCTTCTGACGCTGTTCCTCTGTCTCGATCCCCTCGGCGACGACGTCCATGCCGAACTTGCTTGCGAGCGAGATGAGCGCTTCTACGAGCACGCTGGACTTGCGGTCGAGCGCCACGCCATCGACGAAGTATTTGTCGATCTTGAGGTAATGCGCCTGAAGAGCGTGCAAGGAGGACAAGCCGTTGTGGCCCGTACCGGCGTCATCCAATGCAATCCGCACGCCGAAATCCGCCAGGTCTCGAGATGCCCTGAGTGCCGCCTGGATGTCGGTGATCGGCTGGCGTTCGGTGATCTCGATGACCAATTGCTTTGGATTCAAGCGGGTCTGGGCCACCTTCGCAGCCAATGTCAGGACAAACCCAGGCTCTATCAACTGATCCGGGGTCACGTTGAAGGAAAGCTTGAGAGCCTCGTTGCGTCGTAGCATGTCGCTGATATCGGAGCCGGCCTTGTCGAGGAGCGCCAGGGTCAGTCCATTGATCCGACCGCTGCCCTCGGCCAGTGGAATGAAAACGGCGGGCGATATGCTGCTGCCGTCCGGCTTCGTCCAGCGCGCCAGCATTTCGAAGCCGGTCATCTTGCCGCTCTCAAGGCAGAAAAGCGGCTGGTAGACGGGATGAATATGGCCTCGGGCCAGCGCTTCATCCAGTTCCTGCAGGGGTGTACGCGGACGCATCAGGCCCCTCGCACCAAGATAACCCAATCCCAACGAAATAAGGCCCGCGATTGCGATGATGTCGGCGCCGAAAGTGTTGCTGCGAGATGCCACGGCGTTCTCGTCGAGCATCAGCCTGACATGGATCGGGTAGCGTTCGGACGCCGTTCCGAACTCGCTGTAATCTGCATCCGGGGCTTTCGCACCCTCTGGCGCATAATTCGAGACCACTCGTTGGTCGCTCAGCATCATTTCCAGATGCGCATGGTCACGCAGCTCTCCGGGCAGGATATCGAAGAGCAGACCGTCCGTTGCGAGAAAAGCTGCGAGGTTGCCATCTTCGCTGGTCCAGCGGACCATCAGGCCTTTCCATTCGGCAGCATCAATGGGGGCAAGTTCATAGGCGGGATTGATGGCCGCTACGGGTTTTAAGGAGGACAGGGCATCCCGAAACATGTCTTCATGCGCGTTATCCGCCCAGCATACTCCTTTCGCCGAAGCGACACGGATTTCCCGGATCGAGACGGACCGGAAGGCGATGTCTTCGATTGCTTTGCTAACCGCAGGCGAGCAGCCATAGGGGCCCTGAGCCCCCAGCTCTCCCATGCTGATGACGGCGAGATCGATCTGCCGCTCAAGGCGGATCACCGCAGCCTGCAAGATGTCGTTGAGTTGCTGGCGGTTCGCCTGGGCGACCAGGGATTGCGCGATAAGCCAGAGAGAGCCCGCGACCAAAGCCGCAAGCCCGATTGACGCTGCGGCCAATCTCAATCGATCTCTCATCGTCTCGCTGTTACCCATGAGGGTAAATCTTGGCAATCAAACCTTAAGATTGCCTCAAGGCCTCGATTACGCTGGGTCTGTCTCCTGAGACTCCGGGGACTGAGCTGGCGGTCTATCGCATTACAGCGCGTAGACGCGGGGTCGCAGGATCTCGATGAATCCCTGATCGCCCTTCTTTTTGGCGAAGTCGGGGGAAACGTCGAACTCGACGGTGGTGTCCCCGGCTGTCCTGGCGAGCACTCGACGCGAGCCCGGCCGATCCAGAACCCGCTGGATCGTTGCCGCCACACCTTTCGATGCGTCTTCGCTCCATGTCACGTCCGTCGGACGAAACAGAAGTTCCGCCGGCCCGTCCTTCAGGCCGTCTGCCGCATAGGTCATGTTGCCGACGGTCGCCTTCCCATTCGAGACGGTTGCCTTCAGGGCATTGGTGTCGCCGAGGAAACGCATGACGAAGGCATTGACCGGATGACGGCAGACCTCTTCGGGCGTTCCCTGCTGGACGATCTTGCCCTTGTCGAGGATCACCACCCGATCGGCGAGATCCAGCGCCTCTTCCTGGTCGTGGGTGACGAAGAGTGTGGTGATGCCGAGTTCGTCATGGATCGAGCGCAGCCAGCGGCGCAGGTCGCGACGGACATTGGCGTCAAGAGCGCCAAAGGGCTCGTCGAGCAAGAGCACGCGCGGATCGACGGCAAGCGCACGGGCGAGCGCCACGCGCTGCCGCTGACCGCCAGAGATCTGGCCGGGAAAACGTTCGCCCAGGCCTGAAAGCTGAACCAGCGACAAGAGCTCCTCGACGCGACGGTCGATGTCGGCGCTGGAGCGCTTGACCTTCGACACCTTCATGCCGAAGGCGATGTTTTCGGGCACCGTCATATGCGGGAAAAGCGCATAATGCTGAAAAACGAAGCCGACGCCGCGATCGCGGACGGGAATATCGGTCGCATCTTCCTCGCCGAAATGGATATGTCCACCATCTGCAAATTCGAGGCCGGCGACCATGCGCAGGATCGTCGTCTTGCCGGAGCCGGAAGGCCCGAGCAGCGCCACGAGTTCGCCGCTCTGGATATCGAGGGAGACGCCATGGACGGCGCGGAAGGTTTCGAAGGTCTTGACGACGCTGTCGAGGCGAATGTTCACGAGGGTACCTCCGAGGAATTCTGTGTGCCGGCCAGCGTCTGCGGGCGGTTGCGGCGCCCGGCGCCCTGGCGTTCCAGCAGGACCTTGGCCACCAGCGTGACGAGCGCGAGCGTCGCCAGGATCGAGGCGGCGGCGAAGGCGCCGACGGCGTTGTAGTCGTGGTAGAGCAGCTCGATGTGCAGCGGTAGCGTATTGGTCTGGCCGCGAATATTGCCTGACACCACCGAGACGGCACCGAACTCACCCATGACGCGGGCATTGCATAGCACCACGCCATAGAGCAGCGCCCATTTGATGTTGGGCAAGGTGATCGAGAAGAAGGTACGCCAGCCGCTGGCGCCCAGAGAGGTGGCAGCCTCTTCGAGGTCCCGTCCCTGGGCCTGCATCAGCGGGATCAGTTCGCGCGCCACGAAGGGGGCGGTGACGAACATCGAGGCGAGCACGATGCCCGGCAGGGCAAACATGATCTTCAGTTCCATGCTGTCCAGCGCCGGACCAAACAGGCCCTGCAGACCATAGACGAACAGGTAGGAGACCCCGGCTACGATCGGCGAGACCGAGAAGGGGATCTCGATCAGGATCGTGAGCAGGCGTTTGCCACGGAAGTCGTGCTTGGTGATAGCCCAGGCGGCCGCGACGCCAAAGATGGTGTTCAAGGGCACCGCGATCAGGGCCGTGATGACCGTCAGGGTGATCGCATGTCGGGTATCCGGATCGGCGATGCTGTCCAGGAAGAAGGGCAGGCCGCGAGAGAAAGCCTGTTCAGCGATGACAGCCAGCGGCGCCACGATGAAGAGCAGCACCATGACCAGCACCGCCGCAATCAGGCTCCATTTGAAGATTGGCGCGTCACCGACGCGGGGTGGTCTGCGGCCTTTCGTGATCTGGCTCATGGGTCAGCCTTTCACCGTGTAGCGCAGGGCGCGGGCCTGAAGATAATTGGTGACCGCCAGCATGACGAAGGCGGCGATCAGCATAACGGAGGCAATCGCGGCAGAGGCCGGATAGTCGTATTCCTCAAGCCGGATGAAGGCGAGCAGTGCCGTGATCTCGGTCGAGAAGGGCTGGTTGCCGGCAATGAAGATGATTGCCCCGAATTCGCCCAGGCTGCGGGCAAAGGCCAGCGACGTGCCGGCAAGCAGGGCCGGCGTCAAAAGCGGCAGCATCACCCGGCGGAAAATGCCCCAGTCGGTCGAGCCCAGCGTCTGGCCGGCCTCTTCGAGCGCCGGATCGAGCTCTTCCAGGACGGGCTGGACCGTGCGGACAATGAAGGGAATGCTGGTGAAGGCCATGGCGACCATGATGCCGAGCGGCGTATAGGCGACCTTGATGCCGATTTCGGCGAGGGCCGAGCCGAACCAGCCGTTCGAGGCAAAGAGCGTTGTCAACGCGATGCCGGCGACCGCTGTCGGCAGGGCAAAGGGCAGATCGACGAGCGCATCGACGATGCGGCGACCGGGAAAGCGGTAACGTACCAGCACCCAGGCCAGCGCCAGGCCGAAGACGAGATTGAACAGTGTGGCAACGAGCGCCGAGCCGATCGTGACGCCATAACTCGCCAGCGCACGCTCCGAAGAGACGATGCGCCAGTAGTCGAGGGGGCCGAGGCTCGCGGCCTTGAAGACCAGCGCCATCAGCGGCAGTAGAATGATGATCGCCGCATAGACCAGGGTTATCCCGAGGGATAGTCGCAGGCCCGGCAAGACACGCCGTTTCAAGTCTGTGATCCTTTCACGCCAAGACCGGCGGGTGGTCCGCCGGCCTGTCTTTCATCAACGCACTGCCTTAGCGGCTGCCATAGATTCCGTCGAGGATGCCGCCTTCGGCGAAGTGTTCTTCGGAAACCTTGGCCCAACCACCGAAGACGTCTTCGACGGTCACCAGGCGGATGTCCGGGAACTGGGCCTTGTATTCGGCAGCAACCTTTTCGTCATGGACGCGGTGACCAAAGTCGGCAGCGATCTTCTGACCTTCCGGCGAGTAGAGGAAGTCGAGATACTTCTTCGCCAGATCCTGGCTGCCCTTTTCATTTGCCACCTTGTCGACAACCGCGACCGGGAACTCGGCGAGCAGGCTCACCGACGGCACGACCTGCTGGAACTTGTCGGAGCCGTATTGCTTTTCGATCGCCTTGGTTTCAGCCTCGAAGGTGATGATGACATCGCCGATTTCGCGCTCGACGAAGGTGGTCGTGGCGGCGCGGCCACCGGTGTCGAAGACCGGTACGTTGTCGAAGATCTTGTCGACGAATTCCTTCACCTTCGCCTCATCGCCGGCGAACTTTTCCTTCGCGTAAGCCGTGGCGGCCAGATAGGTGTAGCGGGCATTGCCCGAGGTCTTCGGGTTCGGGAAGATCACCTGGACGTCGTCACGGGCGAGATCGTCCCAGTCCTTGATGCCCTTCGGATTGCCGGCGCGCACCAGGAAGGACGGGAAGGAATAGAAAGGCGAAGCATTGTTGGGGAATTCTCCCTGCCAGCCCTCTTCGATGAAGCCGTTCTTGACCAGGAAATCCACGTCGATCACTTGGTTGAAGGTGACGACGTCGGCTTCCAGACCTTCAACGATGGCGCGGGCCTGACGCGAAGTGCCGCCATGCGACTGGTCGACGGTGACGCCGGGATTGGCCTTCACAAAGGCTTCGTTCTGGGCGGCAAAGATCTCGCGGGCGATATCGTAGGAAGCGTTGAGCAGCTTGTCGGCGGCGCTTGCAGAAACCGGCAGGGACAGGGCGGCGAGGGCTGCGCTGACAAGGAGGAGGCGTTTCATGGATGTTTGCTCCGGGATGCGGGGGATCTCTAATTGCCCTGCAAATTAGAGGGTCGGCCCTCCTCTTCCGAGGAATGGCCGACCAATGATTACCCGGAGGGGCAAAAATCTTTTCGCCGGATCGTGCCGGATCGAAATGTCCGTCAGCGGGTCGGGACCGGCACCTCGCCGCGATAGTCGTAGAAACCGCGGCCGGACTTGCGACCCAGCCAGCCGGCCTCAACATATTTCACCAGAAGCGGGCAGGGGCGGTACTTCGAGTCCGCCAGTCCGTCATGCAGGACCTGCATGATCGAGAGGCAGGTGTCGAGACCGATGAAATCGGCCAGCTGCAGCGGGCCCATCGGATGGTTGGCGCCGAGCTTCATCGCCGTGTCGATCGCCTCGACCGAACCGACGCCTTCATAAAGCGTGTAGATCGCCTCGTTGATCATCGGAAGCAAGATGCGGTTGACGATGAAGGCCGGGAAGTCCTCGGCCACCGTGATCGTCTTGTCGAGCGAGGAGACGAATTCCTTGGCCGTGGTGAAGGTCGTCTCCTCGGTTGCTATGCCGCGCACGAGTTCGACCAGCTTCATCACCGGGACCGGGTTCATGAAGTGGATGCCCATGAAACGCTCCGGCCGGTCGGTGGCGGAGGCCAGACGGGTGATCGATAGCGAGGAGGTGTTGGTCGCCAGCAGCGCCTCGGGCTTCAGCACCGGGCAAAGTGTTGCAAAGATCTTGCGCTTGACCTGCTCGTCCTCGGTCGCGGCCTCGATCACGAGATCCGACGGGGCGAGGTCGTTGATGTCGGCGGAGCCTGAAATCAGGGCGAGCGCCTGCTTGCGCTGCTCGTCGGTGATCTTGCCGTTGGTCACCTGGCGGGCAAGGTTGCCGTTGATTGTGGCCAGCCCCGCTTCGATCCTCTCCTTGGAGAGATCGTAGATCGTGACCTTGTAGCCGGCGGCGGCGGAGACCTGGGCAATGCCGCAGCCCATCTGGCCGGCACCCACCACACCCACATTGCTGATCTTGTCCGTCATCGTCTTGCTCCTCACCCGTTCCAGTCTTCACGCACGAAAATGGCACCCAAGAAAATGCCGGACCCGCTTGCGCGGACCCGGCTGATTGATAGACCGCCAAGGGTCCTTTGACCAGTCCTTTCGCAACTGCGAAATGACGCTCAGAGCGCCTTTTCGAGCTCCGGCAGGGCTTCAAAGATGTCGGCAACCAGGCCATAGTCGGCGACCTGGAAGATCGGTGCTTCCTCGTCCTTGTTGATCGCGACGATGACCTTCGAGTCCTTCATGCCGGCGAGATGCTGGATCGCGCCCGAGATGCCGCAGGCGATGTAAAGCTGCGGTGCGACCACCTTGCCGGTCTGACCAACCTGCCAGTCGTTCGGGGCATAACCGGCGTCAACAGCCGCGCGCGAGGCGCCAACGGCGGCACCGAGCTTGTCGGCCACGGGCAGGATGACTTCCTGGAACTTTTCCGAGGAGCCGAGGGCACGACCACCGGAGATGATGATCTTGGCCGAGGCCAGTTCCGGACGGTCGGACGACGACAGCGCATCGGAGACATGGCTGGAAACACCGGGATTGGCAGCCGCTGCGATGGTCTCGACAGAGGCCGAGCCACCTTCACCGGCAGCGGCGAAGGAGGCGGTACGCACCGTGATGACTCGTCTGGCGTCGGTCGACTGCACGGTCTGGATGGCGTTGCCGGCATAGATCGGACGCTTGAAGGTGTCGGCCGAGACGACTTCGATGATTTCCGAAACCTGCATCACGTCGAGCAGGGCGGCCACGCGCGGCGCGACGTTCTTGCCGACCGAGGTCGCTGCGGCGATGATGGTGTCGTAAGAGCCGGCGAGCGAGACGATGAGGGCCGCCAGCGGCTCGGCCAGATTGTTGGCGAGCGAAGCGTCGTCGGCGAGCAGCACCTTGGAGACGCCCGAGAGCTTGGCAGCGGCATCAGCGGCGGCCTTTGCGCCGGAGCCGGCGACCAGCACATGCACGTCGCCACCGATCTTGGCAGCAGCCGTCAGGGCCTTCGCGGTCTGTTCGGAGACGGTCGCGTTGTCGTGTTCTGCGAGAAGAAGAATAGCCATTTTACGTTTCTCCTGTCCGTTCCGCTTACAATACGCCAGCTTCGTTCTTGAGCTTGTCGACCAGTTCGGCGACGCTCTTCACCTTGATGCCCGCCTTGCGGCCACCCGGCTCCTCGGTCTTGAGAACCTTCAGGCGCGGGGCAACGTCGACGCCGAAGTCGGCCGGAGCCTTCTTGTCGAGCGGCTTCTTCTTCGCCTTCATGATGTTCGGCAACGAGGCATAACGCGGCTCGTTCAGGCGCAGGTCGGTGGTGACGATCGCCGGGAGCTTGACGTCGATGGTCTGCAGACCGCCGTCGACTTCGCGGGTCACGGTCGCCTTGTCGGCACCGAGCTCGAGCTTGGAGGCAAACGTCGCCTGGCCCCAGCCAAGCAGCGCCGCTAGCATCTGGCCGGTCTGGTTTGAATCGTCGTCGATCGCCTGCTTGCCGACGATGACGAGACCCGGAGCCTCAGCCTCGACCACGCCCTTCAGGAGCTTGGCAACGGCGAGCGGTTCGACGGTTTCCTCGGTCTCGATCAGGATGCCGCGGTCGGCGCCCATGGCGAGTGCGGTGCGGATGGTCTCCTCGGCCTTGGCCGGGCCGATCGAAACGACGACCACTTCCTCGGCCTTGCCGGCTTCCTTGAGCCTCAGGGCCTCCTCGACGGAGATCTCGTCGAAGGGGTTCATGGACATCTTGACGTTGGCGAGCTCTACGCCGGAACCATCAGGCTTGACGCGGATCTTGACGTTGTAATCCACAACCCGCTTGACTGGGACGAGTATCTTCATGGGTTCCTCTCTTCAAATCTTCCGCCGGAAAATGCGCTCTGATGCGCTCCGCCGTTTGTCGATTGGCGACATCGATACGCATTTTTTCCCCAAACACAACGATCGATGCCGTTTGGCCGACAGCAATAATTTACGTTGACGTTCACGTCAATAGATCGCATCCGCGACCAGTTGTCATCGTCCCCAGTGGGTGACCTTGCGGATGGGCTGTTGCGCCGGGGCTTGCGGCTCTGTCGGACCGTCGGCGTCTCCGTCGTCGGCCGAGCTCGCGGCGGGCCTCTGTCCCCAGGGACCGAGCCGCGCGACATCGACGGAGGCGGCTTCATGCTCGACTGCGCGCGGTGTGACAATCGCGCGGTCAAAGAGGGGGACACCGGGACGTCGCAAAAAGAGCACCAGGATCGCACCGGCCAGAATGCCGCCGACATGGGCGCCCCAGGAGACATTGCTGTCGCCGTCGATGACCAGCATGACGAATTGCTGGCCGACCCAGAAGAGAAGCGGAATGAAGGCCGGCAGCGGCAGGGGAAATCGCATGAAGACCAGCACCCAGACGCGCACCTTGGGATGCAGCATCAGATAGGCAGCGACTACGCCGGATACGGCGCCCGATGCCCCGATCAGCGGCGCTTTGCTGGCCGGCAGGACCAGCCCATGCACCAGCGCGCCGGCGGCGGCACAGACAAGATAGAAGACCAGGAACTTGAAGTGTCCCATGGCGTCTTCGACATTGTCGCCGAAGACCCAGAGGAAGAGCATGTTGGAGCCCAGATGCAGCCAGCTGCCATGCAGGAAGGAATAGGTGATGTAAGTCGCGCTTTCCGGCACCAGCACCAGTCTCGGATCGAGTTCCGCAATGTTAAAGGCGACAGCAGGGATGAAGCCCATGCCATAGACCCCGATCTCGTAGAGCGCATCGGGCGCCAGCGTCGCCAGCGCATGGGTCACGACATTGGCGAGGATGAGCCCCAGCGTCACATATTGCTTGCGGATGTGCTTTAGCGCGTTTCGGTCATGCAGCGGAATGAACATCGCGCCTCGTCGGGTTGGCCGGGTTGGTTGGGTGGATGCTAGCGCAGGTTGGGATGCGGGGACAGGGGGGAAGGCCGCGAGGTATGCGGCGGTTCCGCCTCCCCCCATGCGGGGGAGGACAGAAAATCGAAGGCTTAGGCGAGCGCAAGCCGCCTAAACTTCCGATTTTCCCGGAGAGGGGCGGGGTTTCGTTGGCGAACACCTTACCGAGCCCCTCTCTTGCGATTTCAGATGTTTAGGCGGCTTGCGCTCGCCTAACTCATCGAAATCGCGTTCTCCCCCGCAAGGGGGGAGATAGGCGTCGCGCGAGCCCCTCATCCTGAGGTGCCCGACTGCGTCGGGCCTCGAAGGATGAGGGATATCCGTCAAGCCACGAACTCAGCCTTTTCCGAAAAAAGGGGGACGAAATCCAAAAATCCCCCAACGAAATCAACAAAACAAAGTTTTTTCATCCCCGCCCATTTTTCCCGCCTTACCCTAATCCCCGTCCCGCCCTCGGATACACCTGACGATGCGATGTCAGGCGAGGCGGGGCCGGCGCCGGGGTGGCGTGCTCTCGCAGGCACAAATCCCCGGCCCGCTGCAACGGTCTCCCTCCGGACGAAGGGCTTGACGAGGGTGATGGGGTCGGATGCCCCAGAACCTGGATACCCTGATCGGAAGGACGTGCCTCAGAGGCACACAGACAAGGCGCCCGCGCTGTCGCGAACATCCAGACAGCGGGGCGAATAAAACGGCGGGGATGAGGACCGAAGGTCGCAAATGACCAGGGCCCCATCCCCCGGGCGAGGGTCCCGGTCGGAATGGTGCACCATCCGGCGGGAACCTCCCGGGCCACCGGCCAGGCTCTGGCAGACATTCCGCAAGGAGGACTCGGCCAAAGCCGGACCCGCGCCCGGTCGACGTTGGGACACCCGTCCCAGCGCCCGTCGCCGCCTTGCCAGAGAGACGCATGCAGCGGGAATAGACGCCGAACGAGGCGCCGGAAGGAGCCACATAAACTACTTAGACAGGTTGCTTCTGGCGCCTCGTCCGAGACAAGTTTGACTCACCCGGAGGGAGATGATCCCGACCGGCGGCGAAGCATGCGGCGGCCTATCTCCCCCCTTGCGGGGGAGAAAGCGAAATCGAGGAATTGGCCCGATCAGGGCCAAACCTCAGATTTCGCAAGAGGGGGGCTCGGTGAGGTAAGTGCCCACGGAATCGGGCCCCTCTCTTGGAAAATCTGAAGTTTAGGCGGCTTGCGCGGACCTCAAGCCTTCGATTTTCCGTTCTCCCCCTCAAGGGGGGAGATAGGCCACCCCGCGCTATCGGGTTCCCTACCTGTTCTTCCCCGGCACCCACAAGATATCCGCCTTGCCGCCATCATTCGCGTGCCGTGCCGCCACGAACAGAAAATCCGACAGCCGGTTCACATATTTCAGCGCCGGCGCGCCGACTTCCTCGCCGTCGAAGCGCGACAGTTCGACCATGATGCGCTCGGCGCGGCGAGCCGTGGTGCGGGCCAAGTGCAGATAGGCGGCCGCCGGCGTGCCGCCCGGCAGGATGAAGGATTTCAGCGGGTCGAGATCGGCGTTCAGCTGGTCGATTTCCTTCTCGATCCGGTCGACCTGGGCCTCGATGACGCGCAGCGGCTCGTAGGACAAGACTTCGCCGGTCTCGGGGGCGGCGAGATCGGCGCCGAGGTCGAACAGGTCGTTCTGGATGCGCATCAGCATGGCATCGAGCTCGGGCATCTCGGCCGTATGCAGCCGGGCAATGCCGATCGCCGAATTGGTTTCGTCGATCGTGCCATAGGCATCGACGCGCAGATCGTGCTTCAGCCGCCGTGGGCCGGTAACGAGTGCGGTCGTGCCGTCATCGCCGGTGCGGGTGTAGATCTTGTTGAGCTTGACCATGGTTTAGCGTCCCCCGCCGGTGAGCCAGAGTGTGAGCATGATCAGCGCAATCGCGATTGCCTGAAGCACGATACGTGCCTGCATCAGCTTGTTCGAGGTATTGCCGCTCCCGCCTTTCAACATGTTGAACAGGCCCCTGACGAGGACAAGGGCGACAAGCCCCATGACGATGATGGCGAGGACATAGGTGAATGTGGACATAACGTGGGATGAGCCTTTGTTCGTCGCCGGTCAGTCCAGCGAGCGCATCAGTCGATAGAAGAGGTCGGCCGGCAGCCAGCGCTTGATCAGGGCCCCCTGTTTTGCCGGCTTGGTCACAAGATAATGTGGGCGGGCGCGGCGGGCGGTCAAGGCGTGCACCAGGACTTTGTAGACGGCGTCCGGCCCGAGCTTGTGGCGGTTGACCGGCCCGGTGCCCTCAAGCCGCGCCAGCTGCCGGCGGTAATCCTCGGCATGCACGGAGTTTTCCAGATCGATCGCCTGGCGGATGTGGTGGAGCGCATTGGCGGTGAAGCGGCTTTCGATCGGGCCGGGCTCTATCAGGCTCACCTGCACGCCCGATCCCTCAAGTTCCATCCTCAGCGTCAGCGAAAGGCCTTCCAGCGCGAATTTCGACGCCGTATAGGCGCCGCGCCAGCGATAGGGCACAATGCCGAGGATCGAGGAGCATTGCACGATCCGTCCTTCGCCTTGCGTCCGCATCGCCGGGATCACCCGGCGCGTCAGGTCGTGCCAGCCGAAAAGATTGGTCTCGAACTGGGCGCGCAGCGCCTCCGTCGGCAGATCTTCCACCGCGCCCGCCTGCCCATAGGCACCGTTGTTGAAGAGGGCATCGAGCCGGCCACCAGTCCGCTCGAAGACGGTCGCCACCACCCTCTCGATGCTTGCGGGATCGGTGTAATCCATCAGAAGGGCTTCGATGCCCTTGGCCTCAAGCGGGGCGAGATCTTCTGCCTTGCGCACCGTGGCAAAAACCCGCCAGCCATCGCGTTTCAGGGCCTCGGCGCAGTAGGCGCCGATGCCGGAGGAACAACCGGTGACGATGATGCTCTTCACGGGGAAAACCTCGTTCTTCCTTTGCAAATGCCGATCGGTTTCCCATATTCGGCCCCAGCCTGCAATGTACCCCGCGTTCTCAAGGAGACTGGATGCCGACTTTCCTGCGTATGCTCTACAAGGTCGGTTATGACGCGTTCTGGCACTTCACCGAGGACGACGGCTGGGCCATGGCGAGCCATGTGGCGCTGTCGGCCATTCTTGCGCTCTTCCCCTTCCTGATTTTCGGCACGGCGCTTGCGAGTTTCCTTGGCGCCGACCAGTTTGCCGAAACGGCTGTGCATCTGATCTTCGACACCTGGCCGGAGACCATCGCCAAGCCCCTGTCCGACCAGGTGGTGCAGGTGTTGACCATTCCGCGCGGCGGGCTGCTCACGATCTCGGTGCTGGCGGCAGCTTACTTCGCCTCGAATGGCGTGGAGGCGCTCAGGGTCTCGCTCAACCGCGCCTACCGGGTGCCGGAAACGCGGCCGTGGTACATCACCCGCCTGCTCAGCCTCGGCTTCGTGCTGGCGGCCGTCGTGGTGCTGGCGGCAATCAGCGCGCTTCTGGTCGCCGTGCCCGTGGCGCTGGCCTATGCCGAAAAGCTCTTCCCCTTCCTCAAGGATTTTCTGGCCACGGTGGCGAACTGGCGCGTTTATGGCACGGTTGCCTTCCTCATCGTGGCCTTGGTGGTGTTCCACCTCGGACTGCCGGCCGGGCGGCGCCGGCTGATCGACGTGTTGCCGGGCGTCATGCTGACGCTCGCCCTCTGGCTGATCGGCGCCCTGCTTTTCGGCTACTACCTCGCTTCGTTTGCCAATTACGCCGCGACCTATGCCGGTCTTGCCTCGATCATGATCGTGCTGGTCTTCCTCTACATGGTCGGCGCGATCTTCATCATCGGGGCGGAATTCAATGCGGCGCTTATGAAGTTCCGCGTGGTGCCGGTGAAGGGTGCTCCGGAGGGCGGGATTTCAAATCCCGACCATGGCGCGAATATCTGACGGCGTTTTTCCCTCGGCTCGCAGCGCCGACAGCGCCGTGTCGCAAAGGCTTTTCGACAGCTTGCGTCCGTCCGGCCCCAGGACAAGACGGTGGTGGTGGTAGACGGGTTGCGGCAGGCCGAGCAGGGTCTGCAGCAGGCGGTGGACCGAAGTGGCGTGGAAGAGGTCGAGACCGCGCACGACATGGGTCACCCCCTGAGCGGCATCGTCGACCGTGACGGCAAGATGATAGCTTGAGGGCGCGTCCGAACGCCAGAGCACGACATCGCCCCAGGCGGCCGGATCGGCTGGCATTTCGCCTTGCGGGCCGTCGCCGGTTTCCTGCCAGGTGAGGGGGGCACCGACAACGCGCAGCGCCTTGTCGATGTCGAGCCGCCAGGCATGGCGCTCGGCGGTTGCCAGTTTCTCGCTCCTTTCGGCCTCTCCGAGCGACCGTTCTTCCGTTGGGTAAAGCGGCGCCCCATCCGGATCGCGGGGCCAGAGGCCGCCCTCCCGCTCGAAGGCTGAGACGCGGGCCTTCACCTCACCGCGGGTGAGAAAGGCGGGATAGACGAGGCCCATGGCCTGCAGACGGTCAAGGGCTTCACGGTACAGCGCAAAATGCTCCGACTGGCGGCGGACAGGCCGTTCGAAGGGGATGCCGAGCCAGGTGAGATCGTCGACGACGGCCTGTTCGAGTTCAGGCGTGCAACGGGTGAGATCGATGTCCTCGATGCGCAGCAGCAGGCGCCCGCCGATGTTTTCGGCCATCTTGGCATTCAACAGGGCCGAGAGCGCATGGCCGAGATGCAGCCTTCCATTGGGGCTCGGCGCAAAACGAAAGACTTGGGCATCGTGGCTTGCGGTTTGACGAGGACGTTCGGTCATGCTTTTCCTTCGCATGAGAGTGGCATGAGGAAAAGGGGACGGGTTTGACGACGATCCGATGCGAGGAAGATCTCGCTGCGGGGCTTTCCCTTTTGCTTCAGCGCGATCCTCGGCTCTGTCCGATCGCCGAGGCTTGCCAGCCCCTGCCGCTTCGACTTTCCGCACCCGGTTTTGCCGGGCTTGCCTCGATCATCGTCTCGCAGATGGTGTCGCGGGCCAGTGCCGATGCCATCTGGCGGCGGATGACGGCGGTCTTGGGAAACCGGCCGCTGGCAGAGGATTATCTGGCGCTTGGCCCTGAGCTGATCGGTACCTTCGGCCTGTCGCGCGGCAAGGCCCAGGCGCTTGAAGAGGCCGCCAAGGCCGATCTCGGTGGTCCTTTCCGGCTCGACGAACTGGCGGAGATGCCGGCCGAGGCGGCGATCGCGACACTCACGGGTCTGAAGGGCATCGGCCCCTGGACCGCCGAGGTCTATCTGATGTTTTGCGGTGGCCATCCGGACATTTTCCCGGTCGGCGATGTGGCGCTCCGGATCTCCGTGGGCGACGTGTTTTTCGCCGGCGAGCGGCCCGCGCCAGAGCTTGTGGCCGAACTTGCCGAGGCCTGGGCGCCGGTCCGATCGGTCGCCTCGCGGCTGTTCTGGGCGCATTATGCGCGGATCACGGGCCGCACCGCGTTGCCCCGTTGAGGGTCCGTTGAGACGTCGCGACGCAGGTCAAAGATTCAGGCTTCACAATGCTGTAACAACGGACCTAATATAGAAGGGCAGATGCCGAATCGATCAGGAGTACCCCTTGACGATTGCAGTTTCTCCCCAGGCCCTGCCGGCGCTCGTCCTGAATGCCGACTACCGGCCACTGAGTTATTATCCCTTGTCGCTCTGGTCCTGGCAGGACGCGATCAAGGCAGTTTTCCTCGACCGTGTGAACATCATCGCCGAGTACGAACACTCCGTCTGCTCGCCGAGTTTTACGATGCGTTTGCCGAGTGTCGTCAGCCTCAAGACCTATGTTCAGCCGACCCGGAATCCGGCCTTCACCCGCTTCAATGTCTTCCTGCGCGACAAGTTCGAATGCCAGTATTGTGGTTCGCCCGAAGACCTGACCTTCGACCACGTCATCCCGCGTGCCCATGGCGGCGAGACGACCTGGGAGAATGTCGTGGCCGCTTGCTCACCGTGTAATCTCCGCAAGGGATCGAAGCTTCCCAAGCAGGCCGGCATGCATCCGCATCAGGCGCCCTATCGGCCAACCGTGCAGGATCTGCACAACAATGGCCGGCTCTTCCCGCCGAACTACCTGCATGAAAGCTGGATGGACTATCTCTACTGGGATACCGAACTGCAGCCGTAACCGCAGCGCCTCCCATCTTGGCGGTACGCCTTCGCACAGCCTCCCGCCGCTTCAGACGCTTGGCTTTCGCAGCGCGCCCCAGAGCGCGATGGCGGCAAGGGCGGCACTCGTCAGCACGTTCCAGCCGGCAAAGGACAGTCCCAGCACGCGCAAGGTCGCTTCGGTGCAGGAGGGCGCCTTGGTGGCATTGAGGGCTTCGAGAACGTTGACGGGCGTATCGCCGCCGGTGGCGCCGATCGTGCAGGTCGACGGGCCTTCCCAGAACTTCCACTCGACGCCTGAATGGTAGATGCCTAGCCCCATGCCGACGAGCATCAGGATGGCAACCGCGATCAGCAGCGTCTTCGTGACGACAGGGGGGAGGCGGAAGACGGCGGAGAGCACGGCAAGGAAGCCGACGCCAATGCCGATGTAATAGGGATTGCGCTGCATCAGGCAGAGCGCGCAGGGGATATAGCCGCCGATATGCTCGAAGCCAAGTGCCGAGCCGACGACGATCGCCATGCCGAAGGTGACGAGAACGGCCGCTGCGCGGTCGGGATGACGGTTGAGGATTGCGAGCATCTGCTATGGCCTGCGACTGGTTTCATCGGCGCCGGCCAAAAGCCGGACAAGGCCGGGTTCTATTGCGTTTGCGAAGGTGTGTAAATGCGCAGAGCCTTGTCATGCCGGCGCACGACTGTGTGAGCGATTGACGAATGGCAAGTCTGGGAGGTGAGTGGTGCCCCATGCCAATATTGCTCGCGTCACGGATCTTATTGAATTGTCGTTTGCTCTTAAGCTCTAGCCTCGTGCCAGCGTCTTGAGCGGGGTTGCTCCCGCTCTCTCGGCGCGCCAATTGGGAACGTGTTTTGGAGGTAAATTATTGGCTTTAAATGTTATTCCCCATGCGCAGCCAGCGCGGCCGCTAATATCGCCTGGCACTCTCCGATCGCAGTTTCTTTGAGGGGCTCGAATTTCGGCTTGATCTGAAGGTCCGCGATCACGCTCAAGACAAATTCAGGATTGGCATTGCTGAGTGTATCGGCAGCTATGCTGGTCTTCTTCGGGTGTTTTGAAAGTGCTTTGATTATGTCTTCCCGGTGTGTCGTGCAGCCGGCTGCCGCAATGTCGAAGACATCGCGAGCGGCAATGCTGTCGCCCCGATGATACACCTTCTTTGCGACAATCTCCGCGACGGTTTCCAGCTTTATCGGGCGACCGTGGATCTCAAGGGTCTGTGTGGGACGCTCGGTCAAGGGCGCGCATGCAATGAAATCGATCTCGCCCAGTGCATCGAAAGAAATTTTCAAAAATCGAGTGCCATCACCCTCGTAACCTGAAGGCATGATGTCAAAGGCGAAGTTCTGTTTTGCTGGGTCTAGATATCCCAGATATTGCGGATCATCGACAAAAAGGTCGATGTCATTGCTGTGACGATGATCGATCTGTAGCATCATGGCCGTGCCGCCGCCAAAGGTCCAGTCATCGCCAATTGTAGATTGGTCGATCAGATTGCGAGCAATGCCTAGTAGAGTTTCCCAAGGGGGAATCATGCAGTCAGTTTGCTCTTCATTCCCGACCATGCGTCGAAGAATTGAGTGGCCGTTTTCAACGTCGCTACGGATATGCCGTGGGCCTTTGCAAATTCGAGTTGCAGCTTTGGTGATACGTCGTAGAAAAACGACGACATAGGACCTGCTGCTGTCTTGCTCTGCGACGGTTCAAGGATCATCTGCACAAGCGTCATGGCGTCCAGCTTATTGCTGTACGGTGCGTTCACGGTGCTCAGCACGAGTGAATCAATCCGCGACACCTCGATCTCCGGTCATACCCACGATTGGAAATTGTAGAGTTTTTCTACATCTATTAGACGCCGTCGTCAAACAAACGGTGCAACGCCACCATGATTCCGCTTACTTACAGTTGCTGTAACTGTCGATCATGCATGCTGTCTCTGGCTGTCTTGATTGAGACGTGCCGGATCTTCGAGATGATTTGCATGCAGCGACGCTTCAAAGTCGAAAGTGATCTTTCGATGCTTCCACACGATCTCTAGGCATAGGTTCGACCAACTTGGAACCGTGTGTGCCAGTTAGCTTTAGGCCCATATTTCTTCCAGGAGGTCAGTGGTGCCCCATGCCGGAATCGAACCAGCACTCCTTTCGGAACTCGATTTTGAGTCGAGCGCGTCTACCAGTTCCGCCAATGGGGCACGGTCTGGACAAGCGCGGCTTACCATGGGCTGCGTTGCGCTTGCAAGAGGTTCGGGTCACCGTTTCTGTGCAGGGCGCCGTCCAGAGGCGCCCATGGGATCGGCAGGGGAGAGTGTCGGTGCCAGGCGAGTTGAAGCGGCTTTGATGGAATGCTAGTGAGCGACGGGCGAACATGCGCCCGTCATGCGGGTTGCTCCGCAATGAGAGTGCCCGAGGTCAAGTTTACGGAGAGCAGGACAGATGACATCCACCGGCAAGAGGATCCGTATCGCTCAACCCGTGAAACAGGTGGTCGTGGATGCCGCCCTGTTGCCGAAGGTGGTGGCACAGCCGACGGCGGGCAAGCGCAAGGTCCAGAATGCGGTGCCAGCCGTCGCCAGTTCCGCCGATGGCAAGACCAAAGTGAACATCGTTGCGCCGGTTGCCCCACAGGTCGCGGCCATGCGGCAGAAGATGAAGCAGCAGTCGGTCGAGCAGCACGTGGCGCGCGTCGATGCGGCAATCGAGGCCGGTACTCTTTCAGCTGCAGATGCAAAGGCCCTGGTGCTTGCATTCGCCGTAAAGCGTCTTGGTCAGAAGGAAACGGCCGAGAAATGGTACCGTAGCCAGAAACTCGATGTTTTTGGTGGCCGGACACCGGCGCAAATGGTGCGGGCCGGTGAGCTCAAGGCGCTTCTCGCGGTGATTCGCGCCGAGGCTTCTGGCGCGGAGCGCTGACATTTCGTAAAGTGTGCCTCCGGCTTCGCTCCTGGAGAATACCTTCGGGCCACCGATCGTTCAGACTGTACCGGCCGAGCCTCATTGCTCGTGTGCTCCGTTTGCAGCGCGTTTACGGTCATCGCAGCCGATCATTGTGCGCTTGCGAGATGAATGTTAGCAGAGACAGCATGACGATCCGGAAACTCAGCCATGCTGCTTGAGCCGCGCGACACATTCGAGGCACTTCGCCGTGATTTTCGTTGGGCCATTCCCACCGATTTTAATATCGGGCGCGTGGTGGCTGACGACTGGGCAGCGAAAGCGCCAGAGCAGGTCTGCCTGGAGCATTTTTCCCCGGATGGCCACCATCTTTCGATGACCTATGCCGAGCTTGCTGCTCAGTCTTCGGCCCTGGCGCATGGCTTGACCGATCTTGGTGTCGTCAGGGGGGACCGGGTGGCGTTGCTCCTACCGCAATGCTTCGAAACAGTGATTGCCCATGTGGCGATCTACAAGATGGGTGCGATCGCGCTGCCTCTGGCGCTGCTCTTCGGCGAAGAGGCGCTGGAGTATCGGCTGCGGGATGCGGGCGCACGGGTCGTGGTGACCAACGGCTTCGGCCTGCAACGTCTGAAGGCGATTAAGGCGCGTCTGCCAGCGCTTCAGGCGGTGATTTCGATCGATGGCCCGGGACCTGATGTGGCCGGCTTCCGCGCCCTGATCGACGGCAGACCCGGCCAGTTCGACATCGTTGACAGCGGACCGGATACCCCGGCGCTGATGATCTACACGTCGGGGACGACGGGGCCGCCGAAGGGCGCACTGCATGGCCACAGGGTGCTTGCGGGGCATATTCCGGGTTTCCAGCTGGCGCATGACTATCTGCCGCAGCCACAGGACAAGGTGTGGACGCCCTCCGACTGGGCCTGGGCGGGCGGGCTCTTGAATGCGCTGCTTCCGGCGCTGATGCTGGGCGTTCCGGTCGTCTCGTCGCCGGCCCAGAAATTCGACCCGCATATGGCCTTTCGGATCATGGCCGAGATGAAGGTGCGCAATGCCTTTATCCCGCCGACGGCGCTCAGGCTCCTGAAAGCCGTCAAGAACCCGCGACAGACCTATGATCTCGTTCTGCGCAGCATAGGATCTGCTGGAGAATCGCTCGGGCGCGAGACCTATGAATGGGTGAAGTCGGCGCTCGGCATCGTGCCGAACGAATTCTATGGCCAGACGGAATGCAATTTCGTGCTGTCATCGGCGGCTCATCTCGGGGTGAGCAAGGGCGGCTTCATCGGCAAGCCGGTGCCGGGACATCAGGTGGCGATCATCGATGCCGAAGGTCGGGAGGTGCCTGTCGGCGAGACGGGGCAGGTGGCAATCCGGCGGCCGGACCCGGTGATGTTCCTCGGCTACTGGAACAATGACAAAGCCACTGAAGACAAATTTGTCGGCGACTGGATGAAGACAGGCGATCTCGGACGCCAGGACGCGGAGGGCTATGTGCAGTTCTTCGGCCGAGACGATGACGTGATCACCTCGTCCGGCTACCGTATCGGGCCGGCGGAAATCGAGGATTGCCTGATCGGGCATCCGGCAGTGCGGCTTGCGGCTGTCATCGGCAAGCCGGATCCGCTTCGGACCGAGATCGTCAAGGCCTTCGTCGTTTTGCAGGACGGCTTTGCCGGTCAGCCCGGACTTGTGGCCGAGATCCGCGACTGGGTGAAAAACCGCCTGTCGATGCACGAATATCCGCGCGAGGTGGAATTCGTCACGGAGCTGCCGCTGACGACGAGCGGCAAGGTCATCCGACGGCTGTTGCGGGATCAGGAAATCGCGAAGGCGAGCTGAGCCTGCCTGGTCGACCTGTCGACCCGCCCTCAGGCCCCAAAGCGGCGGTTCAGGACCTTGTCGCGCAGAATGCGGGCGATGTTCCGGGTGTTGCGATACATGTGCAGCTGCGCGCCGACCTGACGGACATCGCGGTCGGCATTCGGCTTGAGGCCGACGACAAGTGTGCCCATCGCCTCGCGTTCCTTCCAGAAGCGGCTCATGATCGGGTGATCCGGCACGGCGCAGCTGTCGGTGCGCTCGATATTGGCGTCGTCGAGGTGCCATTCGGTCAGATCGGCCATCAGCAGTTTGCCGGGCGAGAAGCGGGCATAGGTCTCGTCATAGGCCGTCTTCCAGGTATAGGCCTCGCCGGCCATGATGAAGACGACCATGGAGGCAATCGCGCGGCCATCGAGGTCGAGCGTGTGGATACGCACGGCATCGGCCTCGGCGAGATTGGTGATCGCTTCGCGCGCAAAGGCGGCACGCAGGCGGTCGTTGACCATGGCGGAACGCTTTTGTCCCTTCCAACCGCTCGCTTCGAGCGCCAGGAATTCTTCCATCCTGACCCGGATCTCTTCCGGCTGGCGCGCGACGTTGTATGTGACCGATCCCTGTTCCGACAACAGCCTGAACTGGCGGCGCATTTCGCGCAAATGGCCCTTGCTGAGCGTCGACTGCAGATAGGAGGGGCCGTCCTCATAGCTCTGCAACATGGGCCGTTCATATTCGTTGGTCACTGTTAGCGGCAGGTCGCGGGACAGCGCCACAGCGCGGGCGAGCTGGGCGAAACGGCCTTCGAGCCGTAGGTCCGGGATGGCAAGCACCGTTGGCAGGCGTGCTTCCGGGCGAGCGAGGGCATCAAGCATATTGTCGATTGTTTCGGCCGCCCCTTCGGCATCCACGAGGGGCGTGCCGAGTGGACCGAACGGATTGGCCCAGACCCTGATAATCGAGGGTCCGATGGAAAAGCCCGGCTTCTCGATCGAAAAGGGGAACAGCAGGCGAAGGCGTGAGCGCCGCTCGTCCTCGTCGCGGATGACGGCGAAGCGCACCTGGCGTTCCTCCAGCCTCGGCATGGCCGGTGCGAGAAAACGCGGTGCGAAGAAGACATTGGTCTCCATCACGCGATAGGTCAGATATTCGAGCTCGTCCTGCAGCTCGTAGCCCATCTGGCTTGGATAGATGCTCAGCCGGCGGCCCGGGCGGCCGATGGTGACTTCGGTTTCCGCCACCGGTTTGGTGCGAGCGCCGGCGAGACTTCCAACAAGCCGGTTGGCGCCGCTGTTCATGCTCTCGTTGTAGATATTGTCGGTCATGGGCGGACGACCTCCGTGGGGGGCGTCAGGGCATGGGGATCGGCGAAGGCAAAGACGACTATCCCGAGCGCGCGTCGCACCGCGATATGCAAAAGTAGAGCTTCGACGGCCATGGCGGTCGCCGTCGCGGTGGCGGCACCGGCGAGACCCCACATGGGGATGAGCGTCAGATTAAGGGCGATGTTGCAGCCGAGGGCGACTGCGTAGACGGCGACGCAGAGCTGCTGGCGACCTGCCATCGTCAGGAGCATTTCTGCGGGGCCGACAAGGGCTTTCGCCATGTTGCCGGCAAACAGGATCACCATCAGCATATAGCCTGCCGTGAAGGCAGCGCCGAAGAGGCCGAGCAGGAATTGCCCGAGCATGAGGACGACAGCTCCTACGGCCAGCGACGGCCAGAAACTCCATCGGGCCGCAGTGCCCGCAAAGGCTGCAAGACCGTGGCGGTCACCTTCTGCCATCAGGCCTGAAAAACGGGGCGTGGCGCCCGCTTTCACGGCGAAGAAGACGAACTGCACCAGCGCCATGGTCTTGGCGGCGGCGAAGTAAACGGCGACCTGATCCGGCGTCAGATAAAGGCCGACGACGATGACATCCGAATTGGTGAGGAGAAATCCGAAACCTTCGATGAAGAAGATCGGCAGGGCGACCTTGATCCAGGCACGGAAGTTTATTGTCCGTGCGCCTTTGTCGTAACGATGCAGCAGACGGCGATCGACCAGGAGGAATTGTCCGAGTGTCGTGAGATAGGTGGCGGCCAGCGCGGCCTTCATGGCCGTGACGGCTGTGGCGGGCGCGCCCGCATTCACAGCGATCAGCATGAAGACCAGGATCAGCGTGGGGCGGATGATGTAGGTCGGGCTCAGGCCCAGGACAGCCCAGCGATTGGCGCGAGCCGTTCCGTCGAGCACGTCACCCAGCGCGATCATCGGCAGGGCAAAGACGGCGAGGAAGAGCGGCACGAGATAATAGGTCTCAATGCTGTTGCCAAACACGTGCAGGGCGGACATGCCGACCAGGGCGAGGATGCTGGCACTCGTCATGGCAAAGAGACGTGCGGTAGACGTCAGGCCTCGGATCTCTGCTTCCGCCTTATCGAGGTCGTATTGCGGCAGGAAGCGGATGACGGCGGTATGAAAGCCAAGGCAGGAGAAATTGCCGGCGAGAACGACGAGAACCCAGACGAAGACGAAGATGCCGTATTCGAACTCGCCCATCAACCGGGCCTGAATGATCTGCGAAACGAAGGCGATGGCGGCGCTGACGACGCGTATGGCAAAGGCAATCGCGGCCATGCGCTGGGCGCGGGCCGTGTCGTCTTCCGCACGGAGCGCGCGCACGAGGCGCGGGCCTGCGGGCAACCATTTTTCCGCTGCTTCCAGAACAGTCATCGGTACGGACGCAATACTTTCGCTGTGTCGGATGTCGTTATCAGTGATGACAGATCAGGGTTAACGAAGTGTGGTGGCCGGGCTCTGCGGCTGGTTGGTATTCCCGGATTTCCCCGACATCGGAATGCCGTTGAAGAGGAAAAGCGCAAGCGGTGAACGGCGGATCAGACGGTGGGTGCCGTAGGACAGAACGACCGTCGCCAGGCAGACGAGCAGGAACTCCAGGGCCGGGGGCCAGGTCACCAGAAAGAACAGTGTCGATAGGCCAATGACCAGGGGATGGTGCAGAAGGTAAATGCTGAAGGAGGCATCGACAATACGATCGACGCTGGCATTCGGGCGGTTCCAGAAGCGCTGGGCAATGCCGATTACCACAAGGCTCATCATCAGGGCCGCCGCGGCATCTACGGCGTTGTAGGCGATGCCGAGAGCCTGTGCGTCGCGACCGCGCAGCAGGGAGGCAAGCACTGCAGCTGTCACAGCAGACGCGGGCAGCGCCCAGCCCTTTTGCCAGACAAGCAGGCTGCGGAGATCCGGGGCGGACCTCAGGACAACGCCAACGAAGAAAAAAGGCAGGTAACGCAAATAGGGATCGACGCCATGGCCGAGGAGATATGGAAGGACCCCCTCGCTCTTCAGCAGACCGTCGTGGGAAAGATAGACCAAGACTTCCCAGGCCGCGATCACAAGAATGAGGATGACAAGTGCCAGCTGTGCGTTCCCGATCCAGGCTGCATGGATGCGCCTGAGGGGCGATGCCAGGCGGCCTTTGCTTGCCTGGGGCAACAGCATGACGAGCAAGAGGCTGTAGAAGAGCAGAGCTGGCAGGAACCAGAGATGCGCGATCCAGCTGAAGCTGGGGTGGATCACATCTTCAGCCGCTTGATGCAGCGCTGTTGTCATCGGGATGGTGCCGGCGACTGCGGCGTTGAGGTCGATGAGGGCCACCTGGATCGGGGCCAACAGCACGATCGCTGTCAGGAAAGGGATGCCGAGACGGGTGAAACGTCCCTTGAGCCATGGTCCAGGTGATCGCCGCTCAAGCATCAAGGCGGCGAAGTAGCCGGCGACGATGAAGAAGGCCGGCATGCGAAATGTCACGAGTACGCCGCTCAGGAAGGTCAGCAGCTCGCTCTGGTCGGGCGACTGGATATCCCAGATCACCCTCGAGTTGTAGACCATGGCGGCATGATATGGGATGCCGAGAAGCATCAGGAAGGCGCGCAGCGAATCCCAATGATGTTCCCGTGACTGCCCCGCTGACATCATGTCCTCCAAAGGAAAGGGGAACCGGGCCGGTGGGCTCGGTTCCCCTGATAACTTGGAGGGTAATTCAGAAAGGTTGAAAAAGCTTCAAACCCTAACGATCACGTTTCCAGCGCGCCGTGGCAGTGCTTGTACTTCTTGCCGGAGCCGCAGGGGCAGGGCTCGTTGCGACCGACTGCGCCCCAGGACTTCGGATCCAGAGGGTTGCGCTCGCTGGCCTGCACGACTGAGCCTTCGCCGACATCATCCTCGCCAGTGGTGGCGTCGATGTGGCGTGCCTGCATCGGGGGCGGGGTCGGGGCAGGTGGGGCTTCACGGACCAGTTCGACGCGCGACATCTGGGTGGTCACGGCATCGCGCAGGTTGGCGAGCAGGGCCTGGAAGAGTTCGAAGGCTTCGGCCTTGTATTCCTGCAGCGGATCGCGCTGGGCATAGCCACGGAAACCGACGACCGAGCGCAGGTGGTCGAGGTTGACGATGTGCTCGCGCCAGAGGTTGTCGATGGTTTGCAGCACGACGGAGCGTTCGACATAGGCCATCAGCTCGGGGCCGAAGCGCTCGGCCTTGTCGGCATAGGCCTTGTCGGCGGCTTCCATAATGCGGTTATAGATGTCGTCCTCGGCAATGCCTTCTTCGGCCGCCCATGCATCGACCGGTAGATCGAGGTTGAGGGTCGTTGCGACCTTCTGCTTCAGACCTGCGACATCCCATTGCTCGACGTAAGCCGTTTCCGGGATATGGATGCCGACCATGGTCTCGATGACTTCGTGACGCATATCGGTGACTGTCGACGACACGTCCTTTGCATCCATCAGCTCGATGCGCTGTTCGAAGATCACCTTGCGCTGGTCGTTGATGACATCGTCGTACTTCAAAAGGTTCTTGCGGATATCGAAGTTGCGGGCTTCGACCTTCTTCTGGGCACGCTCCAGAGCCTTGTTGATCCATGGATGGACGATAGCCTCGCCTTCCTTGAGACCCAGCTTCTGCAGCATTCCGTCCATGCGGTCGGAGCCGAAGATGCGCATCAGGTCGTCCTGGAGCGAGAGGTAGAATTTCGAGCGGCCAGGGTCGCCCTGACGGCCGGAACGGCCGCGCAGCTGGTTGTCGATGCGGCGGCTCTCATGGCGCTCGGTGGCGATGACATAGAGGCCACCGGCTTCCAACGCCTTCTGCTTGAGGGCGGCGATTTCCGCCTTGATGGCTTCGGCCCTGGCATCGCGTTCCGGACCCGGCTCCATCTCGGCCAGTTCGTGGTCGAGGCGCATTTCGAGGTTACCGCCGAGCTGGATGTCGGTACCGCGGCCTGCCATGTTGGTGGCGATCGTGACTGCACCGGGAACACCGGCCTGGGAGACGATATAGGCTTCCTGCTCGTGATAGCGGGCGTTCAGAACCTTGAAGTCCTTGAAGCCGGACTGGCTCAGCATGTTGGCGAGCAGTTCGGACTTTTCGATCGAGGTGGTGCCGACGAGAACCGGCTGGTTGCGCTCGTTGGCGGCCTTGATCTCTTCAATGATCGCCTTGAACTTTTCCTCGACGGTCCGGTAGACCTCGTCGTCCTCGTCGATACGCTTGATCGGCAGGTTGGTCGGGACTTCGAGCACGTCGAGGCCGTAGATGTTGGAGAATTCTTCCGCTTCGGTTGCAGCCGTACCGGTCATGCCGGCGAGCTTCTTGTACATGCGGAAGTAGTTCTGGAAGGTGATCGAGGCCAGCGTCTGGTTCTCGGGCTGGATCTGCACCTTTTCCTTGGCTTCGAGTGCCTGGTGCTGGCCTTCCGAGTAACGACGGCCCGGCATCATGCGGCCGGTGAATTCGTCGATGATGACGATCTCGCCGTTGCGGACGATGTAGTCCTTGTCGCGCTGGAAGAGCTTGTGGGCCTTCAGCGCGTTGTTGATGTGGTGCACGATCGCGACGTTCTCGACGTCGTAGAGGCTCTCGCCCTTGAGGAGGCCGGCCTCGCGCAGCAGGTTTTCCAGCTTCTCGGTGCCGACTTCGGAGAAGTTGGCCGAGCGCTGCTTTTCGTCGATCTCGTAGTCTTCTTCCGACAGGAGCGGGATGAAGGCGTCGATCGTGTTGTAGAGGTCGGAGCGGTCGTCGAGCGGGCCGGAGATGATCAGCGGCGTGCGGGCTTCGTCGACCAGGATCGAGTCCACTTCGTCGACGATCGCGAAGTTGTGACCGCGCTGGACCATCTGTGCGCGCTCGTATTTCATGTTGTCGCGCAGATAGTCGAAGCCGAGTTCGTTGTTGGTCGCATAGGTGATGTCGCAGGCATAGGCTGCGCGACGCTCGTCGTCCGACAGGCCGTGCACGATGACGCCCGTGGTGAGGCCGAGGAAGCCGTACATCTTGGACATCGTGGCAGCGTCGCGGCGGGCGAGGTAGTCGTTGACGGTGACGACGTGCACACCTTTGCCGGCCAGCGCGTTCAGATAGACGGCGAGCGTGGCCACCAGCGTCTTGCCTTCGCCGGTCTTCATTTCGGCGATAGCATTGTCGTTGAGGATCATGCCGCCGATCAACTGTACGTCAAAAGGACGCATGCCGAGCGCGCGGCGCGCGCCTTCGCGGGCGACAGCGAAGGCGGGAACCAGAATGTCATCGAGGGTCTTGCCGGCTGCCAGTTCTGCCCGGAACTCGGCCGTCTTGGCGGCGAGCTGTTCGTCGGTCAGCGCCTTCACTTTTTCTTCAAGGGCGCCGATCTGAGCCACGCGCGGGTTATAGGATTTGACGCGACGGTCGTTCGACGAGCCAAAGATTTTGCGCGCAAGTCCACCAAGACTGACCATATCGATGGTCCTTTCTGACCTTCGTCATATCGTTTACGTACCGCTCGAACCACTATTAGCGCGGCCGAATAGGCACAATGCGTCCTGAAACTACTCTGGACGCGAGGTTGCGTGACAGATAAGAGGGGGGTCGAATGATGTCAACGGCGCAGGCTGGTGCCAAATCCCCTCGGTCGCTGGGCATCTGACAATCTTTTGCCCGATTCGAACGGTCTTCAAACGGTTCACCATCCGAAAGGTCTTTCATGCTTCGCCTTAACAAACTCGTGCTTGCCGCCTGCGTTTCCCTCTCGGCTCTGACCGGTGCGGCCTTCGCCCAGGACGCAACCGTGGTCGCCAAGGTCGGTGATCTCGAAATCACCCAGTCCGAACTCGATCTCGCGATCGCAAACCTCGATCCGCAGCTGGCCCAGCTTCCGGAAGAACAGAAGAAGGTTGCTGCACTTTCCGGTGCGATTGACGTGAAGCTGCTGGCCGCCAATGCAACGGCTGCCGGCCTGCAGGACGATCCGGAATACAAGCGCCGCATGGCCTTCATCGCCGAGCGCGAGCTGCACAATGCCTTCTTCAAGAAGAATGTCGTCGATGCCGTGACCCCGGAAGAGGTCAAGGCCCGCTATGACCAGGAGGTTGCAGCGCTTCCGAAGCAGGAAGAAGTGCGTGCCCGCCACATTCTGGTGAAGACCGAGGAAGAGGCCAAGCAGATCATCGCCGATCTCGATGCCGGCAAGGACTTCATCGAAATCGCCAAGGAAAAGTCGACCGATCCGAACAAGACGGAAGGTGGCGACCTCGGCTATTTCACCAAGGGCCGGATGGTTCCGGAATTCGAAGAAGCCGCTTTTGCCCTCGAGAAGGGAGCCTATACCAAGATCCCGGTGCAGACGCAGTTCGGCTTCCACGTCATCCGTCTGGAAGACAAGCGCGATGCGCCTCCGCCGGCTTTCGAAGCCGTCGAGCAGCAGGTGCGCCAGCTCGTCATGCGCGACAAGTATCTCGCGCTGATTGAAAAGGCGAAGACCGAACAGAAGATCGAGATCGTCGACGAAGCTCTGCGCAAGGGCTACGAAGAAGCCAACAAGCCAGAGCAGCAGTAAGCTGTTAGAAATCGTTGTTTTATCCAAGGCCCGCAGTTTGCGGGCCTTCCATTACGGGCCTTGCCATGTCTTCCAGCATTTCTCCCCTCGCTCCGAAAACCTATGCCGAGATGCCTGCCATTCGCGGCGTGCGCATGGCGACTGCCGCTGCGGGCATCAAGTACAAGAACCGCACCGACGTGTTGCTGATGGCTTTCGACAAGCCGGCTGCGGTCGCAGGTGTCTTCACCAAGTCGAAGTGCCCGTCGGCTCCGGTTGATTTTTGCAGGCAGAATCTTTCGCATGGCGTGGCGCGCGGCGTGGTGGTGAATTCCGGCAATGCCAATGCCTTTACCGGCGTCAAGGGCAAGGCCGCGACCGCTTTGACCGCGAAGTCGGCGGCCGCCGCTCTGTGCTGCGGTGAAAACGAGATCTATCTGGCGTCCACCGGTGTCATCGGTGAGCCGTTGGATGCGACCAAGTTTTCCGGCGTGCTGGATCAGATGGCGAAGGACGCGACCGGTGATTTCTGGTTCGAGGCCGCCAAGGCGATCATGACCACGGATACCTATCCGAAGGTCGCGACCCGTAGCGCAAAGATCGATGGCGTGACTGTCACGATCAACGGGATCGCCAAGGGTGCCGGCATGATCGCGCCTGATATGGCGACGATGCTCTCCTTCGTGGTGACGGATGCGGATATCGCGCCAGCGGCGCTTCAGGGCCTCCTGTCGGCGGGTGTTGAGCCGAGCTTCAATGCGATCACTGTTGATAGCGACACGTCGACCTCCGATACGCTGATGCTGTTTGCGACCGGTGCTGCTTCTGCCGATGGTCAGGCAAAGGTCGAGCGGGCGGACGATGCGCGCCTCGGCGATTTCCGGCTGGCGCTCAACGACCTGCTCAAGGATCTGGCGCTGCAGGTGGTTCGCGACGGGGAAGGTGCGCGCAAGATAGTGGAGATCACCGTCAAGGGTGCCGAGAACGATCTCGCGGCGAAGAAGATTGCGATGTCGATCGCGAATTCGCCGCTGGTGAAGACCGCTGTTGCCGGCGAGGACGCCAATTGGGGCCGCATCGTCATGGCGGTTGGCAAGTCCGGCGAAATGGCCGATCGCGACCGGCTGGCAATCTGGTTCGGCGATGTGCGCGTAGCTGTGAATGGCGAGCGCGACCCGGATTATTCCGAGGCGGCGACGACGGCCGTGATGGAGCGGGAGGATATTCCGGTGACCGTTGATATCGGTCTCGGCTCCGGCACCGCGACGGTGTGGACCTGCGATCTGACGAAGGAATATGTCGCCATCAATGGCGACTATCGGAGCTGATGCCCGAATGCATGCCATGGTAAGTGATCCCAACCTGCCGCTCGTTCGGCGTCTCGAAGCGGTCGGTTTTCGGGCCTGGCCGGCGAGTAATGTCGTCTATGACGGCAGCTGGCAGGTTCGTCTGACCCCTGGACATCCCGGAAAACGGCTCAACTGTGTGGTTCCGCTCGATCCGTCCGATAGCCGTGATATTGCGGGGCGGCTGGACAAGGCCAACAAACGTTTCGAGGCACAAGGCAGGCCCCTTCTGGTTCGTCAGACGCCGCTTTCTCCGCGGCCTCTGGTCGAGTTTCTGGATGCTGACGGTTGGGAGCGTTTCGACGAGGTCGTGACGATGACCGCCGATCTCCAGCGAATGAGCTTCCCCGATACGCTCGATCATCTTCCGACCCAGGATATCGGCCGCTATGTCGACGCGGATCTGGTCGTGCATGGCAGCGACCCGGGTTTGAAAACCGGGCTGTCCGAGATCGTGAACAACATCAAGCCGCCTTCGGGCCTTTTTGTCATTGAGGATGCGGTTAAGGGACCGCTTGCAACCGCGCTTTGCGTCCAAGACAACGATCTTGCCGGCATCATGTCGCTGGCCGTGCGACCCGATCACCGTCGTCAAGGGCTGGGCATAGAGATCCTGAGCTCTGCCCTGCGCTGGGCGCGTGTGCGCGGCGCCCGAACTGCATGGCTGCAGGTGGTTGCCGACAACAGAGAAGCGATGGCGCTCTACAGCAAGATGGGTTTTGAAGAGGCCTATCGTTATGCCTATTGGCGAAAGGCGGCCTGATGAGCGACGTGAAGAAGCCGATCCTGTTGGTTGCAGCCTGTGCGCTGGTGGATGCGGATAATCGAATCCTTCTGGCACAACGTCCCGAGGGAAAGTCGCTTGCGGGGCTTTGGGAGTTCCCCGGCGGCAAGGTTGAGGTCGGGGAAACGCCTGAGGAGACGTTGGTGCGCGAGCTTGAGGAAGAGCTGGGCATCCAAACCAAGGTCGCCTGCCTCGCGCCGCTGACCTTTGCCAGCCATACCTATGAGACATTCCATCTGCTGATGCCGCTTTATGTTTGCCGTCGTTACGAGGGCATTCCGCAAGGTCGGGAAGGGCAGGCGATCAAGTGGGTGAAGGCCAAGGCGTTGCGTGACTATCCGATGCCGCCGGCCGATGAACCTCTCATTCCCATTCTTCAGGATCTTCTGTGACGGGCCGCCAATTGTCTTGGCGTCGTTAATCAAAAGTTTATACCCCTGACAGCAATATACGCTCTGTTCATGCGTCGGATACGTGTGTGGAGCGTAACATGGTAAACGAGGATTTCTGGAAAGCCGCGCGGTCCAGAGAGCGGTCGTCGATCAAGACAGGCAGGACCGGGGTTCTGAATATCGCATTGCTGTTTGGCACAGCTGCGATCGCGCTTTCGCTCGTACTCACCCCTATGCTCGCCTCCAAAGCCGACCGGAAGACGCTGGCCTTTCAGCCAGACGAATTCGACATGATCACCACCGGTTCAATCCCGAAAGACGATAGCGGCAAGCGGTATACCATCCGCCGCAGCGTTCTTCAGGAAACGCCGGGATCCGTCTGCATCATCGATGGCTACGGTTCCGGCCAGGCTTGCTAACATTTAATCAGCCGGGGCGGGGGCAACCATCTCGGATCCATACTCTCAGGAGCGAGAATGCGTCTTTTTTGTAAGCTGATGTCCGACCGCACCGGCGCTACCGCCATAGAGTATGGTCTCATTGCCGCCATCCTGAGTGTCGCACTGATCAGCGGGTTTGGGGCCTTGAGCGGATCGATTCAAAATGTGTTCGATACCGTGTCTACTACCATTACAGACGCCTGGAGCTAACGGCGTCCCTACGTTTGGGATGGAGCTGATTTTGTTGGATCGAGTGCGTCGGCTAGGCGCATCTTCGCAGAACCCGGCTTGAGGGGTTTCTGCTGGCTCTCATGAGGTGCCCATCCCGATAGGAAGATGATCGAAAAGGTAGCGCGTATCCGGCCATCGGGATCCGAGAAGCGTTCGGCATAAAGTTCGGCTGCCCTGAGGAAGAAGCGCCGGGAGACCGGGCGGCGGCTGCGTCCCAGAAGCGGATTTGCCATGCCCATGGACTTCAGGTCTCGCATCAGCGCCAAGATGTGATCGTAGCGGACCGTGAAGCTCTCCTCGTCGATGACGGGGAGCGCGAAGCCTGCGCGCTGAAGGAGCGACCCGACATCGCGGATGTCGGCGAAGGGCACGACGCGCGGGCTTGCGCCGCCATAAATCTCCGTCTCTGCCGCGAGCAGCACCTCACGCAATTCGGCCAGCGTGCCGGCGCCTGGGATGGCGGCGAGGAGAAGCCCGTCAGGTTTCAGGGCGCGGCGCATCTGGATCAGCATGCCCGGCGTGTCGTTGGTCAGATGCAGCGACAGCGGCGAAAGGATCAGGTTCACCGATTGCGGCGCAAGCGGCACACTTTCGTAATTCGAGGTGATGACCGGCTCGCCGTCCTCGCCGAAGCCAGCGTCGGTTTCGATCCTTGTCAGGCGCTCGATCTTGCCGGTTGCCATGGCGGCGCGCGCTACCAGCCCTGGCCCGCCGAAGAGTTCGGCTGCGTAATCGAAGTGGCGCTGAACGATGGCGAGCCTGTCTGCCAGCTCTCGGGCGGTCAGTTCCAGTAGGAAATCGGATCCGGGGGCGTTGCGGGCAAGGGCGCGGGCGCGATTGCGGGCGATCAGGGCTTCGTCGAAAAGCTCGTTCATGCGGATTTCCTGGGTTCCGGCCTTGTTTGCGGCATTGGCCGAACGCCGCTTGCGGCGTAAAGTCGATGCATGTGGGCTCATGTAGTGCAGAAAAGCGTATCCGTCAGCCGGCATCACGCCGGATCGGTGCTGCGTGGGCTCTTTCATCTCGTCTATCCGCCCGCCTGCGCCCATTGTCATCAGCGGGTTGCCGCCCATCAGGCGCTGTGCGCACGGTGCTGGGGCGAGCTGAGGTTCATCGAGAAGCCCTATTGCCCGGTTCTCGGACTGCCCTTTGCGCATGATCCCGGTGAGGGCATGCTCTCGCCACAGGCGATCGCCCATCCGCCGGTCTTCGATCGTCTGCGTTCCGTTGCGCTGCATGAAGGCGTGGCCCGGCATCTGGTGCATGACCTCAAGTATCGCGACCGTGTGGATCTGGCGCCGATGATGGC
Organism: Rhizobium sp. P43; assembly: GCF_056730705.1. Classification (NCBI taxonomy): domain Bacteria; kingdom Pseudomonadati; phylum Pseudomonadota; class Alphaproteobacteria; order Hyphomicrobiales; family Rhizobiaceae; genus Rhizobium; species Rhizobium sp. P43. The sequence continues at coordinate 4,141,278 of NZ_CM161539.1, forward strand.
AGGCTGGATGCTGCGTGCTGCCTTTACGGAAATTGCCGACTGCGATGCCATCGTCTGCGTGCCGCTGCACCGGATGCGGATGTTTCGGCGCATGTTCAACCAATCGGCAGAGCTGGCGCGGCATGTGGCGCATCAGTCGGGCAAACCGTTCCTGGCCCATGCCCTTGTCCGGCGTAAGCGCACACAGCAGCAGGTCGGCCTCACGGCAAACCAGCGGTCACTGAATGTGCGCGGCGCCTTCCAGGTGCTGGAGGGGGCGGAGCCCCTCGTCTTCGGCAAACGGCTCGTGCTGGTCGATGACGTCTACACTACGGGAGCAACGGTCAGTGCAGCGACGACTGCCCTCAAAAAAGCAGGGGCAGCGGATGTCACTGTTTTGACCTTTGCAAGGGCTCTCGCCGGGCCTATATGAGAGGTCCAATCCCTTGTCCTCCCGACGCTTTCCGGTGGAGACCCTCATGGCTGAAGTCACGATCTATACACGGCAATTCTGCGGCTATTGCGCGAGCGCAAAAGCGCTGCTCGACAAGAAGGGTGTGACCTATGTCGAGCACGATGCGACAGGCAAGCCGGATTTGCGTGAGGAAATGATGGCCAAGTCAGGCCGCAACACCTTCCCGCAGATATTCATCGGCAGCCAGCATGTCGGTGGATGTGACGATCTGCATGCGCTTGACCGGGCCGGCAAGCTCGATCCGCTTCTCGCACGTTAAGGAAAGACTGGTCATGGTGTTCAAGGCTGCTGCCGTCCAGATGTGCTCCGGGGTCGATCCGGAGAAGAATGCCGAGGCGATGGCGCGGCTGGTGCGCGAGGCTGCCCGGCGTGGCGCGATCTACGTGCAGACGCCGGAGATGACCGGGGCCGTGCAGAAGGACCGCGCCGGCCTTGCGGCCGTGCTGCGCGACGAGGAGACGGATCTGATAGTCAAAAAGGCGTCCGAGCTCGCCAAGGAGCTTGGCATTCATCTGCATGTCGGCTCGACGGCTATCAAGCTGGCCGATGGCAAGATCGCCAACCGCGCCTTCCTGTTCGGACCCGATGGCCACAAAATCACCTCCTACGACAAGATCCATATGTTCGATGTCGATCTCGACAATGGCGAGAGCTGGCGCGAGAGCGCGGTTTATCGCCCCGGTGAGCGTGCCGTGGTCGCGGATCTGCCCTTCGGAAAGCTCGGCTTCGGCGTGTGCTACGACGTGCGCTTCCCGCATCTATTCCGAGCGGAAGCCATGGCGGGTGCGGAGATCCTGACGACGCCGGCGGCGTTCACCAAACAGACCGGCGAGGCGCATTGGGAAATCCTGCTGCGGGCGCGTGCGATCGAGAACGGGGCCTATGTCATTTCTGCCGCGCAGGCGGGCGTGCATGAGGACGGCCGCGAGACCTTTGGTCATTCGATGATCATTGGCCCCTGGGGCAAGGTGCTGGCCTCTGCCGGTGGGACGGGCGAGGACGTGGTCGTGGCCGAGATCGACCTCGAGGCGGTGAAGGCCTGCCGGGCGAAGATCCCGAACCTCAAGAACGGGCGCGACTTTGCTCTCGACATTGCGCCCGTGCTCGCCAAGGGAGGCGTCACGGTTTGATCCGCTACTCCCTCAGTTGCGACAAGGCCCATGAATTCGAGGGCTGGTTCTCGGAAAGCGCCGATTTCGATTGGCAGAAAGCGTCAGGTTTCCTGACTTGCCCGGTTTGCGGATCACCCGAGATTTCCAAGGTGCTGATGGCGCCGGCCGTTTCGACGGCGCGCCAGAAGGAGGAAACTCAGGCGCTCGCCGTTTCGGACGCGCAGAAACAGGCCTTTGTGAAACTCAAGGAAGCAATCCGCGAGATCCGCGCGAGCAGCGAGGATGTCGGCGAGAAGTTTCCCGAGGAAGCCCGCAAGATCCATTACGGCGAGGCGGAAGCCCGCGGGATCATCGGCCAGGCTTCACCCGTCGAAGTAAAATCGCTGATCGAAGAGGGCATCGAGATCGCGCCGCTGCCGGTGCTGCCGGATGATGTGAATTGACGGGCGGTGGCCCGTCTTGACCGTCAACCCTTGAAGCCGTCGGCGTCGAGATAGGCCTGTTCTTCCGCCGTCGTTTCGCGCCCTAGGGCTGCGTTGCGATGGGGGAAGCGGCCGAAGCGCTCGATCAGCTCAAGATGCAGGATCGCCCATTTCAGGGGCTCGGGGTCGCCGGTTTCGTCCCGGTGCTTTTCGAACAGTGAAACGCTGTAGCGCTGGTCCCCAATATCCTCCGAATGCTCGAAGGGCAGGTAGAAGAAGGGGCGCAGGATAGGCTCGACCTCTTTGTCGAAGCCTTTGGCGAGCGCCCGTCGGGCCGTGGCGCGAGCGAGCGGGTCGGTGGCGTAGGAATGGCCGCTGCCGCGGAAGAGATTGCGTGGGAACTGGTCGAGCAGGAGAAGCAAAGCGAGCGTGCCCTCCGGCGTCTGTTCCCAGTCCGAGAGTGCGCAACACGAGGCCTTGAAATGCAGGTCGGCATAGTCGGCCTCGATCTCGGCATCGAGGGCTTCGTTGCGCGAGAACCAGGAGCCCGGCCCGTGGCGCAGCCAGCACTCGATGACGGCCTCGGGGGAACTCATGCTGTCTGGCCCGGACGGCTTGCCAGCATCATGTAGTTCACGTCGATATCGGCGGACAGATTCCACTGGTTCTGCAGCGGATTGAAGAAGACGCCCTTTGTCTCCAGGATCTGCATTCCGTTGGCAGCCAGCGGACGCTCGATTTCTTCCGGGCGCACGAGCTTTTCATATTGATGGGTGCCGCGCGGCAGCCAGCGCAAGACATATTCGGCGCCGACGATGGCAAGTGCCGCCGCCTTCAGGGTGCGGTTGATGGTGGAGACCAGCATCAGGCCGCCCGGACGGACCATGGAGGCGCAGGTGGAGAGGAAATAATCGACATCGGCGACGTGTTCGACCACTTCCATGTTGAGCACGATATCGAAGGTTTCGCCTTGAGCGGCAAGCGCTTCAGCGGTCACAGCACGGTAATCGACGTCCACGCCGCTCTGGGCGGAATGGGTCATGGCAATCTTGATGTTCTTTTCGGATGCGTCTGCGCCCAAAACGTTTGCGCCCATGCGGGCAACGGGCTCCGACAGAAGGCCACCGCCGCAGCCGATGTCGAGGACCCGCAGGCCTTCCAGCGGGCGGGCGCTCTTTGCGTCGCGACCGTAGTGCTCGATCACCTTCTCGCGGATATAGGCCAGGCGCACCGGATTGATCTTGTGCAGCGGCTTGAACTTGCCCGTCGGGTCCCACCACTCCGCCGCCATCGCGGAAAAGCGGTCGACTTCAGACTGATCGATGGTGGTGCGTGCCTCTGCACTCATGACGGAACCTCCTGCGGCGCTTGGCCATGAAGTCGTTCCGATGGGCGCCAAAGTCAAGTGTGGACGACGCCGCAGGGCCTGCTTTGCCGATGCCCTTTGTCCACTGGTTTGCCCAAAGGCTGCCAATCTGTATGGAGTTTATCGGTTGTCGCTCCCGTCTATCTGAAAGGGCGGCCGTCTCAGTCCACTCGGGAGGGCGACTTCATCTGTTGCTGGAGTGGAAATGGCTCAGGCAGGGTTGGGTTTGTGCCAATCGCAACAAACCCCGTTCCGTAACGTCCGCCAGCCCAAGCCCCTCGAAAGCCATCGTTTCGCGATGGATCGGGCATGTCCCATGGCCCGAGCTAGAGAGGCAACGCCGGCTCTGGCTGGGGATCAGGCCTTGGGCCGGGCAAAACAGCGGTAAAAATGCTCCGGCCACAGTACCGTTTGGGGCCCAAGTGACCGTTGCGCCCCTTGCCCAGATAGACTAAAAGCCCCCGCAACCTGAGGCTTTCCGCCCAGGCCGGTGTTTCTGTGCCGGGGTCTCGGCGTCTTTCAAGGGCATACGGTTTAAGTCTATGGCTCGCATCGTCATGAAGTTCGGCGGTACATCCGTCGCCAATCTGGAACGCATCTATAACGTCGCGCGCCATGTGAAACGCGAAGTCGATGCGGGTCACGAAGTGGCCGTCGTCGTGTCGGCCATGTCCGGCAAGACGAACGAGCTGGTCGACTGGGTGCAGAACATGCCCAAGGTCGCCGGTGCCGCTTCGCCGTTTTACGATGCGCGTGAATACGATGCCGTCGTGGCTTCCGGCGAACAGGTGACATCCGGCCTGCTGGCCATTGCGCTGCAGTCGATGGGCATCAATGCCCGCTCCTGGCAGGGCTGGCAGATCCCGATCAAGACCGACAACGCGCATGGCGCTGCCCGCATCCAGGAGATCGACGGCACCGAGATCATCCGCCGTATGGGCGAGGGCCAGGTCGCCGTCGTCGCCGGCTTCCAGGGCATCGGTCCGGACAACCGCATCGCGACGCTCGGACGTGGTGGCTCGGATACGTCTGCCGTGGCGATTGCCGCTGGCGTCAAGGCCGACCGTTGCGACATCTATACCGACGTCGATGGCGTCTATACGACCGACCCGCGCATCGAGCCGAAGGCACGCCGCCTGAAGAAGATCGCTTTCGAGGAAATGCTTGAAATGGCCTCGCTCGGCGCCAAGGTGCTGCAGGTTCGCTCAGTCGAACTCGCCATGGTGCACAAGGTCCGCACCTTCGTGCGCTCCAGCTTTGAAGATCCCGATGCGCCGGGCATGGGTGATCTGATGAACCCGCCCGGTACATTGATTTGCGACGAGGAAGAGATCGTGGAACAGGAAGTCGTCACCGGTATTGCCTATGCCAAGGATGAAGCCCAGATTTCGCTGCGCCGTCTGGCCGACCGGCCGGGCGTGTCTGCTGCGATCTTCGGGCCGCTGGCCGAGTCGCACATCAATGTCGACATGATCGTCCAGAACATCTCCGAAGATGGTTCGAAGACCGACATGACCTTCACGGTCCCTTCGGGCGATGTGGACAAGGCGCTGGCTGTTCTTGGCGACAACAAGGACAAGATCGGTTTCGACGTAGTGCAGAGCGAAAAGGGCCTGGTCAAGGTTTCCGTGATCGGTATCGGCATGCGCAGCCATGCCGGCGTTGCCGCGACCGCCTTCAAGGCGCTGGCCGAGAAGGGCATCAACATCAAGGCAATCACGACCTCCGAGATCAAGATCTCGATCCTGATCGACGGTCCGTATGCAGAGCTCGCGGTTCGGACTTTGCATTCCTGCTACGGTCTGGATAAGAATTGATTCCTGAGAGCGGACCCACGTGACCCGACCCCTGAAAAGGTAAGGGTAACAATCCGCTGACCAATGGGAAGTGGAGCAAAATCGGGATGAGAGACCTTTCTGCGGGTCCCCGCGTCCTCCTCAAGCGGCTGCGCGAACTGATGGCGGAGCCGCTTGAGCCGCAGGAGCGACTTGATCGGATCGTTCGCCAGATTGCGAACAACATGGTCGCAGAGGTGTGCTCCGTCTATGTGTTGCGCTCAGACGGCGTTCTCGAGCTTTACGCGACCGAAGGTCTGAACAAGGACGCGGTCCACCTCGCCCAGCTGAAGATGGGCCAGGGTCTCGTCGGTACGATCGCCGCCTCTGCCCAGTCGCTCAATCTCTCGGATGCCCAGGCGCATCCGGCCTTCCGCTACCTGCCGGAAACCGGCGAAGAGATCTACCACTCCTTCCTTGGCGTGCCGATCCTGCGTGCCGGGCGAAGCCTCGGCGTTCTCGTCGTGCAGAACAAGGCGCAGCGCAACTATCGCGAGGACGAGCTCGAAGCGCTCGAGACGACCGCGATGGTGCTTGCAGAGATGATCGCCACCGGCGAGCTCAAGAAGATCACCCGGCCGGGTCTCGAACTCGACCTGACACGCCCCGTCTCGATCGAGGGCGACAGCTATTCCGAGGGCATCGGCCTCGGCTATGTCGTGCTGCACGAGCCGCGCATCGTCGTTACCAATTTGCTCAACGAAGACAGCGAGACGGAAATCCGCCGTCTCGCCGATGCGCTGGGTTCGCTGCGCATATCGATCGACGACATGCTGTCTCGGCGTGAAGTCTCGATGGAAGGCGAGCACCGCGACGTGCTCGAAACCTACCGCATGTTTGCCCATGACCAGGGCTGGGTGCGGCGCATGGAAGAGGCGATCCACAACGGCCTCACCGCGGAAGCGGCCGTCGAGAAGGTGCAGAGTGACACCAAGGCGCGCATGATGCGCCTGACGGACCCCTATCTGCGCGAGCGGATGCACGACTTCGACGATCTGGCGAACCGCTTGCTGCGCCAGCTGACCGGCTTTTCGCCGCACAGTGCGGCCGAAGGTTTCCCGAACGACGCGATCGTTTTCGCCCGTGCCATGGGGGCGGCCGAGCTGCTCGATTATCCCCGTGCCAACCTGCGCGGCCTCGTGCTCGAAGAAGGCGCCGTCACCAGCCACGTGGTGATCGTCGCGCGCGCCATGGGCATAGCCGTCGTCGGTCAGGCGGCGGGTGCGGTGGCGCTGGCGGAAAACGGCGATCCCGTGATCATCGACGGTGACGACGGCAAGGTGCATGTGCGCCCGGTTGCCGATCTGCAGCGGGCCTATGAAGAAAAGGTCAAGCTGCGGGCCAAGCGGCAGGAACAGTTCCGGGCGCTGCGCGATGTCGAGCCGGTCACCAAGGACGGACACCGCATCAAGCTGCAGATGAATGCCGGCCTGTTGGTCGACCTGCCGCAACTTGCCGATTCCGGTGCCGATGGCATCGGACTGTTCCGCACTGAATTGCAGTTCATGATCTCCTCGACCATGCCGAAGGGCGAGGAACAGGAGAGCTTCTATCGCAATGTGCTGAAGCAGGCGGCCGGTCGTCCGGTGACTTTCCGCACGCTTGATATCGGCGGTGACAAGGTCGTTCCTTATTTCCGGAGCCAGGAAGAGGAAAACCCCGCGCTTGGCTGGCGGGCGATCCGCCTGTCGCTTGATCGACCAGGGCTTTTGCGCACCCAGCTGCGTGCGCTGCTGAAGGCCGCTTCCGGCGCAGAGCTCAAGATGATGCTGCCGATGGTGACCGAAGTTTCGGAGATCCGTCAGGTGCGCGAGCTGATGCAGAAGGAGATCCAGCATATCTCCAAGTTCGGTCATCAACTGCCGAAGAAGCTGCAGTTCGGGGCGATGCTGGAAGTGCCGGCCCTGCTGTGGCAGCTCGACGAGCTGATGGACGAGGTGGATTTCGTCTCCGTCGGCTCGAACGACCTGTTCCAGTTTGCCATGGCGGTGGATCGCGGCAATGCCCGGGTCTCGGATCGTTTCGACGTGCTAGGGCGGCCGTTCCTCCGTATCCTCAGGGATATCGTCAGGGCTTCGGAGCGCAACAAGACGCCCGTGACGCTGTGTGGAGAGATGGCTTCGAAGCCGCTTTCGGCCATGGCACTGCTCGGGATCGGCTTCCGTTCGATCTCGATGTCGCCGACCTCTATCGGTCCGGTGAAGGCGATGCTGCTCGGGCTCGATATCGGTCGACTGTCCGAGGTTCTCACGGCCGCGCTTGACGACGACACCCCCGGCGTGTCAGTGCGCGACCTGCTCATCCGCCATGCGGAAGAGCACAATATCCCCGTCTGACTTTGACGACTGATTTTGGCGAGAAGACCTGGAGTAAAGGGTGGCGAAGCTTCCTGTCGAGAAAATGCGCGAACTCGAACGCCGGTTCGGCGAAATCGAGGCGCGAATGTCGGCAGGACCGGCAGCCGATGTCTATGTGAAGCTTGCATCGGAGTATTCCGAACTCGAGCCGGTGGTGAAGAAGATCCGCGCCTATGAGTCCGCGACTGCCGAGGCTGCCGATCTGAAGGCCATGCTCTCCGACAAGACGACGGATCGCGAGATGCGCGATCTGGCGGAAATGGAGCTGCCGGATGTCGAAGGGCGGATCGAGGCGCTCGAAGGCGAGATCCAGATCCTGCTTTTGCCCAAGGATGCCGCCGACGAGAAGAGCGCGATCCTCGAAATCCGCGCCGGTACCGGCGGATCGGAAGCAGCCCTTTTTGCCGGTGATCTCTTCCGTATGTATGAGCGCTTTGCCTCGACCAAGGGCTGGAAGGTGGAGGTGCTTTCCGCCAGCGACGGGGAAGCGGGCGGCTACAAGGAAATCATCGCGACGATCAGCGGTCGGGGCGTGTTTTCGAAGCTGAAATTCGAATCCGGCGTGCACCGGGTCCAGCGCGTTCCCGAGACCGAAGCGAGCGGACGCATCCATACCTCTGCGGCGACCGTTGCGGTTCTCCCTGAGGCGGAGGAGATCGATATCGAGATCCGGCCCGAGGATATCCGCATCGACACCATGCGGTCGTCGGGCGCCGGTGGCCAGCACGTCAATACGACGGACTCGGCCGTTCGGATAACCCACCTGCCGACGGGACTGATCGTCACCTCCTCGGAAAAGTCGCAGCACCAGAATCGCGCCAAGGCCATGCAGGTTCTGCGCTCGCGGCTCTACGACATCGAGCGGCAACGCGCCGACAGCGAACGGTCTGCAAATCGCAAGAGCCAGGTTGGTTCGGGCGACCGTTCCGAGCGCATCCGGACCTATAACTTTCCACAGGGGCGCGTGACCGACCACCGGATCAACCTGACGCTCTACAAGCTCGACCGGATGATCGAGGGCGATCTCGACGAAATGCTGGATGCGCTGATTGCCGATTATCAGGCCGGCCAGCTCGCCCAGCTTGGCGAAGCCCAGTGACGGGGCCCGAGCATTCGGCGAAGTCTCTGATCGCCGAGGCGAGGCGGCGTTTCGACGCTGCGGGGTTGCCGGATGCGGCGATGGATGCGCGCGTGCTGATCTGCGGTCTTCTGGATCTCAGTCCCACGGCGCTTCTTGTGCAGGGTGACGAGCCCGTCACGGCGAAGAGCGCAGGTCGCGTGGAAGAGGCTATCATGCGACGGCTCAACCGCGAGCCGGTCCACCGCATCCTCGGGCGTCGTGACTTCTATGGCCTCGACCTGCTCATCTCGTCCGGCACGCTCGAACCTCGTCCGGACACGGAAGTCCTGGTTGACGTGATGCTGCCATATCTCAGGGCGATGGTCGCTGAGGATCGCAAGCCTTCTATCGTTGATCTTGGAACGGGAACCGGAGCGATCGCGCTCGCGTTGTTGATGGAGTGTCCGCAAGCGCGCGCCATCGGGATCGATATCTCGGAGGATGCTTTGGCCACTGCGGCGGCCAATGCGGAGCGGAATGGGCTTGCAGCGCGATTTACAACGCGCCTCGGCCCCTGGTTCGCCAACACGCCCGAACGTTTCGACATCATCGTTTCCAATCCACCTTATATCCGCAGTGATGTGGTCTCGGGGCTGGCGCCAGAGGTGACAAAATTCGACCCGATGGCCGCGCTGGACGGCGGTTCCGACGGGTTGGACGCCTATCGCGCAATTGCAGAGGAAGCGAAGACGCATATCGAGGGGCATGGCATTGTCGGCCTCGAGATCGGTTTCGATCAACGGATCGATGTGACGCAAGTTTTTGAAGATGCTGGTTTTTCTCTCATCGAGGCGCGCCAGGATCTCGGTGGCAATGACCGCGTTCTGATATTTTCGCAGAAGCTTGATTAGGCAGTTTGCTGCGGCTGCTAAGGATAATTACGGGAAACATAGAAAAAGGCTTGGTTTTCCGAATGAAGCGTAATAGTTTGCGGGGACGCAACGGGCGGCGGGGAAAGAACGAAGATTCGTTCGCGACTGGGCCGGCTTCGAAAAAGGTTCGCTGTCGAACTCTGCGAAGCACGACAGGACCGTTGCGTAACTCAGTAAACTCGACTTTCACCAGCGGCGAGCAAGGCGAGAGCGCGGTCTGTCGGCGGCGCGTGGATCCTTGGTCCGGTTCAACCAGAGCCAATCGCATTGCCCTTTATCAGCACAACAAAGACATTCAGGTGAAGCATCTATGAGGCCAGGACAGCAGAACAAGCGTGGTCGGGGGCGTAACAACAATGGCGGCGGTGGCGGCGGCGGTGGAAACAATTTCAACCGCAAGGGCCAGAACCCGCTGACCCGGACCTATGACAGCTCCGGCCCAGACGTGAAGATCCGTGGCACGGCCCAGCATATTGCCGAGAAGTATGCGGCGCTGGCGCGCGACGCGCAGAGTGCCGGCGACCGTGTCATGGCGGAAAACTATCTGCAGCACGCCGAGCACTACAACCGCATCATCGCAGCCGCCCAGTCGCAGATGCAGGAGCGCTTCCAGCGCGACGATCGCGATGGTGGCGATGATCGCCAGGATTACAGCGAGCGGGATGGCGAAGACTTCGACGGTTCGGATGACGCCGTCGTCCAGGCCAGCGAGCGTCCGCAGCAGCCGGCCCAGCAGCCGCAGCAGCATAATCGCCAGCAGCAGCATGAGCGCCGTCAGCGCGAACCGCGTGAACCGCGCGAGCCGCGTGAACATCAGCCCCAGCCGGTGATGGAAATCGCCGGCACGGGTCCGCAGCCCGTGATCGAGGACATGCCGGCGGAAGCCGCAGCCGCAGCCGCCGAGAGCCAGGCGGAAGCCGGGGGCGAGCGTCAGCCGCGTCGCCGCAACGCCGGCAATCGTCCGCGTCGCCAGCCGCGCCGCAGCGCTGCCGCAGACGAGGGTGATGGTGGAGATGCCGAAGCCGGCGAAGCGCCTGTGCTGGCCGAGGCCGCTTCGGAATGAGCTTTTCAGGCTCAATTTGACGAATGCAAAACTCCGGGCTTCGACCCGGAGTTTTTCGTTTATCTGCCTCTTTAAAGGGCAAAATTCCGCTCCCATATCTCGGTCAAGGGAGCGGTTTCCGCTCCGGGGTCCGCCGCTTTCGGGGGCCTCATCCTCAACATCCACTCTGCGCCGAATGCGGGCAGGGCGGGGAAACGGAGAGTGACGATGAATATCGAAAAATATTCCGAACGCGTGCGCGGTTTTCTGCAATCGGCGCAGACCTATGCCCTGTCGGAAGGGCACCAGCAATTCACGCCCGAACATGTGCTGAAGGTTCTGCTCGACGACGAGCAGGGCATGGCCTCGTCGCTGATCAGCCGCGCCGGCGGCGACGCGAAGGACGTGCGCATCGCCAATGATGCAGCGCTTGCCAAGCTGCCGAAGGTTTCCGGCGGCAATGGCCAGGTCTATCTCGCCCAGCCTCTGGCCAAGGTCTTCTCGACTGCCGAAGACGCCGCCAAGAAGGCGGGTGACAGCTTCGTCACCGTCGAGCGTCTGCTGCTGGCGCTTGCGATCGAGTCTTCCGCATCGACCTCGGCCTCGCTGAAGAAGGGCGGCGTGACCGCCAATGCGTTGAACCAGGTGATCAACGAGGTCCGCAAGGGCCGCACCGCCGATGGCGCCAATGCGGAAGCCGGCTTCGACGCCCTGAAAAAATATGCGCGCGATCTGACGGCGGAAGCCCGTGAAGGCAAGCTCGATCCGGTCATCGGCCGTGACGACGAAATTCGTCGGACTATCCAGGTGCTGTCGCGCCGGACGAAGAACAATCCGGTTCTGATCGGTGAGCCCGGCGTCGGCAAGACGGCGATCGCCGAGGGTCTGGCGCTGCGTATCATCAATGGCGATGTGCCGGAAAGCTTGAAGGACAAGAAGCTGATGGCGCTCGACATGGGCGCGCTGATTGCTGGTGCCAAGTATCGCGGCGAATTCGAGGAGCGGCTGAAGGCCGTGCTCAACGAGGTCCAGTCCGAAAACGGCGAGATCATCCTGTTCATCGACGAGATGCACACGCTTGTCGGCGCCGGCAAGGCCGATGGCGCCATGGATGCCTCGAACCTCCTGAAGCCGGCGCTCGCCCGCGGCGAGCTGCATTGCGTCGGCGCGACCACGCTCGACGAATACCGCAAGCATGTCGAGAAGGATCCGGCGCTTGCGCGGCGTTTCCAGCCGGTCATGGTCGAGGAGCCGACGGTCGAGGACACGATCTCGATCCTGCGCGGGCTGAAGGAAAAATACGAGCAGCATCACAAGGTGCGCATCTCGGATTCGGCGCTGGTTGCGGCCGCAACGCTCTCGAACCGATACATCACCGACCGGTTCCTGCCCGACAAGGCGATCGACCTGATGGACGAGGCCGCGTCGCGGCTGCGCATGCAGGTCGATTCCAAGCCGGAAGAGCTCGACGAACTCGATCGCCGCATCATCCAGCTGAAGATCGAGCGCGAGGCGCTGAAGAAGGAAACCGACGCGGCGTCTGCCGATCGTCTGGTGCGTCTGGAAACCGAACTCACCTCGATCGAGGAAGAGGCGGATGCACTGACGGCGCGCTGGCAGGCCGAAAAGCAGAAGCTCGGCCTTGCCGCCGATCTCAAGCGCCAACTGGACGAAGCCCGCAACGAGCTTGCCATCGCGCAGCGCCAGGGTGAATTCCAGCGCGCGGGTGAACTGGCCTATGGCGTGATCCCGAAGCTCGAGAAGGAGCTTGTCGCGGCAGAGGCCCAGGACGGTTCGGGGGCCGGCAACATGGTTCAGGAGGTCGTCACGCCCGACGGCATCGCCCATGTCGTATCGCGCTGGACCGGCATTCCCGTCGACAAGATGCTCGAAGGCGAACGCGAAAAGCTGCTTCGGATGGAAGACGATCTGGCGAAGTCGGTCGTCGGTCAGGGGGATGCGGTCCAGGCCGTGTCGCGGGCCGTTCGTCGCGCGCGTGCCGGCCTTCAGGATCCGAACCGGCCGATCGGCTCGTTCATCTTCCTCGGGCCCACCGGCGTGGGCAAGACCGAGCTGACCAAATCGCTCGCCCGCTTCCTGTTCGACGACGAGACGGCGATGGTCCGGCTCGACATGTCCGAATACATGGAGAAGCACTCCGTTGCCAGGCTGATCGGGGCCCCTCCCGGCTATGTCGGTTACGAGGAAGGCGGGGCGCTGACGGAAGCGGTGAGGCGCAAGCCCTATCAGGTCGTGCTGTTCGACGAGATCGAGAAGGCACATCCTGACGTCTTCAATGTTCTTCTGCAGGTGCTCGACGACGGGCGCCTGACGGACGGGCAGGGCCGCACCGTCGACTTCAAGAACACGATCATCATCATGACCTCGAACCTCGGTGCCGATTATCTGACCAGCCTCGGCGAGGATCAGGATGTTGATCAGGTGCGTGACCAGGTGATGGACGTGGTCAAGGCCTCGTTCCGGCCCGAGTTCCTCAACCGCGTCGACGAGATCATCCTGTTCCACCGGCTGCGCCGGGCGGAAATGGGCGCGATCGTCGATATTCAGATGAAGCGGCTCCTGTCGCTTCTGGCGGAGCGGAAGATCCGCCTGGATCTTGCACCCGATGCCCGAAACTGGCTGGCCGACAAGGGTTACGATCCGGTCTATGGCGCCCGTCCTTTGAAGCGGGTGATCCAGAAGTATCTGCAGGATCCGCTGGCAGAGCAGATCCTGTCGGGTCAGGTGCTCGACGGGTCTCAGGTGGTGATCGAAGCCGGCAGTGACCGGTTGCTGATCTCGCCCAAAACGTCGGTCAGCGCTGCTGCCTGATCCAGGTAGCGCGTGATACGAACAGAAACGGCGGTCCATGCGGGCCGCCGTTTTGTGTTTGCTGGTGAATGGAACGGTCAGCGACTGGCGACCTGCGCGGGACGTCCGCCGGTTTCAAGCAAGGTGTCGATGCGCTGACGCTCCTGCTGGAACGCGGCCAGCACTTCGCCGTCAAGGGCCTTGCCGCCGGGCAGGCGTACCTTCATGGCATCGACCTTGGTGCCGTTGACGATCAGCTCGTAATGGAGGTGCGAACCGGTGGAGGAGCCGGTCGAGCCGACGAAGCCGATGACCTGGCCCTGCTTGACCTT
>NZ_CM161539.1:4160000-4396580 GCF_056730705.1 Rhizobium sp. P43
TGCGAAAAGCCGTGGGGAGCTGCGAATGAGCTTTGATCCATGGATCTCCGAATGGGGCAACCCACCTTAAATGCTTGGAGAATCCAAACTGATCGCGAGATCGGCTTGGGTTTCCAAGCATTGTGATAAGGTATCTAACCTTCGAATACATAGGGGTTAGAAGCGAACGCAGGGAACTGAAACATCTAAGTACCTGCAGGAAAGGACATCAACCGAGACTCCGCAAGTAGTGGCGAGCGAACGCGGACCAGGCCAGTGGCAATGAGGAATAAAGCTGAACAGGTTGGAAAGCCTGGCTATAGTGGGTGATAGCCCCGTAAGCGTAGAACACTCATTGTCCTTGAGTAAGGCGGGACACGTGAAATCCTGTCTGAACATGGGGAGACCACTCTCCAAGCCTAAGTACTCGTGCATGACCGATAGCGAACAAGTACCGTGAGGGAAAGGTGAAAAGCACCCCGACAAGGGGAGTGAAATAGAACCTGAAACCGGATGCCTACAAGCAGTCGGAGGCCGCAAGGCTGACGGCGTACCTTTTGTATAATGGGTCAACGACTTAGTGTAACTAGCAAGCTTAAGCCGGTAGGTGTAGGCGCAGCGAAAGCGAGTCTGAACAGGGCGTTCAGTTAGTTGCATTAGACCCGAAACCGAGTGATCTAGCCATGAGCAGGCTGAAGGTTGGGTAACACCAACTGGAGGGCCGAACCCGCATCTGTTGCAATAGATTGGGATGACTTGTGGCTAGGGGTGAAAGGCCAATCAAACTCGGAGATAGCTGGTTCTCCGCGAAATCTATTTAGGTAGAGCGTCGACCGAATACCCCAGGGGGTAGAGCACTGGATGGGCTATGGGGACTCACCGTCTTACTGATCCTAACCAAACTCCGAATACCTGGGAGTACTAGTCGGCAGACACACGGCGGGTGCTAACGTCCGTCGTGAAGAGGGCAACAACCCTGACCTCCAGCTAAGGTCCCCAAGTCATGGCTAAGTGGGAAAGGATGTGAGGATCCCAAAACAACCAGGATGTTGGCTTAGAAGCAGCCATCATTTAAAGAAAGCGTAACAGCTCACTGGTCTAAATAAGGGTCTTTGCGCCGAAAATGTAACGGGGCTAAAGCCATGCACCGAAGCTGAGGATGTATCGCAAGATACGTGGTAGCGGAGCGTTCCGTAAGCCTGTGAAGGGAGACCCGTGAGGGCTCCTGGAGGTATCGGAAGTGCGAATGTTGACATGAGTAACGATAAAGGGGGTGAGAGACCCCCTCGCCGAAAGACCAAGGGTTCCTGCTTAAAGTTAATCTGAGCAGGGTTAGCCGGCCCCTAAGACGAGGCGGACACGCGTAGTCGATGGGAACCACGTTAATATTCGTGGGCCTGGTGGTAGTGACGGATCACGTAACTTGTTCATTCTTATTGGATTGAATGGGCGAGGAAGTGGTTCCAGGAAATAGCTCCACCGTACAGACCGTACCCGAAACCGACACAGGTGGTCAGGTAGAGTATACCAAGGCGCTTGAGAGAACTATGTTGAAGGAACTCGGCAAATTGCACGCGTAACTTCGGAAGAAGCGTGACCCCTTTGCACGCAAGTGTGATGGGGTGGCACAGACCAGGGGGTAGCGACTGTTTATCAAAAACACAGGGCTCTGCGAAGTCGCAAGACGACGTATAGGGTCTGACGCCTGCCCGGTGCTGGAAGGTTAAGAGGAGAGGTGCAAGCTTTGAATCGAAGCCCCAGTAAACGGCGGCCGTAACTATAACGGTCCTAAGGTAGCGAAATTCCTTGTCGGGTAAGTTCCGACCTGCACGAATGGCGTAACGACTTCCCCGCTGTCTCCAACATAGACTCAGTGAAATTGAATTCCCCGTGAAGATGCGGGGTTCCTGCGGTCAGACGGAAAGACCCCGTGCACCTTTACTATAGCTTTACACTGGCATTCGTGTCGGCATGTGTAGGATAGGTGGTAGGCTTTGAAGCAGGGACGCCAGTTTCTGTGGAGCCATCCTTGAAATACCACCCTTATCGTCATGGATGTCTAACCGCGGTCCGTCATCCGGATCCGGGACAGTGTATGGTGGGTAGTTTGACTGGGGCGGTCGCCTCCGAAAGAGTAACGGAGGCGCGCGATGGTGGGCTCAGACCGGTCGGAAATCGGTCGTCGAGTGCAATGGCATAAGCCCGCCTGACTGCGAGACTGACAAGTCGAGCAGAGACGAAAGTCGGTCATAGTGATCCGGTGGTCCCGTGTGGAAGGGCCATCGCTCAACGGATAAAAGGTACGCCGGGGATAACAGGCTGATGACCCCCAAGAGTCCATATCGACGGGGTTGTTTGGCACCTCGATGTCGGCTCATCGCATCCTGGGGCTGGAGCAGGTCCCAAGGGTTTGGCTGTTCGCCAATTAAAGCGGTACGTGAGCTGGGTTCAGAACGTCGTGAGACAGTTCGGTCCCTATCTGCCGTGGGTGTAGGAATATTGACAGGATCTGTCCCTAGTACGAGAGGACCGGGATGGACATATCTCTGGTGGACCTGTTGTCCTGCCAAGGGCATAGCAGGGTAGCTATATATGGAAGGGATAACCGCTGAAGGCATCTAAGCGGGAAACCCACCTGAAAACGAGTATTCCCTATCAGAGCCGTGGAAGACGACCACGTTGATAGGACGGGTGTGGAAGTGCAGTAATGCATGAAGCTTACCGTTACTAATAGCTCGATTGGCTTGATCGTTCTCATTGCTTGTGCTCATCAGCGCTGCTCGCAGCGTCGATGATGCTTCTCTTTTGTCCTGACGCGCTAAACGCGCTCCGGACGGGCCGCCAGACTGCTGGCGACGGCCTATCGGCCTGTATGGGAAGTTCCATGCAGACGAAGGCAGAGAAAAAACGTGTTCAATAAAGAAAACAGGCAAATGCCTGTGCCAGCTTCTCAAAACATTGCCCTTAGCCGACCTGGTGGTCATGGCGGGGTGGCTGCACCCGTTCCCATTCCGAACACGGCCGTGAAACGCCCCAGCGCCAATGGTACTTCGTCTCAAGACGCGGGAGAGTAGGTCGCTGCCAGGTCTGCTAAAGGCAATGTGTTCAGCTAAAAACGCTGATATCAAATCTTCTCAAAACAACATCGGCAAAAGCCGAAACAAAAAGGCCGCTCACAAAGCCGCCATCCAAACTTAGACAGTCTCTCAAGCGTCTCAAAACATATGCGACGCTCTTGGCGCGGGGTGGAGCAGCCCGGTAGCTCGTCAGGCTCATAACCTGAAGGCCGCAGGTTCAAATCCTGCCCCCGCAACCAAAGAAACTTGCAAATCCTCCAAATCAAGTCGTTTCCTCAAAAGCTCCTCAGCGTAACCCGCGAGGAGCTTTTGCTTTTTGGCCTCCGTGTCGAGTTCACCGGACAGCTGACGTGCCAGCACATCCTGATCCACCATTGCCTTGAATTTTGCTTCCATCAGCTGTGCCGTCTCCATGGCAGCGAGGATGGATGCAATGCGACCATGTACCTCAAGCGCCGGCGGTTGACGGCCCGGCGTGTTGGCAATGACCACTTTCTGAACGAGCTGGCGGATGATGCCGATCAGTGGCTGCTTGGTCTGGGCATCAGCATGATTGCGCATCATGTAGAGGATGGCGTGGATCACCGTGCGAACTGTGTCCTCGTTGATCTCCGCGCGCAGAGCTGCGAGGCGCTCTGCATCGCTGACGGGCTGATCCGCGGATGGAGCGCTTGCCAGCTGCCGCTCCAGCTCTTCTCGTTCTTCATCGAGCTTGTCGAGCTTGTCGAGCTTGTCGAGCTTGTCGAGCTGGTCGTCGAAGGCCGCTGACCTTGCCCCCAAGTTTTATCCAGTTTTGAGTTCGCTCCGGCGGTTTTGTGTTGCTGTATTCGGGGCGGTAGCGGCGGGTTGCGGTGCGGAGCCATTCCGGCTGCGCAGCACCGCATCACGTCGCGGGTTGATGGTCTGGGCAAACTCGGTTGGCGTGAGCCAGCCGAGGGCTGAGTGTGGTCGATGATCGTTGTAGTCGCTACGCCAGCTTGAGAGCGCCGATCGGGCATGGTTCAATGACGAGAAGAGCGTCTCGTTCAGGAGTTCATCCCGCAGTCGGCCATTGAAGCTTTCGATGAAGGCGTTCTGGATCGGCTTACCCGGCGCGATGTAGTGCCATTCCACCTTGACCTGGTCCGTCCATTGCAGGATCGCGTTGCTGGTGAACTCGCTACCATTGTCGCTGACAATCATCTTCGGCTTACCGCGCTCCTTGATGATCCGGTCCAGTTCACGAGCAACGCGCAGACCGGAAAGGGATGTGTCGGCGACAAGACCCAGGCATTCCCTGGTGCAATCATCGACAATCGTCAGCACCCGGAACCTGCGGCCATCGGTGAGTTGATCCGACACAAAGTCCAGCGACCAGCGATCATTGGCCGTCATCGGGACCAGCATCGGTGCACGTGTGCCGATCGCTCGCTTGCGGCCGCCGCGCTTGCGCACCGTCAGCTTCTCCTCCCGATACAGCCGGAAGAGTTTCTTGTGGTTCACATGGTGCCCCTCGCGTTTGAGCAGCACGTGGATGCGTCTATAGCCAAAGCGGCGGCGTTCATGCGCCAATGCTTTCATTCGCTCGCGAAGACGATCATCGTCGCTGCGCCTGGTTTCGTAACGGACCGTCATTCGGCAAAAGCCGCTGGCTTTACACGCCCGCCGTTCGCTCATCTGGTGGTGATCCATCAGATGCACGACAGCTTTCCGCCTTGCTGCGGGCGTCACCACTTCTTTCCCAACAGGTCCTTCAAAGCTGCATTGTCGAGCATCGCGTCCGCCAGAAGCCGCTTCAGCTTCGCGTTCTCGTCCTCCAATGTCTTCAACCTCTTGGCTTCGGACACGTCCATGCCGCCGA
Source organism: Rhizobium sp. P43 (assembly GCF_056730705.1). NCBI lineage: Bacteria > Pseudomonadati > Pseudomonadota > Alphaproteobacteria > Hyphomicrobiales > Rhizobiaceae > Rhizobium > Rhizobium sp. P43. The sequence continues at coordinate 4,164,897 of NZ_CM161539.1, forward strand.
ATTTGGCCTTCCATTTATAGATGCTGGCATCGCTCACGCCGTGCTTGCGGCAAAGCTCTGAGACCGGCGTGCCTGCCTCGTGCTCCTTCAGTATCCCTATAATCTGTTCGTCCGTGAAACGGTTGCGCTTCATTCTCTGGTCCTCTCAATAGGCCAGAGCTTACTTCAAAATGGATTAGTTCAGCGGGGCAAGGTCACCACTCTTGTAGGGCGAGTTGGTCGTGTTGGCGAAGAAATTCATCGGGTTCTTGTTGGTGCCGCTGGTGATGTAGGTCATCGTGGTGGTGAGCTCGATGCCCTCCGGATCGATGTAACCGAGCGACAACTGCGGCTGATATTGCCAGGTGTTGCGCCCGACATTGACGTCTGACGACGCGTCATATTCGCCTGTGGGCGCAATCACGCCTTGCACGAGAACCGCGTGAAAATTGTCTCTTTGCCAACCGATGATCAGCGGCTGCAGGACGATGTCGGCAAGGCCCTTCGACTCGCTGATGGTTCCACCAGCAACCTGTCGGATATTCGCGAATGGCACAATTGCGCCCACGCCAAACGTCAGACCTGCGAAATCGACTGGCGGCACATAGACAAACTGATTGTAGTCAATCCAGGCATTGACGCTGAGGTCCGGCACCAGACTGTTGCCATTGCCATCGTTTAAGCGGTTGGCGTGATAGTAGTTGACGTAGTTGCTGTAATAAAAGCCTGGACCCGGGATGACCGGGGTCTGGAAGGTGGTTGCTCCAAGCGTCATGTTGCTGCTCGCGCCCTCTCCAGCGGAGGCTCCGCCGATTTGCATAGCGAGTGTTGCAAGTCCAACGGCAGTGGTGATCAAGAATTTCGAATTCATGCGATAGTCCCCCTTTTTTGGATTATTGTCCGACACCGATCTTGGCGAGGTAGCGCTTGTGCCCGGCTATGCCCTTCTTGAGGAACAGCGGCAGCAGGCGTGGTAGGATCCAAGGGATGCAGCCGAACAGCCGTGACATGACCCCGTCGCCGTAGGGCAGGTAGTATTCCAGCTTCCCCTCCTTGACGGCCCGGATGGCAAGATCTGCCACTTGCTCGGCAGACAAGGGATCGGAAACGAAGTTGAGAGGAGAGCCGCCGTTCTGTGCCTCCATGCGCAGCATTGGCGTATCGACCCCCGACGGGAAAATCCCGGAAACGCGGATCCCTCGGGCGCGCAATTCAAGTGACAGTGAACTTGAAAAGCCGCGCAGACCAAACTTGCCGCTCGTGTAAACGGTGCTGTCCTCGAGCGGCAGGATCCCGGCCATGGATATGATGTTGACGACCGAGCCGCCATTTGGAACCGCAGGCAGAAAATGATGGAGAATTCGTAGCGGACCGAGCAGGTTGATCTGGATCTGACGGTCGATGTCCTGCTCATTCAGGCTCAGGAAAGGCCCAGGTTTGATGAAGCCGGCATTGTTGACGATAACGTCGACTTGTCGGGTGACTTCCCGGACCCGTGCGGCGGCTGCAGCGACCGATGCTGACTCAGTGATATCACAGACAATGCCGGTGGTACTGCCGCCGAGCTTCGCCCGGGCTGCTTCCAGCCCGGCCGCGTTAATATCGAGCATGAGGACATGGAAACCTGCATCCAAAAGCCGGCGGGTCAGTGGCTGGCCTATTCCGCCTGCAGCCCCCGTCACCATTGCAAACTTTCCTCGGCCGTTGAGTGTTTTGCGCGTAGTCATTCGCCCGCCTCCAGCGTTTTGAGTTGATCGCCCTTGTCGGATGTGGAGGTCTTGTCTCTCGCCGGAAGAGGATGAACATTGCTGTCCGGACGGCGCAGATCCTCATAGAAGTTGTCATCGAGATCGGGCCAGCCGAGCTTTCGGCGGAACTCGGCCATCAGGCGCTTGTAGGTGTCGGTGTGCACGTAGTTTGCGTGGCGCGGCGAGTCGATATAGACCTTGCCGCCGCGCAGATCGGGGAAATGTTCGCGACGCTGTTCGTCGAGCCAAGCCCGTGCCACACCCGTTTCGGTCGCATGCACGTCTGCCAGGATCAGTTGGGCCATCTCGTCGAAGCGGCGATAGGCGGCATCGGCAAACTCTGTGAAGCCCAGCACATAGAGGCCACGCTGCGAGCGATGGATGACGTTCATGTAGAGTTGCGGACGTCCATCCTTCCATTCGAACAGGGCCGGATCGAAGAAGGGCATTTTGTACTCATAGCCCGTGGCCAGCATGATCAGGTCGATCTCTTCCTCTGAACCGTCCTTGAAGACGACCGAGTTGCCGCGCAGCTCCTTGATGTCGGACTTGGCGATCAGGTCACCATGCCCGAGGTAGTGCAGGATTTGGGTATTCATGATCGGATGGCTGGAATGCGCGTCGTGATCGGGCTTGGGCAGACCAAGGCGTGTCAGGTCACCGTTCAGGGTATCCAGCATTTTGCCGACATCGGAGGAGAGAGCGACCCCCTTGGGCGGCAGAACTTTGCCGCTCATCAGAACGTCGGTGGGAACGCCGAACAGATGCTTGGGTACGAAGCGGTAGCCGCGGCGTACGCTGAAGAAGGCCTTGTCCCCGAACTTTGCCGCATCGCAGGCGATATCGACACCGGAATTGCCGGCGCCCACCACCAGGACTCGCTTGCCTTTGAACTCCTCGGGCTTCATGTAGGAGACCGAATGACGGATCTCGCCCTTGAATGTTTCGGCGCCCGGAATTCTCGGTACCGAGGCATGCCAGGTCACTCCGGGGCAGGCGATCACGCCTGCGTAAGTACGAACCTCACCTGTAGAGAGCGTTACTTTCCACTTGCCATCTGCGGGTATGGCCGAAATGACCTCCGTGTTGAAGTTGATGTGGTCGTACAGGCCGAAGGCACGGGCGAAGGACCTGATATAGTTGAGGATCTGCCGGTAGGACGGGTAGTCCGGATAGTGATCCGGCATCGGGAAGCCGTAGAAATAGGAGGTCCATTTCGATGAGATGAAGTGAGCGCTCTCATAGATCGGAGTGCCCGGGTTCTTCGGATCCCACAGACCACCAACATCAGAATGCCTCTCGAAGCAGTCGAAGGGCACACCCTCCTTGATGAAGGCGCGAGCCATGATCAGACCGGAAGGACCCGCTCCGATGATGCAATAATGGCTATCGTAGGTGGTCTCCGTCGCGTTGCGTTCGGTCACATGACGATACTGTGTGCCGGAGATCTGGGCATAGACGTTCGGGCGATTGACCTTGAGCCAACGCGCGTAGAGGAGAGCGAAGGCGGCCAGCGGTATGAAGAGCCAAGGTAGACCGTTGACGAGCGGATTGTCGCTGCCGGTCAGCTTGTCGTAGCTGTTGACGACCAGGGCAAGGCAGACTGTCAATCCCACTGCGCCGATGGCCGGCATGACGCGGGTCGTGATCAGACTGCCGCGCTTTGCCTTGATGAAGAAACCGATGACCGCCAGAGCGCAAGCAATCTGCATCGCAAGGATGCCGATAGTGCCGAGGCCAATCGTTGAAGACGCGATCCCGAGATAGGGCGAGACGCCATACATTCCCAACCCGAATACGATGATCAGCTGCAGCGAGGTCATGACGACACTTGCGACATGGGGCGAATGGTAGTCCGGGTGAAACTTTGCCAGTGCTCCGGGCAGAAGATGATCACTCGCCAGGGCAAACAGATAGCGGCTGGCTGCATTGTGGACGGCGAGGAAGCTTGCGAGCATGCTGGCGACGAGCAGCAGACCCATCACTGCCGTCAGTGCCTCACCGCCGTAGGTGTTCGACAGGGCAAACAGCAGGTTGCCGGATTCGCGGGTGGCCATGGATTGGACTTCAGCTGTCCCAATCGACCCGATGATGATCCAGACCGATACCGCGTAAAATGCGACGATCCCGGCGAGCGAGGCATAGGTTGCAAACGGGATCGAGCGGCGGGGGTTCTTTGTCTCTTCGCCATAAAGCGCTGCGGCCTCGAAACCTAGAAAAGAGACAATCACAAATGGAATGATCGCACCAATTGCTGGGTTGAAGGCTGAGCTTGCAGTCCAGACATCAAGCGGAAATGCCGACAGTCCCAGCTGCGAGATGACCAGTGCGTTGAACACCAGCAGGACACCAAACTCTGCGATCAAGAAGTAGGTGAGAACCCGTGCGGACAGATCGAGAGACCTGTACCCTAGAGCTGCGACCGTGAGGATGCCGACAGCAGCACATCCCATCCATGGCAAGTTGTAGCCCAATTCCTTGCCGAGCAACGAGGTAAAGTAGCCAAAGGCGCCCGCCATCCCGAGGGAATAGGCGGAATAGGCGAGCGCTGCAGCGTATGCTGCAATCATGCCGGCGGGACGGCCGAGACCCTGCCCGACCTGGGTGTAAAATGCACCTTTGCTGACGATTTCCCGGCTCAGCGCCGTGTAGCCGAATGCAAAGCAAAGAAGTGTCAGCCCGACGAGAATGAATCCCGCCGGCATCGCAAGACCTGCACCTGTTTCAAACGCGAGTGGTGTGTTGCCGATGAGAGCGGCCAGCGGAGCCGCTGCCGCAACAACCAGTACGATCACACCTGTTGTTGAGAGGGTGCGTTTTTTCGATTGGCCAGCCGGATAGGTGGCCGAGTTTCGGCGTTTCATGTCCATTTTTTGAGTTCCCCTGCTGCGGCCGGTTGTCTTGACGGCCGTCACTTAAAAGTCGAGCATTGATCGAGTTTGCAATGCTGTCAATATCGAGCGATGTTCGAATCTAGAAAAAAATTGGATTCGGCCGGGTGCGCGTCATGATAGAACAACCGACAGAGGGCGAAGATCGCCTCAATGTCCGAAGTGCAGGGTTACAGAACAGAAGTCGGGAGCGGATCGAGCAGATCCTTGCTGCGGCAGAGCCACTGGTTGTCGAGACTGGTCTGGAAGGATTGAAGATGCGCGAATTGGCCAGACGCGCTGGGCTTCCGATTGCCTCTCTTTATCACTATTTCCCATCGAGCAGCAGCATCGTTCGAGCGATTGCCATTCGCTATCTCGACAGTTTGCGGGCTGTACTCTCCGCTGAGCTGGCAGACATCATCGATCACACGACTCCGATCCTTCAGCGTCCGCAAACAGCCGATCGGTTGGTGCGCAACTTGGTCGACTATCTTCTGCGCTCCCCCGCATCGGCTGTGATCTGGGACAGCCTGAGATCCAGCCCTGAGCTGCGACAGTTGGACATGGAAGACACGGCGGAGAATGCTCGAGCCCTGGAACCCTATCTGCGCTGGGTCGCCCCGGACCTGCCGGAAGACCGAGTGTCGATGCTGATGGTTGTCATTCTGGAGGCTGTTCAGGCGAACGTCATCGTGATGATGCACTCGCCTCAGGAGATGCAGTCTTCCCAGATCGATGCGCTTGCTGACATGTTGGTTGCGACCCTGAAAGGGTTGCAGAGTCTCAAGGCCTGATGCCAGCTGTGGATCAGGCACAAAGAAGCGGTCGAGCCGGTCCCGAAGCTGCATCAAGCCTCCTGTTGGAGTCGCCTTAGCCACAGGCATATGGGAGGGTGGCTCTTTCAGTTCGCTGGCGCCATCAAGCGTAAGGGCGAAATGATGGTCGAGCGCACCACGCTCGCCCCAGTGCGGGCGAGGCGCAGACCGAGCCCTGCATCGTCCGTATCGAGCCGCTGGTCGGCAAGACGGGCTGCCAATGCCTGCAGCATGTCAGAATTCTCCGCAAAGGCGTTGTGCCTGAGCATGTCTTTCTGCTGCGCGTCGGTGGCATCGATCACGCTGATGCCCTCGCGCGCGAGTTCAGCCTTGTAGGGCCTGAGATCGAACGAGCCCAGCCGGCCGACGTCGCCGGCGATGAAGGTTGAAGCCGCCAGCGCCAGATCGTTGCGCGAGGCATAGACAGTGAAGCGCGGCAGCTTCTCTCCCATCTCGATAACCTGTCGGCGGAAGACATCGACGTCGATGTCAGGCGAGGCGAGCACGACATTACGCACCTTAGGCGAGACCCGCCCTGCCTTTAGCGCCACATCGCGCAGCGCCTCCATGGTTAGCCAGGTGCCCATGGAATGAGCGAGCACGGTGATATCGGCGACATCTGGGCTGCGGATCGCCTCCTCGAGCAGGGTCACGAGACCGAAGCGCGAATAGATCGTGCTCTCCTTGTCATAGACATAGTCGAGCGCATTGCCGCGCGATGGCCAGGTGAACAGCACCGGCGCAGCGTCCGTGCGGATGTCATGAGTGATCTGGGCGAAGCGGAACACGGCATCGGCATAGGTCGTGTTGAAACCGTGCACGAAGATCAGCACCCGTCGCTTGTCGCCGCTGCTGCGCTTGAACCAGTCCATGGCCTGGGTCTCATCTATCTCCTTGGCACCGGTCACCAGGAACGCCCTTTGCGGATCCGACCGACGACCGCTCGGCCACTGGATCTCGCCAGGGCGGCGGCGGTGATCCGGCGGGATCGATACGGTGATGTTGTCGAGCTGAATCTCCTCGCCGCGTTCACCGGAATAGCGCAGGGCCTTGTGCTCCGATGGCGCACGCGTGGTCGCCACCAGCATATCTACCTTGCCGGTGGTGGGATCGTCGACCGTCACCGGCACGAAGACGTCTGGCCGATGGCCGCAGGCAGCCAGCACGAAAATCAGAGCAAGGACACCGGTCCTACAGCCTATGATTGCAAATGAAAACCGCGCCGATGGCGCGGTTCCCCTGGAGACGAGCCTCGTCGAGGCGGATTTACTGACCATGCGTGACTGTCCCTTCCGCAGGCGCATCGCCTGACCCGACCGCCTTGCCTTGCTCGGCCATCAGCAGCCAGAGCAGCAGGCAGGGCAGGAGCGTCAGCGTCAGCACCGTGGCTGCTGCCAGGCCGCCGATGATGGCATAGGCCATGGGGCCCCAGAAGATCTGGACGGCGATCGGGATCATGCCGAGGATGGCGGCCAGTGCCGTCAGCAGGATCGGCCGCGACCGGTGGACGGCCGCATGCACGATCGCCTCGCGGATCGCCTCGCCCCTGGCGACATTCTGGTCCACTTCTTGGATCAGGATGACGGCGTTGCGGATGATCATGCCGGAGAGCGCGATCACACCGAGCTGCGCGACGAAGCCCATCGGCGTGCCGGTCGGCAGCATGGCGGCGACCACGCCGATCAGGCCGAAGGGTGCCATGGCCACGGCAAGCGCCATGCGCGAGAAGCTCTGCAGCTGGACCATCAGCAGCGCGATGATAACGATCAGCATGATCGGGATCACCGCGAAGACCGAGGCATTGCCCTTGGCCGCCTCTTCGGTGATGCCGCCCGACTGGATCGCATAGCCGATTGGCAGGGTTTCCCTGAGCGCATCGAGCGAAGCGTTGACTTCAGCTGCCACGGTTGCCGGCTGCAGTCCCTTGGCAACGTCGGCCTGGACGACGATCATCGGACGGCCCTGACGGTGCCAGATGACTGGCTCTTCCATGCCGTATTCGATCGTCGCGACCTGGCGCAGCGGCACCGAGCGGCCGTCGCTGCCACGCAGGTTGATGTTGCCGATTGTCGCGATCGACGTGCGGTCGGCCTCGATGCCCTTGACCACGACGTTGACCAGCCGGTCACCGTCCCGGACACTGGTGATGGTCGAGCCGGCGAAGATCGCGGAGATCTCGCTCGCCACGGATTCCGAGCTCATGCCCAGCGCCCGTGCCTCGACCTGGTTGACGACGACGGTCACGCGCCGCTGCGGTTCGCCGGCTGTCAGGTTGACGTCGCGGGTATTGGCATTCTCGCCGACGACATTCGCCACCTTCAGCGCCAGTTCGCGCACCGTCTTGTAGTCTTCGCCGGTGACACGGTACTTCAGCGGCCAGCCGACCGGGGGGCCGAGTTCGAGCGGCGAGACTCGGGTGGTGATGTCGGCGAAGTCCTTGCGCATGGCCTCCTCGAGGCGCGCGCGCACGGCGTCGCGTTCGTCGATGCCCTTGGTGACGACGACGGTCTCGCTGACATTGTCGTTTTCCAGCAGCAGATCCATAGGCAGGTAGAAGCGGACCGAACCCGAGCCGACATAGGTGGTGAAGTGGGCGACATCTTCGTCCGCCTTCAACAGGGCCTCAAGCTTGCGGGCCCGCTCCTCGGTCGCCTCGCGGGAGGCGTTCTGCGGCAGGGTCAGGCTCACGAGCAGTTCGGGGCGGTCGGAGGCCGGGAAGAACTGTTCCTCGAGTTTGGTTGTGCCGAAGCCGGAGAGGACGAGCAGGCCGATCGCCGTTCCCAATGTCAGCCAACGATGGCTGAGCGACCAGTTCAGCACCCGCTTGTAGGCGGCCATCACGCGTCCGTCCTGTTCGGCGTGGCGCGGCATTGTCTTGGGCAGGATCCAGGTGCCGAGCAGCGGCGAGAAGAGCACCGCGACGATCCAGGACGCCAGAAGCGAGATCAAGACGACCATGAACAGCGAGAAGGTGTATTCACCCGCGCTGGAGGCGGCGAAACCGACCGGGATGAAGCCGGCGATCATGACCAGCGTGCCCGTCAGCATCGGGAAGGCGGTGGTCTCATAGGCATGGCTTGCCGCGACCGCGCGGTCCTCGCCGTTTTCGAGGCTGGAGACCATGCTTTCTACGGTGATCATGGCATCGTCGACGAGCAGGCCGAGTGCGATGATCAAGGCCCCGAGTGAAATACGCTGCAGACCGATGCCGGCGAGGTCCATGCCGAAGAAGGTCATGGCCAGTACGAGCGGGATCGAGGCGGTGATGACGAGGCCGGCCCGGGTTCCGAGCGAGACGAAGGAGACGGCGAGCACGATGACAACCGCCTCGATCAGCACCTTGACGAAGCCGCCGACGGCCTCCTTGACCACGGTGGTCTGGTCGGCCACCTGGATCATCTCGATGCCATGCGGCAGTTCGGCGGCGATCTCGGCCATGCGGGTCTTGAGGGTCTCGCCGAATGAAAGCAGGTTGCCGCCTTCGGACATGGAGATGGCAAGGCCGATGGCCGGCTCACCGTTGACCCGGAAGGCAGGCGCCGGCGGATCGACGAGGCGCCGGTCGATACTGGCGACGTCTTCAAGCCGAATGAACCGGTCGCCGACGCGGAAGGTGAGGTCGTGCAGGCTCTTTTCGGAGGCAAAGGCACCACTGACGCGCAGCGAGACCTTTTCGCTGTCGGTGCGAACCGTACCCGTCGGGGTGATCGAGTTCTGTGCGCGGATCGCTTCCATCGCAGCGGCCGGATCGACGCCAAGGCTGGCGAGCTTGGCCGAGGAGAATTCAATGACGATCTCTTCTTCCTGGACGCCGAGCACATTGACCTTGCCGATATCCTTGATCGACAGGAGCTCCGCCCGCACAGTCTCGACGCGGTCACGCAGTTCGCGCTTTGAAAAGCCCTCAGCCTGGAAGGCGTAGATGCTGCCGAAGGTGTCGCCGAACTCGTCGTCGAAGAAGGGGCCCTGCACACCCTGGGGCAGGGTGGGTGCGAGATCGGTGATCTTCTTGCGGACCTGGTACCAGACGTCGGAGACTTCGGCGGGCGGGGCATCGTCGCGCAGGTTGACGAAGATCACCGACTTCCCTGCACGGGAATAGCTCTGGGTATGGTCGAGATAGGGCGTTTCCGAGAGCTTCTTTTCCAGTTTCTCGGTCAGAAGATTGACGGTGTCCGTGGTGCTGGCGCCCGGCCAGAGTGCCGAGACCACCATGGTCTTGATGGTAAACGGCGGGTCCTCGTTGCGGGACAGGCGCTGATAGCTCCAGATGCCGGCAATCATGGTCATGATCATCAGGAAGATGACCAGTGACTGGTGCTGAAGAGCCCAGGTTGAAAGGTTGAATTTCTTCATGTCGGGTTGAGATGCATTGGACATCATTGACCCTCCCCTGCCTCGAGCTTGACCACTTCGCCGTCACGCAGCTTGCTAACACCGGCCGTTGCGACGATGTCGCCTGTCTCAAGGCCTGAAGATACGTAGATGTTCTGGTCGTCGTAGCGATCGATCTGGACGGTGCGATAGGCGAGCTTGCTCGATGCCTTGTCGAACACGAAGACGGCTGTGGCGCCGTTGTTGTTGGTGAGCGCCGAGGCGGGTAGCTCGACCAAATCCTTAGGCGACAGTATGATGGTGCCGAGCACGGCGGCGCCGAAGGGCATGCGCTTTCCCTGCTCGTCAAGCGATACCTTGACCCGGAAGGTTCGGGTGATTGGATCGGCTGATGGCGTCACCTCGCGCACGGTACCTGTCGCGGTCGTCGCCGGGTTGGAGATCAGGCTGACCGTGACTTGCGGCGCCTCGGCGCCGGCATTGAGCAGTCGCTCCGGAATGTCGAAGACCGCGTCGCGATCCTGGTTTGATATGACGGTGACCACCTGCTGGCCGGCCTGCACCACCTGGCCGACATTGGCGCCGACGGCTGAGACTATGCCGTCGCGCGGCGCCTTGATCTCAGTGTAGGTCAGCGTCTCCTCGGCCGTCGACAAAGCCGTCGTGGCGCCTGCAAAACGCGCTTGCGCTGTCTGAAGGTTGGCTTCGGCCTCCTGCAGCTGCGCCCGTGATATGGCGTTCTTCGAGAAAAGCTCCCGGTTGCGCTCGGCGGTCAGCCGGGCGAATTCCAGGGCCGATTGGGTGGTAGCCAGTTCGGCGCGTGCTGTTAGAACGTTGTTCTGAGCAGGTACCTTGTCGAGGCTGGCGAGGAGCTCGCCGGCCTTGACCTCGATGCCATTCTCCACCCGGAAGGTGAGCTGGCCGTCGAGACGGAAGCTCAACGGGGTCTCGTAGCGCGGGCGGATCTCGCCGGTCTGGCTGACGGTCTCGCCGATCGAGCGGATCTCGGCGATGACCGACTTGATCGGACGGGGTGCCTTGGCTTCCGGCTCGGCTTCGCTGCATCCAACGAGCAGTCCGAGGACACCCGCTAGAGCGACGTATTTCAGAATGCTGGTTTTCATTGTGCGGCTCCTTGCGGGCGAAGCCCGCTGATGAACAGTTCGATCATCTCGGCGACGAGCTGATCGACATTTCCAAAGTCGAAATCGTTGAAGGTGGAGGCGAGGGTCACGATGCCATGCACGCCGGCCCAGATAATCTGCGTGGACCGCTCGCTGTCGGTGGTCACGATCTTGCCTGCTTCTGCAGCCCTGGCCACCTGCTCGGCGAGTTGTCGATAGGGCAGCATCGTTCCCTCGTCTTCCATCAGCGGGGAGGTCAGACCCTGATCGTTTTCGAGGAAAAGCATGCGGAAGCGGTCGCGGTCTTCAAGGCCGAAATGGGCATAGGCTTTCATCATGGACCGAATGGCGGACAAGTGATCTTCCGCCTTTCGATCAATTTCGTCGAAACGGTGCCTAAGATCGGTGATCGCATCACGGCAGAAATCGATGATCAGGTCCTGCTTGCTCGGATAGTAGCGATAGAGCGCTCCGGCGGTCACGCCGAGAGCATCCGCCAGTCCGCGCATCGACAACTGACCGAGACCCTCACGCCCAACAATCTTGGCGGCGGCGCTCAGGATCGTCCTGCGAAAGCTAAGGATTTCTTCTTCAGTCAATGCGGGCCTGGGCATGCGGCTTCCTCACACAAGTTAAACTTCACGCGTTTAATAAACACGTTTAATGAACGTGTCGATCGATATTCCATCTGCTCCACTCGTCACTGATGAAGGGAGCCCTTCGTGAAAGATGCCGTCAGTCTGCGGGCTCCTACCGGTCACCTACTCTGCAGGGTTCATCGTGCGCCGTGATCGGAGACCATGCAGCCGGACCTTCGGTTGCGTTATGGCAATTTCGCGAATGCGGTCGGTGTGAGTGATGGAATCTCGCCAAGCAGGGATAAAACATGTTGAATTTTGCTTGGCGCGGGGGCGCCGCTTATCTACATTGTTGTTGTTCTCAGGGCGGGGTGAAACTCCCCACCGGCGGTATCCGGCTTTGCCGGGAGCCCGCGAGCGCTCTTGTTTAGGCAGGAGTTAGCAGATCCGGTGCGATGCCGGAGCCGACGGTATAGTCCGGATGGAAGAGAGCAAGGTATGCAGACCCGCTCGTAAGGGCGGGGCGTGCCTTTGTTCGCCCAAGGGAAAATTGCGACCGCAAGGTCGTGTTTTACCGCGAAAGCGGGTTACCCTTGAAAGGCATGGAAATGACAGTCTCGAAAATTGAAGATGCAGTCGCAGCGCTAACAGCGGGCGGCATGATCGTCGTTGTGGATGACGAGGATCGCGAGAACGAGGGCGATATCATCATCGCTTCGGAAAAGATTACGCCGGAGGCCGTTGCCTTCATGATGAAGCATGCGCGTGGGCTGATCTGCGTTGCGATGGAAGGCAAACGGCTGGATGCGCTGGACATCCCTCTGATGGTGCCGCGCAACACGGAATATCTGAAGACCGCCTTCACGGTCTCTGTCGATTACATTCCTGGTACAACGACCGGGATATCGGCAGCCGACCGCGCCGCGACGGTTCGCGCGCTGCTGGACGAGCATTCGAAGCCTGATGACTTCGCCCGCCCCGGTCATATCTTCCCGCTCCGCGCCCATCCCGAGGGCGTGCTCGGTCGTCCGGGGCACACGGAAGCGGCAGTGGATCTGGCAAGGCTTGCCGGCCTTCAGGCTTCAGGCGTCATCTGCGAGGTGGCGAATGACGATGGCACCATGGCGCGTCTGCCGCAACTTCGCGAATTCTGCCTCAAGCATCAACTGCCGCTGATCACGATCGCGGACCTTGCCCTCCATATCGCAAGGCAGAAAGACGGCGCTGCGGTTGCCGCCTGACGCTTTGCCGTGGCCGAACGAGTGCTTCTTTCGGCCACGTTCACGCGGTGATCGAAACCGGTGATTTCACCCGGGCGATCGCGGCGCGCCAACGCATGAGGAGGTCGACGCGCGCCGCCTCCGGCATGGTTCCGGGCGTGAAGCGGCGAGCGTGGGAGGGTTCGGGCGTCGTGACACCAAGTGCGAGAAATGCCATGGCCGCCGCGCCGAGGGCGCCGACCTCCGGCTGATCACCGCGCAGCACGGGCCGATCGAGAATGTCGGCCTGCAATTGCATCAGCACGTCATTCGTCGAGGCGCCGCCGTCTGCCATCAGGCCGGACAGTGCCAGCCCGACATCCTGCTGCATGGCTTCGAAGACGTCGGCGATTTGAAGTGCGACAGCTTCCATCGTCGCGCGGGCAATATGAGCCGGTGTCGTGGCATGGGTCATGCCGGAAATCGTTCCCGTTGCATCATCGGTCCAATGCGGCGCACCAAGACCGGCCAGGGCAGGGACAAAAACCACCTTGCCACTATCGGAAACCGTCTGCGCCAGATCGGACAATGCTGCAGGGCCGGAGAGCCCAAGCAAGGTCGCAGCAAAGGCGATCGCCTGGGCCGACACGGTGATGTTGCCCTCAAGAGCATAGGCGACACCGCGTTCATCGGACCAGGCAATCGTGCTGGAGAGACGATGCCCGGACAAGACGCGCCCGTCGGTTAGTGTCATCAGTGACGAGCCCGTGCCGTAGGTGGCTTTGACCAGGCCCGGCGCGCGCACGCCGTGGCCGTAGAGAGCCGCGTGGCTGTCGCCCATCATGGCTTGGACAGGCGTACCGGCAGGCAGCGCAGTTGTCCCTGCCACCGTTTCGCCGAAACGGCTGTTCGAGGGCAGGGCTTGCGGGAGTGCCGATACCGGCACCTTGAAAAGCTTGCAGAGTTCCGGGCTCCACTCCAGCTTCGCGGTGTCGAAGAGCATGGTGCGCGAGGCATTGGAATGATCGGTTGCGAAGACCTGGCCGCCTGTCATCTTGAAGAGGAGCCAGCTGTCTACCGTGCCGGCCCGCAAACGTCCGCGCTCGGCGAGATCTCGTGCCGATGCGACATTTTCCATGACCCAGCCGAGCTTCGAGGCAGGGAATAGGGCATTGATCGACAGTCCGGTGATGTCGGCGACGGAGGCATCATGTCCTGCATCGATCAGTGCCTGGCAGTCTGCCGCCGTCCGGCGGCACTGCCAGAGAATTGCAGGAGCCAGCGGTTCCCCGGTCTCTGCATCCCAGACCACCAAAGTCTCTCTCTGGTTGCTGATGGCAATGCCTGCAATGGGACCGTGGTTGCCCAAAACGATCTCGGCGATCACGGACCGGACGCTTTCCCAGATGGCATCGGCCGATTGTTCGGCCCAGCCAGGACGCGGATAGGTCGATGTCAGGGGTGCCGACGCCTTGGCAAGGACATTGCCTGCGGCATCGACAAGCACGGCCTTGGTGTTGGTCGTCCCCTGGTCGATGGCAAGAATGAGCGGCATGGATGGTGCCATTAAACTCACCGCTTGCGTGCCAGCGCCCGGCGGGCCGCCGCAGCAATCCCATTGGGAGTGATGCCGTAATGCTCAAAGAGGAAATCGACGGAGCCCGTGACGACGAAGCCGGGAAAGCCGACCCGCTCGACAGGAACCGGGTGATGTCCGGCGGTATATTCGGCAACCGCCCCTCCGAGACCTCCTCGAATATTGGCTTCTTCCACTGTTACAATTGCGCCGGTTTCATTCGCGGCCGCAGCCAGCGCCTCTTCGTCCAGAGGGTTGAGCGTCGCCATGTTGAGCACACGCGCTGAGACGCCTTCGTACCGTAGCTTTTCTGCTGCCTGTCGGGCCAGGTGCACGGTTGTGCCACACCCGATCAGGGTTATGTCACTGCCGTCGCGGACGAGTTCTGCCTTGCCGGGACGGAAAACACGGTTCCGGATGTCAAGGTCAGGTACCGGCATGCGGCTCAGGCGCAGATAGACAGGACCGTCATAGGCTGCTGCCCATCTCACCGCCTCTGCGGTTTCCCATGGATCAGAAGGGACGACGACGGTGATTGCGTCCAAGGGGCGTAGCCAGGCAAAATCCTCGATCGAGTGGTGTGTCGGGCCAAGTTCGCCATAGGCTATACCAGATGACTGCCCGACGAGTTTGACGTTGAAGCGGGCATAGGCGATGTCTGCCTTGATCTGCTCAAGCGCGCGGGCCGTTAGGAAACACGAGGCGGCAGAGACGAAGGGGATCTTGCCGCCATTGGCGAGGCCGGCGCCGACGCCGACCATGTTCTGCTCGGCGATGCCGACATTGACGAGGCGGTCAGGGAAAGCCTTCTGGAAACCGCCAAGCTTCGACGAGCCGACGGAGTCGTTGACGACAGCGACGATCCGTTCGTTGCTGCCTGCGAGTTCCTCAAGGGTGCGAGCCCAGGCGTCACGGCAATCGTGGAAGCCGTCCTGTTTCGTGGCGGGAGCAGCCATCAGACCAGTTCCTCCAAAGCGATTTCATACTGCTGAGCATTCGGCACGCCATGGTGCCACGATGCCTTGTTTTCCATGAAGGAGACACCCTTGCCCTTGACCGTGTTTGCGATCACGCAAAGCGGGCGGCCTTTGCCGATGCGTGGAGCAGCCAGGACGTCGAAGAGAGCGCCGACATCATGCCCGTCGACCATAAGGGCTTCCCAGCCGAAGGCTTTGAACTTTTCATCGAGCGGATCGAGACCGTTTGTCTCCTCGGTGCCCATGCCCTGCTGAAGACGGTTGCGATCGACAATCAGGGTCAGGTTCTCGAGCTTGCGATGGCCGGCCGTCATTGCCGCCTCCCAGTTTGAGCCTTCCTGCAACTCGCCGTCGCCTGTCAGAACGAAGGTGCGATGGGTCTGTCCCGAAATCTGGGCAGCGATGGCGATCCCGAGCGCGACCGGCATGCCATGTCCAAGCGGACCAGTGTTGGTTTCCACACCCGGCAGATAGTTCCTGTTCGGGTGGCCATTGAGCTTCGAATTCGGCTGCATGTAGGTGTTGAGCCAAGCCTCAGGATAGTAGCCGGCGGCGCAGAGTGCGGTATAGAGTGCGCCCGTTGCGTGGCCCTTCGACATGATGAACCGGTCACGGCTTTCGAGAGTCGGATTCGCCGCGTCGTATTGCATGACGCCGAAATAAAGCGTGGCAATGATGTCTATGGCGGAGAAGTCCCCGCCGGGATGCCCGAGTTGGGCGTCATGGACCATCTGGAAGGCGCGACGGCGCATCCAGAGCGCTTTCTCCCGGATGGTCTGAACGGTATCGTTCTTCAGCATTCAACAAGCCTTTCCGTCTGAGGCGACACTTACTGCATCCGGCGCTCACATGGCGCCGAACAGAGCCTTCTGGGCTATCCGCAAGGCTGAGATGGCGTCGTGTCGGCTCTGGGCCTCTTTGAGAGCGTCGAGATCAAGGCTATCAAGGCCCTTGTCTGCGGCTTTCAGGAAGTCTATGGCGTGGTTGGCAGTCGCGACGCTGTCCTCGCGGAAGGGGAATTGGTCGAGCTGCCAGACGCCCTCCCACTTGTTCTTCCGGAGAACATAGAAGAACTCGAAGAGTTCGATCGGATGCAGGCTGCCAGCGACCAGATCATCATCCCAGCTGCGGTAGTTGTCGTTGACGTCCATGCCGAAGAGCCGGCCATAGTCGATGGCGAGCTGCGCGCTGTCGGCGGCGGATTCGCCGCCCATGATCGCATGGCCGAAATCCAGGAGAATGCCGATATTCGGCAGGCCAATCTTCTCGATGCCGAGCAGCGTGCGGGCCACCGAACCGAAGCTCATGCGGACGCGCGGTTCGCGCGGCTTGTATTCGATGACGAATTTCAGGTCAGGATTTTCGCTGGCAAGCTGGCCGACGCCGTCGAGCGAGTGTTTCCAGAGGGTGCCGTAATCGACCTGGAACGGATAGTCCCAGCCGTCCTGGCCGGGCCAGAGCTTCACATAGTCGGCGCCGAAGTAGCGAACCTGATCGCAGGCCTCCGTAACCAGTTCATGCGTACGTCGGCGAACACCGGCGTCCGGATTGGTGAAGGAGCCCTTTGAAAACTCGCGGGTGTAGATTTCAGGCGTAATGCCGATGACCCCCAGCTTGTTGCGGTCGAGGGCCGCCTTGATCTCGACGTTGGTGAAGTCCCCGCCAAAGAACGGGTAATTGATGTCCACGACTGAGAGGTCACGCACCTGGCCGGCAAGGTCGATCGCGTCGATGACGCTGCGCGGTGTGCCGTAGCCGTCGGTTGCGTAGCGATCGACATAGGTTGCGAAATGCCAAATTCCGGCGCCGAAGCGTTGGGTCGTCATGGAATGCGTCCTCCAGTTTGGGAAATCCATCCGTCCGTCCGCAGGTCAGTTCGCCCGGGGCTCAGATGCGTTCACGGCATCTGTGATTTGCACGAATGTCTTTCGTTTGTTTTTGTTTGATTTCGATATCTTCCACAATTTCAACTTCACGACAAGAGGTTTTCAATTCATCTTCATCAAATTGCTGCATCGCAGTAGTTTCACTGCGTTATTGGTTTTGATGTGGCGTCTCAAGCGTCGGAGAACGCGAAATTTGACAACGAAACAAAAATAGATTGACACAATTCGAAAACATTCGATAAAAAATGCGTCAGGTCACGAGGAGGTGGCTGGGAAAGAGGGAGGTTCTCATGAAAATTTCACGCCGTTTGTTTGTATCCGTTTGCGCATTGACCCTGTCCGGCCTTGTGCCGGGCTTCGCCATGGCGGCCGGTACCATCGCGATCATTACGCCGAGCCACGACAATCCGTTCTTCAAGGCGGAGGCCGACGGTGCGGCAGCCAAGGCCAAGGAACTTGGCTATGAGACCATGATCATGGTCCACGACGATGACGCCAATAAGCAGAATGAATTGTTCGATGCCGCGATTGCTGCCGGCGTTAAGGCGATTATTCTAGACAACGCCGGTGCCGATGCCTCGGTTGCGGCCGTCCAGAAGGCCAAGGACAAGGGCATTCCGTCCTTCCTGATCGACCGAGAAATCACCGCAACGGGTGTGGCTGTCTCGCAGATCGTCTCAAACAACTACCAGGGTGCCCAGCTTGGTGCGGAAGAATTCGTCAAGCTGATGGGTGAGGAAGGCAATTATGCCGAACTGGTTGGCAAGGAGTCCGACACCAATGCGGGCATTCGTTCGCAGGGCTATCACGATGTGATCGATCAGTATTCGAACATGAAGATGGTGGCGCGTCAGACAGCCAACTGGTCACAGACCGAAGCCTACACGGTGATGGAATCGATCCTGCAGGCGCATCCTGATATCAAAGGTGTCATTTCCGGCAACGACACCATGGCCATGGGCGCCTATGCGGCACTTGAGGCTGCGGGTCGCAAGGATGTCATCGTCGTTGGCTTCGACGGCTCCAACGACGTCCGTGATTCCATCCTGAAAGATGGCATCAAGGCAACCGTCCTGCAGCCGGCCTATCAGCAGGCGCAGCTGGCGGTCGAGCAAGCCGACAAGTTCATCAAGACTGGCTCGACGGGCGTCGAGGAAAAGCAGCTGATGGACTGCATTCTGATCAACAAGGACAATGCGGCCAAGCTTGAGACCTTCGCTCTCAAGCCCTGATTGGTGTCCCTCCAAGGCCATCCGGTGCGCTTGCGCCCCGGGTGGCCGTCTCAGTTGAATAGAGTGGTCGTCCAAAAATGAAACCCATCTTGTTTGCAACGGGCCTGATGGTCGCGTTGAGCATTTCCGGCTGCAAGCTGGTGAAGACCGAAAGTGCCGATGAAGCGGCTGCTGATCCCATCGCGACACTGGTATCTGAAACCTTCGAGGCCAAGCTCGTTCCGGCATTGTCGGAAAGAGCGGTCGATCTCTCCGTGCTGCGCGATGCGGTCAAGGCGGGTTTGGATGCGGCCGGTGCTCAATACGGTCTGCGCGTCGGTGGTGCTGGTGGTGGTTGGAACTTCGCGGTCAAAGGCAAGGGTAAGGTCATTGTCGAAAATCGAGCCTCGAAGGCTGCCGTTGCCGAAATCGATGTCGACGGAGACGGGACGGCGGATGCGATTCTGCAGCTTGGCCCTGTTGTCAAAGGTTCGGCCCTTCGTGACGTGACGCCGCTCTACGACTTCTCTGCCTTTCGCGACCAGATCGAATATGCCCGCCTCGGCCGTGCACTGAACGATCGTGCCGTTTCGACCATCCCCACTGATAGCCCGCTGAATGGCAAGACGGTCGAATTTATCGGTGCAACCGTTCTACGCTCCGTAGGTGAGAAACCGCTCGTGACGCCTGTCAGTGTCGAGGTCGCGCCATGAGCGAAAAGCACTCGATCGGGCTCACGATCCGCTCCGGCTCCAAGATCTATCCGGGAACACAGGCCCTTAAGAATGTCGACTTCGATCTGCGCATGGGCGCGGTCAACGTTCTCGTGGGCGAGAATGGAGCCGGCAAGTCTACGCTGATGAAGGTGATTGCAGGCGTCGAGCAGCTGAATGGCGGAACCATCACGCTCGACGGCAAGCCTGTCGTCTTCGCCGACCGAACCGATGCAGCACGTCATGGTGTGGGCATCGTCTTTCAGGAACTTAATTTGTTTCCCAACCTGACGGTGACCGAGAATATCTTCGTCGGGCACGAGAAGACGGTCGGCGGTGTCCATATCGACAGGACCGCACAACGGGCCGTTGCAGCAGCCCTGATGAAGCGTCTCGAACAGGACATTGATCCCGACATGCCGCTCGGCAATCTCCGGATCGGTCAGCAGCAGATCGTCGAAATCGCCAAGGCGCTCGCCGAAAATGCGCGGATCCTGATTCTCGATGAGCCGACATCCGCGCTCTCCGCTGCCGAAGTTGAGGTACTCTTCCGTGTCATCGGCGATCTGAAGCGCCAAGGCGTCGGCATCGTCTATATCTCTCATCGGCTCGAAGAGCTGATCCGGATCGGGGACTTCATCACCGTGCTGCGGGACGGCGTGATCACTGGCGCGCGCTCCATGGAAGGGGTCGATATTCCCTGGATCGTCTCCAACATGATCGGCAGCGCCTCCAAGGAGTTTCCGAAGACCGAGCATCACGCGCTGGGTGATGAGGTCTTCCGCGTCGAAGAGGTCTCTTTGCCAAGTCCAGCCGGAGGCTATGTGGTCGATCACATGTCGCTTTCGGTGCGATCAGGCGAAATTGTCGGCCTTTATGGACTGATGGGCGCCGGGCGGTCGGAACTTCTCGAATGCATAATGGCGCAGCATCCCGCTTCCACGGGCAAGCTCTTCATCGCTGGACAGCGCGTCACGGAGCGCAGCGTGTCCGCGCGGATCCGGCGCGGTCTCGCGCTGATCCCGGAGGATCGAAAGCGGGACGGTCTGGTCCAGATCATGAGCATTCGCGAAAACCTGACCCTCTCGTCGCTCTTTGACTTCACCAAAATTTTCCATCTGAACCTGAAGGCCGAAGCCGCCAAGGCTGCGGAATTCGTCAAGCGCATGGCCATCAAGATCGCGAGCCTTGAGCACCCGGTCTCCAGTCTGTCCGGTGGCAACCAGCAAAAGGTGGTGATCGGCAAGGCGCTGATGACCAGGCCACGCATCCTGTTGATGGATGAGCCCTCGCGGGGGATCGACATCGGTGCAAAGGCTGAAATCTTTCGCACCATGCGCAAGCTGGCCGCCGATGGGCTAGGAATCCTTTTCGTCACCTCGGATCTGGAGGAAGTCCTCGCCCTCTCCGATCGCATTCTCGTCATGGCGAATGGCAGGCTGACCGGCGACTTTCCGGCCGGTGCCGCCGCAGCGGACGTGATCTCCGCCGCTACGCCCAATCTGAACAAGGTCAAATCCTCATGAGCAGTTCTGTTATCGCCCAAGGCAGCAAGGCCGCCGGCCCGTCGTCGCAAGCCTCGATGCTGTTGCTTCTCCTGAAGATGCGCACCTTTGTGGCCCTGATCCTGGTGTTTGCCTTCTTCGCGATTGCCGCGCCAAACTTCCTGACCGGGGCAAACATGCTGATTATCTCGAAGCATGTGGCACTCAACGCGCTGCTTGCGATTGGCATGACCTTCGTTATCGTCTCTGGCGGCATCGACCTATCTGTCGGTTCGATCGTCGGCCTGTGTGCGATGGTTGCCGGCTGGCTGGTTCTTTACGGCATCGACCTGCAGATCGGCTGGAGCTTGCAGTTCAACACGATTGAGATCTGCCTGATTGTCGCCGTCGTCGGTGTCTTGATCGGCCTAATCAACGGGCTGCTGATCACCAAGCTCAATGTTGCGCCGTTCATTGCGACGCTCGGGACGCTCTATGTTGCGCGCGGTGCAGCGCTTCTGTTCTCCGACGGTCGTACTTTCCCGAACCTTGCCGGCAATCCTGACTATGGTTCCGACACTTTCAGGCTGATCGGCTCGGGGTCCTTGCTCGGTTTCCCGGTCTCTGTGTGGATCATGGTCGTCGTCGCCCTCGGCGCTGCCTATCTCGCAACTCGAACGCCACTCGGGCGGCATATCTATGCGGTCGGTGGTAACGAGCGGGGTGCAGCACTCTCTGGCGTCAATGTCGATCGCATCAAGCTCTTCGTATACATGTTCTCTGGTTTCTGTGCGGCACTGGTCGGTCTGATCATCGCCTCGCAGCTGCAGGCGAGCCATCCGGCAACCGGTGAAACTTTCGAACTCAACGCCATCGCTGCCGCCGTTTTGGGTGGAACCTCCATGTCCGGTGGTCGAGGTCGAATCGGTGGCACGATCGTTGGCGCGTTTGTCATCGGTATCCTGGCTGACGGCCTGATCATGATGGGTGTTTCATCCTTCTGGCAGACAGTGATCAAGGGGCTCGTCATCATTGCTGCGGTCGTGGTTGATCAGGTCCAGCAGAAGCTGCAGGCCCGGGTCGTCCTGCAGAGCCAGGCGTGATGAGGATTTCAACCGGCGGGTACTTGTTGTAAGGGAACCGAGAGTTAAGATCGAAACACTGCGGTTTGCTTGCGAAATTTGAGGTTTGTCGAAACATGGACGCGAAGACAGAAAACGATTCTGCCGAATCCATGGTTGGCTTGCTCTCCGAGCCTCGGCGCAGGCGCATCCTCGAATGGCTGCAGGAAGAAGGCTCGGCCCGCGTGCGCGAGCTGGCGACAGCGTTCCATGTTTCCGAAGCGACGATCCGGCAGGATCTTGAGCGGCTGGAGAACGAAGGCTTCATCACGCGAGAACATGGCGGCGCCTACCTGAATTCGGTCGCGCCGCAGGTCGGCACCATGACCCTGCATCACCAGGAGAACATGGACAAGAAGCGCAAGATCGGGACTTTGGCAGCCGGCCTTGTGAAGGATGGCGAGACGCTGATCCTCGATGCCGGCACGACCACGACCGAAATCGCCATGCGGCTCACCAACCGTCGCAATCTGACCCTGATCACCAATGCGCTGAACATCGCCATCATTCTGGGCGCAGTGCCGACTTTTGCCGTCCATATGCCGGGCGGGCAGTTCAAGTCACCGACGCTGTCCCTGTCGGGGGACAAGTCCGTCGAGTATTTCAGCAACATCTTTGCCGGGAAGCTGTTTCTGGCGACCGCCGGCGTCGATCTGGAGGCCGGACTGACCTATCCGAGCTTTGCCGACCTCCAGCTCAAGGAAGCGATGATCAAGGCGGCGGCGCATGTCTATCTCGTCGCTGACTCCACCAAGATCGGCCGTTCCTCGTTCACGCGGCTTGGGTCACTTGACGTGATCCAGTCGCTGATCACAGACGACGGCATCTCAGATCGGGTGGCGAAGGAGTTTGAGCGGCGAGGGGTCGAGGTGCTAATCGCTCCGTGAGGATTGTCCGTCACAAACGCTGGCTTTACCCCTTCGACGAGCGTTTTATGCAAGTCTCCGTGCCATCAGGCCCCCGCAACCAAAGAAACTTGCAAATCCTCCAACTCCGGCAATTTACGCGACAGTTCATCGATATAAGCGTCGATCAGCTTGTTCTTCTTGGACTCCGTGTCGAGTTTACGGGGGAAGGTTCATTGACCTTGCCCCCAAGTTTTATCCAGTTTTGAGTTCGCTCCGGCGGTTTTGTGTTGCTGTATTCGGGGCGGTAGCGGCGGGTTGCGGTGCGGAGCCATTCCGGCTGCGCAGCACCGCATCACGTCGCGGGTTGATGGTCTGGGCAAACTCGGTTGGCGTGAGCCAGCCGAGGGCTGAGTGTGGTCGATGATCGTTGTAGTCGCTACGCCAGCTTGAGAGCGCCGATCGGGCATGGTTCAATGACGAGAAGAGCGTCTCGTTCAGGAGTTCATCCCGCAGTCGGCCATTGAAGCTTTCGATGAAGGCGTTCTGGATCGGCTTACCCGGCGCGATGTAGTGCCATTCCACCTTGACCTGGTCCGTCCATTGCAGGATCGCGTTGCTGGTGAACTCGCTACCATTGTCGCTGACAATCATCTTCGGCTTACCGCGCTCCTTGATGATCCGGTCCAGTTCACGAGCAACGCGCAGACCGGAAAGGGATGTGTCGGCGACAAGACCCAGGCATTCCCTGGTGCAATCATCGACAATCGTCAGCACCCGGAACCTGCGGCCATCGGTGAGTTGATCCGACACAAAGTCCAGCGACCAGCGATCATTGGCCGTCATCGGGACCAGCATCGGTGCACGTGTGCCGATCGCTCGCTTGCGGCCGCCGCGCTTGCGCACCGTCAGCTTCTCCTCCCGATACAGCCGGAAGAGTTTCTTGTGGTTCACATGGTGCCCCTCGCGTTTGAGCAGCACGTGGATGCGTCTATAGCCAAAGCGGCGGCGTTCATGCGCCAATGCTTTCATTCGCTCGCGAAGACGATCATCGTCGCTGCGCCTGGTTTCGTAACGGACCGTCATTCGGCAAAAGCCGCTGGCTTTACACGCCCGCCGTTCGCTCATCTGGTGGTGATCCATCAGATGCACGACAGCTTTCCGCCTTGCTGCGGGCGTCACCACTTCTTTCCCAACAGGTCCTTCAAAGCTGCATTGTCGAGCATCGCGTCCGCCAGAAGCCGCTTCAGCTTCGCGTTCTCGTCCTCCAATGTCTTCAACCTCTTGGCTTCGGACACGTCCATGCCGCCGAATTTGGCCTTCCATTTATAGATGCTGGCATCGCTCACGCCGTGCTTGCGGCAAAGCTCTGAGACCGGCGTGCCTGCCTCGTGCTCCTTCAGTATCCCTATAATCTGTTCGTCCGTGAAACGGTTGCGCTTCATTCTCTGGTCCTCTCAATAGGCCAGAGCTTACTTCAAAATGGATTAGTTCAGCGGGGCAAGGTCACCATCTAGCCAGGACACAGCGGGTCAGGCGCGGCTAGTCGATTGCAGCATTGGAACGTCGGAACAGATCGAAGATAACACGGGCCTCGGTGAACCTGCGGGCGAGCTTTATGTCGTTTCAGATGAGGCCGAGAAAACAGGTCTCGCCATGGTCGCGAAACCACCTTTCTTCACATCTTCCGTTGAGTGAACCACAGCCGCCTAAAGCGTGTCGCATTTATTCAGCCTCATATCCTGCGGCTTTGAAGAAGTTTCGGCATTCAGTGACAGAGAAGAGGGCGATGATGTCGCCGAGGGCTTGGGCAATCGTGTCGAAGCTCCTGGCTGCTCGCTTTCGCAAGAGCGCCTTGAGCTTTGAGAACGCCATTTCGATGGGGTTCAGGTCCGGCGAATAGGGCGGCAGGAAGAGAAGCCAGGCCCCCTTCGCCTTGACCAGTTGTTCGGCTTTCTCGCTTTTGTGGAAGCCGACATTGTCGAGGATGACAACATCGCCGGGCGACAGTGTCGGCGCAAGCTGTGTCTCGATCCATGTTTCAAAGATGCGGCTGTTCATGGGTGCATCGACAATCCATGGCGCGGTCAGGCCATGGCAGCGCAGTCCGGCGATGAATGTCTGCGTCTTCCAGTGGCCGAAGGGAGCGTAAGCCGCAAAGCGACTGCCTTTGGCAGACCATCCGGTGCGCTTCGTCAGACGGGTATTCGTGGACGTCTCATCGATAAAGATGAGCCGTGACAACGCCTTGTTGAAGAACCGCTTTCGCCGGCTAATCCAAAGATCACGCGCCTTGGCGATCTCCGGTCTGAGCTGCTCGCTTGCCTTGAGGCTTTTTTTTATTGCTGAGCCCAAGCCGATGTAGAAACCGCCCGACGGTTGCGCGGTGGACTTCGATGCCGCGCTCGGCCAGTTCGAGACACAGTTCGTCCAGCGTCACTTCGCCATTGAGGGCTACGCGCTCGCTGATCCATTCCCCATGCGGCGAAAGTTTACTGCCAGGCGGGTGGCCCTGTCTGGCAGGCCGAAGAGAACCAGAGGAACGATGCAGGATCATCATGTTGTTGACGAACCGGGGCGAAACCCGGAAATGCCGGGCGGCTTCCCGATTGCTGTTGCCTTCATTCACAAACGCAACGACACGCTCACGCAACTCCATCGGATGCGGCTTGCCCATGGCGCTTCTCCTTCCACGGGCACAGTCAATCACAGATCAAGAAAAACCGGAATCCTGAATCCCGTTTGCCGCGACACGCTTTAGCGGGACGATTGGCGTGAATCGTGTCCCCGCGTCTGCCCAGCGTAAACGGCCGCATGGTTCGTTAAGATTTAAATAAAATCCTGAAAGTGTTCATTTTTCTCCGCCGAAATTAACTTCATTTTCAACATTGGTCGGTTGGCGCATAACTGGTTATGCAAGTGAGGTTAACAGACTGTTGCGTCGCCCCCGGGCCAGGATTTAACTGGCCGCAACGAATTAAGGGGTTAGTCACCATGTCCATCGAAGATCCGCGTCTGTCCAGCATCGACACCACTTCTGCATCTGACGAGTTCGACACTGCCGTCGAGCAGCATCTGGGTTTCGCCGGTGAGGCCGTCGAGGGGATTGAAGTTGCGCAGGCCGAGACGCCCGACAGTGGCCGCAACGATCGCGTTCCGGCCCAGCCGCCGGTCCAGACGGTTGCTGCTACCATCCCGAGCGAAGTGACCCCGGATGCGGACAACGTGGTGACGCTGCCGGCTGGCATCGAACTCGACAACCTCGAATTCGAAGTGGATGGCGAGAACCTCATTCTCGTTCTTGCGGATGGCACGGAGATCGTCGTTATCGGTGGCGCGGCCAATATCCCGACCTTCGTGCTCGGCGACGTCGTCCTCCCGCAGGTCGCCCTTTTTGCAGCACTCGAAGGCTCGAACATCAACGTTGCGGCCGGACCTGACGGAACTTTCTCGGCCCAATCCACGCCGAGCAACAGCCGTGACTTCGAAGACGAGGAGATCGGTGACGGCCTTGAGGAGTTCGCACTCGCAGGCCTGCTGGATGGCACGGATCAGGACAATCTGCAGACGGCGAGTTCGGCAGGCGGCGGAAACATAGGTCCGATTGCCGGGGACCTTGGCTCGTTCGGCTATGATGAAGCCGTGCTGGTCACGGAAGGCACGGCAGATGATGTTTTCAGAAGCGTCTTGACCTTCAGGCAGGGGACCGCCTTTGCGGCCATCACCGGCGTTAGCTTGATCGGGCTTGGTGCACCGAACCTTGCTGGAAATGTCGCTGAGCCCGGAGATACCGCGACGCCCTATGGGCTGACATATGGTGGCCAGGGTCTGACGATCGTGACCAACACGGTTGAGGCTGACAGCCTTGAACCGCGCTTTATCGCGATCGAAGCTTACGGCGCTGATCTTGATAACAACGGTAGCCCGGACCTTGTGTTCCGCCTGACCATTATCAATCGGACCTCTGGCGCGTTCGAATTCCAGCTCTTCAAGCCGCTCGATCACGCCGATCTGAATGAGACGGATGCCAGCGACCTTCTGCGGCTTGCCTTCAGTTATACCGTCACGGATTTGACCGGTCGGGAAGCGACCGGCTTCTTCGATATCGACATTGCCGACGACGGGGCGACGATCTCTGTTCCTGGGACGGTGGTCAATGGCGAGTTCCAGCCGGTGGTTGGGGTTGTCGAAGAAGAGCAGCGGGAGGTTGACGGGCGCGGTAACGAAGACACCGACGGCGATCTCGATGGCGACGAGTTCGGCAAGGAGCCTGGGCCAGAAGCGCGTTCTGACAGACCCGGTTTCCAGGACAATACAACGCATATTGCCACCGGCGGCCTTGGCATTTCCTGGGGTGCGGACAATCTCGATTTCAACGACGAGCTCGACGTAGACACGCTGGCAGGTCTTGGCAACAGGACCGTTTCCTTCGTTATTCCGCAGGTGAGCGGTTCGGAAGGCGAGGGCAGTGAAGGCGAACTCGCTGCAAGGTCTGTGGTGACTGAGCTGACGTCCAACGGCTACACCGTGGTTTACGAATACAGCGACGACGGCAAGACGCTGACCGCCTATCGCATCGCCATTACCGAGAAGGGAACCTTCTACGTTAACGACGAGGGTGACTTTGTATTCGGCGAAGCGATCGGCAGCGCCCGTGTCTTCGAAGTCGTCCTGGATGACAACGGTTCGGGCTCTTACACCTTTACGCTCTTCGGCACGCTTGATCACGACGGCGCAGAAGAAGATGCCCTGCAGCTGGACTTCCAGTTCACCGCAACGGATTCCGACGGCGATACGACGGCACCTGCGACGTTCAGCGTCAAGGTGATCGATGATGAGCTGGAGCTTCGAGGTCCGGACCGTGAGACCGTTGATGAAGACGGTCGTCCGGGGCTCGAGTCGGGTGCCGGCAATCTAGGCCCTCGTGACTCAGACGATTCGCGTGGCGCGACGTCGGAAACAGGCAGGCTGAACATCCGCTGGGGGGCTGATGATGGTAATTCTGTTCGCAACGGTGGCTTTACCGAGCAGAAGGGTGATCGCGCCGTCATTTTCTCCGCTGATAATGTTGCCGAAGGGCGTGGTTCCGACGAGATGGTTCGGCCGCTGACTTCCAATGGGTATCGTCTGCTCTATGTCCAAGGCGACAACGGCACTACGCTGACGGCTTATCGCGTTAACGCCGCGAACCAGCTTGTCGATGCTGAGGGAAATCTGGTTCGCGTTGGGGAATCGGAATCCACCGTAACTGTTGATGTCGAACTGGGGCAACTCGTAGGCGTCTCTCGCATGCAGGCAGCCCCGGCGGCTGTCTTCGAACTGACGTTGTCGGACACCCGTTCCGGTTCGTACACGTTTACGCTGCTGGATAATCTCGATCACCATGGTCGGGGCGAGGATGATCTCTATCTGGACTTCAACTTCACGGCGTATGATGGTGATGGGGACGCCAAGTCCTCCTCGTTCACCGTTGTCGTGGACGACGATACGCCGATTTTCCGTAAGTCCCCGGAAGACGAAACCGTTGCCGAGAGATGGATTGGGGAACGGCGCAGCTCTCAGGATGGAAATCTCCGAATCTCCTGGGGCGCTGATGATGCAAACAGCGATGAGGACGGCGGTGTAGCCGAGGGGAAGGGCGACCGTTATGTCGTTTTCCGTGAGCAGAATGCACCGGAAAACCTGACATCGAATGGTCTTGGCCTGGCTTACGTCTACGGTGCGAACGGAACAGCGCTCGTCGCCTATCGCGTGAACGGCTTGGGTCAACTCGTCGATGGCGAAGGCCGGGTTATCTTCGGCAGAGACGGTGCAGTTACGATCCAAGACGGTGAGTTGAGTGCTAATGCTGGGGAAATGGCTCGCGGCGCGGCTGTATTCGCGGTCTCGCTCTCCGACACGGACTCTGGTTCCTACACCTTCACGCTTCTCGACAATCTCGACCATGTTGGCGAAGGCCGCGGCAAAGAGATCGATCTCAAGTTCAAGTTCCAGGCGGTCGATAGCGATGGCGATGTCTTGAACGGCTCTTTCGAGGTCGAAGTGCGTGACGGCGGTCCGAAACTCGGTGACGGCGTTTTGTCATCGGTCGTCGATGAAGAAGGTGTCTCAGATCGCTCCGGAAATGCTGAAGACAGCTATACCGGGAATGAAGGTGCCGCCGCAGACGCTGTGGGGACCAGCACTTCCACGCCGAACGTGTCACTGAACATCAACTGGGGCGAAGACGCCGACCTGAAGTCAGAAGCGTTGACCAATGGTGAGATCGGCAATGTCGATGACCCGATTGGTCGTCAGGTTGTCTTCGCTGCGGTTGAAGGCGGCGTCGCTCTTCCTGTCGGTGTAATCGCAAATGTGGGCACGGTTCTCGGCTCTGATTTCGCCTCTCTGAAGTCTGGCACTCAGCCGCTCTCCTACCGGGTTGACTATCTGCGGAATGATGCGGGCCACTGGAACGGCGGTTATGTGCTGACCGCATCCGTGGGCGAGAGTGTCGTCTTCAAGGTTACGCTCGACCCGTCCGACGCTGGCAGCTACAAGTTTGAGCTCCTGGGTGTGCTTGATCACGCTGGCGCCAATGCTGAGGACAACATCGATCTGAGGTTCCGCTTCAGGGGCATCGATTCGGATGGCGATGAGACTGCCGTCGGCAGGTTTACGGTCACCGTTGACGACGACGCGCCGATTGCCGGTATTGCTGTGGTCGAAAATGTTGAGCTGCGCCACGACGAGACGGTCGACGCCCAGGATCAGACGGATGATAAGTCTGAGACTGTTCCTTCCGCTTTCAGCGCGCTTGGCTCCGTCATCGGCTGGGCCCAGCAGGCCGGCATGGTCTCGACGGATACGTCGAGCTACGGCGCTGACGGCGCCGGCAGCAAGACGCTCGCTCTGACGCAGGCGAATGGCTCAGCCTTCCCGGGCATCGAAGCGTCTTCCGGCGTGGATTCCGGTCTTCAGAACCTTGCAGGCCAGAGCATCCAGCTCTTCAGCCAGGGTGGTCTCGTCCTCGGCAAGGTCGGCGGCACCGTCTACTTTGCCCTGTCGATCGACAACAACGGCACGGTCAGCATTGCGCAGTACCAGCCGATCAAACATGATCCGAATGTCAACGCGAATGACCTTGAGAGCATTGCAGGTGTCCATGTTACCGTGACGGTGACGGATCGCGATGGTGACGTAAAGTCTGCAACGACCGCATCTGCACTCAATCTGAAGATCGTCGATGATGGTCCGTCGGTTGAGCTCACCCAGACCGGCAAGACCGTTGACGAAGATGGTCTCTCGACTGGTAATGGCGCTCGTCTTCGTTACACCGGCGACGCTGATGAGACCGACCGCTCCGTCAGCGGCAACCTCGCCTACAATTTCGGCACGGATGGCAAGTCGGGTGAAGCTGACGACATCGTCTTCGACCTCATGTCGCTGCCGGAGCTGAAGTCGCTCGGCACGCCGCTGACCTACACCTGGGACAACACATCCAACACCTTGACCGCCAAGGCTGGTTCTGGGTCGAACGCCCCTGAGGTGTTCACGCTCCGGGTTACCAACGTGGAGACGGGTGCATTCACCTTCACCCTGAGCCGCGCTCTCGACCACAACCCCACGACGGGTGCCAATACCGAGGACGATATCGACATCAACTTCGGGTTCACCATCAAGGATGCTGATGGTGACACGGCAACGGGTTCTATCCTGATCACGATCGACGATGACGCGCCGTTTATCGGCACATCAGAAGCAGATCGTCCTGAATCCGAGTCTGTGAAGGAGTCCTCTCTCCCGAACAATCGTTTCGACACACTTGATGGCGCGGATTCCGCAAATCAGGTCGGAGATCTTAAAATCCGTTGGGGCGCTGACAATCAGGACGTCACGCCGGGCGCAAACCGCAGCGTTGCTTTCGTGTCCGGCCTCACCGCGCCGCTTGGGTTGACCTCAGATGGCAACGACATTCGTTACGAGTTCAACAGCGCTCGCACCGAGCTGACCGCTGTGACCGGAAGCGGTCGTGACAAGGAGGATATCTTCAAGGTTACGCTGAATGATGACGGCAGCGGTAGCTATGTCTTCGAACTGATCAGAAATATCGATCACGACGCGCAGAACAACTTGGCAAAAACGCTCACCTTCGGCTTTGTTGCCAAGGATTCCGACGGTGATACCGCGTCGAGCAGCTTCAATGTCACCATTGAAGATCAGACGGCCTCGTTTGGAACGGCCGAGACAAAGACCGTCGATGAAGAGTTCCTGACTTGGTCTGGCAATACCGGCCTCGAACATGAATATCCGGGTGATGTTTGGATGAACTTCACCCGTGTGGATGGTGATCTGAACATCAATTGGGGTGCTGACAATAACGATGAAGGCCGGACAAACAACCGTTCGGTTAGCTTCGATGGTTATACCAACGGTCAGTCTTTTGGCTCGCTGACGTCTGATGGCGCTCAGGTCAAGGTCTGGGTCAGTCAGGATGGGACTCTCTACGGTTATGTAGGCAGCAATCCTGCGGCGAACCAGGTCTTCCGGGTCACCCTCGACGACGACAACAGCGGTAGCTACACCTTCACCCTGCTCGGCAATCTTGATCATCCGACGCCCCGTGCGGAGGACGATCTGCGGCTTGAGTTCAACTTCAAGGCCATCGACAGCGATGGCGATGTGACGCTGGGCGGCAAGTTTGCGGTTGTCGTGAATGACGATGCAGCGCGCCTGACCGGTGCTGAAAACAGCGCTGTTGATGAGGATGGCCGCAGCGGTCCTGGAGGCACGCGCCTTCAGGGCGCCAATACGGAGAATGCTTCGGATGATATCGACGCTTTCTCGCGCGTCTCTGGCAAGTCCCTCGGCATCGAATGGGGTGCCGATAACAATCTGAAGTCTGAGCAGCTTACGGATGGCGCCATCGGCACCATAAATGACCCGATTGGCCGCACGGTGGCCTTTGCGAACGTCTTGGCACCGCAAAGCGCGACACCGCTTGATGTTGGTACGGTGACGGCCGCCCAGCTCGGTCTGGGTGAGCTGAAGTCCGGTGGCGAAGCCCTGGTCTACACCATCACCTACCTTCAGAGCACGCCTGGCGTGTGGAACGGCGGTTATGTGCTGACGGCGACGAAGGGCGCGAATGGCCCTGAGATCTTCAAGGTCACGCTCGACCCGACGGCCACGAATGGCGCCTACAGCTTCGAGCTGAAGGGTCCGCTGGATCACACCTTCGGCGACAACCGCGAAGGCAACCTGGACCTGACCTTCAAGTTCGCCGCCTTCGATGCCGATGGCGACGCGGCCAGCAACAGCAACATCTTCAATGGTCAGATCGTCAACGGTTCGTTCACGGTTACCGTCAACGACGACAGCGCCACAGCGCGCAACGACAGCGTGACGATTGCGGAAGATGCGGTTCTGCCGGCCACGGGCAATCTCATCAGCAACGATACGGTCGGCGCAGATGGCGCCGTCGTAGACCAGGTCAAGTTGCCGGGCAGTTCTTCCTTCGTTGAACTGACCACCGGCACCGCTGTAGATGGCGGTGGCTACAGCTTCGCCGTTGCAGGCAAGGGCACCTATGTCTTCAAGCCGAACGGCGAGTGGAACTTCACGCCGCTTGCGAACTTCAACGGCGACGCCAGCTTCGAATACAAGCTGCGCGATGGCGATGGCGATGTCTCCAATGCTGCGACCGTGACCGTCACGGTCACGCCGGTGAATGATACTCCGGTCGGCAACGACGACGCGTTTAACGTGACCGAAGCTCAGATCGAGGGTGCCTTGGTCGGCTCCCAGTATCGGGTCGGCAACGTGCTCAGCAACGACACCGATGTTGATAACGATCCGCTTCTGAATGCTTCGCCCCGCCAGACTCTGGTTGCCGCAGTGAACACTGTCACGATCAACAACGGGACGAATACCGGACTGGCCCTGACCCTCGACCCGACGCCCGTCAACGGCGTCTACAAGATCAGCGGCTCCCATGGCGACGCCTACCTCAAGGTGGAAGCCAATGGCGACATTAACATGTGGACCGACAGCGGCGAAGATCCGTACAAGGCTCTCGGCACGACAGAATCCGCCACGATCACCATCGGTTACACGGTATCGGACTCGCAGAACCCGGCCCTGACCGACACAGCGACCGCAGTCATCACCATCAACGGAACCAACGACAATCCGACGGCGGTTGATGACAGCTTCCTGGGTGCTGGCGGCGGACGCTTCAGCGATAACTTCAATGCCGGCAACGTGAACGGCTGGACGGCCGTCAAGCTTGGGAACAGACCCAACACCAACGAAGGCGTTTGGACTTTTGCCAATGGTGTCGTGACCGAGAAGGAAAACGAGGCCGACGCCTTCCTGAAGGCGCCGACAAACGCCCTTCCTTCGGGCGCGGCTGCCAGCACGGTCTATCGTATCGAAGTGGACGCTGATCCACAGAACAACAACGCGCGCGTCGAACCTCGCAACGAGGCTGTCGGTCTCGTCTTCGGCTTCGTCGACAACCAGAACTACTACCGGGCCTATTGGAAGAGCTACGACCATAACTCCCGGAACGACCAGGACTACCGCGACCTCGTCCTCGAAAAAGTCGTGAACGGTCAAGTGACGATTTTGTCGAAGATCGACAACATCAACCTCGGTAACGACATGATGAAGTTCGTCCTGTCGGTCGGCCCAGGCGGTATCCGCGTCGAGGTGTCTGGAAACTTCACCACGCAGGTGCTGACCAGCACCGAGCGTCCGGCGCTCGGCGGCTATGGCCTCTACTCCGAGGACAATGACGACGGCATCACCTATGACAACTTCAGCATCACCGTCGGTGGCGCCATCACCACCGCAGAAGACACGGCCCTGACCATCCAGGCCGCCGACCTCCTCGCGAACGACAGCGATGTCGATGGCGATGCGTTCGAAATTGTCAGCGTTGGCGGAAACTCTACGACCGGAACCTCCGCAAATGGTGGTGTGGTCTCGCTGGTTAACGGCGTTATCACCTACACACCAGCTCTGAACTTCAGCGGGCGGGACACGTTCACCTACACGATCTCTGACAACAAGGGCGGCACAAGCACCGCAACTGTCACGGTGAATGTGACGGCCGTTGCAGATGCTCCGTCGCTGTCAGTCTCTGCGGCAAGCGGCGACGAAGACACGCCGATTGCACTGAACCTCGCGGCTGCTCTGACCGACACGGATGGTTCTGAGGCGCTGATGCTTGAGATCCGTGATATCCCGGTTGGTGCGGTTCTGACGGCAGGCTCCGGCCAGACATTCACGGCGACGAGTGGCTACACCGTTGCGAACATCACGGGCTGGGATCTGTCGCAGCTCAAGATCAAGCCGCCGTCGAACTCGGATGTCGATTTCACGCTCCAGGTCCGCGCGACCTCGACTGAAGCGACAGGCGGTGACACCGAGGTAGTTAGCAAGAGCTTCGTCGTCACAGTAGCTGCTGTTGCAGATGCTCCGTCGCTGTTCGTCTCTCCGGCAGGCGGCAACGAAGACACGCCGATTGAACTGAACCTCGCGGCTGCTCTGACCGACACGGATGGTTCTGAGACTCTGACGCTTTTGATCCGTGATATTCCGGTTGGTGCGGTTCTGACGGCAGGCTTCGGCCAGACGTTCACGGCGACGAGTGGCAACACGGTTGCGAACATCACGGGCTGGGATCTGTCACAGCTCAAGATCACGCCGCCGTCGAACTCGGATGTCGATTTCACGCTCCAGGTCCGTGCGGCCTCGATGGAAGCGGCAGTCGGTAACCCCGAGGTTGTTAACCAGAACCTCGTCGTCACAGTAGATGCTGTTGCGGATGCTCCGTCGCTGTCAGTCTCTGCGGCAAGCGGCGACGAAGACACGCCGATTTCGCTGAACCTGACGGCTGGTCTCACCGATACGGATGGTTCTGAGGCTCTGACGCTTGAGATCCTTGATATCCCTGTTGGTGCGGTGCTGACGGCAGGCTCCGGCCAGACATTCACGGCGACGAGCGGCAACACGGTAGCGAACATCACGGGCTGGGATCTGTCGCAGCTCAAGATCACGCCACCGTCGAACTCCAATGTCGATTTCACGCTCCAGGTCCGCGCGACCTCGACGGAAACGACAAGCGTTGACACCGCGGTTGTTAGCCAGAACCTGCTTGTGAATGTGACGCCGGTGAATGATAAGCCGGTCCTCAGCGTGGGTGATACGACGATCGACGGCGCTTCCGGTGCCCCCCTCTATCTTCGTGACCTGCCGGAATGGTCTGCCAGCGATCCAGATCAAGGTGATGCAACCAAGATCATGACCGTGACCCTGACACTCACGGTTCCGCAAGGTGTCGGCAGCCTCGCCGCGAACTGGGGTGGAGTTGACGGCTCGATCAACATCTCAGGAGCTGGCCCTAATGCCGCTATGGGTGAATTCACCACCCTGACCATTGTCGCTAATGGTGACGCATCCAAGGGGCTCGACGGCTATGACGTGCTCAACGCCTTACTGAAGGCCCAGGGTTTTGATCCGGTCAACAACCAGATCGGCGTCGTCTTCTATCCGGCTGCAAATTTCAGTGGGAACGTCACACTGAGCTACACGCTGAGCGACAATGGTGGAAACGGCGGTGCCGCTCTTCAGGATACGGGCTCGTTGACGATCAGCGTTGCCGGACCCACGAACCAGGCGCCGATCGACATCATCTGGAACGGCGTGGAGACCGGAGCGAGTGGCATCAACTCTGGCACAATCGCCAACCTGTCTGTTGCCGATCCGGACAATACTGGGGGTTATGTCTACTCACTGCTTAATGGATCCAGCAGCGGTTTCAGTGTAAGCAGTTCGGGTGTTGTCACGGCTGCATCGGGCCTCGCCAAGAATAGTACCTATACTTTGATCGTTCAGGTCATGGATGGCAGTGGCGGTGTTTATGTCGAAACCTTCAATGTCATCCTCGGCGACGGGGCAAAAAATACCTTGCCGTCCACCGTGGGCGAGAATGCGCCGATCCTTGCTGGAGACGATATCCTCTATGGTGATGGCAACGAGGACACGCTTTATGGCGGCGAAGGCAACGATACGCTGTTCGGTCAGTCGTCTAAAGACAGCTTGTATGGCGGTGCAGGCCGCGACTCGCTCTACGGTGGCAGCAGCGACGATACCCTTTACGGCGATCAGGATGATTTGGTTCTAGACGGCGGTAATGACGACGACACTCTGGTGATCCAGTCGAACTTTACCAGCGTGAGCAATGCTCAGATCACCGAAATCGAAGACATCGAGCTTGCTGTTGCGGTGACTTTGAACCTGTCGAACCAGACAGAGGCCTTCGATATCGAAGGGTCTTCGGGTGGCGATAGCATCACGGGCGGTTCCGGTAATGATGACATCGAAGGTAACGGCGGCAATGATGTCCTTATCGGCGGCGCCGGAGCAGACAGGCTGGAAGGAGGGGCAGGCGCTGATACGCTTACCGGTGGTGTGGGACGCGATACTTTTGTAATCGAAGTGGGTGACTCCATACCAGTGATCTCCGGATCAGCGGGAAGCGCGAACGGTACTGTGACTGGATTTGACATTATAACTGACTGGGGCAATGGTGGAATAGCCGACAAGCTTCAGTTTGAAGTTGATGTCAGACAGGCAAATAGTGGTGCTTGGGTTTTTGGAACAACATCTAGCCTTACAGTTGCCGGTGATCCTGTAATTGGTCATTTTGTAGAATCTAGTACAGGGATCACGCGTTTCGTCGGACAGAATGGTGGCTCAAATCTACTGTCGATAACCACGACCGGTGGACTCGCTGCGGTGGTACAGTATCTGACAAGTACAGATATAGGCAGCGCTGGAGCGACCATTGCGTTCACTGGCATGGGCAACACCTATGTCTATCAGCAGACCGGCAATGGCAGTGGTGGAAGTCTCGTTCAGCTCACTAGTGTGACCCTAGCGGATATCTACACCTCGAACGGCGTTGTTTCAGAAATCGACCCGATCATCCTCGACCTCGACAAGAACGGCTTCGCCTTCTCGTCGATCGACAACGGTGTCTCGTTCGACATCAATGCCGATGGCAACAAGGACCAGATTGCCTGGACCAAGGACGATGGCATCCTGGCCTATGATGTTGACGGCAACGGCGTCATCGACAATGGCTCGGAAATCTTCACGCCGGATTTCAACGGCGGCAAGTTTGCCAGCGGCGTGGCGGCTCTCGCTTCGCTCGACTCGAACGGCGACGGCAAGATCGATGCGGGCGATGCGGCCTTCAAGGATCTGAAGATCTGGCTTGATGCCGACAATGACGGCATCAGCGATGAGGGCGAGCTCTCGAGCCTCACCGACAACGGTGTCACCAGCCTCTCGCTGACGACCGACCAGTCGGGTGGTTCGGAAGATGGTCAGGTGATCTTCGCCGAGGGTGAATTCACCTTCGCTGACGGCACCACCGGCAACTTCGTCGAAGTCGGCTTCGACACGATCTTCGGCTCTGAGCCCGAAGGCGTGACGCTGCATGGTGGCATGGGCGAGGTGGTCATGACCGGCACGGATCGTGCTGACACCTTCGTCTTCGACGAGACGGCGCTTGACGAGCTCGACGTGGCCGATGTCATCACCGACTTCAGCACGGCGGAAGGCGATGTGCTTGACGTGACGGCTCTGCTCGACAGCCTGCTGGGCGAGCAGCCCGATGCCACGGTCGACACGCTTCTGCGGGCCACCCTGGACGGCGCCGGCAACACGACCGTCAGCGTCCAGGCAGAGCCCGGCGTCTGGAAGGATGTGGTTGAGTTGCAGAACCACGACACCGCGATCAAGGTGCTGTTCGAAGACAAGCACACCACGATCACGCCGCATGATTGATGCCTGTCTTTCATGACACGCACTGACATTGGAAGGGGCCATTTGTGGCCCCTTTCTTTATTGTTTCATGGTGTCGGGCTGGTTGCCGGTTTGATCCCGGCGAGGTGCCGGTAAGCCTTTTTCGGCACGGCACGGCACGGCACGGCACGGCACGGCGCGGCGCGGCACGGCGCGGCGGCGGATTCATGAGGTGGGTTCTTATGCCTGGGTGGTGACGGTAATCTGCTTGCCGGAACGACGCCTGTGGCGGCCGCTCAGGGCTGGTGCAGCGTCACAAGGTGTCGCCAGGCGGTCGCGTAGTCGTCGAGGCCCGGGATAGACTGCTCGACGGGTCGCAGCGACTGTTTTGGCCGCGCGCCGGCAAGAATGGCGGCGCCCATGGCCGTGCCGGTCTGAGAACCGGAGGCGAAGACGCTCCGTTTCGTCAGGCTGGCCAGGCCGGCCAGATAGATCATGTTGCTCGCAAATGGGCCTTCGACAACAATCTCGCCCTGAGCGTCGATCATCTCGAGGCATGTCGCGGTCATCATGGCCTGGTATAGGCTGGCGGCCGCCCGCCATGCGGCGGCGGTCTCCGGTATCTCCGTCCACCGTGCCTTGGCTGCAGGAAAGGGGCCGGTGCCGGCGACCGTGCTCGGCAGGAGCATGGTCTTCTTCCCGATGACGGTTTCGAGCTCCGCCCATTCAACGGCATGGCTCGTGGCCGGCAGATCCTTCGTCGTCATTTCCCACTCACGCCCACCCATGTAGCGGGCTGAAGGGACGGGCGTGCCGAAGGCATCGACATTGACGAGCGTATCGCGCGCGGGATCAAGCGCTGAGGGCTGCCCGCCGGGTGCGAAGCAGATGACCCAGGTGCCGGTGGACACGACGGTGCAGGGCTCCGTGCGATCGACCAGATGCGGCAGGAGAGAAGCGTTCGAATCGTGAATGCCGCAATAGACGGGAACCGGTTTCGACAGTCCGATCTGGCGGGCGAGGTCTGTGCGGATCTCGCCGAGAACGTCGAAGGCCGAGTGGATCGGCGCCATCTTGTCCGTAAGGCCGAGCCTGTCGACGAGCGGCGAAAACCGGCCATCAAAGGGAAGCCAGAGGTCTGTATGGCAGCCAAGCGATGTCTTTTCGTTGGCGGCCACGCCCGTCAGGCGCAGTGCCCAATACTGCGGATAGGTGACGATGGTCGATACCCGGGCGAAGTCTTCCGGAAAGCAGTTCCGCTGGTAGTGCAGCTGCGCACCGAGATTGAGGCCGCCTGTCAGCCGGGGCGAATAGGTCTCGCTGAAGTCCGGCCGTAAAGCGTCATAGGCGCTGTTTATCTCGTCGGCGTAGAGATGTTCATAATCGAGCACCGGCAGTGCGAGCGCTCCCGTTGCATCAAGCAGGGCAGCGCTTGCTCCATGGGTGGTGATGGAGAGCGCATCGAACCCTGGTTCCCGCGCAAAGCCCGACAATGACTGTAGGATAAAGGCCCAGAGCCGCTCCGTATCGAAATGCGGATAGGGTGGGCCTGACAGCACCGCGTTTGCCGTCTTGTGTACGGCAATCTCCTGCCCTGTTGCGGCGTCGACCAGCACCACCTTGGCATTGGTTTTGCCGATGTCGATGACGGCGATGCGTTCGAAGGACTGGCTCATGGCATGTGAAAGACGGGTTTCAGATCGACGGCCCAAGGTGAGTTGTCGGGATTGGTTGCCATGATGTCGGCCATATGTGCCCACCATCGCTTCATCACCGGATGGGACGGAAGGTCGGCCATCTTGTGCGTCTTCGTGCGCGTGAGAACGCCGATCAAAAGGTTCGTCTCGGGATCGAGATGGATCGTGTAGTCGCTGATGCCGGCATCATGCAGCAGGTCGACGAGATCAGGCCAGATCTCGTCATGGCGCTTCCTGTATTCGGCCTCCATGCCGGGATTGAGCTTCATCTTGAAGACGTGGCGTTCGGTCTCGCTCATTGCGAATTCCTCGCATGCTTGATCCGGCGGGCGACAATCGGCAGGGCAATCGTGATGATCAAGAGCAGGCCGATGAAGATCGACATGACGATGCCCGGCACGTTGAGAAGGCCAAGACCGAAGGTGACGAGGCCCATGACAAAGGCGGCGATGACGACGCCGACGATGGTGCCGGATCCGCCGAGGATGGAGACGCCGCCGAGCACGACCATGGTGACGACTTCAAGCTCCCACCCTTGAGCGATAGAGGGGCGGGTGGAGCCGAGACGCGAGGTGAGGCAGACTGCGGCGATGCCGCTCATCAGGCCGGTCAGCAGGAAGAGGATGAATTTTACGCGCTCGACCGGAATGCCGGAGAAACGTGCGGCGTGCGGATTGTTGCCGATGACATAGACATGGCGGCCGAAATTGGTGCGGTGCAGCAGAATGGCGAAGAGCAGTGCCATGACCAGGAAGAGCACGAATTCGAAGGAGATGACCCAGAAGACGTAACCCTGGCCGAAGAAGGCAAATTCCGGCGGATATTTGCCGAAGGCCTGGTCGCCCAGAACCAGATAGGAGATGCCGCGGAAAAGGCTCATCGTGCCGATGGTCACGACGATCGAGGGGAGCTTCAGGCCAGCAACGAGCAGGCCGTTGAAGGCACCGCAGGCAAGGCCGGTGGTGATCCCGATCGCGACCAGACCGGGTGCTCCGACGCCGAGCTGTGCGGCGTAACCCATGGCGGTCGAGGCGAGCGCGATGATCGCGGCGACCGAGAGGTCGATCTCTCCGGCGATGATCAGTAGCGCCATGGCAAAGGCGATCAGCGCCTTTTCGGTGAAATTAAAGGTGGCGTCCGACAGGTTCCAGGCATTGAGGAAGTAGGGCGAGGCAAACGAATTGGCGATGAAGATCAGCACCGCCACGCAGAAGAGCAGAACTTCCCAGCTGCCCAGCAGTCGGCGGAAGGGTGTTTCGAGCCGGTCGGGAATGACGCGTTTCGTCTGTTCGGTTGCAGTGCTCATGCGGTCACCTCCTTTCCGGCTGCGCGGTCA
The DNA here is from genome assembly GCF_056730705.1 of Rhizobium sp. P43. Classification (NCBI taxonomy): domain Bacteria; kingdom Pseudomonadati; phylum Pseudomonadota; class Alphaproteobacteria; order Hyphomicrobiales; family Rhizobiaceae; genus Rhizobium; species Rhizobium sp. P43. The sequence goes on from NZ_CM161539.1 coordinate 4,205,193, forward strand.
CGCAAGATGATACGTCCCTTCTTGGCCTCGGCGCGGGCGTTGAAGACGACGGCGAGCACGATGACGATGCCCGAGATCGCCATCTGGGCGAAGGGCGAAATGCCGATGACGGGGAGCGCATTCTTGATGACCCCGAGGAAGAGGGCGCCCAAGACCGTGCCGATCACGGTGCCGATGCCACCTGCAATCGAGATGCCGCCGATGACGCAGGCCGCGACACTGTCGAGCTCGAAGCCGGCGGCGATATCGACATAGGCGACCGCATAACGCGAAACCCAGAGGTAACCGGAGAGGCCGGCCAGCGCGCCCGAGAGCACGAAGGCCAGGAAGCGAGCGCGACCGACATCAATCCCGGCATAGATGGCCGCGACCGGGTTGCCGCCTGCGGCATAGGTCGAGCGACCGAAGGCGGTGCGGGCAAGAATGAAGCCAATGAGCAGGATGACCGCGATCGCGACCCAGGAGAGGATTGGCAAGCCCAGCACCGGCAGGCGCGGCACGCCGAGAAAGTCCGGCTGCATCTGGTGTGCATTGACCCAGGCGCCGCCCGAGAGCACGAAGCTCATGCCGCGATAGATGGTCAGCGTGCCGAGTGTGACGACGATCGGCGGGATCTGCAGGGCCCAGACGAGGAAGCCGTTGATGGCGCCCAGCGCTGCACCAATGCCGATTGCAATGAGCACGAGGAGTGCCAGCGGCAGACCCGGATAGGCGCTGTCGAGCATGGCGACGGCCATGCCGGTAAAGGCGAGATTGGCGGCGACCGAGAGGTCGATCGACTTGGTCAGGATTACGACCATCTGGCCGAGTGCCAGGATGATCAGGATCGAGGTGTCGTTGAAGATCGTGACCAGATTTTCCGGGTTGGCGAAATTGGGCGCGCGGGTGGTGAAGCCGAGGATCATGCCGATAATGATCAGACCCAGCAGCATTTCCCGGTTTTTCAAAAGGTTCTGCATTGTCATTCCTCACGCATTGCCGGTGGCGGCGCGCACTAGCGTCTCTGCGGTCAGGCCTTCGCGCTCGAAAATGCCGGCCTGCAGGCCCTCGCGCATCACCATGACGCGATCCGACATGCCGAGGATTTCCGGCAGTTCGGACGAGATCATGATGATCGAAAGGCCTTCACTTGCGAGTTCCGAGATGAAGGCATGGACGGCTGCCTTGGAGCCGATGTCGATGCCCTTGGTCGGTTCGTCGAGAATGATGACCTTGGGCGAGGTGGCGAGCCACTTGCCGATCACGACCTTCTGCTGGTTGCCGCCCGAGAGCGTTCCTACCGGCACGGAGAGGGCAGCCGCGCGCAGATCGAGCCGTTCGGCAAAGCGGCGCGCAAGCTTCAATTCATTTGTCGCCTTCAGGAAGCCTGCAACCGAAGTCCGGATCAGCGAGGGCAGCGACATGTTCTGGTAGATCGGCAGTTCCAGCGCCAGACCATGGCGGCCGCGCTCCTCGGGCACATAGACAATGCCGGCTGTGATCGCATCGGAGGTGTTCCGGATGGTGATTTCGCGGCCTTCGAGTTCCAGCCTGCCCGATTTCGGTCTGTTAATGCCGAAGATCGACTGGCAAAGTTCCGAGCGGCCGGCACCGATCAGGCCGTAGACGCCGAGGATCTCGCCCTTGCGCAGGGTGAAGCTGATATCGCGGAATTCGGTTTCGTGGCTGTAGCCGACGACACTGAGGACCGGCGCGCCGATCACGGCCTCGATCTTCGGGAAGACGTCGTGGACGTCGCGACCGACCATCATGCGCACGATCTCGTCCTGGGGCGTGTCCTTGAGAACGCCGGAGCCGACCATGCGGCCATCGCGGAAGACGGCATAGTTGTCGGCGATCTCGTAGAGTTCGTCGAACTTGTGGCTGATGAAGAGGATCGCCTTGCCCTGGCGCTTCAGGCCCTCGACAATGCGGAAGAGATCGTCGATCTCCTTGCGCGACAAGGCGGCCGTCGGTTCGTCCATGATGACGATACGGGCATCGACGGAGAGTGCGCGGGCGATCGCGACGAGATGGCGCTGGGCGATCGAGAAGTCCTTGAGCTTGGTGGTCGGATCGATGTCGCTTTCCAGCGCCTTCATCAGCTGCCGGGACCGCTCGTTGATGGTGCGCCAGTCGATCAGGCCGAAGCGGGTACGCGGCGCGTGGCCGAGGAAGATGTTTTCGCCGACGGTCAGTTCGTCGAACAGCACCGTCTCCTGATGGATGGCGGTGACGCCGGCGTCGATGGCTTCCTGGGCGTTGGCAAAGGTGGTCGGCTTGCCGTCGATCAGGATCTCGCCTTCGTTCGGGCGATAGATGCCCGTCAGGATCTTGACGAGCGTCGACTTGCCGGCGCCGTTCTCGCCGATCAGCGCGGTCACCTTGCCCGGATAGAGGGCGATATCGACCCGATCGAGGGCTTTGACGCCCGGGAAGATCTGGGAAATGCCCCGCATTTCGAGAATTGGCTCGCCAGCCGGGATCGCGCCCGCCGCGAGCTTGGCAGATTGAACGGTCATCATTTGCTTACCGAATGAAAGAGAATCCCGGCGGCTGTGGCCGCCGGGTCTGGTCCGCCGAGATCAGAAGATCTTGGAGAATTCCTCGATGTTCGAGGCATTGTAGACAAAGGGATCGGCCATTGCGGCTTCGCCGTTGTCGCCAACCTTGATCTTGCCCATGCGGCCGGCTTCGATTTCCGAGCCGGGAGCCGCATCGGTCTCGCCCTTGACGAGGCGATAGGCGATCTGGGTTGCGGAGTAGCCGAGGTCGATCGGGTTCCAGATGGCGAATTCCTTCGTCGCGCCGGACTTGATCGCGCCAGCCATTTCCGAGGGCAGACCGAGGCCGGTCACGTAGACGTCGCCGATCTTGCCGGCATCCTTGACGGCCTGGGACGCTGCGAGAACGCCAACGGTTGTCGGAGCAACGATGACCTTGACGTTCGGCTGCGAGGTCAGGAGGCCGTTCGCTTCGCGGTAGCTCTTGTCGGCCAGGTCGTCACCATAAACGGTGGTCACGAGGTTCAGGCCGGGGAAGTCCTTGAGCTGCGCCTTCATTTCCTCGATCCAGATGTTCTGGTTGGTCGAGGTGGTGGTGGCGGACAGGATCGCGAAGTCACCCTTGCCATCCGGCAGGTGGTTGGCGGCGAGCTGCAGGCACATCTTGCCAATCAGCGCGTTCGACGACGGGTTGAGGTGCATGATGCGGCCTTCAGGCGCTACACCGGAATCCCAGGAGATGACCTTGATGCCGCGGTCCATGGCCTTCTTGAGGGCCGGGACAACTGCGTCCGGATCGTTCGCCGAGATCGCGATGGCGTCGACGCCCTGAGCGATCAGCGAGTTGATGACTTCGATCTGGCCTTCGGCCGTGGTCGAGGTCGGGCCGGTATAGATGACTTCGACGCCTCCCAGTTCCTTGGCTGCTTCCTGTGCGCCCTTGTTAGCAGCTTCAAAGAAGCCGATGCCGAGCGACTTGACCACGAGCGCGATCTTCATGTCGGCGGCCTGTGCGGCCGAGCCCATGGTGGCAAGTGCAATCGCTGCACCGGCCAGCAACATCTTTGTCAGTTTCATATTATCCTCCCAGGTTGATGAACTGCTTTACTCTCCCTCCCGGCGCCTCCTCTAGGCGACCGACGAGGTATCCTCCCTTGCCGATGAAGCCATCGGCTTCACGGTCATGAGCCTTACGCCGGCGTCGGTGACCATATTGGCCGCCTCGTCGGAAATTCCGTCATCGGTGATGATCGTCGACACCTTGTCGAGCGCACACAGGATCAGGCTGGAGCGCTTGGCGAACTTGCTGGAGTCCACCATGACAATCAGCTCTTCGGCCTGGCGCACCAGCTTCTGTTCGCTCTGGATGACGAGAGCATCTGATTCCATCACACCGAGTGCATTGATGCCCTGCGCGCCGATGAAGATGCGGCGGGCATAGAAATTGCGGATCGCGTCATTGTCGAAAGGCGACAGGATCAGGCTCTGGTCGCGATAGATCGCGCCGCCTGGAACCGAAACCGTGCATTTCGAATGCTTCACCAGGTGCTCGGCAATGGCGAAGGAATTGGTCATCACCTGCAGGCGGCGGGCCGACATGAAATGCACCATCTGGAAGGTGGTGGTGCCACCATTGATGATGATCGAATCACCCTCTTCGCAGAGATCGACCGCTGCGCGCGCAATTGCGCGTTTCTTATCGATATTGATCGATTCGGAGACGCGGAAGGGGCGGGCGGCGAGATTGCCGAGCTGCGGCGGGTGCACGGCTTCTGCGCCACCGCGGACGCGCCTCAGCTTTCCCTGCACGTGAAGAGACGCGATATCCCTGCGGATCGTGGCTTCTGAAGCCTCGGTCAGCTCGGCAATGTCCTGCACCGTGATCACAGGTTTTTCCTGGATCGCGCTCAGAATAATGCGATGGCGTTCGCGTTCGTGCATGGGGTCCTCCTGACGGTGATTTATTCGTAATGTTTTTACGCTGTCAATCAGAAACGATCAAAAATAATTATATTGCATCGCACAATGAAAAGAAATGATCGAAACTGATTGACAATCGCGGGATGGCTGCGCGATACCTGCGAACAAGAAGGAGATGAGCCGTCGCTGACTGCTCATGAAAATCAATGCAGGGAGGATGTCATGACGGGCCAAACCCGCCTTCTCGAAAACCGTTGGGATGATGCCCAGGCGGCCAAGCTGGATGAGCCCGGCAAGCTTCTTTACCGTTCCAATCTCTTAGGCGCCGATAAGCGCATCACCAATTATGGTGGCGGCAACACCTCCGCCAAGGTGATGGAAATCGATCCGCTGACGGGACAGACGGTCAAGGTTCTCTGGGTCAAGGGCTCAGGCGGCGACGTCGGGACGATCAAGCTCGACGGTTTTGCGACGCTCTATCAGGAGAAGCTCGAAGCGCTGAAGGGCATCTATCAGGGTGTGCACGACGAAGACCGCATGGTCGGCTTCCTGCCGCATTGCACCTTCAACCTCAATCCGCGTGCTGCTTCCATCGATACGCCGCTGCATGGTTTCGTGCCCTTCGCGCATGTCGATCACATGCATCCGGATGCGATCATCGCGATTGCGGCCTCGAAGAACTCGAAGGAATTGACGCAGAAGATCTTCGGCTCGGAGATCGGCTGGCTGCCTTGGCGCCGTCCCGGTTTCCAGCTCGGCCTCGACCTCGAAGCCTTCGTGAAGGCCAATCCGACCGCCAAGGGTGTGGTTCTCGAAAGCCATGGCCTGTTCACCTGGGCGGATGACGCCAAGGATTGCTACCTGCTGACGCTTGAGATCATCAACAAGGCGATCGCGTGGTTTGCGAAGGAGACGGAAGGCAAGACGATCTTCGGCGGTGCCGTCGCAAAGAGCCTGCCGGCAGACGAGCGCCGTGCGATTGCTGCGCGCCTGATGCCCGAAATCCGCGGTCGCATCGGCAAGGCAGAGCGCAAGCTTGGCCATTTCGACGATCAGGATGCCGTGCTCGAATTCGTCAATTCGAAGAACTTGCAGCCGCTCGGCAGCCTCGGCACATCCTGCCCCGACCATTTCCTGCGCACCAAGATCCGGCCGCTGATCGTCGATTTCGATCCGGCAAAGCCGGATGTCGATGCGGTTCTTGCCGGCCTCGACAAGGCGCTCGAAGCGTATCGCGCCGACTACACCCGCTACTACGAGACCTGCAAACACGACAATTCGCCTGCCATCCGCGATCCGAACCCGGTGATCTTCCTGGTTCCCGGCGTTGGCATGCTGTCCTTTGCCAAGGACAAGGCGACGGCCCGCATTGCCGGTGAATTCTACGTCAATGCGATCAACGTCATGCGTGGCGCTTCGACGGTCTCCGAGTATCAGGGTCTGCCGGAGCAGGAAGCTTTCGATATCGAATACTGGCTGCTCGAAGAGGCAAAGCTGCAGCGCATGCCGAAGCCGAAGAGCCTGGCCGGCCGTGTTGCCTTCGTCACCGGCGGCGCCGGCGGCATCGGCCGGGCGACCGCCGACCGGTTGATGGCGGAAGGGGCCTGCGTGGTGCTGGCCGATATTGACGCGGCGGCACTGGAGCAGACGGTCGCCGACTTCTCGAAGAGACATGGCGCGGACGTGGTCCGCTCCGTCCAACTCGACGTGACGCGCGAGGATGCGGTTATCCGCTCCTTCGCCGAAGCCTGCGTGGAATTCGGTGGCGTCGACATCCTCGTGTCGAATGCCGGGATTGCCTCGTCTGCACCGGTCGAAGACACGACGCTTGCCATGTGGGACAAGAATATCAGCATCCTGGCCACTGGCTATTTCCTGGTCTCCCGTGAGGCTTTCCGCCTGTTCCGGCGCCAGAAACTCGGCGGCAACGTCGTTTTCGTTGCGTCGAAGAACGGTCTTGCCTCATCGCCGAATGCGTCCGCCTATTGCACGGCCAAGGCTGCCGAGATCCATCTCGCCCGCTGCCTCGCGCTCGAAGGGGCGGAAGCCGGCATCCGCGTCAACACCGTCAATCCCGATGCCGTGCTGCGCGGTTCGAAGATCTGGAACGGCGAGTGGCGCGAGCAGCGCGCGGCCTCCTCGAAGATCGAAGTCACCGATCTTGAGGAACACTACCGTAACCGCTCGATGCTGAAGCTGAATGTCTTCCCGGAAGACATCGCCGAAGCCATCTACTTCCTGGCGTCCGATCTTTCGGCCAAGTCGACCGGCAACATCATCAATGTCGATGCCGGCAACGCGCAGAGTTTCCCCCGCTGATCTCCCAAGAGCCTCGCGGCGGTTTCGCCGCGAGGCTGTCAGCCGCTCTGCCGGGCGATTGGATGAAGTGGGGTGTGGAGGAGAGGGGCGGTTACGCCTCTCGTATGATGTCCCCTGAAATGCGACAGATGCGCTGAAGCAAGGTTCTTCATGCGCGAAGGAGGATCAAATGACCGAGACCCGGATCGCCGCAGATGTCATCGCGGCAGAAAACGAGCGTCGTCAGAGCGCCCATCAGAGCGACTATGAGGCGCTGGGCGCCAGGCTTTCCCGTCAGTCGATCGATATCGAGGCGGTGACGGCCAAGGTGGCGGACTTCTTTGTTGCCGTTCCGTCCTGGGGTGTCGGCACGGGCGGCACGCGCTTTGCCCGCTTTCCCGGTCTCGGGGAGCCGCGGCATATCTTCGACAAGCTCGACGACTGTGGCGTGATCCAGCAGTTGACCCGCGCAACGCCGACCGTTTCGCTGCATATTCCATGGGACAAGGCAGATCCGAAGGAGCTGAAGGCCAGGGCCGATGCGCTCGGGCTCGGCTTCGACGCGATGAACTCGAACACCTTCTCGGATGGCGCCGATCAGGCGCATTCCTACAAATTCGGTTCGCTCAGCCATGTGGACGCCGCGACCCGTCGTCAGGCGGTCGAGCACAATATAGAATGCATCGAACTCGGTGCTGCACTCGGCTCCAAGGCGCTGACGGTCTGGATCGGCGACGGTTCCAACTTCCCCGGGCAGAGCAATTTCACCCGTCAGTTCGAGCGTTATCTCGATGCGATGCGTGACATTTACAAGGCGCTGCCGGATGACTGGCGGCTGTTTTCCGAACACAAGATGTACGAGCCGGCCTTTTATTCGACGGTCGTGCAGGACTGGGGCACAAATTATCTGATCGCCCAGACGCTCGGAGAGAAGGCCTACTGCCTCGTTGACCTCGGGCATCATGCGCCGAACACCAATATCGAGATGATCGTTGCGCGCCTGATCCAGTTCGGCAAGCTCGGTGGCTTCCACTTCAATGACTCGAAATATGGCGATGACGATCTGGATGCCGGTTCGGTCGAGCCCTACCGCCTCTTCCTCGTCTTCAACGAACTTGTCGATGCCGAGCATCGTGGCGTGAAGGGCTTCCACCCGGCACATATGATCGACCAGAGCCATAACGTGACGGACCCGATCGAGAGCCTGATTGCAAGCGCCAACGAGATTCGCCGCGCCTATGCGCAGGCGCTTCTGGTCGATCGCGTAGCGCTGGAAGGCTATCAAGACGGAAATGACGCGCTGATGGCGACGGAAACGCTGAAGCGCGCCTATCGCACCGACGTCGAGCCGATCCTGGCCGAGGCGCGCCGTCGGGCCGGTGGCGCGATCGACCCGGTTGCCACCTACCGCGCCAGCGGCTATCGCGCCCGCGTCGCCGCCGAACGTCCTGCGGTCAAGGGTGGCTCGGGCGGGATCGTCTGAGCCTCCCGAGCGCAGAAAGCTCGCTCTGCGTTCCCAACTTGCCGTTCAGTTCATTGGCAAAAGTGTCTCGTTCGCGCCGACTTCATATGGTTGAGGGCGGCGCGCGGCCTTGGCCCATCCGGGAGCAAGGCAGCGAATGGGGATGCTATTTGCTTAAGCGGGTGTCGCAACCTTGACCCGGTTGCGACCTGCGTCCTTGGCTCTGTAGAGCGCCTGGTCGGCACGGCGTAACGCTTCGAAAAGATCTGACTGCGACGACAGCTGGGCGATGCCGAAACTGGCTGTGACATTCATTCCGTGCGGGAGCATTGGCAGAGACATGCTCTCCCGTCTGAGCTGTTGCGCCAGCTGGACGGCATCGTCCACCTGCGTATCCGGCAGAAAGAGCGCGAATTCTTCACCGCCGAGACGGCCCGCGACGGCACCCTCTGGAGTATGACGAGCCAGGCATTCGGCAAACGCCTTGATAACCGTGTCGCCAATGTGGTGGCCGTAGGTGTCATTGATCTGCTTGAAGTGATCGAGATCGCACAGGATGATTGCGTGGGATCTGTTCTGATCGTTTCGAAGCAGGGCATTGATCTGACGATCGAAGCCGCGCCTGTTGGCAAGCCCCGACAGACTATCCATCTCGGATTCGGATCGCTGTATCGCAAGGATTTCCAAAACCAGCTTGGCGAGCAGTGTCAGTCCGACTGCCACCATCAGGACTGCCGTCATGCTCTGGGAGATCAGCGCGTAGTTGGTCTGAACATAGTCTTTTGCCGTGCTGCCGGCGCCGAGAAGGACTGCCAGTCCTGCCTTCATGATGAAATGCAAGCCCGTGATCAACAACAGCACGCCGAGAAACCGGTCGATGGTCGTGCGTTGACGAGCTAGCAAGACGATGGCTGCGCCGGCCAGAACGACCAGTGCGAAGGGAGCCTGGTAAAGGAATGCTTGGAGTATCGTGCTGCGGGGAAGGTCGTAGATCACCATTGCCACGAACAAACTGGTCGCGACGAAAATCGCTGTGATCCGCGCATCAACGCGCCGGCGGTACATCTCCCCGATACCGATTGTCAGCATGACCATCCCGATGAGGACGGTCGCGAAGGCACAGAGCGCCCAGAGCCGTTGTTGGCTGGTGAAGGCCACCAGCAGTTCGCAGATCGCAGACAGCGAGGCGATCCCGAAGCCTGCCCCCAACCATATCGCAGCCGTCCGGGATTGGCTCCGTCGCGCAACCACGATGAAAACCGCGCTGAAGGACAGGGCGACAATGAAGTTGACCGCCAGGAAAAATACTGCCCCGTTCATTCTCTTGCCGCCGCCTGTTTGGTCGAGTGTCCACGTCAATGTCCATGACTAAAGTGCAAAAGTGAAGACTTTTATCCATGCGGTTAGACACTCACCGCATGCAAGATGGAGTGGTCGCCCCAATTAAATGCGCCCCGCACTGACCGGCCCTCTGGTTGTTTCACGTCATTGTGAAGTTGTCGAAATGGCATCCACTTCCGAGGTGATGGGCTTGCCCTGCCCCGCCATTCCGTTGAATTCTTCGAGTAATGCCGAAATCCCTGCAATAAAGGCTTGTCCTGACGCCTTATCTGTTCGTCAGGGTAGAAAGAATTTTACTCAAGATTCACGATAATCCCGATTGTTCACTTCGCATAAACCTCTTTTTTGGGGCGGCTTGGTATCCCCTCATGCATGGTTGCTGCACGCTCTTCAGGTCTGACTGATCATGACACCGCTTCCGGGGAGGCGGCGAGGTCGTTTGTTGTGAACGTCACGACCGAGGCGTTTTGCCAGTCTGACGATTTTGCAGACTTGTTCGCCCGCTCCAACGCCTCGGCTTTCCAGCACCCGCTTTGGCTCGCAGCCTTCTACCATCATCTGGCCCCGTCACGCGATGCAGAACCGGTTATCTTGGTCGGGCGGCCGGGCCCTGATCAACGTCCTTGCCTTGTCCTGCCAATGATCCTGCGGAGACTCTCAGGTGTCACGATACTTGAAAGTGCTGATCTTGGTGTGAGCGACTACGCAGCGCCTGTCGTGGATCTCGATTGGTGGCGCATGCAACGCGACCACGCGTCGATCCAGTCCAACATCGCTCAGGCATTGCCCCCTCACGACATCTTACGCGTGAAGCCAATTCGGGAAGAGCATCTTCCGCTGTGGCAGGGATTGCTCCCGGGGCGCGCGGCCAAGCTTTCCTTCTCTTCGCATGCTTCGGACCTTGTGGCGCCGGTGACGCTTTGGCGCGAGCGGGCGCTGACAGAGAGTTTTGCCCGTTATCTCTCCCGCAAGCGGAAGCGCTTCTTCAAGACCGAAGGAGCCCGTCTGGTTGTCGTTGAGGGTGAGCAGGCCGTGGCTGCGGCGGTTGAGCATCTTGCTGCCTTGCGTGAAGGCCGTTTCGACGGAGATGTGATCGCCGCTCCCGCGGCGCTCGCCTTCTACCGGGCTGTGGCGCAATCCGGCTTGCGGACCGGCTACTGCCGGGTCTACGCACTGGAAGTGGTCGGGGAGGCGATTGGTTATGCCTTCTGTGTCGCGCACGGTTCGCGACTACACTATCTGCTCATTGGCTGTGATTATCAGGCCCATGGCCGGCATTCGCCGGGCCTCCTCCTGTATGACGGGATGATCGAGGATTGGGTTCAGGCTGGCGGTGAGATCTTCGACTTTACGATCGGAGATGAGCCCTTCAAGGCGGATTTTGGTACGGCGCCGACCGCCCTTCACATGCTGACGCATGCCACCACATTACGCGGCTCGCTTGCTCTGGTCGCAATGCGTCTGCGCGAGCGCTGGCGGGAGAACTCCGCCGCTAGCACTACCACACCCTTTGCCAATCGCCAATCGTCCGGGGAGGAGAATGGATGAGCGCGCGCCCGGCCTTCCTTGAAAACTCCGTTATCATTGCGGCCCATCCCGACGACGAATTGCTGTGGTTCAACGCCATCTTGCATGACGTTGAAGAGGTGATCGTGGTCTATCGCGACTTCTGGGCGCATCCAGGCCTGGGCGAAAAGCGCGCTGCCGCATTCGCCGATTTTCCTCGGCCTGGCGTCAGTTGTCTCAATCTTTCAGAATCCGGTGCCGCCGGCTGTGCCAATTGGGAAGACCCGCGCGAAAGCGCGGATGGTATTCTCCTCAGTTTCGAAAGCCAGAGACGGGAACTTACCCGCATGTCGCGCCGGGCTCTCGGTAAAGTGGGCATGGGTCAACGACGCGTGGCTGAAAACAGCGTGCTGACGGCCTATCAGAGTAACTTCGTGACAATCCAGGGCTTGCTCCGGAATCGCCTTCGTCCCGGCATGAACGTGTTCACCCACAATCCCTGGGGCGAATACGGGCACGAGGAACATGTCCAGCTTTTCCGTGTCATCCAGGGCCTCAGAGAAGAAATCGGCTTCAATCTTTGGATGTCGAATTATTGCACCAACCGTTCGCTGCCTTTGGCGATGCGATATTTCCAGACTTCTCCGGGGGAAGCGATCCGTCTGCCGACCAACAAGGCGTTCGCGGATGAGGTTGCCTCTGTCTACAAGCGGCACGACTGCTGGACATGGGCGGATGATTGGCGATGGTTTGACGACGAGTGGTATCTGCCTGCACCCCGGCAGGGTGCGGCCCCACAATCGCATCAGCATCTGTTCCCCTTGAATTTCTTCACGATCGATGTCGCGCAGAAACTGCCTTGGTTGACGATGGCTGTCGGCTCTGCGGCAGCGGCGTCAGCGCTGATGGTGGCTGCAGACTTGTAACACTTCATGGGCAAGGGGGCGCCAGGTGGAGTGCAGCCTCTGCATAACCGGCGGCTGCCATTGCCTTCACGATAACAGAGATCAGCAAAACGGACTTCATGTTGAACGGTGTTCCAGTGCAGACCAAGCTTCAAAATTTCAACCTCGCCGCGCCATTCTGGGCATGCGCGCAAGCACATCCAGGCGCAGTGGCTCTCGTTGTTGCCAGACGCGAGTTCACCTACGAGGCTTTGGCGGAAAAGGTAGCGCGGCTTGCCGGTTATCTGGCGCCTCGGCTGAAGCAGCGACGGGTCGGGGTTCTGGCAACCCGCAGTCTGGAAGGTTATGTCGGCGTTCTCGGAGCCTGCATGGCAGGGGCGACCTATGTGCCGCTCAATCAGAAATGGCCGCCGGAGCGGCTGGTCAAGCTGCTGGGACTGCTGCAACTGGACGCGTTAATCGTGGATCGCAACGGGATCGGGCTTTTGACCCCGGAGGTCCTGGCTGCAGCTCCCGCCATCATCATCGGGCCGGAGCGGGCCGATATGCCGCCAACGGTCGATGCCGCGATCACGCCGCTCGACGCCCTCAACGATCTGCCGCTCGCCGCGCCAGTGAACGTGGATGCGCAGCACGAGGCCTATATCATCTTCACCTCCGGAACGACCGGACTGCCCAAGGGGGTCGTGATCTCCGCCGGGTCTCTTGCGTCCTATCTGGTGCAGGCGCGCCCGTGGACAAAACTCGGGCTTGAGGACCGCGTGGCCGAAGCGCATGACCTCACCTTCGATCTCAGCGTTCACAATCTGTTTCTGACGCTGGAGTCGGGGGGCGCTCTGCATGTGATGTCGGCGCTCGAATTGTCGGCACCGCAGCATTTCATTCGCAGCCACGGCATCACGGCCTGGATGTCGGTGCCCACGATCGTCAACATGATGCGCGCGGCCGGTTCTCTTAAACCTGGTGTGTTCGAGACGATCCGCCTGTCGATCTTTTGCGGGGAGCCTCTCCCGGGTGCGACCGTCGAGGCCTGGGCGGTTGCTGCGCCAAACAGCGCCATCGAGAACATCTATGGGCCTACGGAATGCACCGTCGTGATGCTCAGGCAGAGCGTGGGCGCGAACATGTCGCTGACGCCGGGGCGCGGTGTGATGGCGATCGGCACACCCTTCAGGGACGGAAAGATTGCGATCCTTGGTCCTGACCTGCAGCCTGTCGCTGCCGGCGAGCCAGGGGAGATCGCGCTTGGCGGCCCTCAGGTCGGGATCGGATACTTCGCTTCGCCTGAGCAGACCGCGGACCGCTTTCGCGAGATCGGCGGAGAGCGCTGGTACCTGACCGGGGATCTGGGCATGTGCGACGCAGAGGGGATCTACCATCATCTCGGGCGGACGGATAATCAGGTGAAGGTCAAGGGGAACCGGATCGAGCTGGAAGAGGTCGAGGCGCATCTGCGGCTTGCGGCGGACAGCACGGTCGTTGCCGTCGTGGCCTGGCCTATTGTCGATGGTTCTGCGGCGGGCCTCGTCGGCTTCGTAGCGGGCAGCGTTGAAACGGCCGCTTCGATCCAGGCGAACATGCTGCGCTCTTTGCCGCGCTACATGGTTCCGGAAGTCGTCCATCTCAAGGATGCACTGCCCGTCAACATCAACGGCAAGGTGGACCGGCGAGCATTGAGAGACGCTCTCGACGGAGGGTCGCCGTGAGCGTCGTTCTTGAGCAAGATTCGCTCGGTCCCGTGGACCGGCTCAAGCAGTGGCGGCGTTCGTGGCTGACGATTGACTCCAATCCAGATGCGCGCAGGTATGCCGGGACGATCCGTGGACTGCTTCTGATCCATGGCCTTTTCCTGGCGGCGCTTGCTTTAAGCCTGCAGATCAGTCTATCGGCGCTTGCGCTGATTGGGTTGACGCTTCTTGCAGCTGCGCGTTGGCCGGGACGCCGGCTCGCCATTCTGATCACGTCGAGCCTGGTGTTTCTGCTGCTACGTCCGTTCCGGACGGCGGACATGAATGCGATGGTCGTCGATCTTGCGGCCTCACTCGGACATGGCGTCTCGGTCCCGCCGCTCGCCTTGCAGGTGGCAGGGGTCGTGCTCTTTCTTGGCTTTACCCAAGTTATGATCGCAGGCCAGCGCAGAAGCAGCGGCCTTTGGTCCCGGCGTCCACTGCTGGTCCAACTTGTCGGCTTCCTTGCGGTCCTCGCTGTGGCCGCCTTTGTGCCGCCGGGAGATTACGGTCATGCCATTCTCTGGGCGTTCGTGGCCGTCTGGGCCTCGTGTTTCTGGTTTCTTGCCTATGCCGCCGTTGATCTGAAGGCCAAGGCTGCAGCGCCCGACAGTGTTCGGGCGCTTTACATGCGGCCGGTCTGGGGCGGCGATGTTGCGCCCTTCGGAAAAGGCCTGTCCTTCCTCAAGCGGTTCGAGGCGAAGGACGACGATGCGCTTGCGGTGACGCGCCTGAAGGCGCTGAAACTTGCCGTCTGGACGGCTATCCTCAGCTGGACAAGTCTGGCCGTGACCACCCTGTTTCATGAGATGCTGGGTGTGCCGAAGCTCGGTTTCATGATCCTCAATCCTGAGGACGCGGCGGCCATGCCGATCGGGCTCAGATGGCTGGGTCTCTTCGTCAACTACGGTGTGGATCTGCTGATCATTGCCGCTTGGGGCCATGCGATCGTCGCCGTGGCGCGCATGATGGGCTACAACATCCCGCGCAATACGGTGAACCCCCTCGCATCCCGCTCGATCGCCGAGTTCTGGAACCGCTATTACTACTACTTCAAAGAGGTTCTGGTCGATTTCTTCTTCTATCCAGCCTTCATGCGCTGGTTCAAGACATCGCCGCGTCTGCGCATCGCGTTTGCCACCTTCTGCGCGGCGGGTTTCGGCAACTTCCTCTATCATCTGATCTTCGTGTCCCATGTCTTTGCCGACGGGACGCCGTTTGATGAACTGGACCGGTTCGAAACGCTCGCCTTCTATGTGTGCCTGCTCTCGGCGGGTCTGATCATCTCGCAGATCTGGGGGCGCAAGACCTCGCCGGATGACGGCTTTTGGCGTCACCAGGTCTGGCCGCGGATTAACGTGGCCCTGTTCTTCTGCTTCCTGAAGATCTTCGACAGTGTGTGGCTGGAAGGCCAGCTGTCGGATCGTTTCCACTTCCTGTTTGGCCTGTTTGGAGTCTGACCTGCCATGACCACCGATAAGATTGCGTCCATCCGTGCCCGCGTTCAGGGACTGCTCGAAGAGCGCGGTGACAGACAGCCGCTCCAGGATACGGATTCGCTGTTCTTCAGTGGCCGGCTGGATTCGCTTGCGGCCACGCATCTCATGATGCTGCTCGAGGAGACCTTCGGGATCGATCTCGCTGCTGCCGATTTCGACGTGACCCGTCTCGACAGCCTGGCCGAGATCGAGGCCTTTGTCAGCGAGACCCAAGCATAGCCCAACTCGCATTGCGCTTGATCTGGAGCCGCCTTGACCGTGTCGAGGCCGGCTTTGGCGCCCTGTTTCGACAGGGGCTTGTTCAAGGAAGTGCTTGTATCCCCCACGTCCCTGGCCTAGTAAATATTTTCCAGAGGTTTACCAGCCTCATGGGAATGCGGGTTGAGGAGGCAGGCCGCCGTGGTGACGATCAAGGAAATTGCGAAGGCCGTCGGCGTGTCATCGGGAACGGTGTCGCGCGTCCTGAACTACGACCAGAGCCTCTCTATCTCTGAGGTGAAGCGCCAGGCGATCATCGAGACCGCCGAGGCGCTGAATTATGCGACGCCGAGGGCGCGCAAGAATGCGCTTTCGGCGCCGTTTTCGATCCCCATGGGGCTGCATGCCGACGTCTCCGCGACTATCGCCGTCATCCATTTCCTGGCGCCGAACGAGGAACTGGTAGACCCCTATTACGTGGGCGTCCGGCTCGGCATCGAAGCCCGCTGCCGTGAATACAAGATCGAGATTGCCCGGGTATTCAATCCCGATGTGCCGATCGATCTGGCCATGCTGACGGGCATTTCGGCTGCGATCGTCGTCGGACATCATCCGAAGGCCGAGATCGAGGCGATGGCCAAGGTATGCCCGCATCTCATCATGGCCGATTACAATCCGCGCATGCCGCAATTCGACTGCGTGCGCGCCGATCTGGGCGAGGCGACGGTGACGATCCTCGACAGTCTGGACAAGGCCGGATACCAGCGGATCGGCTTTGTCGGCGGCTACGAGCTGATGGACAATGATGCGCTGATGCATGGCGAGCAGCGCTGCAAGGCCTTTATCGAATGGCACGAGGCGCGAGGTCGTTATCGGCCTGAGCTTCTGGCGCTCGGACAGAGCGAGCGGTTCGGGCAGAACTTGCGCCTCGAGACGGGCTATCAGCAGGCGAAATCGCTTCTGGCTCTGGACGTCCGTCCCGATGCGATCGTTGCAGCCAACGACAATATGGCGATCGGCACCTATCGGGCGATCCAGGAGGCGGGACTTTCCATCCCCGAGGACATCGCGGTTGTTGCCTTCAACGATATCCCGGTCGCGCAGTTCCTGACGCCGCCGCTCTCCACCATGCGGATTCCGGGCGAGCTGATCGGCGAGGTGGCGGTCGACCTGCTCGTCGAGCGGCTGAATGGCCGCGACTATTCCAAGCATGTGACCCTGCCGACCGAGATGGTCTGGCGGGCAAGCGCGAAAGAGCCTCTGGCGACCTGAGCATTTTCGCAAGGGAGTCTGGGGATTCCCAAGCACTTACCGCAGCGCACAAAATATTTAGTAAAAATTTTCTTGGCTGTCCTCCGATTTTCGGAAATAGTGGTGATGAGGCAGGGGATGAGGCTGCCGCATTCAACGTCATAATGGGAGGAACACATGGATTATTCTCGCCTGCTCAAGCGCTCCGTCACCGGAGCCGTGACCGGGGCCGCCCTTCTCTGCAGCACGGCAGCCTTTGCCGGAGAAGTCACCATCTGGTGCTGGGACCCGAATTTCAACGTTGCGATCATGCAGGAGGCGGCTGCGCGTTACACCGCGAAGAACCCCGGCACGACCTTCAACATCGTCGACTTCGCCAAGGCTGACGTCGAGCAGAAGCTGCAGACGGGTCTTGCCTCCGGCATGACCGACACCCTGCCGGATATTGTGCTGATCGAGGATTACGGCGCGCAGAAATATCTGCAGTCCTTCCCCGGTTCGTTCGCCGCGCTGACGGACAAGATCGATTATTCCGGCTTTGCCAAATACAAGGTCGACCTGATGACGCTTGAGGGCCAGGTCTATGGCGTGCCCTTCGATTCCGGTGTCACCGGCCTCTACTACCGCAAGGACTATCTGGAGCAGGCGGGCTATACCGCTGCCGACATGGAGAATCTGACCTGGGATCGCTTCATCGAGATCGGCAAGGACGTCAAGGCCAAGACCGGCCACGAGATGATGGCGCTCGACTCGAATGACGGCGGTCTGATCCGCATCATGATGCAGTCCGGCGGCCAGTGGTATTTCAACGAGGACGGCAGCCTCAACATCACGGGTAACGCCGCGCTGAAGGCTGCACTCGAAACCCAGGCTCGCATTGTCAATGAAGGCGTTGCCAAGCCGACCAGCGGCTGGAACGACGGGATCAGCGCGCTGACGTCGGGCGATGTCGCCTCGGTCCTCATGGGCGTTTGGATTACCGGCACCGTCAAGTCGCAGCCTGATCAGGCCGGCAAGTGGGCGCTGACGGCCATTCCGAAGCTGAATGTCGAGGGCGCCGTCGCTGCGTCGAACCTCGGTGGTTCGAGCTGGTATGTGCTTGAAGCTTCCGCCGAGAAGGACGAGGCGATCGACTTCCTCAACGAGATCTATGCCAAGGACCTCGACTTCTACCAGAAGATCCTGACCGAGCGCGGTGCCGTGGGCTCGCTTCTTGCCGCCCGTACGGGTGAAGCCTACCAGAAGCCGGACGATTTCTTCGGCGGCGACAAGGTCTGGCAGAAGTTCGCTGATTGGCTCGTCCAGGTGCCGGCGGTTAACTACGGCATCTTCACCAACGAGCTCGACACGGCTGTCACGGCAAACTTCCCGGCCCTTCTCAAGGGAACGCCTGTCGATGACGTTCTGAAGGCCATCGAAGATCAGGCTGCCACCCAGATCCAGTAAACCCATCCCACAGGGGCTCATTCCCAAGGGTTGGGCCCCTGTCCTCCCGGAGACGTGCGGCGGCGACGCCGCGCGCCTTCCGTCGATAGACTTTAGTCCGTGACCAATGATCAGGTTCGGGGAGACCGCATGGCCACCACATCCAGATCCAGCTTGAAGCGCTACTACGATGTGAACGGGTGGCTGTTCGTGGCGCCGGCCGTCGCGCTCATTGCGATTTTCATGCTCTATCCGATCCTGCGTTCTCTCGCGCTATCCTTCTATTCCGGGCGCGGGATGATGCTGAAATTCTCCGGTACTGGAAATCTTGAACGGCTGTGGAATGATCCGGTTTTCTGGCAGGCGCTGCAAAACACGGTCATTTTCTTTGTCGTGCAGGTGCCGATCATGATCACCATGGCGCTGATCCTGGCGGCCATGCTGAACAATCCGAAGCTGCGCTATTCCGGCCTGTTCCGGACGATGATCTTCCTGCCCTGCGTTTCCTCGCTGGTGGCCTATTCGATCCTGTTCAAGAGCATGTTCTCGCTCGACGGTGTGGTGAACAACACGCTGCTCGCAATCGGCATCATCGGCGAGCCGATCGGCTGGCTGACCGATCCCTTCTGGGCCAAGGTGCTAATCATCATCGCCATTACCTGGCGCTGGACCGGCTACAACATGATCTTCTATCTGGCAGCACTCCAGAATATCGATCGCTCGATCTATGAGGCGGCGAAGATCGACGGCGTGCCGTCCTGGGGGCGCTTCGCCTTCCTCACCATCCCGATGCTGAAACCGGTGATCCTGTTCACCACGATCACCTCGACAATCGGCACGCTGCAGCTGTTCGACGAGGTCTACAACTTCACCGAGGGCACCGGCGGGCCGGCGAATTCGACGCTGACGCTGTCGCTCTACATCTACAACCTGACCTTCCGCTTCATGCCGAGCTTCGGTTATGCGGCGACCGTCTCCTATGTGATCGTGCTGATGGTGGCGGTTCTCTCCTTCCTGCAATTCTATGCCGCGAGGGAACGCAAATGATGACGACGCTTCGTCGCCGCCTGCCTGACATCGTGCAATATGCCGTGCTGTCGCTTGCGGCCTTCCTTTCGATCTTCCCCTTCATCTGGATGGTGATCGGGGCGACCAACACCACGAGCGAGATCATCCGCGGCAAGGTCACCTTCGGCACCGCCCTGTTCGACAACATCGCGTCCTTCTTTGCGCAGGTGAATGTGCCGCTGGTCTTCTGGAATTCGGTGAAGATCGCGCTTGTCGGCACGGCGCTGACGCTGCTCGTCTCGTCGCTGGCGGGCTATGGTTTCGAGATGTTCCGCTCGAAACTGCGGGAGCGGGTCTATACCGTGATCCTGCTGACGCTGATGGTGCCGTTTGCAGCCCTGATGATCCCGCTTTTCATGTTGATGGGGCAGGCGGGGCTGCTGAATACGCATATCGCCATCATGCTGCCGATGATCGCGTCGGCCTTCATCATCTTCTACTTCCGCCAGGCCTCAAAAGCCTTTCCGACCGAGCTTCGCGATGCGGCCAAGGTGGATGGGCTGAAGGAGTGGCAGATCTTCTTCTACATCTATGTGCCCGTGATGCGCTCCACCTATGCGGCGGCCTTCGTCATCGTTTTCATGCTGAACTGGAACAATTATCTCTGGCCGCTGATCGTGCTGCAGTCGAACGACACCAAGACGATCACGCTGGTCGTCTCCTCGCTCGCGTCTGCCTATTCGCCCGAATACGGTACCGTCATGATCGGCACGATCCTCGCCACCCTTCCCACCCTTCTCGTCTTCTTCGCCATGCAACGCCAGTTCGTGCAGGGCATGCTCGGCTCCGTGAAATAGGACTTTGAAATGCGCATTATTGAGACTTTCAACAAGGATTGGACCTTCCGTGCCGGTTTTGAGCCGGGCTTTGCCTCGGCTTCGCAGCCGGGCGAGGCAGTCCAGCTTCCCCATACGGCGGTCGAGCTGCCCTATAACTATTTCGACGAGAAGAGCTATCAGAAGGCCTTTACCTATCAGAAGGTCATCGCCTGGGATCCGCGGTTCGAGGGTCGCGTAGTCTCGCTGGTTTTCGATGCCGCCATGGCGGACAGCGTGGTCTACGTCAACGGTGTCGAGATCACTGCGCACAAGGATGGTTACACGCCTTTCGAAGCCCGGCTCACGCCGCATCTGAAGGCTGGCAACAACCTGCTGACGGTGAAGATCGACGGTTCGGAAAACCCCGAGATCCCGCCTTTCGGTGGCGTCATCGACTATCTCACCTATGCCGGCATCTATCGCGACGTCTGGCTCAAGATCACTGCGCCGGTTTCGATCAAGAACGTCAAGATCGAGACGCCCGATGTTCTGGCCGAAAGCAAGCAGGTGACGGCGAAGGTCTGGATTTCCAATTCGACGGATCAGGCGCTTTCCGGCAAGGTGACGGCTGTTCTGAAAGATGGTGCAGGTCAGGAGATCGCGCGTACCGAAGCGGCATTATCAGGCGCAGAGGTTTCGCTCGGCTTTTCCGGGCTTCAGGGCATCACGCTCTGGGATATCGACAATCCCGCTCTCTATCACCTCACGGTGATGCTCGACACCGCTGCCGGTAGCGATGCCGTCACGAGCCGCTTCGGTTTCCGCTCTGCCGAATACACCATCGACGGCTTCAAGCTGAATGGCCGTGTGGTGAAGCTTCGGGGTCTCAACCGTCACCAGGCCTGGCCGCATCTGGGTTACGCGATGGGTCGGCGTGGTCAGGAGAAGGATGCCGACATCCTAAAATTCGATCTCGCCTGCAACATCGCCCGCACCTCGCATTATCCGCAGTCGAAATACTTCCTCGACCGTTGCGACGAGATCGGCCTGCTTGTCTTCGAAGAAATCCCAGGCTGGCAGCATATCGGTGGCGATGCCTGGAAGGCGGAGAGCGTTCAGAACGTCCGCCGCATGATCGAGCGCGACTGGAACCATCCTTCGATCATCATCTGGGGCGTGCGCATCAACGAGAGCCAGGACGACCACGACTTCTATGTCGAGACGAATGCCATGGCGCGGTCGCTCGATACGACCCGCCAGACCGGCGGTGTGCGCTACATCACCGAAAGCGAGCTGCTCGAAGACGTCTATACGATGAACGACTTCATTCTCGGGCTGGACGAAATGCCCGGGCACAATCGCGAACGGCTGATCCTGCGCGAGCAGCGCGAAGTCACCGGGCTCGACCGCAAGGTGCCCTATATGATCACCGAATATGGTGGGCACATGTATCCGACCAAGCGCTTTGACCAGGAGCAGCGCCAGGCAGAACATGTCGGCCGGCACCTGGCGATCCTGAATGCGGTTGCGGGCGAGCCTTCGATCTCCGGCTCCACCGGCTGGTGCATGTTCGACTACAACACCCATAAGGATTTCGGTTCGGGCGACCGTATCTGCTACCACGGCGTCACCGACATGTATCGCGAGCCGAAATTCGCCGGTTACGCCTATGCCTCGCAGGGCGATCCGAAGGATGGGATCGTTTTGCAGCCGGTCAGCTTCTGGGCGCGCGGCGAGCGCAATATCGGCGGCGTGCTGCCGCTGATCATTCTCACCAATTGCGACTATGTCGAAATCCGCATGGGCCAGATCGTCAAGCGGATCGAGCCTGACAGAAGGACCTATCCGCATCTGCCGCATCCGCCCTGCATTCTCGATCACAGCATGGTCACGCCGGAAGAATTCGGCGAATGGGGCATGACCTGGCGGGATGGTGAACTCGTCGGCTTCCTAGACGGCAAGGAGGTTGTGCGCCGTCATCTGCCGGCCGATCCGCTGCCGACTACCCTGGATATCGCGGCTGACGATACCGAGCTTCCGGGCTGGCGAGAAGGACACGGTTCGCGTGATGCTGCGGGCGCTCGACCAGGGCGGCAATGTCCTGGGCTTTTTCGATGATCCGGTCGAGGTCAGCCTCGAAGGTCCGGGCCGCATCGTTGGCCCCACGCTGCTCTCCTTCAAGGGCGGGGCCGTGGGCGTCTATGTCGAAGCCGGAAACGAAGCCGGTCACTTGACGCTGTCTGCGACTTGCCGTCCCTTCGGGACCAAGCGCATCAGCTTCAACGTCAGCTGAGCGAGGCTACCATGGCAGAGGTCCGGCTCACCGATATCCGCAAGTCCTACGGGCAGCTCGAGGTCATCAAGGGGGTGAACCTCGAGGTGCGCTCCGGGGAGTTTGTCGTCTTCGTCGGCCCGTCCGGCTGCGGCAAGTCCACGCTGCTCAGAATGATCGCGGGGCTGGAGGATATTTCCGCAGGCGAGCTGACGATCGGCGGCAGCGTGATGAACGATGTCGATCCGTCGAAACGTGGCATTGCCATGGTGTTCCAGACCTATGCGCTCTACCCGCATATGACCGTGCGCGAGAACATGGGCTTTGCGCTGCGCTTTGCCGGCATGGCGAAGGACGAGATCGAGCGGCGGGTCAATGCGGCGGCGAAGATCCTCGAACTCGACGCGCTGATGGACCGCAAGCCGAAGGCCTTGTCCGGCGGTCAGCGCCAGCGTGTTGCCATCGGCCGCGCCATCGTGCGTCAGCCTGATGTTTTCCTGTTCGACGAGCCGCTCTCCAACCTGGACGCGGAGCTGCGCGTGCATATGCGCGTCGAGATCGCCCGACTGCACAAGGAGCTCAACGCCACCATAATCTATGTCACCCATGACCAGGTCGAGGCGATGACGCTGGCCGACAAGATCGTCGTCATGCGCGGCGGGATCGTCGAGCAGGTCGGTGCGCCGCTTGCGCTTTATGACGACCCCGACAACATGTTCGTTGCCGGCTTTATCGGCTCGCCACGGATGAACTTTCTGCCGGCGGTGGTGATCGGTCAACCGGAGGGTGGACAGGTGACTGTGGCGCTCAAGGCGCGACCCGACACGCAGTTGACGGTTTCCTGCGCGGCGCCGCCGAAGGTCGGTGATGCCGTGACGGTGGGGGTTAGACCGGAACACTTTTTGCCTGACGGCAGTGGGGATACGCAGCTGACAGCGCATGTCGATGTCGTCGAGCATCTCGGCAATACGAGCTATGTCTATGCGCATACGGTGCCCGGCGAGCAGATCATCATCGAGCAAGAAGAGCGCCGTCAGGGTGGCCGGCTGGGCGATGAGATCACAGTTGGGCTGTCGGCGAAGACCAGCTTTCTCTTCGATGCTTCGGGACTGCGCATTCGCTGAGGGGTAGGGGCCGGGTTCTGACTCTTGCCTCCCGTCTTGCGCCCGACCGGGTTTTCCCGGTCCTTTTCAGATGCTGCAGGTGGCGTCTAAACGCCCTTTTCTTTTCCGGGCATACCGTCCTCGCGACCGTTGGTCGCCGCTCCGCTCTGCGCGGTATTCCGTCTGTAAATCGCTCTGGCTATGACACTCGTCACAGCTCGAGATCGATCAAGGCAGAAAAAATATTTTCATTTTGTATTTCGCGCTGAAATCGGATTGATATGACGCCGATATCATTCAGATGCGCCTGTACGCAGGCTTTCTATCCGAATGCTGCTGCCTGGGAGGAGAAGCCTGCGGTGACGAAATCAAGAAAAATATTCATCACCGATTCGATGCGGGGCGGGCAATCTCTGCAGGAGGCGCTGGATGCCGCCGCGAAGCAGGGGGTGGCCCTGCATCTGTCGAAGGGGATTTATCAGACCGGTGCTTTGCATCTGCCAAGCGGCACGGATCTCTGCTTGGAGGAGGGCGCCGTGCTGCGCTTCAGTCCCGATTATGCGCTGTATGCTTCGAATACGGTTGACGTTATCGCGGAAGATTCCGATCGCGCTTTGATGCTTGCCCGCGATGCACGGTCCATCCGTATCCACGGGGCTGGTTCTATCGAGGCACCCGGTGAGTCCTTTATCGAGGGCATGCTGGAGGATATGGGGACATATATCCCGTCGCGCCTTCGACCGAGGACCCTGATTATCGATCGCTGCTCCGATGTGCGCATCGAAGGCATCAAGATCTGCCTGTCTGCCATGTGGACGGTTCATCTGATCCGCAGCAAGGATGTCGCCCTTGAAGGTTTGAGCATCATCAATGACCGCAAGATGCCCAATACCGACGGAGTGGTCATCGATGCCTGCGAGCGTGTGACGATCGATAACTGCGTGATCGACACGGCTGACGACGGCGTCGTGCTGAAGACAAGCCGCGGGACCGATGATGCGCCGATTGGTGCATGCCGGCAGATCCGGGTTTCCGGCTGCCAGATCATCAGCGAAAGCTGCGCGCTGAAGCTCGGAACGGAGAGCTTCGCGGATATGGAGAACATTGTCTTTGAAGATTGCGAAATCGCCCATAGCAACCGGGCGCTCGGTCTTTTCTCGCGCGATGGGGGGCGGCTTGCGAATGTGACATTCCGGCGCCTCAAGCTCGAATGCCGGGAAACACCGGAGGGCTTCTGGGGCTCGGGGGAGGCGATCACCGCAACCGCTCTCGATCGTCGCAGCACGCAGCCCGCCGGTGTCATCGAGAATGTGCTCTTCGAGGATATCCAGGGGCTGATGGAGGGTGCGGTCAATCTCTATGCCGATCGACCGGGGTTGATCCGGAATGTCACGCTGCGCCGTGTCCATATCCGCCAGCAGCCCGGGCGCTTCAACGCCTGCCGTTACGATGTGCGTCCGACGAAGTTCGATCTTGCGCCCTCGCCCGATGCGGCAGGACGTGCCAATGCCTGGGTCAGGGGTGAGGATGGCAAGGTTATCGGTCTCGTGCCCTATCCCGGTGGCATGCCCGGCGTTTTTGCCTCAAACGTTCACAATCTCGCACTCGAAGACGTCGAGGTGCGCCGTCCCGATCCCCTGCCCGAGGGCTTTCATTCCGAGCCGGTCGTGATCCTGCAGGATCAGGCCCCGGTCTGGTCCTGAAGCTGTTGCAGGAGCGTTGTTCATGAAGACAATTCGCAAGCTCGACAAGCTCCTTTCGGTCCTGGCCGAGCACATCTTTCAGCCGCTCGGAGGTCAGGTGCCGTTGGTCTATCGGCAGGCAGCATCGGGTGACCGTGCGGCCATGGTGGCATCCGATCGCGCAGAGTGGGCGCCGGTCGGGCGTGACCATATCTGGGGCGAACCGGACGGGTATTACTGGTTCGGGGGCAGGGTTGCCTTGCCTGACGGCTTCGACGGTGCGCGCGTCTTCGGTCGCATCGAGGCTGCCTTCGGCAATGTCATGGGGCGCAGCGATCCGCAATGCCTGGTGCGGGTCGACGGACGGATCGTGCAGGGTGGTGACGCAAACCACCGCGAATTTCCGCTGAGCCTGAACGCGGTTGCGGGTCAGGTCCATGACATCCTCATCGAGGCCGGGACGATCGAGGATCGTCGGCAGATCGGCTTTGGGGTGACGCTGCATCGCCACGACCCCGACGTCGAGGATGTCTATTACGATCTGCGGGTGCCACTCGATGTGGCGCGACTGCTGGATGAAAACGATCCGCGTCGCCACTTCATTCTGCGGGTGGTCGAGCAGGCCGTCGATGCCATCGATCTGCGACCGGGCAATCCGGAGAGGTTTGCGGCATCCCTGGAGGCTGCGCGGTCGATCGCCTCCGCCATCTATCAGGCCGGTGACTTCGAGGAAAAGCCCGTCGTCGTTGCGACTGGGCACACGCATATCGACGTGGCCTGGCTCTGGCGGGTGCGGGAGACGCGGCAGAAGATGGCGCGCTCCATGGCGACCATGCTCTCGCTGATGGACGAGTTTCCCGACTATCGTTTCATGTACAACCAGTGCGTCCTGCTCGACTATCTGCGCGAGGACTATCCGGAGCTCTTCGATCGCATTCGTGGCCAGTTCTCGGCTGGCCGGTTCGAGATCGAGGGCGCTCTCTGGCTGGAGCCGGATGTCAATATCGCTGGCGGCGAGGCGCTGGTCCGGCACATCCTCTACGGTGTGCGCTATCATCAGGAAACCTTCGGTATCCGGCCACGCATGGTCTGGCTGCCTGATACGTTCGGTTACACGGCCGCCTTGCCGCAGCTGATGGCGAAGTCGGGGCTCGATACGTTCGTCACCCACAAGCTCTCCTGGAATGACACCAATCGCATGCCTGAGGAAAAGCTCTTCTGGCAGGGTATCGATGGCAGTCAGGTGGTCGCTTATTTTCTGACGACGCAGCCCTATGACAGCAAGAGCATCGGCACGACCTATTGCCCCAACCTGAAGCCGACGCATGTCATGGGGACCTGGAAGCGTTACGGTCAGCAGCGTGTTGGTGGCGAGCTCTTCCTCGTCTACGGCCATGGCGATGGCGGCGGCGGTCCGACCCGCGAGATGCTGCACAATATCCGCCGCATGGAGCGCGGCATTCCAGGCTGCCCCAAGGTCGAGCATGGCGCGATGCGGCCTTTCTTCGAGCGACTGATCGCCGAGATGAAGGCGAACCCGCAGCGCTACCCGACCTGGGTCGGCGAGTTTTATCTCGAGTTCCATCGTGGCACGTTGACCTCCGTCGCCAAGAACAAGCGCTTCAACCGGCTGGCCGAAATCGCGCTTCGGGAACTGGAACTGATGGCGGTTCTGGCACGGCGGGCCAGCGGTTACACCTATCCGCATGCCCGGCTCCGGCGCCTCTGGGATATCGTGATGCTCAACCAGTTTCACGACATCCTGCCGGGTTCCTCGATCGGTGCGGTCTATGAGGACAGCGACCGGGACTACGAGGCCTTTTTCGTCGAGGCCGAGGCGCTGGCGCGGGAGCTTGCGGGCCGGATCGATGGCGGCGGTGCAGGCATGGTGCTCAATGTCACCGGCCGTTCGCGGGGCGGTTTCGTCTCGTCGCCGCTGCTTGAGGGCCATGCGGTCCAGGATATCGTCAGGGCCGATGGCGCCCGTCTTCCTGCAGCATGGCTGGAGCCGGTGTCAGCGCTGGCATGCGCCCCTCTTCAGGCCGTGCTTACTTCACCTGACCATTCTGGGTATCTGGAGGTCTCCGAGCGTCGTCTGGCCAATGCCCATGTCGAGATACGCTTCGATCATTGCGGTCGGATTGAGCATCTCGTCGACCGGGCGACAGGGCGAACCATCTTCACGCCGGGCCAGATCGGCAACCGGCTGCAGGCCTTCCGCGACCGGCCGGCCGAATACGATGCCTGGGATATCGACGCCGATTTCGAGGACCAGGTCTTCGAGATCGACGATCTCGTCAGCGCCGAGGTTGTGGAGCATGGTCCCCTGCGCGCAGCAATCCGGTTTGAGTGGCGCTACGAGCATTCCCGCGTCGTACAGGTGGTGGCGCTGGAAGCGGATGCCCGGCGGGTGGATTTCGACACCTTTGTCGACTGGCATGAGCATCATACGCTGGTGAAGGCGGCCTTTCCGTTGGCACTGCATGCCGCTGCCGTCGATGCCGAAATCCAGTTCGGCCATGTGCGGCGGGCGACGCATCGCAACACGTCCTGGGACAAGGCCCGCTTCGAATGCGTGATGCAGCGCTGGGTTGACGTTACCGAACCCGATTTCGGCGTCGCCTTCCTCAATGACAGCAAATACGGCTACGACGCACGGGGAACGGATATCCGGCTGACGTTGTTGCGCTCTCCGACCTATCCCTGGCCGGAGGCGGACCAGGGCGAGCATCGGTTCCGCTATGCTCTCATGGTGCATGATGGTGACAAGGACGTGGTGCACAGGGCTGCGGAAGACTTCAATCTGCCGCTGAGGCTGATTGCGGGCAGCCCTCACTCGCATGCTCCGGCACCGAAGACGGCACCTCTCCTTCATGTTCTGACCGAGGGCATTGCTGTCGAGGCGGTGAAGGAGGCCGAAGATGGCAATGGCATCGTGGTTCGGCTCTGGGAAACGACCGGGCGGCATCGGTCTGCCGAGATCGCGTTAGCGCCGGACTTCACCCAGGCTGCCCTCATCGATCTCCTGGAGGAGCCTATCAGCGGTCTGGCTGTCCAGCAGCAACGCCTCCGCGTCGCCTTCAAGCCTTTTGAAATCATCAGCCTGAAATTGGGAAGGAGCGTCGCATGAGCGTCGACCGGGAAATCAACGTTACGATCGACAGCTTTCCGGGAGGCGAGAAGTCTTTCGTCGAGATCCCCTTCGAAGTGGGCGCCGATATCGAGCGGATCGAGATCGCCTATCATTTCCCGTTCGGCGGCGGTGGCAGCGTCATCGATCTCGGGGTGGCGCAGAATGGTCGCATGCGCGGCTGGAGCGGCTCCGAGCGCGGGTTCATCACGCTTGAGGAAGATCGTGCAACACCCGGCTATGATTGCGGTCCGCTTGCGGGCGCCTGGCATGCCGTGCTCGGTATCGTGAAGATTGGGCCAGCCTGTAAGGTGGATCTCAAGATCAGGCTGATCAACAAACGTCAGCGCTGGCTGGTGGGCGAATTGCACAGCCATTCGGAGCACTCCGATGGCGGCGTGACCGTGTTTGACGCCATACATCGTGCTCGCGCCGGCGGCCTCAATTTCCTGGCGATCACCGATCACAATACGATCTCGCAGAATACGATCCGGCCCGATGATCCCGGCATTCTCGTGATCCCGGCCATGGAGCTGACCTCCTTCTGGGGGCATACCAACTTCCTCGGGCTTGCGAAGCCGCTTGCCGACTGGCGTTGCCGTGGGCCGCATGAGGTGGTGGACCGCATGACCGAGGCGCGGGCCAACGGGGCGACCATCGTCATCAATCATCCGTTCCAGAATTCGGCGGGTGGCAAGTGGCAGTCGGGCTTCGACGGTCCCTTTGATGCGCTGGAAATCTGGAATGGGCTCTGGACCCCGATGAATGCCCAGGCTTTGGCCTTCTGGCAGGAGCTTCTGGTGGCGGGTCGACAGATCCCGATCACGGGTGGCAGCGATTTCCACCTGAAGAACCGTCGTCGTCACGGGCATCCGAGCAATCGACTGCGGGTGACCGGCAGTTCGATTGCCGATATCCTTTCGGCGGTCAGGTCCGGAAGGAACGTGGTTTCCTTCTCACCTCACGACTTGACTGCCGAGCCTTATGGTGTCGGGCATCCCGATTTCGGTTCCCGTATCCCATCGGGAAGCGCGATTGCCGTGTCCTTCTCAGGGCTCGCCAATGGTGATGAGATCCGCTTCGTCGATGAAACGGGCTATACAGGTTCGGTCCGGCCGGAGGCTGGCCAGTTCACTGTCGAAACCAAGCTTTCCGCTCGGTTCCTGCGGTTCGAGGTCTGGCATGGCGAGGAGGCGCGCCTGTTCACCAATCCTTTCTACGCCGAATGAGGCCAAAGCCATGGACACTGCAGACAGACCGAAAGTCGGCATCAAGGATGTCTCGCGCGAGGCGGGGGTGGCTCTCAGCACCGTCTCTCACGTCCTGAACGGCACCGCTTCGATTTCCCCGGAGGTGCGGAGCCGGGTGCTGGAGGCGGCACGACGGCTCGGTTATCTGGCTAAGCGGCAGCAAAAGGGATCCATCGCCTCGCTGTCCACGGTCTATCTGGCGGTGCCGCCGGGCAACATTCCGCATGTCGATACCAATCTCTTCTCCTGGACCCTGCTGACGGCCCTAACGCGGGAATGCGAGCGGCGGGGTGTCAGGGTTGTCGCCCATTCGGGTGGCGATACCCTCAACGCACAAGAGATCATCGACGGGGCGAAGTCGGTCTATGCCGACGGCATCATCCTCGTCTATGACGACAACCCGAAGTTGCTCAGGGCGCTCGCATC
The DNA here is from genome assembly GCF_056730705.1 of Rhizobium sp. P43. NCBI lineage: Bacteria > Pseudomonadati > Pseudomonadota > Alphaproteobacteria > Hyphomicrobiales > Rhizobiaceae > Rhizobium > Rhizobium sp. P43. Next base: position 4,234,897 of record NZ_CM161539.1, read on the forward strand.
CTCGGGGATCGCGGTGGTCCTGCTCAATGGTGAAGACCCGTCGATGTCGGTCGATACGGTTACGCCCGGAAACCGCTACGCCGCGCGGCTTGCCACGGAGTGGCTGTTGTCTCGCGGACACCGAAAGATCCTGCACCTGACTTGGCGCGGTCGTGGAACGATCACCCGGCGTGTCGATGGTTTCCTCGATGCCTATCGCGAACGTCAGCTACCGCTCGATCTCGGACGTGTTCATATTGCAAGCGGTTATCAGCCGTCGGACGGCGAGGCGGCCATCAAGTCACTTTTGGCGGACAAGTCGGGTCTCGACGGCATCAGCGCGATCTTCTGCGCCTCGGACAACCTTGCGGTGGGAACCTTGGCCGCGCTTCAAGCCCATGGCGTCAAGGTCCCCGAAGATATCAGCGTTGTCGGATTTGACGGTGTAGCGCTTGGGGATCTCACGCGACCGCCCCTGACGACCGTGCGCGTGCCGCTTCAGGAGATGGCGGTGTTGGCGCTCCAGGCGCTTGAGAACAGGCTGTCCGTCTTTGGCCCCGGTCATCCGCCGTGTCGCATTGAGTTGGGCTGTAAACTCATAGAGCGTGAAAGTGCCACGACGATTTAGCCTATCTATTAATGAAAATATTTTTGTCTTGATTTTGCAATTCTGCTGTATAAATTTTCGAAATCGCAGGCATTAAAGGGTAAATGCGCGAAAATATTTTCGCTATCTGGGAGGATACGATGATGCGTAATGAAAAAATTTCAAAGGCTCTGGTCTCTATGCTGATGACCTGCTGCCTGGCAGGCTCGGCCTGGGCCTTCAATGAGGCGCCAATGCTTCAAGAGCAGGTCAAGGCTGGTCAGCTGCCGCCGGTCGAGCAGCGTCTTCCGGTAAAGCCGACCGTGGTGAATGCTGCCGAGGTTGGTCAGTATGGTGGCAACTGGCAGCGTGCCTACAAGGGTCCTGGTGACCGCTGGGGTCCGACGAAGCTGATGGAAGAGCGTGTGGTCAAGTGGTCGCAAGGTGCTGACGGCAAGCTGTCGCTGGTTCCGGGCTATGTCGAATCCTACTCCGTCAGCGAGGACGCTCGCACCTTCACCTTCACGCTGCTGAAGGGGTTGAAGTGGTCTGACGGTCATCCGGTGACGACCGAAGACGTCGAATTCTGGTATAACGACGTGTTCCTGAACAAAGAAATCATGCCGTCTATCGATCAGACGCTGGCGCCCGGCGGAAAGCCGATGAAGCTTGAAGTCGTCGATGATCGTACCTTCAAGGTCAGCTTTGAGGAGCCCTATGTCTACTTCCTCGAAATCCTGGCCAAGGATTCGACCGGCGAACCCAGCCTTGACCGGCCGAGCTTCCTGTTCCCGAAGCACTATCTGAAGCAGTACAACAACAATTACGTCTCCGAAGAGGAGTTGAAGGCTGCGGCCACCAAGTATGGTGCAGAGAAGTGGCAGGACCTGTGGGGTTCCAAGGGTGCCGTGACGGCCTGGTGGCAGAACCCCAACCTGCCCGTCATCACAGCCTGGAAGATCGAGACGCCGGCGCCGGCGGAAGTCGTGACCATGGTGCGCAATCCCTACTATTATGCCGTCGACCAGGCCGGTAACCAGCTGCCCTATATCGATCGTATCTCGCATCGTCTGTTCAGCGAGCAGGAAGCCTTCAACCTGATGATCGTGCAGGGGCAGATCGACATGCAGATGCGCTATGTCGAGCCCCAGGACTACACCTTCTACAAGGAAAACGAGACCAAGGGGGACTATAAGGTCTACCGCTGGAACCAGGCCCAGACCTGGTCGCTGGTCCCGAACCTGAACGTCAAGGACGATGTGCTGCGTGGTCTTTATGAAAACGCGGATTTCCGTCAGGCGCTCAGCATCTCGATCGATCGTGAGACAATCAACGAGCTGGTCTTCACCGGTCTCGCCGAACCGCGTCAGGCGTCGCCTGTCACCGGTTCGCCGAACTTCAATGCAGAGCTGGAAACCCATTGGGCCGAGTTCGATCCGGACAAGGCCAACCAGCTGCTCGATGGCATCGGTCTCGACAAGAAGGACAATGATGGGTTCCGCTTGCGTCCGGATGGCAAGCGCCTCTCCATCGTTGTCGAGATGCAGCATGCCAATGGTCCGAAGACCATGGAAATCGTTGCCGACAACTTCAAGCAGATTGGTGTCGAGCTTCTGCCCCGCCTGATCGACCGCACCCAGTGGGATGCGAGCCGCGACAATAACGAGTTCCAGATGCAGTGGTATCCCTTCGACCGCCTGTCGGTCGTGGCGGCTGACCCACGCATCATGATGGGCAATGACAGCTACGCCAACCAGTATTACATCTGGTACTCGACCAAGGGTGCCTCCGGCATCGAGCCGCCGGCCGATCATCCGATCCGCACGGTCTTCGAAAGCTGGGATGCTGCCGCCAAGGCTCCGAACCGTGCTGCGGCCGATGCTGCCCTCAACCAGCTGATAGACACCTTTGTCCGTCAGGGCTGGGTGATTGGTATCGTCGGGGAATCTCCTGCCATCGCCATCGCCAAGAACGACTTCAAGAACATGCCTGATGGGTTGATCGAGGACGATATCACCCGTGGGATCGGTCTCGGTCGTACGCAGCAGATGTGGATCCAGCAGTAATCACTGGCAAACCGGGCTCCGCGCAGCGCTCTGGCCTCCGCGGGGCCCAGCTTAATTCGACTGCCATAGATTTTGCCGGGACGGAGCGCTTTGCGGCTCCGCATCCACCATTTGGCGCGGCAAGACAGAGGAAACGCGCATGCTCGGCTATGCTGTCCGGCGACTATTGTGGGCCATCCCCACACTGATCTTCGTCTCCTTCATCGCCTTCTTGATCATCCAGCTGCCACCGGGCGACTTCGTCTCGGCCTATGCCGCGCAGCTGCGCAGCGGCGGTGAATACATCACCGAGATGCAGGAAGAGCTCATGCGCCAGCAATATGGGCTCAACGACCCTATCCTGGTGCAATATTGGCGCTGGATTTCGAACATAATCTTCTACGGTGACTTCGGTCGCTCGCTGGAATGGAATGCGCCGGTCAGCGAGCTGATCTGGGATCGCCTCGGGCTGACCCTGGCAATTTCGACGCTCAGCATGATCTTCACCTGGATGATCGCCATTCCCGTCGGGGTCTATTCGGCAACGCGCCAGTATTCGGTCTTCGACTACGTCTTTACGGTGTTTGGCTTCCTCGGCAAGGGTGTCCCAGACTTCCTGCTCGCCCTGGTCCTGATGTGGATGGCCTTCGTCTGGCTCAACCTGGATGTCGGCGGTCTGGTGTCGCCCGAATTCCAGGACAAGCCCTGGGACTTCGACAAGTTCGTCAACATGCTCACGCATATCTGGATTCCCCTCGTCGTTCTGGCGACGGGCGGTGCGGCGGGGCTTATCCGCGTCATGCGCGCCAACATGCTGGACGAGTTGCGCAAGCCTTATGTCGAGACTGCCTATGCGCAGGGCTTCAGCGAGCGGACCGTCGTGTGGCGTTATCCGGTGCGCGTGGCCCTCAATCCGTTCATCTCGACCGTCGGCTGGGCCTTGCCGGCCCTTTTCTCCGGCGACGTTATCACCGCCGTCGTGCTCAACCTGCCGACGACGGGTCCGCTTCTGCTGCAGGCGCTCAAGATGCAGGACATGTATCTTGCCGGCAGCTTCATCCTCATTCTCAGCGTCTTCACCGTCATCGGCACGGTGCTCTCAGACATCCTGCTTGCGATGTCCGATCCGCGCATCCGGTTTTCGTGAGGCCCCATGACCGATCTCCAGAACCTGTCACCCCCGATGCTTACGCCCCGCGTTCCGCCGCTTGCTCCGAAAGAGGAGTTTCGTGACGAAACCCTCTATACCGCCAAGCCCTGGACGCTGATCTGGTGGCGCTTCCGTAAGCATAAACTTGCGGTCGTCTCGCTGATCTTCATGATCATCCTGTCGACGCTTGCGATCTTCGCGCATTTCTTCACGCCCTATGCGCCGTTCACCATCAACCGGTTGAACACGCTGGCGCCGCCGAGCACGGTGCGGATCATGCATGAAGGGGAATTGCAGAGGCCCTTCATCTATGCCCTGAAGCGCACGCGGGATCCGGAAACTGCACGCGTCATCTATGAGGAAGACACGAGCAAGGTTCTGCCGATCCGCTTCTTCGTGCAGGGCGAGCCCTACCAGTTCTTCGGCCTCGTCGAGACGCGTCTGAGGCTCTTCGGTGTCGATGATCGTCGCCAGCAGATCAATCTTCTTGGTACGGATTCGCTGGGTCGCGACCTCTACAGCCGCCTGATCCATGGTGCCCGGGTGACCCTGTCCGCCGGCCTTGTCGGCGTTGCCTTCGCCTTCGTGCTGGGGCTCGCACTGGGTGCGATCTCCGGCTACTACGGTGGCCGCATCGATTCAGCCATTCAGCGGCTGATGGAGTTCATCCGCTCGATCCCCACGATCCCGCTCTGGATGGGCCTGGCAGCCGCGCTGCCAATCGCCTGGGACCCCATCTTCGTGTATGTCCTGATCACGCTCATCCTTTCGCTCATCGGCTGGACGCATCTCGCGCGTGTCGTGCGCGGTCGTTTCCTGTCGCTCAAGACCGAGGATTATGTTCTGGCTGCACGTCTGGCCGGTGCCTCCGAGTACCGGATCGTGACGCGGCACATGCTGCCGGCGATGACCAGCTACATCATCGCTGCACTGACGCTCGCCGTTCCTGAAATGATCCTCGGCGAGACTGCACTCAGCTTCCTCGGTCTCGGTCTGCGCCCGCCTGTTGTCAGCTGGGGCGTGCTTCTGCAGGACGCCCAGAACCTGCGCTCGATTTCCATGGCCCCATGGCTATTGGCACCCGGCGTCGCGGTCGTTCTGGTCGTTCTTGCGTTCAACTTCATCGGTGATGGCCTGCGCGATGCGGCCGATCCCTACGGTCAATGAGGGAGGGGGACCCGATGCACTCCACAATCAAGGGCAGTCAGACGCCGATGCCGCCCGAGCGGCTTCTCGAACTCGACAATGTCGGCGTCCATTTCCCGACGCGCGACGGTCTCGTCAGGGCGGTCAACGGCGTGTCCTATCACGTCAACAAAGGCGAAGTCCTTGGCATCGTCGGCGAGAGTGGCTCGGGCAAGTCCGTGACCGCGCGGTCGATCATGCGGCTCCAGCCACGCAGCGCAATCAATGCCCATGGCAGCATCCGATTTCGCCGGGGTAGTGGTGAGGAAGTGCGGATCTCCGACCTGGACTGGCAGGGCCGGGAGATGCGCGAGATCCGTGGCGGCGAGATCGGCATGGTGTTCCAGGAGCCGATGACGGCACTTTCGCCGGTGCATACGATCAGCACGCAGATCATGCGCACGGTCATGCTTCACCGCAAGGTCTCCAAGGCCGAGGCACGCAACCAGGCCATCGAGCTTCTCACCCGCGTGCAGATGCCCCGCCCGAACGATATCGTCGATCGCTACCCGCATCATCTGTCCGGTGGCATGCGGCAGCGTGCGATGATCGCCCTGGCGCTCTCCTGCGATCCGACGCTCCTGATTGCCGATGAGCCGACGACTGCGCTGGACGTGACGACCGAGGCGCAGATCCTGGAATTGCTGAAGTCGCTTCAGCAGGAGCTTGGGATGGCGATCGTCTTCATCACCCATAACTTCGGGGTTGTCGCAGACATCGCCGATCGCGTGGCCGTGATGTATCTCGGGCGTGTGGTCGAAACCGGCACCGTGGACGAAATCTTCTACGAGCCGAAACACCCCTATACCCAGGCCTTGCTGCAATCGATCCCGCGGCTTGGAAAGAGCCATGGGAAACGTCTGCGGACCATCGCCGGCGTCGTGCCCGATCCCTACAACGTCCCGACTGGCTGTTCCTTCCATCCGCGCTGCCTTCATGGGGTGGCGGGGATCTGTGACACGGCCGTCCCCGACGACATTCAGTTCGCCAGCGGCCAGCGCGCCCGCTGTCATTTCGCAGGCCAGATCGCGCCTGCGACGGAGTTCGCGTAATGACCATGCCCCTCAAAGACGCCCTGGACCAGGATACGCTCATCTCCGTTCGCGGCGCGAAGAAGTATTTCCCGATCTACGAAGGCTGGAAGCGCCGCGAGGTGGCGACCATCAAGGCGGTCGACGACATTTCCTTCGACATCCGCAAAGGCGAAACCTTCGGTCTGGTCGGCGAAAGCGGTTCGGGAAAGTCCTCGATCGCGAGACTGATCCTCAGAGCCTATGACCTGACCGCAGGCGAGATCCTGTTTCGGCGGGAAAGCGGCGAGGTCGTCGATATCACTCGACTGTCAGACCGCGAGATGCGGTCGATCCGGCGGGAAATGCAGATGATCTTCCAGGATCCCTATTCCTCGCTCAACCCGCGCATGAACCTGCTCGATCTCGTCGGAGAGCCTCTGGTCATTCACGGCATGGGCACTCCGGCCGAGATCAAGGATCGGGTGGCGGAGTTGCTGGGTCTCGTCGGCCTGCGGCCCGAATACATCCTGCGTTACCCGCATGCCTTTTCCGGTGGCCAGCGCCAGCGCATCGGCATTGCGCGGGCGCTTGCCCTCAATCCGAGCTTCATTGCGGCCGACGAAGCTGTCTCGGCGCTCGACGTCTCGGTTGCCGCGCAGAACATCAACCTGATGCAGGACCTGCAGGAGAAGCTGGGCCTCACATATCTCTTCATCACGCACGACCTTGGCATGGTCGAGCACATCTCGGACCGGGTTGGCGTTATGTATCTCGGCCGACTGATGGAGGTCGGGCCGACGGACGAGATGTTTGCGAAGCCGCTGCATCCCTATACGGAAGCGCTTCTGGCTGCCGTGCCTCAGCCCGACCCACGGGGCAATCGCGCCCGCAAGCGCGTACCGCTGAAGGGCGAGATCGCCGATGCGATGAATGTGCCGAGCGGTTGTCCCTTCCATCCGCGCTGCCCCTATGCGGATGAGGCCTGCCGCAAGGAGACGCCGGAGCTCAGGACCATGGCCGATGGGCGACAGGTCCGCTGCCATCATGCAGAGAGCCTGGATCTGGTCGGAGTTGGTGCCCGATGAACGCGCACGCCCCGTCACCCTTGTCCGATTTTCCATCGTTTCCGGTGGTCGAGGCCGATCATGCGCTGGCTGAGCGACACAGGCCGATCTTCCATCTCGATGAGAGGGAGCCCTTCAAACCGGTCGCCATCGGCTACAGTGTCTATCGCGACACGACGAAATCGGTCTCGTCGAAGTTCAGGATCCGTGCTGGAAGCGGGACGGTCGTCGAGTATGCGATCTGGTATGACTGGGACATCCAGCATCTCTACGACCTCGAGCATGTCTGGGTCCATCTCGACACCGATGGTGCAGTGATCAGGGTGGAAGCGTCACGGCACGGCGCGCGTCTGACGATGCGGCGTGCGGATGGCACGCTGCCGCTCGTCGGTACCCGTCCGGAACTCTTCGTCGAACCGGGCAAGCATGCGCATTGGGCCGACCCCGCGCTTATGCAGGCTGAGGCGGGTGTCTTCGTCGATGCGATGTGCGGAGCCTTTGCCGGAGAGGAAGGCATCCATCTTTCCAACCTGTTTTCGGATGCCGGACTCATTTCCGCGTCGCGCTATGACATCCGCCTCGCACGTCTTTTCCTGAAACGGAGAGCCTTCGCGCCAGCCTGGAGTTTTGGCGAACTGCCGGCCGCTGACGAGCCCAAGCTTCTACCCTGGACGTCGCTGAAGTCGTGGATTCCGCAAAGGTTTGGATCGTTGACAGCGTGCCTGCCGACGACCGTGCCGCATCTTGCAGCCGTTTTGCTGGATTGCGGCGACACGCTAGTTGACGAGTCGACCGAGGTCAAACTGCCGGGAACCGATGTCGTGGTGTCCGGCAAGCTCATTCCAGGCGCCGACGCCATGCTGCAGGAACTGGCCACCGCCGGACATCGGCTTGCGCTCGTGGCAGACGGCCCCCGTGCAACCTTCGAAAATCTGCTCGGTCAGCACGGGCTCTGGTCCAGCTTCGAGGCGCACATCATCTCGGGGGATGTCGGGGAACTGAAGCCTTCGCCTCGCATGTTCGATGCCGCATTCAAAGCGCTCGGTCTCTCCGATGAGGATCGTGCCCGCACCGTGATGGTCGGCAACAATCTGGAACGGGACATTCTGGGCGCCAATCGCTTCGGTCTGATCAGCATCTTCCTCGCCTGGTCGCTGCGGCGGACCCATAAGCCGAAGCACCGCCGCGAGCGCCCGAGGCTCATCATCAAGCAAATCACACAACTGCCAGCGCTGCTGGAGAAGATCGAACTGGCGCTGCCTGCTTCCGCGGTCGATAGGAAAGCGGGCGCTGCATGAGCAAGGTTGCGTCAATCCAATCCGCAGAGGAAGCGCAGGGCTTCATCGTATATCCGGGTGGTTCCGTCACCGCATGGGCCATGGGTGACATCGCGCAGACCTATTATCCGGGCCAACCCGCGCTGGCGGAAGATCGGGTGAATTACCGCTTCATCAACGGTTTCGTCGATGTCGGCGATCTTCCTTGCCGCGTGGCCCTCTGGAAGGAGGTCGCTTCGAGGACGGTTGCGCTTCAATCGGATTTTGCCGTCACCGGGCTCTATCTTCCAGGCTTCAACCGTCGGGTCGAGTTCTCGGATTTCTGGCATCGGCCGACCCGGCTATCCCGCTGGCTCCGCACCCGGCTTGTGCCCACAGTTGCCGGTCCGCATCGTTTCCGACTTGCGACCTGCGGCGGCGTGCATATTTGGGTCGATGGTGTGCTTGCGGCCCGGTTCGAGCCTTTCCGGCGCAACAAGGAAAGCATCACCGAGATCGATCTTCCGCTTCGGGCGGGAGGCAGTGATGTCGTCGTACTGACCGAGGAACTTGCCGAGCGGGATGCGCTCTGGTTCTTCGAACTGACCCTTCTCGGCGCTGCGCCGCTTCGCGCGGAGCTGCCGCTCGATGTGTCCTCCCAGACGATCACCCTGCTTAAGGCTCTGGCGACCGATGTCCGGCCAAATCCGATGCATGTGACGGATGGACGGCTGGTGCTCGAGTTCGGTGTGACCGCCCGGATGGATGTCGAGGTCAAGGCACAGATCCTGCCAAGCGTGCACATGCGCGGCAAGCCGCCGCTGCTTGATACCAGGGCGACGCTCAAATCGGGCGAGGGCCGGCTGATGCTGGATGGCGCGCAAACGCTTCAAGATGCCTATCATGCGCTCAATCTGACCTTCTCCGTCGGCGAAACGCGGGTTGAACGGCATATTGCCTTTGCCACCTTCAAGGATGCGCCGAGAGACATGCGCGGCCTGTCGCTCGCCGAGCGTAAGGTCATCGCGCTTGATTACATGGCCAGCCATGGCGAACTGCGCGTCGGACGCGCGATTGCGGCGCTGGCTGCCGGGCGTCCCGTGGATGATGTCTTTTACGAAGTCATCGGCAACACGCTCGCTGCGATCGATGAGCGGCGTGACTGCTCGGATTTTGTTCTCGTTCCCCTGCTTTGGGTCGCCGCCTGCTACCGGGATCGTGTGCCGGCTGATCTGATGACCAAGATCGATCGGAGCGTTCTCAACTATCGCTACTGGGTCGATGAGCCGGGCAATGACGTCATGTGGTTCTGGAGCGAGAACCATGTGCTTTGCTTCCACGTGTCGCAATATCTGGCTGGACGTCTCTATCCGGAGCAGCGCTTCGAATGCTCGGGTCGCCTGGGGCATGAACAGGCCGCACTGGCCGAGACCCGGCTGATGCGCTGGTTCGATTCGGTGGAAGAGCATGGTCTCGCGGAATGGAATTCTGCCGCCTATTACCCGATCGATTTCATTGGGCTTCTGGCTCTCGAACATCTCGCTGACGGCGCGATCCGGGATCGGGCGCGAAAGCTGCTCGACCGGCTCTTCCTGATGATCGGGCTTCACACCTTAGCCGGCGTGCCCGCCGGCACGATGGGGCGCGCCTACGACAAGGAGCTGCGCGCCGGACCACTGACGGAGCTTGCGCCATTTGCGACTGTTGCCTTTGGTGAGGGCTGGCTGAATGATGGTGTCGCTGCGCTACCGATGTTTGCGGCCGGTTCCTATTCACCGCCTGTCGAAGCAGAGCGCGTGGTTCGTCCGCCAGAAGGCAAGGCGCTGACAGCCCATTATATCCAAGGCCATGACGAGGCGGCGCGGCTCGTTCTCTACAAGACGGCGGCCGTTCAACTTTCCTCGACGATGGACGGAAAACCCGGCGGGCGCGGCCACCAACAGCATATTCTTGATATCCGCTTTGCCGCCCATCCCCTGGCGAAAGCCTGGGTCAACCATCCCGGCGAAGACGACCCCTGGGGTCATCAGCGGCCGTCCTACTGGGCGGGCAACGGGTCCATGCCGCGTGCCGCGCAGTATGGCAACGCGGCGCTCTTGCTCTACGACCTCGGCGCCGATGCGCGGCTGCCCTTCACCCATGCCTATGTAGAGAGACGCGCCTTCGACCAGGTGATCCTCGCAGACAACTGGATCGTGCTTCAGAGCGGCCACGGCTTTGCCGCCCTGACCGCGACTCGGCCTATTGTGCCGGTCGATGCTGGCCCCGGCGCCGGGATCGAGTTTCGTGCGGAGGGGACGAATGTCGCCTGGTACGGGGTGGTCGGTGAAGGCGTCGATCCAGACGCCCTGAACCGCTTCCGATCCCGACTGGTCAAGACCCGTCTCGAACTGTCTGCCGACGGGAGACGCGCGCTTTTGCATCAAGTCGATGGACCGCAACTCAGTCTCGACTGGAGCGAAGGCCTCTCGGTCGATGGTCAGCCTTACGTTTTTCCGAACAGAAGCATTGATCCGCTCATCCGGTGGACCGATGCGGTCTCCTCATAGTCTTCAAAGCCCAGGATTTTCGCGCATGTTGTTTCCCGCTCCCGAAGTTCTTTCAGAAGCCCTCTCCCGTGTCGCCGTCGGTCTTGCCAGGCTGAAGGGGATCAACGAGACCGCCGATCTTTCCGATAGCGGCTACGATCTACAGTTCGACGAATGGGACTGGGAGGTGGGTGTTGGGATCTATGGTCTGCTTCGCCATGCCGAAGCGGTCAGCGACCGGTCCCTGATCGACGCGATTGCCCGCTGGTATGATTGGCAGATCGGTCGTGGTTTGCCGCCCCGGCAGGTCAATTCCAGTTCGCCCATGCTGCCCCTCTGCGTGCTGATCGATCATGTCGATCGACCGGATTGGGAAGAGCTTGTTCGTGACTGGGCACAATGGCTGGTCACGTCGCTTGCCAAGACCGAGGACGGCGGATTCCAGCATGTCGTCAAAGAGCGGATGAATGATGGTGAGCTTTGGGACGATACGCTGTTCATGACGTGCCTGTTTCTGGCCCGGGCGGGCCAGCGCTTCGGACGGAAGGACTGGATTGAGGAGGCCTTCTACCAGTTCATCGTACACGAGCGTTATCTGGCCGATCCGGTCACCGGCCTGTGGTATCACGGCTGGACCTTCAACGGCCGGCACAACTTTGCCAAGGCCTTTTGGGCGCGTGGTAATTCCTGGATCACGGTTGCCATTCCGGAACTCTTCGGCCTTGTCGATCACGTCCCCGACCATCTCAAGCGGCATCTCGTTCACATCCTCGGCTCCCAGTTGAAGACGCTTGCCGCCCATCAGCGGGAAAACGGAATGTTCAACACACTCGTTTGCGATCCGACCTCGCCGGAGGAGACTTCCGCCACGGCAGCGATTGCCTATGGCATCCTTCGGGGCATGGATCTCGGGATTGTCGATGAGAGCTATCGGCCGGTCGCGGAACGGGCGCTGCAGGCGGTCCTGACCCGTATCGATGCCAGCGGCATTGTTCTGCAGGTCTCGGATGGGACACCGATGGGGCACACTCTCGAATTCTACCGCCAGATTCCAAACGTGCCGGCTCCCTATGGCCAGGCGCTCGTCATGTTGCTCTTGGCTCGAGCCATGAATGATGCCAAGCAGGCGGCCGACAGGACACGAAAGATCTAGACCCACGCATTGCAGCGCACGAAGGCAGCGGCGCTGCGCCGCATTGCGCTTGCGGATGAATGGGCCCATGTGTCGCTGAAACGCGCTCGGTGAAAGGCGACCATGTCTCCGCAGGTAACCGTTTGGTTTGACAGTAGCTGTCCTCTCTGCCAGCGAGAGATCGCCCTTATGCGGCGTCTCGACAAGCGCGGGGCGATCCGTTTCATCGATGCCTGTGATCCCCATGGCAGCTGTCCGATCGATCGGGCGGAGCTTCTGGCGCGTTTTCATGCCGAAGAAGGGGGGAAACTGCTCTCCGGTGCGGCAGCATTTGCCTCGATGTGGCGCGCTATTCCTCTGTTGCGGCCGCTCGGCCTGCTGGCAGGATGGAAACCTCTCACCCCTCTCTTCGAGCTTGTCTACCGACAGTTTCTGCGGGTGCGACCACGCTTGCAGCGATTGGTTAGTCCTTCTTTAACCTCATGAATTTTCTCGGGTAAATCTCGGCTTCGCTGAAGCTCGTTTGCATGGATTGTCGTTCAAAGATGTTGCGACACGCGATTACTGTGTCGTCATGGCCAAGATCCACATCAATTCTTGCTGCGATGCAGCAATACCCCAGTTATACGGTACCTCCTGCGACTAACGGAGAATGTACGATCTCCGGTGGATTCGTTACTCCTAGACAATTGTCTATTCCGCCTTGGGACAAGGACTTGCGGAATCGACGTGGAGGAAGGGGCGTCCCGGGGGACGTCTCGTCGAGGAAAGGGAGGAGTACTCGTGACGGATAATTCTTCGTCCAACGCTTACTGGGCAGCAAACGTTCGCGTCATCTACATCTGCTTGGCAATCTGGGCCATCGTATCCTACGGATTCGGTATCCTGTTGCGCCCGGCGCTTTCCGGCATCGCCGTTGGAGGCACAGATCTCGGCTTCTGGTTCGCCCAGCAAGGCTCGATCATAATCTTCATCGCGCTGATTTTCGGCTACTCGGCGTACATGAACAAGATCGACCGCGAATTCGGCGTCGACGAGCAGTAAGGCGGACCAACAATGGATCAGTATACACTTAACGTGTTGATCGTGGGCGCTTCGTTTGCGCTCTACATCGGCATCGCAATCTGGGCCCGTGCCGGCTCTACGGCTGAATTCTATGCTGCTAACCGCGGCGTTAATCCGGTCATGAACGGTATGGCTACCGCTGCCGACTGGATGTCTGCAGCGTCCTTCATCTCGATGGCCGGCCTTATTGCTACCGTCGGCTACGGTAACTCGACCTTCCTCATGGGCTGGACCGGCGGCTACGTGCTGCTCGCACTCCTGCTCGCACCTTATCTGCGCAAGTTCGGCAAATACACCGTTCCGCAGTTTATCGGTGACCGCTTCTACAGCCAGGGCGCACGCCTGACGGCTGTCGTCTGCCTGATCATCATCTCGGTGACCTATGTTATCGGTCAGATGACCGGTGCCGGCGTTGCCTTCTCACGCTTCCTCGAAGTCGAAGTCTCGACCGGTCTCTGGATCGCGGCTGCCGTCGTCTTCGTTTACGCGGTTCTCGGCGGCATGAAGGGCATCACCTACACGCAGGTTGCCCAGTATATCGTTCTGATCATCGCCTACACCATCCCGGCGGTCTTCATTTCGCTGCAGCTGACCGGCAACCCGATCCCGTGGTTCGGCCTCTTCGGCACCCACACGGAATCTGCGCTGCCGCTCTTGCAGAAGCTTGATCAGGTCGTGACCGACCTTGGCTTCAATGCCTACACGGCTCAGGGCTCCATGCTCAACATGACCCTGTTCACCCTGTCGCTGATGATCGGTACCGCCGGTCTGCCGCACGTCATCATCCGCTTCTTCACCGTTCCAAAGGTCGCGGATGCTCGCTGGTCGGCTGGTTGGGCGCTGATCTTCATTGCCTTGCTCTATCTGACGGCCCCGGCTGTTGGCGCAATGGCTCGTCTGAACATCATCGACACCATCTATCCGAATGGCTCGCAGCAGGAAGCGGTTCTCTACGATGAGCGCCCGGACTGGATGCGTAACTGGGAAGTGACCGGTCTTCTGAAGTTCGAAGACAAGAATGGCGACGGTCGCATCCAGTACTACAACGATACGTCCGCATCGTTCACGGAAACTGCTACGCAGCGTGGCTGGGCGGGTAACGAGCTGACGATCAACAACGACATCCTCGTTCTCGCCAATCCGGAAATTGCACAGCTTCCGGGCTGGGTCATCGGTCTCATCGCCGCCGGCGGTCTTGCAGCCGCTCTGTCGACCGCAGCCGGTCTCCTGCTCGCCATTTCCTCGGCGATCAGTCACGACCTGATCAAGGACTTCCTGAAGCCGGATATTTCGGAAAAGTCCGAGCTCTTGGCTGCGCGTATCTCGATGGCCGGTGCAATCCTGGTCGCAACACTGCTGGGGATCAATCCTCCAGGCTTTGCCGCTCAGACCGTTGCTCTTGCCTTCGGTCTGGCCGCTGCGACGATCTTCCCGGCGCTGATGATGGGCATCTTCTCGAAGCGCATCAACTCTATCGGTGCAACGATGGGTATGCTCGTCGGTCTGGTAGTGACCTGCTTGTACCTGTTCACTTACCTGGGCTGGTTCTTCATCGCAGGCACCAACATGGTCGAAAACGTTCCGGCCAACTATCTGTTCGGCATCCCGCCGACGGCATTCGGCCCGATCGGTGCACTGCTCAACTTCGCCGTGGCTTATGTCGTGTCGTCGATGACCCAGGCTCCGCCGAAGCATGTTCAGGATCTCGTCGAGTCCATCCGCGTCCCGCGTGGCGCAGGTGCTGCGACCGGTCACTGATCTCCATCAATCGGGAGGGGCGAGCCAATCGCCCCTCCTGTCCCTCAAACCATAAGGGCACTTTGGTGCCGTATGAGGGCAAATCCGATGATCCAGGCACAATCCGACGTGCTGGCATTCCTCGAGACCGTCCATCCCTATGACAGTCTGCCGAGAGACGAGATCGAACGGGTCTCAACCCGCTTCCAGGAAATTTCCTTTTCGGCCGGTGCCGAAATCTATCACCGTGGCAATCCTCTGCCCGGAATCTATCTCATCATGGACGGCGCCGTAGAAATCATGGATGCCACCAACACGGTGGTCTCTGAACTCGCGCCCCGCAATTCCTTTGGCGAACGTGGCCTTTTGGCCGACGGCTTTGCCGCGACGACCGCCACCGCCCGCAGCGACTGCACGCTGCTGATGCTGCCAACGGAGGAATTTCGCCGTCTGATGCAGGAGCAGGCGGTTTTCTCCCGGTTCTTCACACGCGGACGTTTTGCCGACAGTCGCCGGGGAGACGTGGCGATCCAGAAGGTCAGCGAGTTGATGTCGCGACCGCCCATTGTCTGTGCGCCAAACGACACCGTTCGCGCTGCTGCGACCCTGATGCGGGAACGGCATGTCTCCAGTCTGGGGGTTGTCGATGGAACAGAATTCCTCGGCATACTTACCACCCGCGATCTGACAGGGCGCGTGCTCGCGGAGGGGCTCGACCCGGACACGACCCCGGTTTCCGCCGTGATGACCCCCGACCCGGTTGGCCTTCCCGGTGAGGCGCTAGGCTCTGACATCCTGCATCTGATGCTGGAGCGGCGGGTGGGGCATCTGCCGGTGGTCGAGGGGGATCGGTTGGTCGGGATGATCACGCAGACCGACCTGATCCGTTTCCATGCGATCAGCTCGGCGCAACTGATCCGCGACATTGCAACGGCCGAGACGCCGGAGGCGATGCGCGCGATCACGGCGCGTATTCCGCAACTGCTTGTCCAGCTCGTTGGTAGCAACAACGCGCACGAGGTCGTCACGCGGCTTATCACCGATATCGCAGACAGCGTTACCCGTCGACTGATCATGCTGGCCGAGCGGGAGCTCGGGCCTCCGCCCGTGCCCTATGTCTGGCTTGCCTGTGGCAGCCAGGGACGGCAAGAACAGAGTGGGGTGAGCGACCAGGACAATTGCATTTTCATCGAGGATGGTGTCGAGCCAGAGGAAATGTTCTGGTTCCAGCAGTTGGCGGCCAAGGTCAGCCGTGGTCTGGATGTTTGCGGCTATTTCTATTGCCCGGGTGACATGATGGCGACCAATCCGCGCTGGTGTCAGCCGGTTTCCGTCTGGCGCAGTTACTTCCGGGACTGGATCAACAAACCAGACCCGACGGCGCAAATGCTGGCCAGCGTGATGTTCGACCTGAGGCCGATTTGTGGTGCGTCGTCTCTCTATCAGGATCTGCAGGCCGAGACGCTTGAAGAGGCGAGCCGCAACTCGATCTTCACGGCCCACATGATCAGCAACTCTTTGAAGCATGCACCGCCGCTGGGCCTGCTCAGAGGCTTTGCGACGATCCGCAGCGGTGAACATCGCAACCAGATCGACATGAAGCACAATGGTGTGGTGCCGGTTGTCGATCTCGGACGCGTCTATGCTCTGATGGGCAGGCTGGCGCCAGTCAACACCCGGGCGCGACTGCTGGCGGCGGAGGAGGCGGGCATCATCTCCGGCGCTGGCGCCCGTGATCTTGTTGCCGCTTACGACCTCATCGCGGATATGCGCCTGCGCAATCAGGTCCGGCAGGTGCGAGACGGTCGCAAGCCCGACAACTTTCTGGCACCCTACGATTTCGGTGATTTTGAACGCGCGCATCTTCGCGATGCCTTCGTCGTCATCCGAACCATGCAATCGGCACTCGCCAATGGCGGACGAGTGCCTGTCTGAAGGAATGAAGAATGCTGTTTGAGTTGATCGCGGCTGTGGTTGCCGGTGTTGCGCTTGCGGGTGTGGCACTTTTCCTGCGCTGGCTGAGCCGTGGACTGCTTCCGAAGTGGATCGTGCCGGCCACGGCCGGCGTCGGAATGCTGTGTTACTCCATCTGGAGCGAATATAGCTGGTTTGACCGCATGAATCTCGCCCTACCGGGGATCGTTGTGTCCTGGAAGAACGAACAGACCGCGTTCTGGCGCCCGTGGTCATACTACCAGCCGGTGACGACGCGTTTCACCGCCGTTGATCTGAAGGCCGCCAAGCGCAATCCCAACCAGCCGGGCCTTGTCATGGTGGACATTCTGCTGGTGGCTCGCTGGCAGCCGGTGAAGCCGGTGAAGGTGGTCTATGATTGCCCGAATGCGCAGCGTGCCGATCTAGTTGATCCGAGCGTCAGCATCGCAGATGACGGCAACCTGGTGGGGGCCGAGTGGCGTAAAGTGGAGCCCGACGATGCGGCCATGAAGATCGCGTGCTCAGCGGGGTGAGGGAGACATGCTGACGAGGATCAGCCTGCGCGGACGTATCCTGCTTTTCTTCGTGGCGCTGGCGGCGGGTGCCGTTGCGGCCTTGGCGGTCGGCTTGTGGTTCGGCTACCACCGCGAAGGCAGCCCCGACATGCTCAACGCTTTCATGCAGAGCGCGATTGCCGCCGGGTTTCTGATCCTTGCTTTGGTGGCCTGGATCTGGTTCCTGTTCGACACCCATCTCGCCCGCCCCATCGACAGAGTGGCATCTGCCATGAGAGCCCGGGCCCATGCCGATGTGGCCCAGGATTTTCGGACCGATGAAGCCCGTTATCTTGGTGATCTCGCCGAGGCGGCATCGGCGACAGCGGCCACGCTTGCGCAGACGCGGGGCGCACTGGCGGAACAGGTTCAACGAGAGACAAGCCGGCTGTCGTCCGACAAGAACAAGCTTGAGCAGTTGCTGGCGGACGTCCCGCCGGCCGTTCTCCTCTGCACCGGCCGTCACCGTCTCGTCTTCTACAACGGTGTGGCCCATCAGATGCTCGCGGGTTCGCAGCGTCCGGTGTGCCTCGACAGGAACATATTCGACTATCTGAGCGAGGGCCCGATCCGGGACGCGCATCATCGGCTCGTCGAAAGCGCAGATCCGGATGCTGTCGTCGAGTTCATCTGTTTGAGCCCTTGCGGGCGACGCAGGCTTGCGGGCCGCATGAGACTTGCCAGCGATAACGGTGGCGATCAGGCGGCCTATGTCATGACATTGAGGGATGTCACGACGGAAGTCGCGGCCTATGCCCGAAGGGATGCGCTTCTTAGCGATGTTTTCATGCAGGTTCGGCCTGTTGTGTCGGATTTGCGTGGTGCCCTGGTCTCAAGCGACCCGGATAGCCAGAGCAATACTGCTGTCTCCGGGCAGCTTCAGGTTCTCGATGCGACGCTCGCGGAGTTGGAAGCGCGGTTTGAAAGCTGTCGCTCGGATGGCTGGCCCATGGCGCCGACCGATGCGCGGGAGCTTGCCGGACAGCTGCGGCGTGATCTCGAAGGCCGCAAGCTGTCGCTCGACTGTGACGTCGCAGCCATCGCCGTCCGTTGCAATGCCTTCGATATCGTCAGTCTTTTGGCGCACCTTGTTGCCAGGATCAGCCAGCAAACGGATGCGATGCATTTCCATCTCGTCATCCGCGAAGCGGCAGGGGCTGCCGATGTCACGCTCACCTGGCAGGGGACATCTGTGGCACCCGAGCACCTGGCGGTTTGGCTCGGTGAGCCGGTCTTTGAAGGTGGGGTGACCTGTGAGACAATCCTCAGGGCTCATGGCAACGCCATCGCTGTCGGAAGTGCTGAAGACCGTCCTTCCATCTTCACCCGGCTGAGGCCTATTGAACGGCTCAACCCCATGGGGGCGGATATCTCGCGGCACGTCGTCTATGACTTCGATCTGCTCTCTCGGCTTCATTACGACAAGCTCTCGGAAGCGCAGTTGGATGCTCTGACCTATGTGGTGTTCGATACCGAAACCACGGGCCTGTTGCCGGAGCAAGGCGATGAGATCGTCCAGATCGCGGCCGTCCGCATCGTCAATGGAAAGCGCGTTAAGAACGAAGTCTTCGACATGCTGGTCAATCCTGGGCGCCCGATCCCGGCTTCCGCCTCCGCGATCCATGGTGTGACCGACGCGATGGTCAAAGACGCTGTCAGCGTCCAAGAGGCAGTTCGGCAATTCCAACGCTTCGCCGAGGGGGCGGTGCTTGTGGCCCACAATGCGCCGTTCGATATGGAGTTCCTCACCCGCCGGGAAAAGGAAGTTGGACTGCGCTTCGTCAATCCGATCCTGGATACGGTGCTCGTCTCCGCCACGGCCTTCGGTCGTGCCGAGACCCATACGCTTGATGCCCTTGCCGACCGACTGGGCGTGCGGATCGATGAGAAGGACAGGCATACTGCGTTGGGCGACGCGGTCGCGACGGCCGATGTGTTCCTCAAGCTGAAGGATATGCTGGCCGGACGAGGGCTGACCCGGTTCGGGGATGTGTTGACCCAGTTGCGCAGCCATCAGAGGCTCGTCCGGGATCTCAACGATCAGGCCCGGGTATCCTGAAGGTAAGTCCTCGGCAACATTTGCGCGATTGACGTTCTCCGGGTCCGGCATCCCGCAGGTTCCTGTCGGTCGATGACAGGTGGGTGACAGGTTCTGCTGTTAGGCCTATGTTCACATCTTCCCGTGGAGGCGGGAGAGATGGAACATGGGAGGAGCAGGCTTTGCCTGAAGCGGCGTTGTCCGCATGCTGCGCGTCTGCGCTCTCCCCACAGATCATTCGCAAGCGGCAAAAGCCGCATTGATGGTGGAGGACTATCTTGAAACACTTCTTTCTCGCATCCTTTCTCGCTGGCGCTCTGGCCCTTCCGGCCGTAGCCGCTGACTACACGATCATGGCGCCGGCAGCTCCGGGCGGTGGTTGGGACCAGACGGCTCGTTCGCTGCAGCAGGTGATGCAGGCCGAAGGCATTTCCGGCAATGTTCAGGTGATGAACGTGCCGGGCGCTGGTGGCACCATCGGTCTCGCCCAGTTCGCCAGCCAGCAGAAGGGCAATCCGAACGCCCTGATCGTTGGCGGTTACGTCATGGTCGGCGCGATCCTGACCAACCAGTCGCCTGTCACGCTCGCCGATGTTACGCCGATTGCTCGTCTGACCGGCGAGTACCAGGCCGTCGTCGTTCCTGCGAGCTCCGACATCCAGAACATTGGGCAGTTGGTCGAGAAGCTGAAGGCTGATCCTGGCTCGGTTTCCTGGGCTGGTGGATCGGCGGGTGGGGTAGACCACATCGGTGCAGGTCTTATCGCCAAGGCTGCCGGTGTTGACCCGACCAAGATCAACTACATTGCCTATTCGGGCGGTGGCGAAGCGCTTGCCGCGATCCTTGGCAGCCAGGTGACGGTCGGCATCTCCAGCTACGGTGAATTCCAGGCTCAGGTCGCCGCCGGCGCGCTGCGTCTGCTCGCCGTCTCCAGCTCCGAGCGCATTGCCGGTGCCGATGCTCCGACGCTTAAGGAAAGCGGCCTCGACGTCGTTCTGCAGAACTGGCGCATGGTTGCTGCTGCTCCGGGCCTCACCGATGAGCAGAAGGCTGCAATTTCCGCCGACGTCGAAAAGCTCGTGAAGTCGGCCGGCTGGCAGGAAACGCTAAAGACGAAGAACTGGCAGGACACCTATCTCGCCGGTGCAGCCTTTGAGGAGCAGCTTGCCAAGGACATCGCGGCAACTGAGACGATCCTCAAAGACATCGGACTGGTGAAATGAGCACGGAAGAGCGTTCTTCCGAACATAGGTCGCGCCGCCCTGATTGGGCGGCGCTGATCATCGCCGCCGTGCTCCTCGCCATTGCCGCTGTGATCTTCTATGACGTGGCCCGGCTTCAAGGTGGCAATCTCTACTCCGGCATTGGTCCGGCGACGGTGCCGAAGGGCATCGCCATCGGTCTGGTCGGTCTCGCCATCTGGACCGTGTTTGCGGCGCTACGGCGTGATTTTCCCGAGCGCGAGCACCAGGAACTGCCGCCCATCTTGTTCATCGTCGCCGGGCTTGCCGCGCAGATGCTGCTCTTGAAGACGGCCGGCTTTTCCATCGCGACCGGTATTCTCTTTGCCATGACCGCTGCCGGATTTGGAAAGCGGAAGTTCTGGATTTCGTTGCCCGCGGGCATCGCGCTTTCGTTCGTTGTGTGGATCGTATTTGCGCGCTTCCTGCAATTGTCCTTGCCGGCGGGTCCACTCGAACGGCTGTTCTTCTAAGGGGAACCCCGTGAATACGTTTGATTTCCTACTCCAGGGGCTGGCCATCGCCGCTCAGCCGATCAACCTGTTTTACGCGCTGATCGGCGTCACACTCGGGACACTTGTTGGCGTCCTTCCAGGCATCGGCCCGGCGCTGACCGTCGCTCTTCTCCTGCCGGTCACCTATCAACTTGATCCTGCGGGCTCGTTGATCATGTTCGCGGGCATCTATTATGGCGGCATGTATGGCGGCTCGACGACGTCGATCCTACTGAACACCCCCGGCGAGAGCGCCTCGATCGTGACCGCCTTGGAGGGCAATAAAATGGCGCGTGCGGGGCGTGGCGGTCCTGCGCTCGCCACCGCAGCCATTGGCTCCTTCGTTGCCGGTCTGCTGGCGACGATCATGCTCGCCTTCATTGCACCTTACGTCGTCAAATTCGCCCTCTCCTTTGGTCCACGTGAATACTTCGCGCTGATGGTCCTTGCTTTTGTGACCGTTTCGGCGGCCTTTGGTGATTCGACCCTGCGCGGGCTTACCGCGCTGTTTGTTGGTCTCGCCTTCTCGATCGTCGGGATTGACCAGCTGACCGGCCAAACCAGATTGAGCTTCGGTGTGCCGGATCTTCTCGATGGTCTGGAAGTCACGACGCTGGCGGTTGCCATGTTCGCGATCGGCGAGACGCTTTACATCGCTGCTCAGGGCGCGCGGGCGCCGGAAAAGGTCGAAGCCGTGCGCGGCTCGCTCTGGATGAACAAGTCCGATTGGAGCCGCTCCTGGAAGCCCTGGCTGCGCGGGACGGCCATCGGTTTCCCGATCGGCTCGATGCCGGCGGGTGGTGCCGACGTGTCGAGCTTCCTGTCCTATTCCGCGGAAAAGCACTTCACCAAGCATCCGGAGGAATTCGGCAAGGGCGCTATCGAGGGTGTTGCAGGGCCGGAGGCTGCCAACAATGCGTCGGCTGCCGGTACGCTGGTGCCGTTGCTGACACTTGGCCTGCCGACTACGGCGACGGCTGCCATCATGCTCGCCGGCTTCCAGCAGTTCGGCCTTCAGCCTGGACCGCTGTTGTTTGCGACCAATCCGCAGCTCGTCTGGGGTCTGATCGCCTCGCTCCTGATTGCCAATTTCATGCTGCTGGTGCTGAACCTGCCGCTGATCGGGCTCTGGGTGCGGCTGCTTACCATCCCCAAGCCCTGGCTCTATGCGGGTATCCTGGTCTTCGCGACACTCGGTACGATCGGCGCCAACCCTTCCGTCTTCGAACTTGGTCTGCTTTTGACCTTCGGTGTGCTCGGCTACGTCATGCGTGTCTTCGGATATCCGATCGCGCCGGTGATCGTGGGCCTTATTCTGGGGCCAATGGCCGAACAGCAGTTGCGTCGCGCCTTGTCGATCAGCCAGGGAGATCCGACCGTTCTCGTAACGTCACCGATTTCTGCGGTGTTGCTGCTTCTGGCGGCCATCGCGCTCTTCGTCCCGATGATCCTTCGGGCGCGGGGTAAAGGCAAGGTTCTGGCTCAGGTCGCGGCTAGCGAAGACTGATGGTTAAATTCCCATGTGTCGATGCAGGATCTGATTAACTCGGCCTGCATCGGCTGCATGGCTGGCGTGACTTTCCGTCGCTTGTAATTGTGACTTCGGAGTATCATCTTCTGCTTGCAAACGAAGAAAGCGAGCAAAGAAATGTCTAGCCTCCGCAAGTCCATCCAGCAGGGTTTCCTCGGTCGTGCCATCGCCGTTCTCGGCGCAGCAAGCTCCGCAGCTGCCGCTGTCGAAGGGCATCGTCGTCCGAAGGATCATCACCTGAAGACGCTCGGCATCAACCCGGCGGATTTCCCGCGCTACTGATCCCGAGCTGATAGTGGCCGGTGCGTTTCGAGCGCCCGGATACGGCCATTAAGGCCATCTGACTAGAGAATGCGAGCGCTCGATCCGGGCGCTCTTTTTCGTTGGAGCGCCTCTCCGAGACTGGCAATTCGGGCCGTTTACTTCAGCAGTCGATCCGCTGCGGCAGAGAGCGCAATGTGGACGCCGCCTGGCAGCCATTGATAATCGATGCTGCCGCCGAGCTGATGCGTGGCGCTTGTCTTTGCCAGCTTGCTTCCGAAACCCGTCTGGCTGGGGGTGGTAATGTTGGCCTGGCTGACGATCTCTTGCCACTCCAGATGCAGCGCATCCTTTTCCACCCGCCATCTTATCGAAAGCCGCCCGTCTGCCTCGCGGAAGGGGCCGTATTTGGCCGCGTTGGTTGCCAACTCGTGGAAGATCAGCGCGAAGCTTGTCGAAGCCTTCGCGCCGAGCTGGATCTCGGGTCCGGACAGCGTCAGCTGTCTCTCGCGGTCGGCGAGATGGGGCGAGAGAATCTCTTCGAGAAGCGTATGGAATGCGACGGTTTCGGCCGCCGGTGATCCGTTGATGATAGCCGGCTGGATCAGATGGTGTGCCTTGGCGAGAGCCTGCAGGCGGCCGTGAAGAGACTGCGCCATCGCGCTGACCGATGGCGAAGCCCTGGCCGTCATGTTGATCATGCCGGCGGTGATGGCGAAGAGGTTTTTGACCCTATGATTGAGTTCGCGCAGCAGCAGCTGACGCGATTCTTCGGCCATCTTGAGATCGTGTATATCGGTACAGGTGCCGTACCAGCGCGTAATTTCGCCTGCCTCGTCGCGGACACACTGGGCACGCCCGATCACCCAACGATAGACGCCCGACCGGTGCCGCAGGCGATACTCGACGTGATAGGCCTCACCTGTCTCCAGGCTGTGGCGCCACTTGGCCTGAGTTTCGGCCCTGTCATCGGGATGGAAGACGTCTTCCCACTGGGAGCCATCGGTGCGGCCTTCTTCCACACCTGTATATTCGTACCAGCGCTGATTGAAATAGTCGTGGTATCCGTCCGGGCGCGTTGACCAGATCATCTGGTCGATGGAGTTTACGATGGCCTCGAAGCGCTGTTCGCTCTCCCTCAAAGCGGCCATGGCTGTCGCTGCTTCGGTAACATCCGAGGCCTGGACGAAGATGCCGGCAGGCTGACCGGCGATATCGGTGATAGGCTGAAAAACGAAATCGACGTAACGCGCTTGGCGTTCTCCATCAGGCAGCATGAATTCGATCGCAACGGCCTTGCCCTGGTAGGGTTCATTCGTGGCGTAGACGCTATCGAGGAGGGTGATGAAGCCCTGGTCCTTAACCTCCGGCAGCGCGTCGGCGACCGGGCGCCCGATCATATCGTTGCGCTGGACCAGTTCCTGATAAGCGGGGTTCACCAGTTTGAAGACATGGGTCGGGCCTTCCAGGATGGCGATTGCAGCCGGTGCCTGGGCGAAGAGCCGCCCCAATCGCACGATTTCCTCCTGGGCCTGGCGACGGGCGAGGACCGCCCCCGTTGTTTCGTTCCCCTGGTTGAAAACGCCACAAATTGTGCCGAACTCGTCACGAATGGCTGTGAAGCTGTAGTTCCAGTAGCTTTCCGTCTGGATGCCGTTGCGCATGATGGGAAGGAACTGGTCGTAGGTGGATAGGCCCTTGCCCGTGGCGAGCACGCTGTCAAACTGCGGACCGACCACTTCCCAAATGTCGGACCAGACTTCCGCTGCCGGCCGTCCAAGCGCCCAGGGGTGTCGCTCGCCTGGAATGTGAGACCAGCTGTCATTGTAGAGGAGACGCAAGTCCGGTCCCCAGTAGATGGCGGTCGGGAAGCTTGAATTCAGGCATATGGAAAGTGCCGAACGCAGCGCCGCCGGCCAGGTTTCGATCGGACCGAGACCATCGGACCAATCGCGGGCCAGGATGAGGTCTGCCATCTGCCCGCCGTTTTTGAGAAAGCCGGGGATGGCGGGTTGTCGCTCGTCGTTGGACATCAATCCTATTGCCTTGAGCTTCGCGTTTCGGCTTGTCTAATGTCAGATAGGCTAAACAGCCTTGCCTGTCTATTGTTTGAGGTAGGCCTGAAATGGGGAGGCTGTAAGCCAGGAGAAGTTGTTCATCTAGACAAAAAAATCGCCTGACGAGGGAACTTTCCCGATCGAATGCTGTTGTCGGGTGTATCCTGATCAGGACTAGGTGTGAATGTCAGATCAAAACTCCTCGCGGCGTGACGCAAGAGACGCCGGCGATCGTCTCCTCGCTTCCCATCCCTCAGAGGACCCTTTTGCCGCCGCGTTTAAGGCAACGCGGATGCCTATGCTCATCACCGATCCGCGTCAGCCGGACAACCCAATCATTTTCTGCAACGAAGCCTTTTCGACCCTCACAGGCTATAGTGTCGAAGAGCTGATCGGCCGCAACTGTCGTCTATTGCAGGGGCCGGATACCGATAGCGATGCGATCGCGCGATTGCGCGCTGCCATCGCAGCGGAACGGGATGTTGCCATCGACATTCTCAACTACCGCAAGGACGGCAGCCAGTTCTGGAATGCGCTCTTTGTCAGCCCTGTGCGCGATGCGGCAGGGGAGGTGATCTATTTCTTTGCGTCGCAACTCGACTTCACCACCATCAAGAGCAAGGAGCTCGAGCTGGCGGAAGCGCGGCAATCTGCCGAACGGGAGGTGGCGCGGCGCACCCATGATCTGTCGGAGGCGTTGAAGGCGCAGACGCTTCTGGTGCATGAGGTCGACCACCGGGTGAAAAACAACCTGCTTACCATCGCCTCGATCGTCAAACTGCAGGCGCGCATGTCCGAGGATGCGCTTGTCAAACGAACGCTGTTTTCTGTCCTCAACCGGGTCGAAGCGCTGAGCACTGTCCAGCGCAAGCTGTTCACCAGCAGTGATCTCGGTCGCTTCGATGTTTCCGATTTTGCAAAAGATCTGATTGAGGATCTGGTGGGGGCGCTGAAACGGAATGACATCCGGGTGACTACGGACCTGTCGCCCGTGCTGGTGCCGGCGGTGAAGGCTTCGCCGCTGGCGCTCATCATCAACGAGCTGGTGCTGGATGCGGTGCGCAGAGGGCTTAGTGATGGCGGTGGCGATATCGACCTGCAGGTAAAGCGGACCAATGGCCATTTTTTGATCCGGGTGACTGACATAACCAAACCGGTTGCCGTCAACCCCGTCGAGGAGGCCTTCGGCCGGCTTATGCTTGAGACCTGTGCGAAGCAACTGGGTGCAGATGTCAGGCGCGAGGTTGAGGGGCACCGTACGGATGTTCAGGTCACTATCCTGATCGATGATACAAAGGATACAGACATTTGAGGATCATGATCGTCGAGGACGAGGCACTGCTTGCCCTTGAATTGGAGCTGGAGGTCGAGGCTGCCGGCCACCAAGTGGTCGGGACCGCATCGTCGCGCAAGGCCGCTTTCGACATCATCGAAAAAAGCCTGCCCGAATTCGCTTTCGTTGATGTTCATCTGACAGATGGACCGACCGGCATCGAGATCGGCCGGCATCTCGCGGAAAGACAGGTGCCGTTTGTGTTTCTGACCGGAAACGTCAAGCGGATCCCGGAAGATTTTGTCGGAGCGATCGGCGCGATCGAGAAGCCGTATACGATGAACGGCTTGCAGAATGCGCTGACCTACATCACCGCAACAGTGGCTGGTGGTATCACTGGAACGCCGCCGCCCGGGCTCATCCTGGCCGGTATTCCTGCTCAGAAAGACCAGGGCTCGCAAGTCTGACGGGGACCGCCCCCATACGGCTGGTAGGTGTTGTCGCTTATCCGATAGGAGCGATAACGCTGCATGCAGGCCGTGATGTGTGTCTCCAATAATGGTGCGACGTCGGACCTGGTCGTCGCGCTTGCGTTCATGACTTCAGCGTCGTCGGCCATCTCCGCCATCTGATCGATCTGGTATGGCGAATTGCAGGGGCGAATGCTGCCGCTGAAGCTGCGATAGCTGTTGTGAGCCGGGTCATAGGAACGATAGCGCGCTTCGCACCAGGCAATGTGCTCGGGCGACAGCGTGCCCAGGGCCGCACCCGACGAGGTCGCGTCGATCGCAGCCGTCACGAGGATGTCGATTTCGCCGACCTCGGAACCTTCATCAGAACCGGCGATCTCGGCGGCTTGAGAAGCGGGGTGCGCAGCCGGTTCGCTCATCACCACATGGGTTGCGTAACGGGGCGGCAAACGCTCCAGGTTCTGGGCCGATCTGTCGATCCGCACAGGTTTGAGGGTCCAGAGATCCTTGATGTCGAGACCGGTAAAGCGGTGGGGGTTTTCCTCCGGCGCGAGTGCGGCCGAGGCCAACACTACGCCTCCAATCACCATCCCTGCGGCAAGCGCCGATGCTGCAAGCAGTGTTACAACCGGTTTCATCGGGATCTCCCTCCATCATCCGTGGAAGGAGAATGAATTTTTTGCCCAAACGGTTCCCAATGAAACTGGTTTGCCCCTTTGATCTTTCTGGGGGCAGGGTCGAAAGATTAGCCTTCAGCCTGTCAGTGATTGTGGCGCGGCGGCGTCTTTGAAATCTGGCGGAAATCCTCCGCGTTGCGGATCGTTGCGCCATCGGCAAGCTGGGTCACCGTTTGCCTGTACAGGCGCTGCCAGGGCGTGGCATCACCCGGTACGGGTGGTATGCCGTCAGCCTTGCGCCTTGTGATCTCCTCCTCGGCCACCAGCATGTCGCATCGGCCATGATTGAGGTCGATGCGGATCATGTCACCCGTCCGTACCCAGGCCAGACCTCCGCCGGCCGCGCTTTCAGGCGAGGCGTTTAGGATCGAGGGGCTGTCGGCGGTTCCGGACTGGCGTCCATCGCCGATTGTCGGGAGGCTGAGGATGCCGCGCTGGATCAGGTGATCTGGCGGCTGCATGTTGACCACTTCCGCCGAGCCCGGCCAGCCCAACGGACCGGCACCGCGGATCACCAGGATACAGTTTTCGTCGATGGCCAGGGAGGGATCGTTGATGCGCTTGTGGTAATCTTCCGAGCCGTCAAAGACGATGGCGCGACCCTCGAAGATCCCTTCGCGGCCAGGCTCCTGCAGGTAGCGCTGTCTGAAACCTTCAGAGATGACGCTGGTCTTCATGATGGCGAAATCGAAGAGATTTCCCTTCAACACGATGAAGCCCGCCCGTTCGCGCATCGGCTCGCAGTAGGGTTTGATCACCTCCCGATCCGTCGCCTCCCGGCCTTCCAGGTTTTCGGCCATGGTACGGCCCGTCACGGTGCGGCAGCTTCCGTCAATCTTTCCGGCCTGCATCAACTCCCACATGATGGCGGGGACGCCGCCCGCCCTGTGAAAGCGCTCGCCGAGATAGGCGCCCGCCGGCTGGACATTGGCGAGTAGTGGGATATCGTAACCGTGGATCTGCCAGTCTTCGGGATTGAGTTCAACGCCGGCATGCTTTGCCATGGCCATCAGATGAGGCTGGGCATTGGTCGATCCGCCGATCGCGGAGTTCACGCGGATGGCGTTGAGAAAGGCCTCTCTGGTGAGAATGTCGGAGGGACGTATGTCCTGGAGCACAAGCTCCACGGCACGTTTGCCGGTGCGATAGGCCATCTGGCCGCGCTCGCGATAGGCGGCGGGGATTGCCGCGCAGCCGGTCAGCGACATGCCAAGTGCCTCGGCAATCGCGTTCATGGTCGAGGCTGTACCCATGGTGTTGCAATGACCGGGCGAGGGGGCGGAATCGAGGGCTCGTTCGAGAAATTCTTCGCGGCTGATCTCGCCGGCCGCATATTTGCGCCTGGAACGCCAGATGACCGTGCCGGATCCGACCAGTTCGCCATCATGCCAGCCGTCGAGCATGGGCCCACCGGAGAGCACGATGGCCGGGATATCGACCGTCGATGCTGCCATCAAAGCTGATGGCGTGGTCTTGTCGCAGCCTGTCGTCAACACCACCCCATCGAAGGGATAGCCATAGAGCAGCTCGACCAGACCGAGATAGGCGAGGTTGCGGTCAAGAGCTGCCGTTGGTCGCTTGCAGTTCTCAAACAGCGGATGGGACGGAAACTCGATCGGGATGCCGCCCGCATCGCGGATGCCGTCGCGGACGCGTTTGGCGAGATCGAGATGGTGACGGTTGCAGGGATTGATGTCGGAGCCCGACTGGGCAATGCCGATGATCGGCTTTCCGGAGCGCAATTCCTCTGGGGTCGTGCCATAGTTCATGAAGCGCTCCAGATAGAGCGCCGTCATGTCGAGGTGATCGGAATTGTCGAACCAGTCCTGCGAGCGCAGCCTGCGTTTTGGCTTATCTGTCTCAGTCATCCGCCGGGCCTTTGCGGTCGTTGATCTTTTCGAGGTGCAGCAGGAGGGCGCTGTGATCGAGGTTGCCGTTCCCGGCGGCGACGAAGGCTTCGAAGGCCTTACGGACATCCGAGGTCAGAGTCAGTTCGAGGCCGTAGGTCTCAGCCATTGCGGCGACCGCATTCAGGTCCTTGAGTTGCAGGCGCGAGGGCCCGCCCGGCTCAAAGCGGCGATCGACCATGCGCTGGCCATGCAGTTCGAGGATCCGGCTTTCGGCGAAACCGCCGCGAATTGCCTCCCGGAACTTTTCTCGAGAGGCGCCTCCGGCCTCTACCAGCATCATGGCTTCTGCCACGGCGCCGATGGTGATCGCGACGATCTGCTGGTTGGCAAGCTTGCAGATCTGGCCGGCGCCCGAGGGACCGACATGGGTCACCCGACCGAGGGGGGCGAAGATGTCCGAAAGACCTTCGATCACTTCGGCATCGCCGCCCGCCATGATCGCCAGCGTACCGGCTTCTGCGCCAACGACGCCACCTGACACGGGCGCATCAATATGGGTGACGCCAAGCTCGATGAGGCGCCGGGCATGATCCCTGGCCATCGGCGGCGCTATCGATGAAGTGTCGACGACCACGGCGCCCTTCTTGAGAGCTTCGGCTGTGCCCCTGGTGAACAGCACATCCTCGACCGCGTGACCGTCCGAGAGCATGGTGAACACCACTTCGGCACCATCGACGGCATCTTTCGGGCTCTCGGCAATCCGGGCACCCGCTGCCGCCAAGGGCTCTGCCTTGCTGATGTCGCGGTTCCAGACCGTAACCGGAAAACCGGCGGCCAGAAGACGCCTCGTCATTGGAGCGCCCATCAGGCCCGTGCCAAGAAACGCAATCTGCCTCTTTGTTGTTTCGGTCACAGCTTTCCTCCCAGTTCGTCCTCAATATGCACGCGAATGATTTCGTCGAAGCTGTTTTCGGCTGTGAAGCCGAGTGCACGGGCGCGGGTCGCTTCGAAGCCGGGCGCCCAGCCGGCGCAGATACGCATGATCATCTCGTCCGGTTCGTGGCGAATGAGTTTTACCGCCTTTTCTCCGGCGACCCGGCGCAGGGCTTCGATCTGCTCGCCGACGGTAGCGCTAAGGCCGGGCATGGAGAGGTTCCGGCGCGGGCCGACCTGTTCCAGATCGATCGTCGCCCCATGAATGAGGAAGCCGACTGCAGATCGGGGAGAGGCATGCCAGTGGCGGACTTCCTCGCTCACGGGCAGCACCGCTTCCTGGCCGACCAGCGGCTCTCGCAGGATGTTGGAGAAGAAGCCGGAGGCTGCCTTGTTCGGTTTTCCGGGGCGAATGCAGATCGTCGGCAGCCTTATGCCGATGCCGTCGAAAAAACCCTTGCGGGAATAATCCGATAGCAGCAGCTCGCAGATCGCCTTCTGGGTGCCATAACTGGTCAGGGGTGTGGCGTGGAAGTCGTCGGGAATCGGGAAGGGCAGGGGAGCGCCAAGGACGGCGATTGACGACGTGAAGACGAGGCGGGGGCGATAGCCATCTGCCACGTGTGCCAGACGGATCGCTTCGAACAGATGACGTGTGCCGTCCAGGTTGATACGATAGCCCTTCTCGAAATCGAGCTCGGCCTCTCCTGAAACGATGGCAGCCAGGTGAAAGATGACATCCGGACGCGAGGCAATCAGGCGTTCGGCCGCTGCCGGTTCCGACAGATCGACCGTCTCGATCGTCACCTGACCCCGGAAGCCGGCGGGTGCTTCTGCCGGCACCACATCCGATAGAGTCAGCTTGGTGATCTCCTGCTCCCCCAGCGCAGCGTCTTGTGCCAGTCTCTGTGCAAGCTTGCGACCGACCATGCCGGCCGCACCGATCACCAGTATTTGCATGCGATAAACTCCTCCCTTGCCATTCTTCGACTGGACGTACCTCTGCGCAAGGGGTATTTCGGAGAACAATTTGTAAGGTTGTCTGATAACTCTGTTTTCCTTGCGTGAAAACCGAATTTTCGGCTTGCATGCCACAAGGCGTCAGCGGGTTCCAAAATGCGTGAAGGCCCGAGTGCAATACCGACAAACCTGAATTCGAGCCGGGCTAATCGGCCAAGACGCAGGGGCCTCTTCGAACTCGGGCGCACTGGCGTCGATTGACGCTCATCAGCCGCTCTCCGATCATGAAGCCGGTTGCCAATTGAATTCCGGCGCGGATTCGTGAAATACCGGGGTGGGTGGCAAGGAGATGAACAGGCATGTCTATCGACCTCGGGCGATTGAGCTTCGGACAAATTAGGCGCAGCGAGCACCTGCCTGCCCGGATCGCCGCACAATTGGCCGAGGAAATCAGCCAGGGGCGGCTCAAGCCCGGGGAGCGGCTGCCAACGGAGCATGTGCTTGCCAAGACGCTCGGTGTCAGCCGGTCGGTGGTGCGCGAAGCAATTGCGCAGCTCCGCAACGAGGGGCTGGTTGAAACGAGACAAGGGGTCGGCGCCTTTATCAGCGAGCCCACCGCGCGACCGATTCGGATCAAGGACAGCGAACTCTCCGAGCCACAGAGTTTTCGGGCACTGTTTCAACTTCGCGTGCCACTGGAGATCGAGGCTGCGGGGCTGGCGGCAGTGCATCATACATCCGAGGATCTTGCCCGGATCGATGAGGCCCTGTCGCGAATGACTGGTTCCGAAAAGTGGACCGAGCAGGGCATCGTTGCCGATCTTGCCTTCCACAGGGCTGTCGCTGAGGCGACCCATAACGACTATTTCGCCTTGTTTATTGGGTTCATCGCCGAGCGGATCAGCATGGCCATCAACGCGGCACGTGCGCGTGCCGTGCTTGAGGAGATTGTCGAGGTGACGATCGCCGAGCATGTCCGCCTGCGAGACGCCATTGCAGATCGTGATCCCAAGGCGGCCCGAGAGGCCATGCGGGTCCATTTGCATGGTGCGGCAAGCCGCATTGATCTGAGCCTGGAACAGTTCTGAGACGACAGCCTTTTGCAGTTTCTGATCACGGCGGCCCACTGGGATAGACAGGCAGGATTTCTGACCCTAAAACTCTGCTCCACCCATTGTCAGACATCCTGACAATATGCCGTTGCGCTCAGGGTGCACGTATACGAGAACAAGCGAGGAGGTCCATCTTGCCGCAAAGTGAACGTCTGGAGCCCGCCTATATTCTGCCAGAGGATGCTTCCGAGGCAGTGCTGGTCGGGCGTGTATGGTCTGATGCTGCCGGTGGACCATGCCCTATCCTGGTGCGCGACGGTGTGGTTCTCGACCTCACATCTGTCTCGCCGACCGTATCGGGCTTGTTTGAAATCGAGGAGCTCGCGCGGTATCTCGTCTCTCGCCAGGATCTTCCGGCGCTCGGAACGCTCGATCAATTCCTCTCGGGTGACGCCGGGCATCTATTGGCGCCAATCGATCTGCAGGCTGTCAAAGCCGCCGGTGTGACGTTTGCGGATAGTATGCTGGAGCGGGTGATCGAAGAGCAGGCGAAGGGCGATGCGGCGCGCGCCCAGGCTATCCGGGAAAAGCTCGCTCCCGTTCTCGGTGACAGCCTCCGGGGGCTGGTCGCCGGCTCAGATCAGGCGGTCAAAGTAAAGGCACTGTTGCAGGACATGGGCCTGTGGTCGCAGTATCTTGAAGTCGGCATCGGCCCTGATGCCGAGATATTCACCAAGGCCCAACCGATGTCATCGGTGACCTGTGGCGATATCGTCGGCATTCACCCCATTTCGCAGTGGAACAATCCCGAGCCTGAAATCGTCCTTGCCATTCGTTCCGACGGCAAGATCATCGGCGCGACGCTTGGCAATGACGTCAATCTCCGGGATGTCGAGGGGCGGTCTGCGCTGCTTTTGGGGAAGGCGAAGGACAATAATGCGTCCTGCTCCATTGGCCCCTTCATTCGGCTGTTCCATGGCAGCTTCACCATGGATGTTCTCAGAAAGGTTCGAGTTTCCCTGTTGGTTCGCGGCGAAGACGGCTTCGAGATGACGGGGGAAAGCCCGATGGAAGCCATCAGCCGCGCGCCGGAGACTCTGGTCTCCCAGTTGCGCAACCGGAACCATCAGTATCCCGATGGTGCGGTCTTGTTTCTCGGCACGATGTTCGCCCCGGTCAAGGATCGCCGCGGTGCCGGTCTCGGCTTTACCCACGAAGTGGGCGACCGAGTTGAGATTTCCACGCCCACACTCGGTCGTCTGGTCAACTGGGTCGATCGCACCAATGCCTGCCGGGAATGGAGTTTCGGCACGCGGGCACTGTTCGAGAATCTTGCTCAGCGAGGTCTTTTCAGACGCTGATGACAGCAGCTCTCAATCTGGCACCGCCGGCAGAACCTTGTCACGCTTTTTCAACTGCTGTTCCCGGAAGAAGATGAACAGGCCGGAGCCGACGATGAGGGTCGCGCCGACGATCATGGTCAGTCGAGGAACCTCGCCGAAGAAGAAATAGCCGAAGACAACCGCCCACAGCAGCAGGGTGTATTGGAGCGGCGCAACGGTCGCGGCGTCCGAGATCTTGAGGGCGCGGTTGACCAGCATATGCGCGCTCATGGCGACGATGCCGAGCAGTCCGAGCAACAGAAATTCGTTGGCTGACGTAATCGGCGCCCAGCCGAAGGGGGCTGCGAGCAGGCCGACCACGGCGGCTCCAGCCGTCTGGAACAGAACCAACGTCTTGTCCGGCGTGCCACGCAGGCTGCGGCCGGAAAGCATCATGAAGGCGAAGGCGGCGGTGCCGATGATCGAGATTAGTGCCGGTGCGGTGAACATCGCGCTCGATGGTTCCAGCGTGATCACCACCCCAATGAAGCCGACGGCTATGGCGGTCCATCGTCTCCAACCGACTTTCTCACCGAGCAGGAACGGGGCCGCCGCAGCGACATAGATCGGTGCTGCAAGCCAGTAGGTCATGACGTCGGCCAGCGGCAAGTACATCACCGCGTAATAGAAGCAGAAGAGCTCCAGCGTCGACAGGACGACCCGCGTGAACTGGAGCCAAGGACGCTCAGCCTCGATGATCGGTTTCAGACCGGCGACCCAGAGGAAGGGCGCGAGGACCAGGAGCGCTGCAATGCTGCGGATCAGGATCACCTGGCCAAGGCCATAGCTGGCCACAAGCCACTTGCCCATGGCGTCGTTCATCGCAAAGAGCAGCATTCCAAGCAGCATGACTGCGGGGCCGGCCATGCCTGCGAGCCGATGTGGTTGAGAAGCCGTTTTCGTGGTTTGCATTGTCATGGCTCCTCATTGACTGCTACTCGCACTGCTCTGTCATGTTGTCTGACATCAAAATTTCTATTGCTGAGCGGTTTTGAGTTGGCAAGGCCCGTTATCAACGCCTTTCGAACAACGCAGCTCGATAGGCATTGGGCGATGCTGCCTGACTTAGGTGTTTGCCATGGAGAGGCATTTTCTGAACGATGCCATCTTTAGAATACCAATCTAGTCGTGATTATTGACGCGAAGCGAATTATGACGAGAATGTGTCAGCATTAGCCAGGGCCAATGAGTGGCCCTGTTCGTGGGAGACTGACATGTCACATGCGATTGCGAAGCTTTTGAACCATGACAGATCGTGGCGTTCGACGGAGCTTTGCAGACAGCGGATCGCCACCGCAGCGGCGACCCTGTCGATCGGTTTCCTCGCTGTGCTGATCGTCACGCTCTGATCAGACAAAGGTCCGTCTGAGCCCTTGACGCGCGCCTAAGCGATACCTGTGTGCTTGTCGATGATGCTGCTTCGGGTCCATGAGACGATGGACCAAGCCTGTTGAGCTGTGACGGGCAATTGCCGTTTTCCGCTACTTGCGGATGATGACCCAGATGGCATGGATGATGCCCGGGATGTAGCCAAAGAGCGTCAGCAGAATATTCAGCCAGAAATGCAGACCTATGCCGACCTGGAGGAAGACGCCAAGCGGCGGCAGGAGGATGGCAAGCAGGATACGTAGAACGTCCATAAGGTTCCCTTACGCTATTGAGACTGCAGATAAACGCGCATCGATGACAATCGTTCGCGCGCGCATACCGGAAAACTGGATTTGTCTTTACCTTCGATTCCGCGTGGATTTGGCTCGAAGCAGGCGCGGGATGTGGCAAGCCTACGAGATGTGTCTCGCCGCTATGGATCGGATCTGGTCTCACACAAGCCCTCGACCCATCTCGTGAAAACGCCCGGGTTGAAGCCCGGGCGTTTCCTGTTCAAGCGTTCTCCCGACGCGTTTTTATCTTATTCTTCGCGCTGGCCCGTCAGGCTCAGCAGCAGCTGGAACAGGTTGACGAAGTTCAGGTAGAGCGACAGGGCGCCGAAGACGGCGAGCTTCTGCTGGCTTTCCTGGTCGAAGTTTTCGGCATACTGCTGCTTGATGTTCTGCGTATCCCAGGCGGTCAGGCCGACGAAGACGATGACGCCGATCACCGAGATCGCGAACTGCAGGGCGCTCGAGCCCAGGAAGATGTTGACGATCGAGGCGATGACGACACCGATCAGACCCATCATCAGGAACGAGCCGAACTGCGACAGGTCACGCTTGGTCGTGTAGCCGTAGAGGCTCATTGCGCCGAACATGGTCGCGGTGATGAAGAAGGTGCGGGCGATCGAGGTTCCGGTGAAGACCAGGAAGACCGAGGCCAGCGACAGACCCATCACGGCGGCGAAGGCCCAGAAGGCCATCTGCGCGGTGGCGGCCGACATCGCATGGATGCGGAACGAGAAGAAGAAGACGAATGCCAGCGGCGCCAGCATCACGACCCACTTCAGCGGAGTGGAGAAGATCGGGACGTAAAGCGCCGGCGTCTGGCTGACCACGAAGGCGACGATACCGGTGATGACCAGTCCGAGGCCCATGTAGTTGTAGACGCGCAGCATGTGCTTGCGCAGACCTTCGTCGAAAAGTGCCGCAGACTGGGCCTGAGCGCCGTAGCCGAAGCGGTTCTGGATAGGATCCATGGTCAGTTACCTCCTTGAATGGATCAGTAAAGGGTCCGGGCAAGCTTGCGGGCCTGTTCGGCCAGCTTGTCCGGGTTTTCGGTTTCGGAGATCAGCGCATAGGCAACTTCGCCGATCTGCCAATAGGCTGCATTGGTCTGGCCCTCCTGCTTCAGCAGAACCTGCTGAACCGAGAAGTTGCCAGGCCGGACGGCGAAGAGGGACAGCCTCTCGCCGGATTGGGGCTCCACCTCGAGCTCGACGCTCGGGCCGTAGGTGGACGGGAAAACCTGGGCGTCGCGCACCGACCATTCCGCCGGCATGGTCGGCAGAACGATCGCGGTTGCCGAACGGATTTCGGCCGGGTCGAAGCGGCTGACCTCCGTCTGTGACGTCATCTGCTCGCGCAGCGCCGCCGTCTGATGGGCACGCATGGCCTCCTCGACGAATTGCGGCGGCGGCACCGAGGCCACGACTTCGCCGATACTGCCCGGCGCGATCCAGCCATGGGCGATCCAGCCCGCACCGACGAGGAGCACCACTGCCGCCGCGCGCCGCATCACATCGAAGGTGCGCGGGCGGTTGAAGGCGCTTTCGAGCGCGCGTGCTGCCTCGCGGGTCTCCTGACGCACCACCGACGGTATGCCGGCGAGGGCAAGTCTCAGCTCGTCCCGTACCCGCAGATCCGCCATCACTTTCGCAGCGATCGTCGGATTCTCGGAGAGATAGGCCTCGACCTCGATGCGGCGGGCGACATCCAGCTGGTCATCGACATAGGCGTGCAGGTCGGCCTCGATCACGGGATCATTGCTGGTCATCGGGGTTTCCTCCAACAATTCTGAGATGGGGCACGGCGCTCGTCTCCTCGCCGCCTTCCATCGCCCTCAAGCGGGCGCGGGCGCGGGAGACGCGAGACATCAGCGTGCCGACGGGAATGTTCAGCACATCGGCGGCTTCCTGATAGGAAAGCTCTTCGATGGCGACGAGATGAAGGGCCTCGCGCTGATCTTCGGGAAGGGCCAGAAAGGCCTCCCGAACCTGCGCCAGCCGCACAGAGTGCTCCTGGCCTGCGGGTGAGACCGTATCGACAAGGTCGGCGACTGCACTTTCGCGACGGTTGATCGCCCTGTCGCGGCGAAGCCGGTCTATGTGGGTGTTGTGCAGGATCGACATTAGCCAATTGCGGATGCTGCCACCGCTCCTGAAGGTCGACTTGCGTTCCAGCGCTCGCACCAGCGCATCATGGACGAGGTCTTCCGCCTCGTCCGGATTTCGGACGAGCGAACGGGCGTAGCGTCGCAGGGCTGCGAGCTGGCCAATCACGTTAAACGGGTTCGATCTCGTCGTCATGCCCAGTATACGAAGCCCATCGCGATCCTATTCCATCGCGTCAGAGATTTTTTTCAGGGGCCGACGATCGAGCCCAGTCCCCAGGCGGCTGCGTAGACGAGGCCACCTGTGGCGCCAAGCGCAATGACACCCATGGCGAGGCCAAGAATCGTGACGAGGCCGTCACGCTCCATGAGGCCCAGCGCGATCATGACGAGCGCTGCGACCGGAAGCATGTTGCCGAAGGGGATGGGCAAAGCGACTGCAATCGCCAGAAGAAGGACAGGTATGCCGAGAAATGCCTGTGCTCGCGGACCTGCAAAATGGCGCATTCTGTTCTTGCGCAGCAGCGTCTCGACCCGCGAAACCAGAGGAGCCGTGTAGCGGACCATGATATCGATCGTGCCGCCCGACACCTGTCGGCGCCCGAGAAACTGCGGCAGCCAGATCCGGCGAAAACCCGCGATAATCTGCAAGGATACAATCGCAAGGCAAGAGCCAAAGACCATGCCGAAGGGGCCGGGGATGGGCGTGAGGGCAGGGAGGGAAAGAATCAGAATGGCGAAGGCGATACTGCTGCGCCCCATCGCCGACATCAACTCGTCGAGGCTCACCGATCCTGCTTCAGCCGCATGCATGCGAAGGCGAGCGAGGCGTTTTGAAGCCACGCCGCCTTCGATCGCAGGGCTTTCTTGCGGCGCAGGGCTTGTCATGGGGCCGGGTCTCCTATCACTGCGATGATGTAGGAGGTATTTCGCGTAGCGCAAGATTGTCACTGCAAGATCGGTAAACCATGGCCAACGTCGATCTCGACGGACGAGCGCGTGGTGATATCCGAGGTCGCGAGCAATGTTGAAGTGGGGGAGGGCCTACAAGGGCTTGGTGGGGGGGTGAAGATCCTTCGACACATGATGCCCGATCTTGGTCAGCGTAGCCTGTTGCTGCATCGGCATTCAGATGCTACCGAGCCACCGGGACAACTAGACTACGGGGACTACAGCCTGAACGGCTGTGCGGGATCGGGTGAACGTGATCAGAGACAGACTAGCGGACAGACAGATCGTCCCTTTGTCAGGGCAGGTTGGCGTAAAACTGACGCTAGCGGTCAGGGCCTCAACAGATCGCGGTCTACCGGATAACAGGCACACAGGCCGCCTTCTCTTTTCGAAGACTCAGTAGGACCGGCCGTGGCGTCAAATCGCATTTCCATCATTGCGCCGACCTATAACGAGGTTGCCAACATTGTGCCCTTTGCCGAGCGGGTGAAGTCATCGCTTGCCGGCTTCGACTGGGAATTGCTGTTTGTCGACGACAATTCCGCCGACGGCACGGCGCGCAAAGCGTTCGACTATGGGATTGCCGAACCACGGGTACGTCCCATCATCCGATTTGCTGATCGAGGCCTTGCAAAGTCGAGCATCCAGGGCATGCTCTCGGCTCGGGGAGACCTGCTTTGCGTCATGGACGCAGACGGACAGCACGATCCAGCAGTTCTGATCGAAATGGTCGATCGCATGGAACGCGATGGTCTCGACATCGTCAGCGCAGCCCGCCGGCTTGAGGACGATCAGGCCCTGGAAGGACTATCGCCGCTTCGCCGCAAACTCTCGCAGATCGGCAATGCATTGAGCAGCTTCGTCATCGGACGAAAACTCTCCGATCCCCTCACAGGCTTCTTTCTGATCCGCCGGGACCGCTTCCTCAAGCTGGCGCCCGACCTCGGTGATCCCGGCTTCAAATTGCTCCTGGACATCCTCTACACAGACAAGACCCTGCGCCACGGGGAAGTCTTCTTCGATTTCGGAACTCGCCTCCACGGCAGTTCAAAGCTGGACAGCTATGTTCTCTGGAAGTTCGCGACTTTCCTGATGAGCAAGATGACGAGAGGCATTGTTCCGGCGAGCCTCATCTCCTTCCTCTTTGTTGGCGGATCGGGGGTGTTCGTGCATTTCGCCGTCCTCTACTCGACGCTGGCGGCGTCGGCTTCCTTTGCCGTAGCCCAGACGATTGCGACCCTGATTGCCGCAACGAGCAATTTTCTCCTCAACAATCTCCTGACATTCCAGGACAGGCGATTGCACGGGTTGCTGCTTCTGTCGGGCTATTTCAAGTTTCTGGCCGTCTCCGCCGTCGGTATCGTGGCCAACGTATCAGCCGCTACCCTTGCCTACGAAAACCTGATCCACGTCGTCTTCATCGCAACGCTGGCCGGTATCGCAATCGACACCGTCTGGAAATTTGTCATCGCCAATAGGTTCATCTGGAAATGAGCATGAAAACCGGTCTTAGCCCTATGCCTTCGCGGACTGTGATGATTGCCGTCTGGTTGTTTCTGCTTGGCGCTATCTGCCTGCAGATCCTCGTCCAGCTTGTACATGTGTCCATGTTTTTCGACGGCGGTATCTATGCCTCAGTTGCCAGAAATCTGGCCGAGGGGCGCGGAACCATGTGGGCTCCGTATTTTTCGGACTGGCTTTTTCCGACCTTCGCTGAACATCCTCCATTGATGTTCTGGCTGCAGGCGATCGGTTATTCCGTCTTTGGCGACACGATCGTGGTCGAAAAGACTTTTTCGCTGTTGAACTTCATCATAT
Organism: Rhizobium sp. P43; assembly: GCF_056730705.1. Classification (NCBI taxonomy): domain Bacteria; kingdom Pseudomonadati; phylum Pseudomonadota; class Alphaproteobacteria; order Hyphomicrobiales; family Rhizobiaceae; genus Rhizobium; species Rhizobium sp. P43. The sequence goes on from NZ_CM161539.1 coordinate 4,274,876, forward strand.
CGGCCTTGCTGCTGTTTCAGATCTGGATGCGCTTGAACAGGGATGACCTTGTTGTTCAGCAGGCCTTTCCGCTTGCCCTCTTCATGGCGCTCATTGCCGGCAGATTAAACTGGGGGTTTGCAAACGGCCTGCTGGACAACCTGCTTGCCGTGTTTTCACTGACGGCCATCTTGCTGATCGTCATCGCCTGCGAACAAGCGACAGCGGCATTCTCCGCCAGACGCCTCGCGATTTTGTCCTGCGCAGGGCTATTCATTTGCCTCTCGCTGATGACCAAGGGGCCCGTAGGACTATTCCCCCTGGCGGCACCTGCCATTTACTGGCTCGTCTTTCGCAGATCGACATTTCCAATCATGATCTTGGACTGCTGCGCCATTCTTCTCGTCATCCTGATCTTTTTGGCAGGGCTTTATAGCTACGAACCGTCATACGAAGCATTCCAGCGCTATTTCAAGGCTCAATTGTTTGCAAGTCTAAGCGGCGGGCGCGGTTATTACGGCGGAGGTTTCTACGTCTTCCGCAAGATACTGGGTATAAATGGTTATTCACTGGCCATCCTCGCTCTAGCTGCCTTTGCATCCTGGCGGTTTCAACTTGGCAAAAGTGATAGTCTGCTGCGCCGGCAGCGTTTGCAACGTGCTGCATTCTTGATCATGGTCGGAATGTCTGCGTCGTTGCCGATCGGCCTCAGTCCACGCGTTGCAAATTTTTACTTCAACACGTCCCTGTTTTTTTACTCGGCAGGTTTTGCAGTCCTCGCAGGGCCAGCGTTTGTAGATGGTCTATCTCGGCTAACTGAACGGCAGACGCGAATCTTCAACTTCAGTTCAATGCTGTTCCTCGCCGTTTGCGTTGTGACTGTGCTCGCCAATGTGGGTCGTCCAGGAACAGATGCGCGAACGATCGCCCAAGCTGCGGCCATCGAAGACTTTGTGTGTTCCAGCAAACCCAACTGCAACCCCGTGATCAGCGTCTGTCAAACCGTTTGGCAGGATTCCGCTTTGCACACCTATCTGCAGCGCTTCTACAAGATCAGTATTGCCGAGGCAGCCAAGGTTGACGCTGACTTTGTGATCGCCGATGAGACCTGCAACAATCTTCCTGGGCGCAAAGACACGGGCATCGCCATCTCCCCTTACAGCCTGCTTGAAAGAGAATGAGAGCATGGTCGAAGGACTTGAAAACACCAATGTCGCAATTCTCGCGATCAATCTCGATCGATCGACAGACCGATGGCAAAGTCTCGCTGCCCGCGCCGCCGAGCTAGGCCTCTCTATAACCCGCGTTTCCGCAGTTGATGGAAAGCTCACACCGGAAACCCTGCGAGAGGCGACCGATGATGCGGCGTTCCGCCGCCATACCGGTCGCATGATGCTCGCCGGCGAATATGGATGCTACAGAAGCCACATCAAGGCGCTCAACGCATTCCTGGCGACTAAGGACCACATTGCCCTGATCATCGAAGATGACGTCGAATTGAGCGCAGACCTGAAGGATCGCGTGCAGGCCGCGTTCGCATCGGTTCCCGATGCCGACGTGATCAAGTTCTTCAATCACCGCGTCGTCGGATTCATAAAGACCAGCACATCAAGCCGAGGTGACGACGTCGGTCGTGCCATTCATGGTCCACTCGGTTCATCCGCCTGTTACGCCGTGTCTCGGCAAGGGGCAGCCCTCCTGATCGAACACCTCACAATAATGCGTTACCCCTGGGACGCAGCCCTTGAACGGGGCTGGGACCATGGTGGCCATGTCTACACGACACGAAACAATGTGGCGAGTATAGCGCGCGGCGGCACAACGATTGCAACACGTGACATCTACCGTTCCGTCAAATTTCCGAAATGGAGACGTCTCTCGACCTATGTCCTCAGGCTGCGCGATGATTTCGTAAGACTGGCCTACGCACTTCGCGCTTGATGGAGCGGGGGTGTGAGATCTCAAAGCAGCTCCAAATCTGACCTTCTTCGCATCAGGCATTCAAATATCTGGAACGGGAACATGAACATCCATATCGACCGGTTGTGGCGAGCCTCAGACTTCCTGTTTCTCACTGGGCTTGCTATCGCGCTGTTTCTCGCGAGCAGGGTAACGCCTCTTCTCGTCGTTGCAGGCGTTTTGCCAATTCCGTTCTTATTGCACGCGCTGAGGAACAGGCATTATTCAGTGTCAATCTGGACGCTGCTGGCCCCGTTCGGCATCTATTTCGCATACAGTCTGTTCGTTCTCTTCTTCTTCACAGGGATTGAGGCGACAGATCCCCGCCCGGTCAATCCAAGCCTTGAATCCTATTCTGTGGCGATCGCTATGCTTGCCGTTGGCCTGGTGCGGAGCCTGCAGATCAGAAATCTGGCATCTCAATTTCGCAAACTGATGCCCTGGCTTCTCGTCGCCTGCTTTGCCGTCTTGTCCTACATGATGTTTGCCGGGATAAGAGACGGCTGTCGCGTGCGAGGCCTGGCTCCATGGCCATTTATCCCTGCTCTCCTGTTCTCAACACTCACATTTGTCTGTCTGGTCGGATGGGAAAAGTTCACAGCCGGTGAGCGTTGGCTTCGGGTCGGCTTGCTCGCGCTCAGTATCGTTGTTTCGACGACTTATACCGGCTCCCGCGGTGTCGCCGTGGCGCAGGTTGGCGTCTTTGGCCTATTGTTTCTCCTGAGCTTGCTTCCCTCCTTCAAGAGAGGCGTGCCTCGCTGGTATCATCTCCTATCAGCCGCGATCGCAGGCGGTTTGTTTTCGGTTGCGATCGGTTTTGCAACGGATTGCGGGCCAGCCAGCCGCTTCTCATCGACCTTCGAGACATTGGCGAAGATGACATCGCAACTGACGACAACTGGGGAAAAGACCGTCCCCGCGACACCGTCAGTAGCAGCACCATCGACCATGCAGGACCCGGGAATTGCCGGGGCCGCACCGGCAACGCAGTCTGCGCCCAACCAAGCTGCCAATGGGATCAATGACGCAGCAATCAGCCTTCGCCTCGCGATGTGGAAAACTTCCATTGCTGCGATCATGGAAAAACCCGTCTTCGGACATGGCTCTCTGTATCTTCAGAAGCTCATACACGCGAGCTATGGCTACGAGCACAATCACAATCAGTATCTCACCTGGCTCGTAACCGGAGGATTGCTCCAGCTCACGCTTGGTCTCGGCTTCCTCGCCATCCCCTGGTTTGTGTCAAAGGGTCTATCGATGGCCGACAGGATACTGCTGACGACCGGAGTGTCGCTGCTCTGGGGCATCGCGATGATGTTCGATGCCTTCCTGAATCTCAAATTCTACACGCACTATTTCTGCCTGCTCTGTGGGGTGCTCTATGCCTTGTCGAGCAGCATGCAGGAACGATCGCAGACATAACCGGCCCGCTTTGCTTCGATCTGACAGAGGCGCTGCTATCGATATCAAGAAAACACACGCAGTAATACGGGATCGCCGCACGGTCCACGAAATCGGAAGGGAAGCAGCCTTGCTCGATGGCGAAATACGATTTGTCGTTTTTCCTTCGGCATACAGGACTTCTACGAAGTTACGTGGCAGGATCGACAGGACGGAAGTGTGAAGTTCGATCTGCCGAAGGATCTCGGTCAGAAATGGGTAAGGTCTTATTTCGGCAAGAACCCTCTCCTACCGCTCATCTTCCGCCTGTTGAACCGATCTATGTCGAGGAAAAACAGAGACAACTGGCTGGAACACGCTGGACATCTGACACCCGTCGCAATCGAAAGCGGAACCTTCTTCTCCGCAGCACGGCCGAAACTGATTGTGGATATGGTCAGGGTACTCCACGCTCGGGGATCAAGAGCGACCATCGTGCCCTTGCTGCACGATTTCATGCCACTGCATGACGGGGCAACAAAGCGGTTCCGCAAACTCGATCGCAACCTTCTGGCCGACAACGGGTTCCTGATCGAGCATGCTGGCCTCATCCTGACGCATTCGAACTTCACCGCAAAAGAGCTCGGAAGCTTTGTCAAAAGGGCATGCTTCCCAAACCATGCGGTCCAGTCGACGTGGTGCAACTCGTTCACCATTGTCCTGACGGCACTGAAGCCTCGGAAATCTCAGTGCCATCGCAGCCATCCCTCCTGACGGTAGCCCTCAATCCGGGCCGAAAGAACATCAAGGTCGTCCTGGAGGCGCTCAGACAAATGCATGTGGACGGCAAACCTGTACCGCCGTTGGTGATCGCCGGTTCCTACAGAAAGAGGCTGCATCGCTATATATCGTGGCCCATCTTTCTCGGCATTCAGGACAAGATTGTCTTCATTGACAATCCCAACCAGACCGATCTCGTCAAGCTCTACAAGGGCGCTCTCGCCCTTGTGATGCCGAGCAAGCTGGAAGGCTGGGGCCTGCCGGCTGGCGAAGCACTGTGGTGCGGTACTCCGGTGATCTGTTCGACGACCGAAGCGTTGCAAGAAGTCTGCGGAAACGTGGGACTTTACTTCCCGCCCGATGATGCCGCCATGCTCGCAGATATCATAGGTCTAGTGATGAACGACCACGATTTCCGCTTGGGCGTCGCCCAGCAAATTGGTAAAGCCCAGCATGGCCTTCGAACGTGGCGTGCCGCGGCTCAAGACGCTCTTGATGCGGTTAAGGCTACGAACCCTGAGTAGGCCACGTCCCGTTGTGCAATCAAGGAGAAATCAACGCATGATCCATAGTCCCCACCCAGTCGCATGGGACCTGCCGGAAAACGCGGCCGGTCGCAGCCGTTAGTCCCCATGCCGATGAAGCGCCAAATCGATCTTGCCATTTCGGCCACCGCAGCACTCGTGTTTGCAGTGCCCATGATTGTGATTGCTCTTGCGGTACGTCTCACATCCAACGGTCCCGCACTTTACTGGTCGCAGCGGGTTGGGAAGGACAATCAGATCTTTCTGATGCCCAAGTTTCGGACGATGCGAACGGATGCGCCGGTCGTCGCAACACATCTGATGACCAACCCCGCATCGCATTTGACGCCGATAGGTGGGTTCTTGCGAAAGAGCAGTCTTGACGAGCTTCCGCAGCTTTGGTGCATCTTACGGGGGACGATGAGCCTGGTTGGGCCCAGACCTGCACTGTTTAATCAATACGATCTGATCGAGGCCCGTACTCAAGCGGGCGTAAGCCAGCTGGTGCCCGGCCTGACGGGCTGGGCGCAGGTTAATGGCCGGGACGAACTGGAAATTCCCTTGAAAGTTGCCTATGACGTCGAGTATCTCCAACGTCAAAGCTTGATGTTTGACATGAAAATTCTGGCAATGACGGCTCTCAAGGTTGTTCGGGCCAAGGGTGTTTCACACTAAAGCAGTTTAACCTTCTGAAGCGCGAGCAAGAACTCATGCAAGACGCAGGCCTCGTGCAGCATCCGATGATACGAAGCATTCGAGATGCCGTGGTGCGCACTCCACGCCTTTGGAAGCGCACGGTCATGATAACTCTCGATGCGCTTACGCTTCTCTTCGCAATTTGGGCATCTTACGCCCTGCGTCTTTCAGATTGGACCCCCACATTTACGTCCGAGCGAATGGTCCTGGCAGCGCTTGCCGTCGTTGTCGCAATCCCTGTGTTCATTCGCCTGGGACTATACAGATCGGTGATCCGCTATCTGCCGGAGGCAGCCATCTGGACAGTCGTTCAGGCGATGATGATTGCGACCATGTGCTGGGTGATCATCATCTTTCTGCTCGAGATGGCCGGCCAGGGCATTGTACCTCGCTCGGTACCCTTCATCTATTTCCTGGTTGGAACACTGCTGATCGGTGGCATGAGGTTTGCCGCCAAATGGGTGCTGAATGCGGGCACTGGCATGCGTCGAGACGAAGAACCGATCTTCATCTACGGAGCCGGAGCAACGGCGGCACGATTGGCGCATGCATTGAGGGGCCACGGAAACCGGTATGTGATGGGTTTGATCGACGACGATCCAGCGCTTCACGGACGCGATGTCGCGGGCTACAGGGTGTTTCCGGCGCAGGATCTTCCAAGACTTGTAGAGCGCTACGGCATTCGGGAGATTGTTCTCTCGATGTCGTCGATCCCGTCTGAATCGAGGCAGGCAGTCATTGGCCGTGTTACCGGGCTCGGAATCAAGATCCGCAGCGTCCCGGACATTTCCGACATCGTCGACGGCAGATACATCGTCAATCAGATTCGGGAAATCGAGATCGACGAGTTGTTGGGACGCTCATTCGTACCGCCAGACAAATCCCTTCTGGAGAGCGCCCTGACCGGAAAAACGATCATGGTCACTGGGGCCGGTGGCTCCATCGGATCGGAACTTTGCCGTCTGATCGCAACGTGGAAGCCTGCCAAGCTGGTTCTTTTCGAAGCCAGCGAATATGCGCTCTACCGCATCGAACAAGAATTGAACGATCGGAGCAATATCGAGATCATACCGATTCTGGGCTCGGTTACTGATGAGCGACTGGTGCGCAGGGTTATCGCTACCCATCAAGTGCAGGTGCTTTATCACGCGGCCGCCCACAAACATGTACCACTGGTCGAGGCAAACGTGCTGGAAGGCATTCGCAACAATGTCTTCGGCACCATGCGTCTGGCTCGGGCCGCAGCAGAGGGCCATGTATCGCGTTTTGTCTTGATATCATCGGACAAGGCGGTCAGGCCAACAAACGTCATGGGAGCCACGAAACGCTGGGCCGAGCTGATTGTCCGCCAGCTTGCCCAGACGCCCCAGGAAGGTTCGGCTCGACAGATCTTCTGCGCAGTCCGTTTCGGAAACGTCATTGGTTCGAACGGTTCCGTGGTCCCGCTTTTCAAAGAGCAGATTGCCAAAGGTGGCCCCGTCACCGTGACCGATCCAGACATGACACGATATTTCATGTCGATACCGGAGGCTGCCGAACTGATTGTGCAGGCCGGCTCGCTGTCACAGGGTGGCGATGTCTTCCTGCTCGACATGGGCGAACCCGTGCGCATTGGAGATCTCGCAGAAAACCTGATCCGACTTGCGGGGTTCAAGGTCCGCAATCAACAAAATCCTGACAGCGGTATCGCAATCGAAGTCATCGGCAAGCGTCCAGGTGAGAAGCTGTATGAAGAGCTCTTCTATAACCGAGATCACGCAAAACCCACCGCGCATCCGAAGATAATGCGAGCCGATGGATCGATGACCGGCTGTCAGGGTCTTGATCAGGCCCTTGAGGCTTTGACACAGGCGGTGTCACAAGAAGACGAGCGCCGTGCAAAGACAATACTGTTTTCTCTGATCGAGAACAGCGATCATACTGAAGCTGCATCGGCAGACAGACTATCTGATTGAGGGGGCCATGTGACTTGGACTTTAGTGACTGGCGCATCGGGGTTTGTCGGCAGCTACCTCCTGCAGGAACTGCAGAAACAGGGGATTCGGGTTAAAGGCGTATCCCGGGCTGCCAAAACCGGCCTTTTACAAGTGCCAACATATGGCCCCGAGATGGATTGGGCGCCCTTGCTCGGTGATGTCGATACAATCATTCATCTGGCGGCGCGTGTTCATTTGACCAGAGACCGTGCCAAGGATCCTCTCTCTGAGTTTCGAAAGGCGAACGTGGAAGCGACCCTTAATCTTGCGCGCGCAGCAGCGCAGGCTGGCGTACGACGCTTCATTTTCGTAAGCACGATCAAGGTCAACGGCGAAACAACGAAAGCTGCTCAACCCTTCAGAGCAGACGATCCGCCTGCGCCTCAAGGCCCATATGCTGTCTCGAAAGCAGAAGCGGAAGCTGCTTTGTTCGACCTGGGGACACACTCAGGTATGGAAATCGTGGTCATCCGACCTCCGCTGGTTTATGGGCAGGGTGCAAAGGGCAACATGGCGACCCTCGAAAAATGGGGGAAATTCCACCCACCTTCTCCGTTTGGATCTATCAAAAACAGCCGATCGCTCGTCCATCTTTCGAACCTTTCCAGTGCAATACTTGCCGCACACCAGCGAAAGGAGGCCGCCAATCAGATTTTCCTGGTCGCGGACAGCCACCCGATATCGACCCACGATATACTTCTTGATTTTGGCTGGACCGAACCGTCGAAGATGATGAATTTCCTATTGTCCAATACGGTTCTACGATTGCTTGCCGTTCATGCGCCCATGAAAAACAGACTGCTGGACAATCTTGAAGTCGATATAGAAAAGACCCGGACCATGCTTCAGTGGAATCCGTCCGCCTTTGTCCGGCAAAAGGGTCGCAAGTCCGACTAACCAGCTCAAGCCAAAGGAGTTTTGCAGCAGCGAATTTCGTGCCTGTACAAAGCCAGCGGTTCAAGCTGAACAGATGGGTCTGCCCCCGCGGCTCATATTGGCCATCCCTTCACGGCGTCCGAAGGTGCAGTTTGCCCCACGACATCGCGGAGACCTTGGGACAGAATCTCGCAACATTGCCTCAACTGCGGCTGGGTCGAATGGCAGTCCTTCTGCGAACAACCTCTTCAGACGCGTTTATCCAGCACGGTGCAAGGATAGCAGGCTGGCGACTTCGACTTCCGTTGCAGGATAATTTATGCGAATACGGCCCGAGTCTCAAAGGGCGAGAAAAGGCCTTCCGGAATCATGAAACTGACTACCCTACCACTCGGCAAGAGCCTTTCACTCCTCGACCCGGGCACGCGTCGCAAACTGCCATTGCTGTTGGCAAGCTTTGCCATTCTCGCCGCTCTTGATGCCGCCGGTATTGCCCTGTTCTTTCCGCTGGTGGTCTCCCTCGTGGATAACTCGTCGGATGGTCAATTTCAGGCACTTGCCAGCTTCTTGCCTTCTTCTTTGGCAGGTGCCAGCGCTGCACCCGCCTTTTTGTTCTCCGGGCTCATCGCTTTCGTTTTTGTCATCAAGAACTTTCTGTCGGTGTTCCTGTTGAAATGGCAATACCATTTCTTGTTTGCCGCTGAAGCTGAACTCGGGCGCAAACTGTTTGAAAAATATCTGCGGGGACCCTGGCCGTCGATTTCGAACCGAAATTCCTCAGAATTGATCAGAAACGCTTCAACCTCCTGCAGTCATGTCTTTCTATCATTCTTGATCCCAATGATTACGATTTTTGCAGAACTTCTTCTCTTAGTTATTTTGCTGGGAGCGCTTCTGTTTTTCTACGTCGAAGTCGCATTCACAGCTGCACTTATCATCGTCGCTCTATCCAGTGTATATTACTACTTCATAAAGCGTCGGCTCAATCTTGTCGGCGAACAATTTCAACGTGCAAGTTTTGAAGTTTTGAACGAGCTCAAACAGGGAATTGGTGCCGGGCGGGAGGTGCGCGTGCTCGGGCGGCAAGATGAACTTGTCCGGCGGCTTGAGCGAGCGCGGAGAACATATGCACGGTCGCAGTCAGACCGCAGTTTGTTTACACAACTACCCCGATATTATCTTGAAACGGCGCTCGTGCTTGTTTTCTTCGCTGCAATGTCGCTGATGACCGCAAACCAGAAAATGGCCGATATCGTGCCGCTGCTGACAGTATTCGGCGTGGCTTCTTTACGGCTGATGAATTCAGCAAGCAAGTTGCTCGGCGCCGCCCAGCAGTTGCGCATGGGTGCGCCGGCCGTCATGGCTGTCTGGCACGAATTCCACCACGGGACGATTTCTGGCGCTCCGGTTCCAGTTGGGCGCCGCGCCGACATCGTCGAGACATCGGCAGAACATGGCCTGATACTGGAAGATGTTTCACTTGCCTATCCCGGCGGCACCTGGATTCTACAAGATTTGAACCTCGCAGTGAACTGGGGCGAATGCGTCGGCATCATCGGCCCCTCAGGAAGCGGAAAGAGCACTCTCTTTGATGTCATGATAGGGCTGCTGCCGCCTGCGTCGGGAAGCGTTCGCGCAGATGGTGTGGAGATTTCAAGCAATCTCGACGCCTGGCTGTCGCGCATCGGTTATGTCCCCCAGTCAGTCTATCTTTCAGACGAAAGTCTGAGGCAGAATGTGGCATTTGGTATCCCGGAAGAAGAAATAGATGACAGACGCGTTGAACAGGCGCTGAAACTCGCCCGACTCGATCAGTTTGTGTCATCTTTGCCGCTCGGTGCGCAGACAATGGTCGGGGAACAGGGCGCCGCAATTTCCGGTGGACAGCGCCAGCGGATCGGTATTGCGCGCGCTCTTTACCATGACCCCGATGTACTGCTGTTCGACGAGGCCACATCAGCGCTGGACGGCGATACAGAGCGGCTGGTCGTGGAGTCTATCGAAGCTTTGCGTGGGCAGAAGACAATTGTCGTGATAGCCCATCGGATGAGTACTCTGGCCCCATGCGATCGTGTATTGACGATGTTAGACGGCCGTTTGCAGGAGTTAAGCCAGTGAACAGGCGATGGTTGATCGTCGGTGGGAGCGGCATGCTTGGACATTCGCTGTGCCGGTCACTTATTGACGTCGGGATAGAGACATGGGCGACTGCAAACTCCAACAGCACAGCCCAAGATCAAAATGTCATCCCTCTGGACCTCGCACAATCCTTGGACGTGCGCAAAATCCTCAGGCAATCTGATCCAGATGTCATTGTCTATGTCGCGGGATTAACCGACGTCGACAGATGCGAGGCGAACGAAGCGCTGGCCGAACGACTGCACGCTGGGGCGGCATCGGAATTTGCTGGCGGCGCTCTCAGCCACCAAAAGTTCGTATACATTTCTACCGATCACTTATGGGATGGAACGAACCAAAATGTCTCGGAGGAAGAGCCCCTTCATCCGCTAAACGCTTATGCGCGGACCAAGGCTCTAGGCGAAAAACTGGTATCGGAGGCAAATCCCGACGCTTTGATCTTGCGGACCAACTTCTTCGGCAACGGCTTGACGTGGCGCAAATCGCTCTCAGACTGGATGCTTGAGCGCCTTCGCACGGGTCAGACGCTCAACGCCTTTACCGACGCATATTTCACGCCAATCGCCATGCCGCTCCTGTCTCGAACGATTCTCGCAGCCGCTGGGTTGGATTTAGCCGGGATCTATCACTGCTGCGGCGCCGAGCGGATCTCGAAGTTCGAGTTCGCGCACAGGTTGGCGGAGCATTTTGGTCTGGACCGCGGCTTGATTTCTGCCGCTGAACTATCCAAGGCCCCGTTGAAGGCGCCTCGCCCCCTGGACATGTCCCTATCGACCGAGAAGCTATCTGATGCACTGGGATACGCTCTTCCTTCCTTGCACGACAGCCTGAACTCTATTTCGTCTCCTTCATTCAGGTCCTCATGATGAGTTTGACCGAGCGTCGCGAACGGCTCAAGGCCCTGGTCTTCTGTGACTATTATCTTCCAGGTTTCCGCGGGGGAGGTCCGATCACCACGATCCGAAACATGGTGATGACCTTAAGCGGCACTGTCGAGTTTCGCATCATTACCCGGGCGCATGATCTTGGTGAAAAGGAGCACTACCCTGGCGTTCGTCCAGGCGACTGGGAGAACCGGGAGGGCGCAAGGATCATGTATACTGAAACCGCAGACATGACCGTTGGACGCATCCTGTCGGAAATCCTGCATCAGAAACCAGATGTGATCTATCTGAATTCGGTGCTTTCACGCAGGTATACGCTCATTCCCCTGCTTGCAGCGATACGGGCGCGCAAGGCGTTGGATCCGCCGCCGCTGATCATTCTGGCTCCGCGCGGTGAATTCTCCCCTGGAGCACTTTCGCTGAAGCCATGGCAAAAGAAGGTCTATCTCGGGATGCTTCGAACATTTGGAATATGGCGCAACGTAGTATGGCAAGCTTCAACCGTGCACGAAGCAGCAGATATCCGCCGGGTCGCAGGTCCCGAAGCAAAAATCTTCATAGCGTCCGATCTGCCGTCACCCTTGATCATGCCCGCCGACCTGAAGCCAAAAAGAGCTGGTGACGCTGTCATTGCGTTCGTCGGCCGAATTTCGCCGATGAAGAACCTCCACACGGCCATTCGGATTGTCGCGAAACTGAAAGGACATATCGAATTCGTTGTTGTCGGACCTGCGGAAGACAAAGCCTACTGGGCTGAATGTCAGAAAGAAATTGAGCGCCTTCCCGGGCACATCAAGGTGACGATCAAGGGATCCCTTCCTCCGTCTGAAGTTCTTCGCACCTTGAGCCAATCGGACATTCTTCTTCTGCCCTCCCTAGGCGAGAACTTCGCTCATGTGGTTCTGGAAGCCTTGGGAGCGGGCTGCCCTGTTGCCTTGAGTGATCGTACCCCATGGCGAGATTTGCAGCCGCTCGGCATTGGCGCAGATATAGCACTCGAAGAAGAAGATAAATTTGTGGAGTTCCTTCAGGGACTGATCGACCTTGACGAAACTTCGTTCCATGAAAAGAAGCAGGCTGCGCAACAGTATGCGCGCCAATTCGTTGCCAATAACGCGCTAGCCGAGAACTACATTGCAATGTTCGAAGGGAAACTGGCAACTTGACTGAAAGGCAACGGATGTCGAGGCTGGGGCGACGCGAGCCTGACCAGGCCAAGCTGGAGAAGATCGCTTACGCAGGGTCGAACATCATTCGGCAGATACCGGACGCGGACATTGCGGCCGTTGAGGCGCTGCACTTCCGCAACAGCCATCCGAACTCTTTGAAAGTCTTCGAGGGCTTACTGCAAACCAGCGGCATGCGGGAACGGTTCGCCTTCTGGGCCAGGGCAATATGGCAAAATGGCGTTGTGCCCCTTCTTGCGTCATTCAGTCGGGAGCGCGGGAGCTGCAAGGCCTATCAGGAAGCCGATATCGATATACTGTTCATATCCCACCATTTCGACGACAAACATCTATCGGGTGAACGCGATCTTTATATCGGCAATCTTTCTGAGCAGCTGCAGGGCTACGGAATCATCAGCAAGACGGCCCTTATTGATCATTCCCCATCCGGAGCGCGTTCGACACCTCATCCGGCGGTGTATTCCGGGAAAGTCCTGTTGCCAAAAATCTCTGATGTCAGGGGCGAATTCGGCATAACCGCGAGATTGGTGAAGGCTTCAACAAAACTCCTTTTCCACAAGGGTAAAGTCCCGGAAGAGTTGGCGCTGGCTCGATACGCAGCTCGAAATGCATTTGCGCCGGCGTCTCGCTCAGCGCTTCGCATCGGGGATCAAGTGCATGATCTCGTCAAGTCGCTGCGTCCTAAAGCCATATTCATTACCTATGAGGGACATAGCTGGGAGCGCGTGGTTTTCAGACGGGCGCGACAAGCCGATGAAGCAATCAAGTGCTTCGCCTTTGCACATGCGCCGCTGTTTCCGATGCATCATGCCCTTGCTGCGAAGCTTGGTCATGGATACGACCCTGATGCCATCTTTGTAACGGGTGAAGCGGCGCTGCAGATCTTGAGTGCCACTTGTGAGGCAACGAAGGTGCTTGAGGTATTGGGAAGCCCTCGCGCCTCCGCACGCCCCCTGAGCACAACCCCAAAGACATCTCGCACCTGCCTGATCTTGCCCGAGGGTCTGGTGGAAGAAGCTGCCGCCTTGTTGGATGTGGCTGTGGCGGCGGCATCTCAACTGCCAGATGTCATGTTCAGCATAAGGATGCATCCGGCACTCGACAAAGAACGGTTCACGTCACAAAGAAGCCAATTCAACGCGCTCCCCGCAAATTTCAGATGGTCAGAGGGAAGAACCCTTGATGAAGATCTTGCGCAGTCACGATGGGCGATTTATCGGGGCAGCTCGGCTATCATAGCCGCGCCTTTGCATCAGACGCGACCACTCTATTACCAGATGCCAAACGAGGAGTCGGTCATTGACCCCCTCTTCCCGTTGAAGGGTTACCGCATCGTGTTCAGGAATCCGGAGGAATTGGTTTCGGCACTGACTCTTTCTGAGACGGGATCGCCAGACGATTATCAGAAGGCCGTGCGCTTCTGTGAAGCCTATTACGAACCATTGGCCGCGCGCGGCTTGGTCCGTGTGTTGGCGGCCAACATACCGATTGGGGCAGAGAAAACAGATGAAGACGAAGCTCGAAGACACTGAGTTGAACAACCGTCTCGCCAGCATTCGCATTCTGTCATGTGACGTTGATGGCGTTCTGACTGACGGGGGTCTCTATTACGACGCAAATGGGCAATTATTGCTCCGCTTCAATGTACAGGATGGCATGGGGCTCAAGCTTCTCATGAACGCCGGCGTCACTGTTTGTCTGATCAGCCAAAGCCGCAACCAGATCATTCCTCAACGCGCCGCAGCGCTCGGTATCAAGTACTGCTTCACCGGCGTTGAGGACAAATCGACAAGGATCATCGAACTGGCCGGCGAGCTCGGTGTGGACATGTCCGAAGTTTGTCACATCGCCGACGACGTCAATGACCTTTCGCTTCTCGCTCGGGTCGGCGTCCCTGTCACGGTGGCGAACGGCGTTAAGCAGGTGCAAGACATCTGCGTGATCACGACGACGCGGGCTGGTGGGCACGGAGCAGTAAGAGAGTTGTGCGACCAAATCCTGACGTCGCGCGTGTGACGCTCGAGCGCCGTGATTGAAGAAAAGCGGCTGCTTTGGGTTGCTCTGTAGCGGACGGTCCGGAGGAAATTGCAAGTTGGTAGAATCTCATGTAGGCAGGCGCGCATAATGATCAGATCTGACGATCTTGCGGCGACGAAATGAAGATTCGAAAAGCTCCGACGCGGAGCTTACTGCAACGGCGACTTACACATGCGTATACTCATTTTGGGCGGAGACGGCATGCTGGGGCATCAGTTGCTCGTCCAGCTTCGCCAGAATCACGACGTAAAGGTGACGGTCAGAAAATCCGTCGCCGAATACGCTGCTTTTGATTTGTTTGATAAGGAAAACACCATTGACGAGTTGGACCTGCGCTCGACAGCCGATCTGAAGAGGGCGATCGAGCTCTATCAACCCGAGATGGTGGTCAACGCTGCGGGCATAGTAAAACAGCGCGACAGCTCCAAGGACAGACTGCAAAGCCTGGAAATCAACTCCGTCTTGCCGCACCGCCTCGCGCATCTTTGCGAAGGACAAGGCGCCCGTCTTGTGCATTTCAGCACGGATTGTGTCTTCAGAGGAGATAGAGGCGGCTATTCGGAGGCTGACCTATCGGATGCAATTGATGTCTACGGCCGGACCAAGTTCCTGGGAGAGGTTGAGGCCCCACATTGCATCACTTTGAGAACATCCATTATCGGGCTGGAGCTACACCGCAAGACGAGCCTGATAGAATGGTTCTTGCGTCAGCGCGGCGCGGTGAAAGGCTATACGAATGCCATTTTCACCGGCTTGACCACCATGGAAATTGCCAGGTTCGTTGACCACGTCGTCTGTCGCAGACCGGAGATGCACGGCCTCTATCACGTGGCTTCCGATCGGATCTCCAAGTACGAGTTACTTCATAGGTTGGCCGCCAAGCTCGGAAAATCCGGCGTCACAGTTGAGGCTGACCCCTCATTTGTATGCGACCGGAGTCTGATTAACGGCCGTTTGGTCGCAGAGACGGACTATGCTCCACCATCGTGGGATCAAATGCTCGAAGAGTTAGCCAAGCTGATCGAAACTCGACACTGAGGTCGAGTGAGTTTCACCGTAAATCGAAAGAAAAAGATGAAAAAGATTCTGGAAGGCAAGAGAATCCTGATCACCGGTGGTACCGGCTCGTTGGGCAAGAGTTTGGTGCGTCGTGTCATCTCTGGTGAGCGGGGAGACCCTGCGAAAGTGATCGTGATGAGCCGCGATGAAGGCAAACAGCACGAGATGCGCCTGGCCTATCTCAGCAAGAGCGCCAGCACAGACGAAGTCATCTACCGCAACTTCCTGAATATGCTTGAATTTCGGATTGGGGACGTTCGATCTTATGCCGACGTTTGCGGCGCGATGCGCGATGTTGATATCGTCATCAATGCCGCTGCGCTGAAGCAAGTGCCCACCTGCGAATACTTCCCTGAACAGGCGGTGCTGACAAATTGCGAGGGTCCGGTGAATATCGTTCGCGCAGTTCGCGAACGGATGGCAAGTCCTGAGGTTATCGTCGGCGTATCGACGGACAAGGCATGCAAGCCCGTGAACGTCATGGGCATGACCAAAGCGATCCACGAGCGCATTTTTATTGCGGGAAATGTTCTGTCCAGCAAGACGCGCTTTGTCGGCGTACGATATGGCAACGTCCTGGCCTCGCGTGGATCTGTGATCCCGGTTTTCCATGAGCAGATCCGCAATGGAGGGCCGGTCACTTTGACTGTGCCCCAGATGACACGCTTCCTGCTCAGCCTGGATCAAGCGGTCGACACCGTGTTCGAAGCAATCGAGACTGCCCTGCCCGGCGAAATCGTTGTTCCTCGTGCGCCGTCTGCAACGGTAATCGATATTGCTCATGCACTCATTGGTGAAAGAGATATCCCTACAAAGATAATCGGAATCCGACCGGGCGAGAAGATGCACGAACTGATGGTTTCGGAAGAAGAGTGCACGCATACCGTTATTCGGGGAGACTTCATGGCCATTCTTCCCATGCTGCCAGAGCTGATGAATGAGGAGGCGCACAAAGGAGAGATCCTGGGGCGCGAGTTCAGTTCCGGTGATACTGTCATGACGCTGGAAGAGACGAGGGCCTTGCTGAAGAAGTACAAGCTTCTGGTCGAGGACCGCGATTTCAACGACACTTCGGAACTCTTGCGCTGAGTTTGAATGATGAGCGAGACAGAAGCGCGCGCCGATTCTCGGCTGAAGGTCGCGACAATCGTCGGAACAAGGCCTGAGATTATCAAGCTCAGCCGGGTTATTGCCGAGCTCGATATTCATACAGATCACGTTCTGGTCCATACTGGCCAGAATTATGACTATGAACTCAACGAAGTGTTTTTTGAGGAGCTCGGAATTCGGCGTCCTCAGCACTTTCTGAACGCGGCTGGCGCAACAGCGGCCGAGACGATCGGATTGGTCATTGCCAAGAGCGACGCGCTCCTGCGGACGATCCAACCGGATGCCGTACTGCTTTACGGAGACACCAACAGTTGCCTGGCCGCAATCGCTGCCAAGCGACTGAGGATACCGGTCTTTCACATGGAGGCGGGAAACCGATGCTTCGATCAGCGTGTCCCCGAGGAGATCAATCGGAAGATCATTGATCATCTAAGCGATGTGAACATGACCCTGACCGAGCATGCACGGCGCTATCTGCTCTCCGAGGGGCAGAGACCTGAGCGAACTTTTGTGGTTGGCTCTTCGATGCCGGAGGTGCTTGCGCATTATCGCGATGGAATTGAAGCGTCCCGGATCCTGAATACGCTATCCGTCCAATCCAAAAGTTACTTTGTGGTATCCAGCCATCGAGAAGAAAACGTGGACGACCCTGCCAGGCTGAAGGCATTGATTGAGGGTGTCAATCGGCTGTCCGAACACTTCGACAAGGACGTGATATTTTCCACCCATCCGCGAACGAGGAAGCGGCTCGACGAACTCACCCTTACAGCGAATAGCCGCATACGGTTTGTCAAGCCTCTCGGTCTTCTGGACTATATCAGGCTTCAAAGAGACGCATATTGCGTGGTCTCTGACAGTGGCACTCTGACTGAAGAGGCAGCATTGCTCGGTTTTCCAGCGATCATGATCCGCGATGCGCATGAGAGACCTGAAGGCGTCGACGTGGGAACGGTGATCATGAGTGGCATAGAAGCCGAACGGATGCTGGACAGCGTATCTGTTGTCGTTCGACAGGCAGAAGATATCGCCACGAAACAGGCAGGGCCGATATCGATACCGCCTGATTATCGACCGACAGATGTGTCACGCAAGGTGGTAAGGATCATCTTGAGCTACACGAATTATGTGGACAGGGTAGTCTGGGGGAAATGACCCCTGCGCAAGCCGATGATCGACCCTCGAACGAGCCGAATTTCGTCATGACGATCCATAAAATTGCCTATGTGGTGCCGACAAAGGACCGTGCCGCCGACCTGCGTAAACTGCTGATAAGCCTGAGCAAACAGACTGAGGCACCGGCACAGATTGTGATCGTGGACGGGAGCTCTGATCCGGTTCGGTTCGTTTGTGATGACTTCCCGGCGTTGCCGTTGACGTATGTGCGTGAATTTCCACCATCTCTCGCGCGGCAACGCAATGCCGGGATGGCGGCTCTTCATAACGACATTACCGTTGCGGGATATCTGGACGACGATCTTGAGCTTGAGCCCGACGCAACAGAACGGATGCTCCGGTTCTGGGAGAATGCGAAGTCAACGATTGGCGGCGCGGCCTTTGCAATCGTCAACCAGCCCCTGAGAACTTCAAGACGCGGTGGCCTATCTGACTTTTTCCTGCTGAATTCTCATCACCAAGGAAAGCTGCTGAAATCTGGTTTTGCAACGTCGATCGGCGTTCCTGAAGAGCATCTGGAAACCGAATGGCTATACGGCGGAGCCACATTGTGGCGCCGGGAAGTGATTGAACAGTTTCAGTATGACGAGTGGTACATCGGCCATGGGTTCCTCGAAGATGTCGATTTCAGCTATCGCGTTTCGCGAAAACTTGAGCTTTGGGTGGTGGCGGATGCGCGGGTCTGGCACTGGCCTCACCCGGTCCTGATGTCGAAGCATGTCACTCTTGGCATTCAACAGGTCGTCAACAGGATTTATTTCACCCGCAAGATGGGCAATTTCTCGTCCGTAGCACTGTCTTGGGCGCTGTTTGGCCAATGCATACTGAACATCAGTCAATCCCTTTGGCACCGAGAAGGAAGCGGCCTGCGTCGCTTCTGGGGCAACCTCAAGGGCCTGCTCGTCGTCGCGCAGGGCAAACTGGGGCCGGTTGAGGGAATCTGGAAGTAACAGTCCGCGGCCAAAAGCGCCGATGGCTTTGGGCAATGAGGCCTTTCACATGCATGTGCTTTTCCTGTCGCAATATTTTTGGCCCGAAGATTTCCGTGCGAACGATATTGTTTTGGGGCTGACGGAGAGGGGCCATACGGTAACCGTTGTAACGGGCCTCCCAAATTACCCCGGCGGCAAGTTCTTTGACGGCTACTCATTCTGGAAAGGTCCGTTTCGCGAAGAGAAGGATGGTGTAGAGATTATCCGCTGTCCCTTGATTCGGCGGGGACAGTCGAGCCGTATTGCTCTCGCGCTGAACTATGTGAGCTTTGCACTGTTCTGTTCGGTCATGTTGATTTTCAGGCGGCGCCAAGCGGATATAGTATTCTGCTGGATGGTCTCACCCGTTACACAGGTTTTACCAGCAATCGTTGCCAAACGCTTGCTTAAAGTCCCTCTTGTCCTGTGGGTGATGGATCTCTGGCCGGATAGCCTGTCGGCATCCGGAAGGATGAACAACCGTCGCGTGATCAGGATCATGCATACGGTGACCCGCTGGATCTACAGAAGATGCGATCGGATCCTAGGACAATCTCGTCGGTTTGTGAGCCACATCATAGACGTGGGAGGTCTTGAGCCCGGGCGCGTTGTCTACATGCCCCAATGGGAGCCAAGGAAGCGTGTTGACAAACAGGCTTGGGACGAAATGCCGAGGTTTGCAGACGATTTCAACGTCGTCTTTACTGGCAATATCGGACACTCTCAAGATTTCGGTACCGTCACAGAAGCAGCACGACTTCTTGACTCAGAGATCAAGGTCAACTGGGTCATCGTTGGGGAAGGCGACGCCTTGCCCTATCTTAAGCAACAAATCGGGGAGAAAGGTGTAGCAGAAAACTTTCAACTCCTTGGACGTTTCCCGTTTGAAACGATGGACTATTTCTACGCCAATGCGGATGTGCTGCTGGCGACCTTGAGGCCAGCTGAGGCATTCAGCAGAACGATACCAACAAAGATACAGTCTTATCTGGCAAGCGGAACACCACTGGTCACCGCAATTGATGGTGAAGTTGCCGAGATCGTCGCGGAAAGCGGCGGGGGGATCGCGGTAGAGGCGGGAAATGCAGTTGCGCTGGCCGATGCAATCAAGAAGATCGCTGCCCTTTCGCCGGAAGAGCGGCATGCAATGGGACATCGGGGACGACAATTTTTTCTTCAGAATTTTGACAGAGAGGAACTGCTTGACCGACTGGAGGCTTTGCTTAAAGAGGAGATCAAACGAAATTCTTCTTCGCATTGAATGGCACTGGCAACCAAGCCAAATCTCCACGGATACCCCATATGGCCAGCGTCCTGAAGTGCCGCCACAAGAGATCCGGTGCTGCACTTTCGGGATGGAATGGAACAAAGGTGAAATGAAATGATCCCTTACGGTCGCCATCATATCGACGAAAGCGATGTCGAGGCAGTCTCCGAGCTTCTCCGTGGTGGCATGTTGACCCAAGGGCCGATGATTGCTGCCTTTGAAGAGGCCGTAGCCGGTTACACCGGAGCAAAATATGCAGTGGCCGTATCGAGCGCGACGGCAGGGCTGCATCTTGCAGCGATCGTTGCCGGCGTCGGCGAAGAAAAAGCGCTGCTCACATCTCCCATAACCTTTGTCGCAAGTGCGAACGCGGCACACTATGCTGGCGGCTATGCCTCCTTTGTTGATGTGGACGCCGCAACCGTGAACATGGCACCCCATAAGTTGGCCGAAGCGCTTTCTGCGAACCGCAGCGTGCGGGCGGTGGTGCCGGTCCACTATGCGGGGCTTGCGTGCGACATGGCCGAAATCGGCCATATCGCCAAGTCGGCAGGGGTGTGTGTCATAGAAGATGCCGCTCACGCGCTCGGTGGGCGTTATGAGGACGGCTCAATCATCGGCAGCGGTGTCTTTTCCGACATGACGGTGTTCTCGTTTCATCCCGTGAAGGCTGTAGCCGCAGGCGAAGGCGGAATGATTACGACAAACAACGAGGCCTATTACCGACAATTGCTGCGTCTGCGCAGCCATGGAATTGGAAAGCTGGACGATCCATTCCTCATCAAGGATCAGGCCTTGCATGACGGGAAGCCGAACCCCTGGTACTATGAAATGGTCGAGCTTGGCTACCACTATCGGATCACCGACATCCAGTGTGCGTTAGCAATCTCGCAACTCAAGAAGCTGGACAAGTTCGTTGCCCGTCGACGCCAACTGGCGATTTCCTATGACAAAGCCTTCAAAGAGTTCAAGAACCTGCGTCCTGCACAGCCGGAACATGGGAGAGACCGCAGCGGTCACCACATCTATGTATTGAGGATCGCATTTGATCGATTGAAGATATCGCGCGGCGATCTGATGCGAGCGCTTCGGGAGCGCGGCATTGGTACGCAAGTCCACTATATTCCGGTGCCCTGTCACCCTTATTATCGCAATCTCGGGCATGATCCGCAGGCATATCCTGAGGCCATGGGCTTCTACCAGGAAGCCTTGAGTATCCCTCTCTTCTACGATTTGAAGGATGAGGAGCAGGACAAAGTAGTCAAAGCCTTTGAAGAGCTGGTCGGATGAAGCTCGGTCTAGGCACAGTGCAGTTTGGACTAGCTTATGGAGTTTCGAATTCGACAGGCGAAATTTCGAACGACGAAGCGTCGTTGATACTGGACACCGCACGCTCAGGTGGGATCCGAACAATTGATACAGCTGCCGCCTACGGTTCTTCGGAAGCGCGGCTGGGATCACTCGGACTAGAAGGCTTCGAAGTTGTGAGCAAGCTTTCCGGTGTCGCGCCGTCCGAGTTAGACACAGCCGTGCGGTTGTCACTCATGCGCCTGAAGCGTGCCAGTCTCGACGGATTGCTTCTGCATAGGCCCGGCGAATTAAATGGTCCAGATGGGGCCGAGATTTGGAGCATCTTAGAGCATCTCAAATCAGAAGGTCTGATCAAGAAGCTTGGCGTATCGGTCTATAGCCCCGAGGATCTGGATCGACTTCCTCAAGGGTTGGCCCTAGACTTGGTTCAGCTACCCTATAATGTTGTCGACCGTCGCATGGAAACCTCCGGTTGGCTCGAGCGACTGAAGGAGCAATCAGTTGAAGTCCATGCACGCTCGGCATTCCTGCAGGGCTTACTGCTGATGGAGCCTGCCGAGAGGCCGCAACACTTCTTTCGCTGGAACGACTTATGGCAATCGTTCGAGGCCTGGTTATCAAGTGAAAAGTTGACGCGCCTGGAGGCCTGCCTTGGCTTTGCTCTTGCGAACCCGTTCATTGACCGAATAATTGTCGGGACACAGAGTGCTGACCAACTTCAAGAGTTGATGGCGGTTAAGCCGCTGGAGGTGGCGCCGCCCTCTTCACTCTCCACCAAGGATGATAACCTCCTGAACCCCGGGAACTGGAACGCCAAGTGACTAAGCCAGACCAAAACCATATCGAAATTGTTGCTGAACTTGCCCAGGGTTTCGAAGGGAACCCGCAATTGGCTAGCCTGTTGCTCAAAGCAGCCGCCGCCGGCGGCGCAGACGCAGCGAAATTTCAGCTCGTCTACGCAGATGAATTGGCAACGCCGGACTACAAATACTATGAGTTGTTCAAGTCACTTGAAATGGAAGATGCGGTATGGGCAAGCCTGGCACAACAAGCAACCTCCGCAGGGATCGAGCTGCATCTTGATGTCTTCGGTCGCAAAAGCCTGTCACTTGCAAGCACCTTGGGTGTGCGATCTGTAAAGCTGCACGGCACTGATATCGCCAACGCTGGCTTCTTGGCAGATGTCGCCCAGAGCTCCATCCCCCGGGTCATGCTGGGCGCAGGTGGCGCCAATCACGGCGAAATTTCGCGGGCTCTGGAGGTACTTTCCGGCAAAGAGGTTGTGATCCTGCTCGGTTTCCAGGGTTATCCAACTCCGACTGAAGCCAATCAGATTGCTCGAGTCAGAAAATTTGCTGAAATTTGGGGCGCAAGCCATGAAGGGGTTTCGATTGGCTTTGCCGACCACGCGGATCCGAATGACGGCACCCGGTTTGCTCTGGCTGCCACCGCAATTGGGGCCGGTGCAACAGTTATCGAGAAGCACCTTACCCTCGGCAAGAATATGAAGTTGGAAGACCATGAATCTGCGTTGAATCCCGATGAATTCAGCGAGTTCACCGCGATTGTCCGCAATTGTGCCTTGGCTTTCGGCTCAACCGGCGAAACGGCCGATTTCGCAATGTCTGAAGCAGAACATGGCTATCGGAAAATGATCCGTCGCCATGTGATTGCTACGCGTGACTTGCCGGCTGGTACAAACTTGGCGCCAGAGCATGTGATGTTGAAGCGGGCGGGCGCCGACGACGTCATCACAGACATCGAATTCGTCTATGGAAAGACGCTGAAGCGCGCTGTTGCGGCAAACACTCCGATCCAGTCGCACGCCCTGGAGGTTGGTGCATGAGCCGGCGTCTTGTAGCAGCGCTCGCTTGCCGCAACCAGGGCAGTCGCCTTTACGGCAAGCCCGTCCAGAATCTGGATGTAGAGAGCGGGATCCGGATCATCGACAACATCATCGGCTGCCTTGAGCACCTGGGCATCATCGACGAGATTGTGCTGGGTATCTCTGAAGGCATTGAAAATCAGGTTTTTTGCCGTATCGCTGAAGAAAAGGGCCTTCGCTACATCGTCGGCGATGAAGTGGACGTACTGGGCCGGCTGATCGCTTGCGCAGAGCTGGGGGGAGCGACGGATGTGTTCCGGGTCACCAGCGAATCTCCCTTCCTTTACTTTGAGCCGGTGAGAGAAGCCTGGGCGCGTTATCAAGCCGAAAGCGCGGATGCACTATTTTTCGATGACATCATAGACGGATGTGGTTTCGAAATCATATCACGCGCCGTACTGGAGGAGTCGCATCGCAACGGTGATGTTCGCCATCGATCGGAGCTGTGCACCCTATATCTGCGAGAGAACCAGGCGAGATTTAACATTATCCGCGTTGCAGGCCCTACAGAGCTACAACGCAAGGACCTGAGGTTGACTGTAGATAATCCCGAAGATCTTGCTCTTTGCCGAACGGTATATGCGATGTTCAAGGATCAGGCTCCAACCATTCGGGTGCATGATATTGTTGCTTTTCTCGATGCGAACCCATCACTCATTCAATTGACGGCGCCTTTTGCAGAACAGGGCTACAAGACGATGTATGTTTGGGGTGAGCAATGAGCAACAGCGGTCAGAAGCTCTGGAAGCGTGCCAAGAAGGTCATACCCGGGGGCAACTCGCTTCTGTCGAAACGTGCGGAAATGCTCCTTCCGGAGCAATGGCCAGCCTATTTCAGCAAAGCCAAGGGTCACACCGTCTGGGACCTGGACGGGAACGCCTATATAGACATGTTCCTGTTTGGCGTGGGTACGAATACGCTCGGTTATGGGCATCCAGAGGTGGACGAAACCGTCATGAACGTCGTTCGCGACGGCAATCTCTCGACATTCAATGCGCCCGAAGAGGTTCATCTGGCAGAGCGTCTGGTAGATATGCATCCGTGGGCGGACATGGCCCGCTTCTGCCGCTCCGGCGGCGAGGTGAATGCCGTGGCAATTCGAATTGCCAGAGCTGCCAGCGGTCGTGATAAGGTGGCATTCTGTGGCTATCACGGTTGGCACGACTGGTATTTGGCCGCGAACCTCGGAAACGAAAAAGTTCTGGCAGGACATCTGCTGCCCGGACTTGAACCCAAAGGGGTACCCCAGGAGTTAGCCGGTTCCATCATACCGTTTTCGTACAACTCGATTTCCGAGTTCGACGCAGCGGTCTCTGATCCCGAAGTTGGGGTCGTCTTCATGGAGGTTTCGCGCAATGCCGGACCGGAGGCTGGTTTTCTGGAACACATCCGAAGCGTTACCAGCCAGCGTGGTATCGTCCTGATCTTTGACGAGTGCACTTCGGGATTTCGCCAGACATTTGGCGGCTTGCACAAGCTCTATGGCGTGGACCCGGATATGGCCACCTTTGGCAAGACCATTGGCAACGGCTATGCAGTGACGGCGGTCATTGGGAGACGTGAGATCATGGAGGCGGCCCAAGCGACCTTCATCTCATCCACGTTCTGGACTGAGCGGATCGGTTCTGCCGCAGCACTGAAAACCCTGGAGGTCATGGAACGTGAACGCTCATGGGAGCGCATCACCGAGACAGGCAGGAATATACGCCGGAAGTGGCAGGAACTGGCTGATGCTCATGACATCCAGATTGATCATTGGGGACTGCCAGCTCTTTGCGGATTCACCGTTAAAAGCGACAACGCACTGGCATACAAGACCTTGATCACCCAGGAAATGCTCGCCAAGGGTTACCTCGCCGGAAACAGCGTATACTGCTCATTGGTTCACACGCCCGATGTGGTTGACAGATTTTTCCAGGCTATCGAACCTGTCTTCGAGTCCATAGGTCGGTGCGAGCGCGGGCTTGATGTTTCTGGCCTCCTGAACGGCCCTGTGGCCCACTCAGGTTTCAAAAGGCTGAACTAGGGCGATGAAGGTTGCGTTCAGGGTCGATGCAACGATGGAGATAGGGTCGGGGCATGCGATCCGATGCCTAACCTTGGCAAATGCCTTAAAATCGCGTGGCGCCGAAACTTGCTTTATCGGGAATATCGACCTTGGTTTTGTTGCAAGACGTATTGAAGAGGATGGTCATCAAACGATCGACTTGCCGATTATCGATGGAGTGCCAGACTCAGATCTGTCGCATTCGGCGTGGCTGCGTCGAGACCGCCTGACAGATGCAGATATCTGTAGCTTCGCTCTCAAGGACTTTCGCCCCGATTGGCTTGTCGTAGACCACTACGCTCTCGATGCGAGATGGGAGCGCCGCGTATCAACCACAGCGAAAAAGATCATGGTGATCGATGATCTGGCAGATCGACCGCATGAGTGCGACATCCTGCTCGATCAGAACTTTCGCCGCAAAAGCGATGATCGTTACGCAACGCTTGTGCCGCAGACATGCATGCTGCTCCTTGGCCCACGATTTGCTTTGCTTCAGCCTGAATATACAAGACTGCATCGGTCAGCGCGGTCGCGTTCGACCATCAGGCGAATATTGATTTACTTTGGTGGCGGCGATCCCGAAGGGGATCTGCTTATCAAGAGCCTTGACGCAATAAAGAGCTCGGCGCCTGCATCAAAAGTAGATGTCGTTTATCCGTATGATTCCAGCGAGGGATTGAAAAGGCTTCAGGAAGCAGCTTCGGCAATGAACGGGGTAAAGTTGCATCGGAACCTGCCAAGCCTGGCGCAATTGATGCATTCGGCCGACTTGGCAATTGGTGCGGCTGGCGCAAGTTCATGGGAACGGCTTTGCCTCGGTTTACCGAGCATAATCGCAGTCTGTGCGGAGAATCAAAACGAAGTAGCAAATGAGATGCAGGCAGCGGGACTGGCCATAAATATCGGTCCCAAGCACCTGGTAGATAAACTGAGCGTTGAGGCTGCTCTAAAAGCCGTGATGCAAAAAGACCTCTCACAGTGGTCGCAAGATTGTTTAAAGCTTTGCGACGGCCATGGGGCAGGCATTATAGCAGAGCTTCTATGCAGTATGGATGCCTCGGCGACACTCTAAATAGGCTTCAAACATGTCAGCTTTCCAAAACATAAAACAGCATCCGTTCGGCTTTTATCAGGTCGAATACATTCCATCTGCAGCAGAGCTCGCTGAGTACTATTCACAGAAGTACTATCAGGAAGCAAAGGGCAGCTATGAAGTCTCATACAACAACGACGAAATAAATCATATTCGCGAGAAAATTTGCTTTCGTTGGAGTCTGATCGAACACCACTTTGATGGATGCGGAAAGTTGCTCGATGTCGGTTGTGGTGAAGGATTTACGCTCGCGTATTTCAAAAGATTAGGATGGAAGGTCAAGGGCCTGGATTTCAGCACAGCGGGCATTGAAGCACAAAATCCGGACGTTCTCCCAGAGCTTCTGGTCGGAGACGTCTTCGCCAACCTGACTACACAGGTGGCGAGCGGCGAGACATTTGAAATCATTTGGCTCCAAAACGTTCTCGAGCACGTGATTGACCCGGTGGGGCTGATGGCATCGCTCGTTCCCTTGCTCAATAAAAACGGCGTTCTCGTGGTTACGGTTCCAAACGACTTTTCGGAACTTCAGCTCAGGGCCTTGAATGATGGCAAGGTCAACAGACCTTACTGGGTGGCTCCGCCAGATCATCTGTCGTATTTTTCAGCCGAAAGCCTGCGAAGGATCGGGGCAGAAACCGGCTGGTCCTGCGAGGAGTTGATAGCCGACTTTCCTGTCGACTGGTTCCTTTACAACAAGCGCGCCAACTATATTGAGGATCCAAGTTGTGGCAAAGCTGCGCATTTTGCACGCGTGGAACTTGAAAACATGCTCTTGTCGAAAGATAAGTCTCACTTGAAGCAGTTGTATACGGCGCTGGCAAATCTCGGGATGGGCCGGGATATTACTGCCTTCTTTAGGCGCACCGCGTGATGCGGGGATCGGTCATCCTTACCGGCTACAATGGCTTCGTCGGATCACATACCTTGGAAGCGTTGGAGGCGGAAGGTTTTCGGGTAGTGCTTGCGGGAAGGCACCCTACGAGCGCCAAAAGCCGCGAATTCGTTCACCTTGACCTCGACGACCCCTACAGCATCCGACAGCTTTTTGCGGTTTGTGATGTTTGTTCTGTGGTTCATCTTGCTGCAAACATCGGCTGGCCAGATAAGCCAGACAGAGAACTATTCCGTCCCAATACGCTAAGCACCGGTCTGCTTGCTGATTTTGCCGCCAGCCGCGGGGCCAAACTTGTCTATGCCTCAGCTGCGATCATTCACGGTGCAAGAACGCCTAGAATTGCAACGGGCGGTCCCTTGTTCCCTGACACTCCCTATGGCAAGAGTAAGTATAACGGAGAAATCCTGGTCACCAATTCGGGTTGCGATCATGCCATACTGAGGTTTGGCGGGATCTTCGGGTTGCGAGGCCCCTCTCATCTTGGCCTGAACCGGGCGATTGACGGAGCGCTTGAGGGCAAAGTGCCAGTGGTGATTGGCGCAGGCAGTGCGAGACGAAACTACCTCTACGTCAAGGATGCGGCGCAAATGATTGTCTCGGCCACTACCAGCGCCGAGATTTCTGGTGTGCATCTTGCGGCGGGATCAGAAGAACTTTCGCTCGAACACATGCTTGAAACGGTATCCCAAACGTTCCTATCCGTGAACTGCGTGCACAAAGAGGGACCCGATGCGTCCGATCAGTTGATAGAAGTGTCCGAGAAGCTGCCGCCCGGACGCCCATTCGAAAGTGCTCTGATCGATTTGTGGCAGGACGCGGTCAGATGAGGATAGCGCTTATCGGCGATATTCACGGGAATGCATGCGCACTTGAGGCGGCTTTGAGTTCTGCATCGGAACTCGGTGCGGACTTCTATTTGAATACGGGTGATCTCGTCGGGTATTACTACCAACCCAAGCAAGTCGTTGACCTAATCCGTGGCATGGCATGCGTTTCTGTTCGCGGTAATCATGAAGACATGCTTTTTCGATGCATGACGGACGAGCGGGAACGGGCGCTTGCGCGCTCGAAATACGGATCCGGAATCGACGTGGCGCTTGAAATGCTGGACAGCGACGATCTTCGATGGTTACGCGATCTTCCAGAATCTCTGACGATCGAACTGGATGGAAGAGCTGTTTTACTGGCACATGGCGCACCATGGTTGACCGACTTCTACGTCTATCCGGACGCGGCAGCCGAAGTATGGCAACGAGTGGCAAATGACCATGTCGATATCACTGTCCTTGGGCACACGCATTACCAGTTCGACCGGCAAGTCGGAAGCATGAGGGTGATCAACCCCGGTTCGGTTGGGCAACCACGAGATCGCCGACCTGGTGCTGCGTGGAGTTTGCTGGAGTTGTCCACAATGACAGTTTCACATTTTCGTACACAATATGATACGCAGCCAGTCATCTCAGAAGCACTGCGCCGCGACCCCCAACTTCCATATCTGCAAACGGTTCTTACCCGACGATGACAAACATTCTATTGACCGCGATCGGTGGTGATATTGCCCAGGGCGCGGCAACAATACTCCGGGAGAATTTTCCAGGTTGGCGTCTGATCGGCACCGATATTGGGGAACGGCACGCCGGATCGCTCTATGTTGACAAGGTCATGAGGGCGGTGCCTGCAACAGAGCCAGGGTACTTGCCTTGGCTCCTTGATACATTGGAAGCTGAGAAGATAGATCTGTGTTGGCCACTATCCGAACCCGAGATCGGTGTCTTAGCACCTGTGGCATCTGTTGGCTTCGGTCGATGCACATTGATAACGCCAGGGCAGCTTGCCGTGGCCATGGGGAACGACAAATATGAAACCTCTTGCTTTTTGAAGTCCTTGGGACTTGATGTACCATGGACAGTTGCAGAAGCTAGGGACCTCACATCGTCTTGCTTTCCTTGCATATACAAACCTCGCCGCGCGTCAGGATCACGGTCTATCTTCACTTGCTTAGGGCAGGAAGATGCGTTGTTCTTGGAAATGCGCTTCCCCGGTGGCGTCTTTCAGGAACTGCTGCTGCCAGCCGACCGCGAGGTGACGTGCGCTGTTTATCGGACGCGTCAAGGGCAAACGCACGTGCTCGCGCTGCTGCGCAGCTTGACCGGCGGATTAACCGGATGGGCGCAAGTAATTGACGATGTTGAAATATCAAGGCAGTGCCAACGCGTGGCCGAAGCGTTGCAGCTGCATGGGTCAATTAACATTCAGCTTCGTCTCACCGACGCAGGTCCGCGCATCTTCGAGATAAATGCGAGACTGTCATCCACTGTGTTGATGCGCCACCGAATGGGCTTCCAGGATACTCTATGGACGATCAAGGAGCTTCTCGGCCAGGAGATCGACATTCGCATGCCATTGTCGGGCACTATTGGCGTCCGAACCCAAAACGTCGCCGTGATTGAGGAGAAGAAACAATGACCTTTGCTATTGGCGAAAGACCGATTGGTCGAGAACACGCTCCCTTCATCATCGCGGAAATGTCGGGTAACCACAATCAGTCGATCGAGCGCGCGTTTGAAATCGTAGAAGCTGCCGCCAAGTCTGGCGCTCATGCCATCAAGCTTCAGACCTATACGGCAGACACGATTACGCTCGATGTGCGCGGCGGTGCTTTTGAGATCAATGACCCCAACAGTCTTTGGGCAGGCAAGAACCTGCATGATCTTTACAAGCAGGCCTATACGCCCTGGGAATGGCATGCTCCGATCATGGCGCGGGCCAAGGAGCTTGGCCTGCTGTGCTTTAGTTCTCCGTTTGATGAGACTGCTGTCGACTTTCTGAACGATCTGGGCGTACCCGCGTTCAAGATTGCATCTTTCGAGAACAATCACCTGCCACTTATTCGTAAGGCCGCAAGCACAGGGAAACCCTTGATCATTTCGACGGGTATGGCGACTATTGCGGAACTGGATGAAGCTGTTCGCACCGCACGGGAAGCAGGCTGCAAGGATCTTGTCCTGCTGAAGTGCACGAGCACCTACCCGGCCACCCCGGATAACAGCAACATCCTGACAATTCCGCACATGGCAGAACTCTTCGGCTGCGAAGTGGGTCTTTCTGATCATACGATGGGCGTCGGAGTTGCCGTCGCAGCAGTTGCCCATGGAGCGACTGTCATCGAGAAACACTTTACATTAGCCAGAGCGGATGGCGGAGTAGACAGTGCCTTCTCTCTTGAACCCGCCGAACTCCAGAGTCTGGTTGTGGAGACGGAGCGCGCATGGCAAAGCTTGGGGCGCGTCAGCTATGGCCCGACAGAAGCGGAAAAGAAGTCGCTGGTGTTCCGCCGCTCCATCTACGTTTCTCGCGATGTGAAGGCGGGAGATGTTTTTGGTCCGGACAATCTACGCATCGTTCGACCTGGAGATGGACTTGCTCCCAGGGACTATGCTTCAATCTTAGGGCGTGCCGCCAAACAAGACGTTACGAAAGGGACCCCTATGTCATGGGATCTGGTCGGCTAGTGGCAGCATGATAATCACGACAGAACGTCTTCTGATGCGTCCTCTGGCTGTGGAGGACGCAACTGAGCGCTACCTTTCCTGGTTTAGAGGACCCGGCGCCGACCGTGTTACTGCTTCGAAAACGACACAGGCTTTGGCAGATATCGAGGAATACATCCGCGCACGCGCTTTACGCGAAGACGTGCTGTTTCTCGGAATATTCGAGCGGGAGAGCAACCATCACATCGGCAATCTGAAGTACGAGCCAGTCCTCCCGGATGGCCGGGCGGTACTCGGCATCTTCCTGGGGGACGAGACTGCCCGGGGAAAGGGCTATGCAGGCGAGGCCATTGCAGCAGCGAACCGGTGGCTAAGGGACTTCAGAAACGTCCGCACCGTTGTTCTTGGGGTTGATGCTGACAATGCGCCAGCTATCCGCGCTTACAAGAAACTGGGCTTTGATGCATCCGATAGCGAGCTTATTCCCAAAGCGGATAACATCTGCTGCATGAGCATCGAACTATAATGTTTGCGCGCGTTTGGCGATCAGTCTCCAGCAAACGGAAGCGTCGAATGATGCGAGATTATCGGCGATTGCGAGATGCCGGTGAACTCGGGCGAGTTGAGAGTGCGCTGTTTGTTCTTGCAGATACTCCCCTCGGTGTGACCACAACTGCGCGTGAGCAATTCTTTGGTGCAGCTACACCGATTGCGGAAAAGGTCGTAAGGCAATTTCTGCTTGCACAAATCGCTGGCATGCCCCTCAAAATGAAAATGATCAGCAGTCTAGGTTCGTCAGCACAATCGCTGGTGCACCCCCTGCCGCCAGCGTGGTGTGACGCGCTATCGAGGCACGGCTTCAAACTTTCGAAGTGTGCTTGCACGCTGATGTGGATGGCATACCTCGTTGGTATGTTTGCCTATGCGTGGCTTGCGATGGCAAAGTCACTGGCTCTCTCGCTGCGAAGAGAAGAGGCGCCATACGAAGGGAGCGCGTACTTTGATGGACTGTCCACGTCGCAGCTGCCTCGGGACCAAAAACCAAGTTACGACATCTTCTCCTGGTACGCCTCTTGGGCGGGGCGTCACCCCGAAGTCTCGCGCTTGTCGCACAGCATCTCCGAAGGTAATTCGAAGGAGGCACTGGGGCTTTCGCTCGTCTATGTCAGCCAGCCGCAACCGTTACCCCAAGGATTCCGACAGCGAATAACGCTCCTAAGCGATTTCACGAAATTGGCGTGCATTGCACTGCTGGATTTTCTACGGGGTCGCTGGTGGCACATGCTTTTGCTGCGCGAGGTCGAACGAGCAGTGCTCATTAACCACACACCGCGGGAGCGCCTGCCCAAAGAATACTTGATGAGCAACTCGGGCTGGCTTTACAGACCCTTGTGGACCTATGCCGCCGAGGCTGCAGGAAGCCGTGTAACTTTCTACTTTTACTCAACGAATGCCGCAGTCTTTAAAACCGCCTCCGGATATCCGCGTCAGACCAATCACTGGGAGCTTTGTACCTGGTCACGGTATCTGGTCTGGGAAGATGGGCAGCGCGATTTTCTGAGGCGTCTTGGGATTGATGCTCCCATCGATATTGTGGGGCCGATCTGGTTTTCCGATGCCGATGCAATTCTTCCCGCAGTCAAACCGCCCGTCATTGCAGTGTTCGATGTGCAGCCCATGCGCGAATCGATCTACCGATCGCTCGCCTTGGGATTCGAGTACTATACGGCGTGCACTGCGATCGGCTTTGTGGAAGGTATCTGTGAGGCGACGAACGGATTTCAATTGAAAATCCTCTTCAAGAGAAAGCGAAATGTCGGGAGAAACATCCATCCGCTCTACGCTGGTACACTCGCACGACTGACGGATACCGGCTTGCTCATCTCTGTTGAGCCTGGCTTGGCGGCCCAACACATCATCGAGGCGTGTTCCTGTGTTGTGAGCATGCCATTCACTTCGACCGCACTCATCGCACGAGCCATGGGCAAACCATCCTGCTACTTTGACCCCACAGGTTTGGTTCAGACGGATGATCGCTCAGCCTATGGCATAGAAGTATTCAACACTCCTGAAGCACTTAGAGATTGGATCGCTTCAAAGGTGATGGTATAGGGCGCCCACGAGTTGGAGCAAATTCATGACGAGACCAAAGAGTATTGAGATCGGATACGGAGACGTCAAGCGCGTCAAGATCGGCCGAGGCCTGCCTCTTGCCTATATCGGCGGGCCTTGTGCAATCGAGAGCAGGGATCACGCGCTGAAAATGGCGTCGGAGATTGCTAAGATTTGCGAACGTCTGGACATGCCGTGGATCTATAAATCTTGTTATGACAAGGATTGCCGGTCTTCCGCTGACAGCTTCCATGGGCTTGGCTTGGACGACGGTCTGCAAATACTGGCGGATGTCCGCAAGGAGTTCGGCGTACCCGTCGTTTCGGACTTCTCCGACGCAGCCTGGGCGAAAGCCACTGGTGAAGTTTGTGATCTGGTGCAGATTCCTGCTTATCTCTGCCGCCAAACCACCATCCTCAGGGCTGCCGCCGAGACAGGGCGGCCGGTTCACTTGAAGAAGGGCCAATTCATGAGCCCATGGAACATGAAAAACTCGGTCCGAAAGCTTGAGACATTCGGCTGCGATCAGGTTCTTCTGGCCGACCGCGGGACCTTCCTGGGCTACAATATGCTGGTTAATGATATGACCAGTTTCCCAATCATGGCCCAGACGGGATATCCGGTGTGTTTCGACGCGACGCACTCCATCCAGATGCCAACATCGATGGGCAACATTTCAGGCGGCCAGCGCGAGTTCATTCCGTATCTTGTGCGCGCTGCGGCTGGATGCGGCATCGACGCACTGTTCATGGAAACACATGACGATCCGGACAACGCCCTCTCCGATCCAAATACAGTCCTTGACATCCAGTATCTCGAAGTGGTGCTGGCCCAAGCGAAGGCGATGCATGAAATGAGGCTCGAACTCCTGGCCAAGTACGGAGAAGACAATGTCCACCCTCCCAAGTAAGAACATGACTGTCGCCGATGTGGCCTTGCCGCTTGGAAGATTTCCTGTACTGCGCGAGAATGCGTTTCTGAAAACAGCGCTGGAGGAAATGAGCAAGAGCCGGCTGGGCATTGTATGTGTCACTGATATTGAGGGTCGATTGGTCGGCATCCTCACCGATGGTGATGTGCGTCGGAAGCTGTTGACCGTACAGAAGCCGTTTTCTGCATTTTTTGGCGACGACATCATCGACCATGCGAAGCGCGGACCATCTACCGTCATGCCCGAGGACTCGCTGATCACCGCAGTGACATTGATGGAAGAGAAGCAGATATGGGATCTTCCGGTCGTCGATGCAGAAGGCATGCTGGTCGGCTTGCTGCACCTGCATCCTGTGGTGCAGGCATTGCTGGACAACAGCAGGCAAAGCTGAAATCGCATTGGAGCCCTGCTTCGTTGGGGCTCGGAACTGAGTACCGGAGCGGACGTCCGCCCTTATACAGAAAACCGAGACAGATTTTCCCCTGACTGGGGCACAAGCTGTTCGATCTCCTGAGAGCTGCGATGGCGCTGACCAAATATCTCGATCCTGCTCGATACCTCGCGTTCGTTCAGCGCCGATCTGCTCTTGCAAAATACGACTTGTCTGCTGTCCAGGCGGAAGAACAACAAAAATTCCGTACGCTTGGGCTCGACATCAGAGCAGGCCGCGAACGCCTTGACGCGATACTGTTGCCTCTTTCTGGCAAGCGCTTCGATCACGTCACCGGTACCGATTCTGTCCATTGGCTCCTGTTCGCCTGCCTCAGTTTGACGGATTGGGGCAGGCAGGTTCGCGATATCCTGGAGATTGGGACGTTTCGCGGCAAGACCACTGTGATCCTCAAGGACCTGTTTCCGCAGGCCAGCATCGTCACATGCGATCTGCCCGAGAACGATCCGATTCTCCAAAACTCCTATGGACGTGGAGACCCGGTTGCCCTCGCTGAATACAAGGCTACGCGCGACAAGCGGGTTCAGCAGCCCGGCATCAGGTTCATCGAGAAGAATTCGTTCTTCCTGCCGGCAGAAGCGCCGGGCCCCTATGACCTGATCTGGATGGATGCAGGTCATCTTTACCCGGAGGTAGCCTGGGACATGTGCAATGCGTGGCACATGTGCAGGCCCGGCGGAAAAATCTTGTGCGATGACATCTATCTGCACCCCAAAGGAAACGACGGATATGCGTCGTACGTCGGTCATGAGGTAATCGAGTATCTACGTGCACGAACAGGCGTAGAAGCAACTTACTTTATCAAGCGAGAAAACGCAGAGTGGAGCTCAATGCCTGTGAAACGAAAGTACGTCGCCGTTTTGACAAAGCTTGCAGCGTCGGAGCGGGTAGCATGACACTCGGTCGAATCGTTGATATTCTGGCTGCCACGCCCACTTCCATTACCGTTGCTCTGGACTCTTTGCTCGCAATTCTACGTTCCAGCTGGCGAGGCCGGGTTCGGGGTGCAGCCATCGAAACGCTGCTTCGTCAGCACCGTACAATTAGTCACAACGGTCTCAGTTTTTCAATTTTCACCCCGAACGCGATATGTGAGTATAGAGCACAGAGTTTCAGCTACAAAGAACCCGAGACCCTAAGGTGGATTGATGAATTCATTCGACCTCAGGTTATTTGGGACATCGGTGCCAATATTGGCTTATACTCGCTGTATGCAGCAAAACGGCATACAGAAGCTGTTGTCTATGCCTTCGAGCCATCATTCTTGAACTTGGAATTGCTTGCGAAAAACATTCACATTAATGGACTTGAAGATCGCGTTTGCATCGTTTCATGTCCAATATTCAGCATGACTGCAGAAGATCTTTTCCGCCTTCAGAGTGAAGATCGCGGCGGCGCACTTTCAGCGTTTGCAGTAGACTACGGTTACGACAACAAACCACTTGATCCATCGCTGA
Organism: Rhizobium sp. P43; assembly: GCF_056730705.1. Classification (NCBI taxonomy): domain Bacteria; kingdom Pseudomonadati; phylum Pseudomonadota; class Alphaproteobacteria; order Hyphomicrobiales; family Rhizobiaceae; genus Rhizobium; species Rhizobium sp. P43. Next base: position 4,310,549 of record NZ_CM161539.1, read on the forward strand.
CATACAAGACCCTAGGGGTCTCGATGAATGATATGGTTGAACACTTCAAACTACCACATCCTGACCACATCAAGATCGATGTGGACGGCGTGGAGCATCTTATTCTGCAGGGTGGCTCGAAAGTCCTTAGCGACCCTCGTTTAAAGTCAATACTTGTGGAGCTCAATGATGATTTCTCCGAACAGAAGAGTCTCGCCGAATCCCTGTTGACGGAAGCCGGCTTCAATTTGGCGGCGAAGTTGCGCTCTGAAAGCGAATTCGATGCAGCCGCTGGTCAGGTTTGGAACAATATCTGGGTCCGCTCCTAGCGGATCCGCTCCACCCAGAACGACGTCAATCGATGATCATCTCTCACATAGGGAAAGTGCTGCTTCAGCAGGCTTCCATGGTTGAGCTGCATATAGCGCGACGCCCACCGGACCGAGAATGAGGCGTTGAAAGCGAGGAACGCGTGAAGCATGTAGCTTTCGTTCCAGAACTGTCCGGAGCTTGCGGTCCAATCTTTCCAGTAATTTGTCGGAATGACGATATCGTGCCAATGTATGAGGCAGCCGACCTTGGTCTGCGGCACGATTTCGAGCATTTCGTAGTTAACATCGCTGCCGATCTTCGCCACGTGGCTTGAGTCGATGAAGACGATGTCCGCGTCCGCGAATTCACACGCCGGCACATTCTGGACAAGATCCGTTAACAATGCATAGTCCGGCCAGTGCGACTTCAACAAGAAATCTCTGGGATAGGGCTCAATGCAGGTAAACTTGCACGGATGCCCTTCTCTCCTGTTGGCCTCAACGGCACGCATGGCAATCAGCGTGCTGTCCCCACCGCCAATCTCGATGAATTTAGCTGGTTTCCGATGTCGAATTGTCGCGTAGAGGGCGAAGGCGTCCAGGAGAGACAGACCGCCGTTCGGCACTGGGACAAATTCGTCGGCATATCGGAGCAGAACGTCGTCGAACCAGGACATCTGACCCGTCTCGTTCATATCCACACCCGCCATCGAGAACTGCTGCTGATAGATCTCGGCTGGAAGATCCTTCACCGACGGAATGGGCGAATAATAGTTGTTCGCCGTGAGATGCAGTTCGAGATGACGTTCCAGGAAGTGAAACAGGGTCCGAGCAACCCTGCGCGCGACCCGGGCCTTTAACCCGTCCGCTGAAAAGCTCGATGTCATTGGCGTCTCCTGTAGCCGCGGTCGGATCCGTTACTGGATAACGTTGGCTGCGGGAATGTAACGCTTCTGCATCCGCGTCAAGGCGTCGAAGGTTTCACGACCGACCTTGTAAAGCGGGGCTCGGTTGACCATCGCAATCGGCGGTACGAAAGTGGAATATCCCAGATCGCGGTAGCCTTCTTCGGGAATCCCAGCCTTGTGAAGACCACGTGTGTCTTCCAGAATTATGGTGCCTGCAGGTACAACGCTGATGATCTCACGACCACTGTCGGGCGGATAAACCGCATGGATCTCTTCGTCGGAATAATAGATCTTGCCGTCGATACGACGGTCGCGCACTGATCCTGCTATGTAATGATGCGGTCCGGTCTTCAATGTGCAGTCGGACAAGAAGACGAAAGCCTTGAGAAGATGCGTCTCGTGATTTCTGTCGCGATGCCAAGCATGATTCATGACAGCAAACCGCGCCGGGAAATTTCGCCGAATGTAGGCCTCGACCAATTCAGGCACGAAGCCAAAATACGCCTCGATGATCGGCAGTATGTTTGGATCCAGCCACAGGTCAAACCAGTCGAAAGTATCCGGCAACTTCGTCGTCAAGGTAGACGGAGCGAAATCGCTAACGGCCTGATCATAGGACGTAACGTCAGACCGATCGAACGCCAAACCTCTCTTCGCCAGTGCCTGAGGCGTTGCCAGGAAATTGTCCTTGATGAGATCAGCATCTCTCACCGGGTCAATAAGCGACTGCGCAAGCGTCGGAAACTCGAAATCGAGTTCCGTTTCGACGCGGTGCCGGTAGTCGGCCTGCAGTCGCTTGAGCTTCTCAGTGCCAACGAGGTGGGAAAAGGTAACATAACCATGCTGCTTAAGGTGCTCCAGCTGAGATCTTTGTTCTCCATTCAACCCTTTCGAATCAGCCCGCCGGCCGATACGGGCCACCTTTTCCAAGGTTTCACGAATAAGCGCTGACGGTTCGATCATGGGCGGCTCCTTTGCAGTCTTCGGATCACTAAGTCGCTGATGTAGAAGGTAAAAATTCTATTGTATCGGTACTGTAATTCATCTAGCTGAAATTCGCTATAGGCGGTCCAGTCAAAGCTACAATTTTGAGCCGTTCCATTCAGGTGGCCGGCTGCTCGCTATGCGAACATCTATGATTCACTGATCTCCCGTTCGTATTCGGTGCAGCAAACTCAGTGATAAACATTCCTCCGGAAAAACTCGACAACTTGACCGCACATGGCCGATTGGGTGTTTCATCTGTGTCACTTAACCGTTAAGCGTGCGATAGCTCTACGAGAGGTTTCAAACGCTCTAAGTGAGGCTTGGAAGGTCGCCGTACAACATCGATCATCTCTTAGATGCTGACAATTGATGCGTGTGCCCATAAGGCGCAGAAGCTGCCCGATGGGGCATTCGACTTGGTCTAGGTTGGATACTGCTTACTAAGGAAGTGCAAATCCCTATGCTTATCCGTGAAATATTCAGATCACCAAGACCATTCACATACATCTCCAGTGATCTGTTTCTCGCGCATGCAGTAGTCACTGCCGTTGCAGCTGCGGTGCTTGGTCCATCGACGTTTCTGTCATGGACAGGATTGACGATGATGGTGGCTCTAGATGTTGTCGTCTACGTTTCGTTGCGGACGGCAAACCAGGCTGTTGCCCCAATTCTGCTTACGACTGCCTGGTTTATATTACTGTTCTTTTTGCCTCGATTGACAGCCTTTCAGCTCTTTCCAGCCAATCGCGTTACCTTCGTCGCTCTCGAACCATTCTCACAAACTGAGTTAACCAAGGCTCTTGCGTTCATCGTAATTGGATACGCGGCGATTTGGACTGGTTTACATCTGGCCTCGCGACTGTTTCCCGACGTGCCTAAGTCACCGAACAACCGACTGCCGATAGTCGGCATCTTTGGCTATTCCCTGCTGGCCTTGCTCGCCAGCCTTTACGTCAACTTCTATCTTAACGTCAGTGTCTACTCCCTTGATCCTCAACAGTGGGGATCTCGCTCTGGCTGGATTGCAATTGTCTTTAACATCGATGTCGCACTCGTAGCATCGATCACTTGGCTCCTGCTCCACACGAACAGCCCAAACAAAGTGCGCTTGCTCGCCTACCTGATTATCGTGATTTGTTTAGCGCTATCTTTGGTGACCGGATCTCGTGGCGGCGGACTTCGGATTATGCTGATTATCGGACTGGCGGCAGTTGCGATATACGGCAACCCGATAACCACACTGAATCGTGTCTTGGCAATTGTGATCATCTCGCTTTTTGTCAGTTCGGCACTGTACCCTTTGGGTACGTATCTCCGTTTGATTCCATCAAATGGAGATAACGCGAAAAGCGCTTTGACCGAACAATGGTTTCGCGCAAGCTCCTCAAATGAGCGAGCTGATCTCAGCGAGATACGGAAAGTCTGGAGTCGGTCACAGCTGGCTAACAATGTTGCCTTGGTAACGTCACCGGTGATCACCCGTCTCGGGCTTATTGACTATCCTCTTACAATTATCAACAGGTCACCTAATGAAGCCGCAGTAAACCGATTTTTGTCCGTAAGCTACGGACTTAAGAATTTTGCCAACAACATGGTGCCGGGTGAAATATTCTCCGGATATGACATCATGACATCTCGAGTCTTCAATATGGTATATAGAGGCTACGATGAAAAACACATCCGTTCGTACTTCTTAAGCGAACCGTGGACCTTATGGGGATACGGTTGGCTCAAGGGGGGGGCTATAGGGGGATTAGTGATAATGGTCCTACTATCGGCCGCCCTACAGGTCTGCTACGGGCTTCTGCAGCGGCTTAGTGGCCCCACGATCCACTATACGTCAACCCTATACCTGTTCATTACGGTAGTCGGCGGCGGTCTGCAGTTGTTCGGTCTTGATCATGCGCTTACAATTACCGCGCATTTCGCCATCGCTTTATGCGCTATGTATGCAATCTGTGCTGTGCTTTCATATGGCCTACGCTCTGGACAAGCGGCCTAACCAGACTGGCCTCCCAACGAGGCTTTGATTGACTACTGCCTAGATGAGAAGCATGCCCAGGATCAGCTGGCAAGAACACGCAACAATAACCCTTGCTGTTCGGCATCGAGACGAATGGCTTGCTCAACGATTTCGGCCTCGTGAGGTTCGTTCACCGACGGCAGTGCGACGTCAACTGGAACGGAGATCAGGCGCCGGCCAGTTTCAATGATACGCATCTGCTCGATGGATTCATGCGTCTCGACAACGGAAGGGGCAGCATTGGCCACCGCAAGAAGCGTCTCACGAGTAAACGCGAACAGGCCCAGGATCTTCCGGATATAGTTGATCTGCTGTTCGAAGGGCGCCGTCGAAGGTGTCCTGCGAAAGCAATAGAGGATGTCATCTTGACGTCCGACAGCACATTTGACGAATGAGTGTCTGTCGAGTTCACTTTCCTCTCGGATGTCACCCGTCGCGTTCCAGGCATCGGCACTAACACCGGAGGTCATCGCGTTCACAAGCGCATTGACATGCCGAGGTAGCAGCAAAGGCTCGTCACCCTGCAGCAGGATCACATGGGTGGCGTCCAGTTGCTCGACGGCTTCAGCGACACGAGAGGTACCATTTCGGTGGTGCGATCCGGTTCGGATCACATCGCCCCCGCTGGCCGAAACGACATCTGCAATCTCATCATCGCATGTTGCAACGTATACGGCGTCCAGACCCTCGGCCATCAGAGCCCTGCGTCGGACATGCTCGATCATCGGCACGCCAGCAAATGGAAAGAGAATCTTCCGCGGGAACCGCACGGAGGCGAGATGCGCCGGAATGACACCGATAATCTTAGGAGCGCCACTCATTGAGGCAAAACCCCGCAATCCACATTGATACTTTGGCCCGTAACTGCCGATGCAGCATCAGAGGCTAGATAGAGCGCCATTCCAGCAACTTCAGCACCGGTCGGCAAACGCTGAAGCGCGCTCTGGGTGGCTGCAAAGCTACTAAGAAACGTATCAGGGTCACCCTTGGCCGGCGAGCGGGCATCTCTCAACGCGTCGATCAAGCCTTCGGTCCGGACCAACACAGGGCAGATTGCATTGATACGGATACCCTTGGGTCCAAGCTCCTTAGCAAGGGACTGTGTGAGCCCGGTTATTCCGAACTTGGCAGCGCAATAAGCGGAATTGTTGGGCGTTCCGCGTTTGGCCGCAAGTGATGAGATGTTGATGATGCTTCCGCCAGATCCCAGTGCTGAAGCCGCATGCTTGCAGCCCCAGAATGCGCCTTTCAGGTTAACCGCCAGCATGTCATCCAGGAAGGTGTCGTCAATTGCTTCAATTGGACGCCAGGCAGAAACCCCGGCGTTGTTGATATAACAGTCAACGCGCCCGGTGGCACGCAGGGCTTCAGCAACAAGGTTGGCATGACCCTGCTCGTATCGTGCATCCATTTGGACAAAATTGATGTTTGACGAGAGGGTAGCGACCCCACTTTCTGACCGGGCACCGACAAATACACGAAAGCCGGCCTCTGCGAACGCGATCGCGAGGTCACGACCGATTCCGCGGCTGCCACCGGTAATACAGACTGTCTTGCTCATCGCAAAATCATCCCAAAGCCGTTCAGTGTCAGATCGTCATGGCGGAAAAGCCGCCATCGACTGCAATCTCAGCGCCTGTCACAAATTCTGATGCATCCGAAGCGAGCCAGATCAGCGCACCAACCAGTTCCGAGACGTCGCCGTATCGACCCATGGGCGTGTGGCCCAGTATTGCCGCTTCACGCTCGGGCGTGATGAAGTTCTTACGGTTCCATTCCGTCGGAAAGAAGCCGGGCCGGATCGCATTCACGCGTACGTTCTTGGTGGCCCATTCGCGGCCTAGATTCTGAGTGAGATTCTTGATGCCAGCTTTCGCGACTGAATAAGCAAACGCCTTGGAAAGCGGCGGGCCGGAAGACGCGGAGGAGATATTGATGATCGATCCGCCACCATTCTCCAACATATGAGCCCCAAATACCTGGCAGCTTAGGAAGGTGGAATTGATCTGGCTGTCGAGAACCGCTTTCCAATCGTCGATGGTAATGTCCAAGAACGGCGTGGGCGCGTTTGTACCGGCTCCATTCACTGCGATCCTGACTGGACCGAACAGTTCTACTGTTTCATCCAGGCACGCCTGAAGTTGCTCCTTGTTGGTAGCGTCGCATGCCAAACCCACGGCTACACCTCCCGCGGCCTTGATCTGGTCCGCGACGGCGTCAGCCTTGTCCTTACGAATATCGAGAACGGCGACCTTGCAGCCGGCGAGGCCAAGGGCACGAGACATCTCACCGATGAGGTGCCCACCTGCTCCAGTTAGGATTGCTGCCCGCCCCTCGATACCGAAAATCTGTTCAATAAAGCTCATACCTTGACGTCCTTCATGAGGCTGCGCATGCCTTCTGCCCATTTTGTGAGGATAAACAGATCCGAGCCAAGGATTACGAACGTGAAGCCCTGTTCAAAAGCATCCTTGATGCGCGCTTCGGTCACATCTGCTATTTGTGTGCAGCAACTCTTACCAGCCCGCGCCGCAGCCTCCACAACCTTTCGGCCTGCTTCCCGGACCTTGGGATGATTGGTTTGTCCCGGAACACCAAGACTGCCGGAGATGTCGTAGGGGCCAACCATCACGCCGTCCACTTCTGGAAAGGCCAGCAACTCATCGATATTCTCGACAGCCGTGATGCTTTCGATCTGCAGTATCAGGCAAGAGCTGTCATTCCATTCGTTGATGTAACGGTCGAAATCCAGGCCGTATCCATGCGCTCGATTCACGCCGTAGGAGCGCCTGCCGATTGGCGGAAATTTGGTATTGTCAATCAAGGTTCGAACCTGATCAGCGGTTTCGACCATCTGTATGAACAATCCATCCGCGCCTGCCTCCAGAAGAGGCTTCAGGATGTCGTTCGAATGGCTCACCGGTCTTGGAAAGCAGCAGGCTCCCTCGGCCTGCGCCGAGATGATGATTCGCTTGGCTTCTTCGAGCGAGAGGGTCGTATGCTCCATGTCAATCGCAATGAAATCGAACCCAGCTTTCGCAAAGGTTTCGGTGATAGACGTGTCGGCATAAGAGACCCATCCACCGAAGATCCGTTCCCGAGCTGCGAGTTTTGCTTTCAGCGCTTTTCGGCGGTTCAGCCTATCATCGTACGACATGGTAGAATCCTTTAAAATTGAGGTCACCTCCTAGCTTCTGCGCTCACGAAACTCAAGTCAAAGCTGTCTTGCTTCTCCTGGTTCCCCATGTGACGGTAGTCCCCGCCGGGAAGCGGCTTCAAAAGTAGAATTTTCTTGGCCAATGCTCCTGGAGATTTTATTAAAGAAATTAAAGAAGAGCCGATTTGCCGAAGGCCAGATCATGGCTGTGCTACTCCAAACGGAAAGCGGGAACCCCGTACCTCGGCCTTACCGGGATCACGGCATCAGCAGTGTGAGTTTTTACAAGTGGCCGGCAACATTGGGGGTACGGACGTCTCGACCGTGAGCCAGATTGAGGCCCTTTAGGACGAAAACCGACAATCTGAGCGGATTTATGCCGATTTGAGCATGCAGGCCGACCTGTTGAAGGAGGCTCACGGAAAAAAACGAAGCGGCCATCCCCTGGCTGACAAGGGAATGCGTGCATTCGCCATAAGTCTCAGGGCCGAGACCTGGCCGATAAAGTTGTGACGCAACGCGGTGTGAGTATCGCGCTGGCTTGCAGGAGGTTTGGCGTCAGCGAGACTTTTGATCGGTATATCCCAAAGCGCAATGCCGATAACGATCAGATCGTCGATCTGCTGCTGTGGGGATTGTAGAGTTGAAGAAGACTTGGGGCTTTGGCCTATGTTTCCCGCATCTGCGCCATGTTCGAGGCTTTCACTGGAACCACAAACTAGTCTGCCGCATCTACCGGCAGCTTGAACTGCACCTGAGGATCAAGCCCCGGCGGCGGCTGAAGCGCGAGAAGCCAGGGGGACTTGTGGTGCCCCATGCACGGAACGTGGTCTGGTCGATGGACTTCATGGTGGATCGCCTGGCAGACGGTCGCCAGTTCAGCCTCCTGAACGTGTTGGACGACTAACCGAGAGGGACTGGGGATCGAGGTTGACTTCTCACTACCTGCCGAGCGGGTCGTGCGCAGCCTCAACCAGATCATCGAATGGCGGGGCAAGCCACCGGCGATCAGGGTCGATAACGAGCCCGAATACGTCAGTTCGATGCTGGTCGAATGGTAGAGAAGCAAGGGATCGCATTGAACTACATCCCCGGCAAGCCTCAGCAGAACGCCTATGTCGTGCGCCACAACCGAACTGTTCGGCATGAATGGCTCGATCTGTATACTTTTGACAGCATAACGGAGGTGCAGGAGATCGCCACGGAATGGCTTTGGACGCATAACCACGAACGGCCCGACATGGGCATTGGCGGCATCACACCCGCTCAGAAAATGAAAATGGCCGCGTGAATTCTACCGCTGAACCCCTCAAAACGGGAAGGATTACCTATGAGCAAATAGCTGGTCGAGACGTGTGACAAGGAGCCGACAGATTGTAGCAGCCTGTCCAGTGGAGACCCTGCCGAGATTTAGACGTATTGGACACGTGCCAAGCCTAGGTACGAGACACGCGGGGGCAAGCGTTTAAATCTAAAGCAGTCGAGGTCACGTGTATAGTATAGTATATGTAAAGCCCGGGTGCATGAGCGGGTACGGACCAAGGCAGGAGCTTTTGAAAGTCGGATGAAATCAACGGCGCGAATTTTGGCGGAGAGGGTGGGATTCGAACCCACGATACCCTTGCGAGTATGCCGCATTTCGAGTGCGGTGCTTTCGACCACTCAGCCACCTCTCCGGTCACACTGGTCGGCGCTCTGGGGCGCGGGCTGTCTCTTAGCGGCAAGTTATCGCCCATGCAAGTGTGAATCTGACCGATTGTCGGCTGAGGTTTGAAAACCGGCGCTGCTATGTTCTTTATGGCGCTGAAACGGCCTGTTCAGCTGCTGGCTTGTTAGATTTCCCTGGCCTGGGCATGGATATGTGGGGTGGTCGTGATATGGGGGCGCTGCAGACACCATTCCTCGGGCGCGGGTGGTCGTTGTGGGGGGCAGGGGCGTCGCTATCTGGATCGCGGCAAAACCATGTTTCCCGCAGGATTCCCATGGCTGGGCAGCAGATCCCCTCGATTAGATCACGAGAGACGTTCGCCGTCGGATTGGAGGGAAATGTCAATTGCGCTGTCGCGGATCAAGCCGGACTGCAACTGAAATATCGCTCGGCGAGGCAGGTGGGTGTCTCTCTGGCGTTACCCTGGGCTGCCTGTCCCGGATCCTGTGACCTTCAGAACACTGCAGCCAAGGGCCGCGGATGCGGAGGCGCTAGCCTCCTTCAGGAGCTGGACGTATTCGAGCCGCCGTGCCTCGTCGAACCGGAACAGCGGAAACGAAATCGACATGGCAGCAACGGGTTTGCCCAGATAGTTGAAGATCGGGATTGCCATGCATCTCACGCCTGCTTCGCTTTCTTCCACTTCTTCGGCGAAGCCCTGATGTCTGGCCTCGTGCAATGCCAGCATCAGCCTATCGATGTCGGTGATCGTCCGGGGCGCGTGTTTTGTCAGTTCGGTTTTGGACAGCCTCTCCCGGATTTCCTCATCATCACGCCAGGCGAGAAGCGCTTTGCCAAGCGAGGTGCTGTGAAGTGGATTGCGCAACCCGAGCGTCGATTTCATCGACAGATTATAGGCTGAATCATATTTGTGGATGTAGACCACGCGCTGGTCGCGATCATCGAGAATGCCGAGATTGATCGATTCCCCCGTGGCGCGAGATAGCTTGCCCATGGCCTGATCTGCCACGCGCAGCAGCTCGGTCTGCTCCGTCAGAGAACGAGCCCCCAGGCTGAACAGCTTCAGTGTCAACCCGTACTTTTCGGTTTCCGGATCCTGTTCGACGTAGCCAAGCTCGACCATCGTCTGCAGAAGGCGGTGGGCGGTGGTCTTTGATGTCATGGCTCTTTGTGCCAGATCCGCCAAACCCATTCGTTTGTCTTCGACAAGCGCTTCGATCACCGCGAACACTTTGAGCACGGCGGCGACATTCTCTGATTTCGGCTCTGGTTTGAGGTGATTATCGGACATAGACATTCTGCATTTTTCGGAATTGTATTCTGGATTTTTCGGTCAACCGTGTCAATATGCGCGCCAGGCTCGCACAGCGACGATCGAACTCGCTTCTGGGTTTGAATAGTGATCCCAAAATTGCGTGTTGAAAAGTCTTTAGGAGTGTGATTTCTTAATTTCCGGAATTCAATTCCGAAAAAAATTCATTAGGATCTCGACCGAATGCATCCGCTCCTGCAGCAAAAACCCCATATCCTGGAGCGAAACGCGGTCTGTGAGCACATAGACCGTCTGGCCCGAAATCTCGTGAACATCGAGGACAAAACCGGCGAGTTCCTGCTGCGTCTGGACGATGGTCGCGTCATCGACACCAAGGGCTGGGCCGGTTGGGAATGGACCCATGGGATCGGCCTCTATGGCCTGTTGAAATACTGGCAGCTCACCGGCAATGACGAGGCGATGGCAATCATCCGCGCGTGGTTCGATGCGCGGCTTGCCGAGGGAACGCCGACGAAGAACATCAACACGGTGGCGCCGTTCCTGACACTTGCACATCTCTATGAAATTTCACCCCAGCCACAGTGGCGGGCCTATCTCGAAACCTGGGCCGAATGGGTGATGTACGAAATGCCAAGGACCCGTGAAGGCGGCCTGCAGCACATCGTCTACAACAGCGTCAACGACCAGCAGATGTGGGACGACACGCTGATGATGAGCGTTCTGCCGCTGGCCAAGATCGGCCTGGTGCTTGATCGTCCGGAGTTTGTCGAAGAAGCCAAGTATCAGTTTCTGGTGCATGCGCAGTATCTGATGGATACTGAGACGGGCCTCTGGTTCCACGGCTGGACCTTCGACGGCAATCACAACTTCGCCCGTGCCCGCTGGGCACGCGGCAATAGCTGGGTGACGATCGCCATTCCCGAATTCATCGAGCTACTCGGACTGGCCGAGACCGATCCGCTGCGTCGGCATCTGATCTCCGTCCTGTCCCGGCAGGCAGAGACACTGAAAGAGTACCAGGATGTGTCAGGTCTCTGGCATACGCTGATCGATGACCGTTCCAGCTATCTCGAGGCCTCGGCCACCGCAGGTTTTGCCTATGGCCTCATGAAGGCGGTGCGCAAGCGCTACCTGGATAAAAGCCATCTGCCTGTTGCCGAGCGCGCCATGAAGGCTGTCATCGACAATATCAGCGCCGATGGTGAGTTGCAGCAGGTCTCCTTCGGGACGGCCATGGGCAGTGACCTCGATTTCTACCGGCAGATCAAACGCACAGCCATGCCCTACGGGCAGGCCATGGCGATGTTCTGCCTGACCGAACTTCTGCGCAGCCACATCTGAGCGGCGCAGAATGAAGACGACGGTGGATCTGCCTGGAGGAGGCGGTTTGCCGGCGAAGCAGACATCAGTGACACCGGACGGGCGCGTGATCGCGAACCCGTCAGTCTCAGGAGGAGGAGATCATGACAATACTGACGAGACGCAGCATGCTGGGAGCCATGGGGGCCGTCGCCGCCACCTCGCTCCTTCCCGCCCTGCCGGCCTTTGCCAATACCCGGACCATCCGGCACTATTGGTGGGGCAACCCCGAACGCGACAAGCGCACTTTTGCCGTCATCGACGCCTTCCAGAAGAAGAACCCGGGCATTGCGGTCTCCGGCGAAACCATCGGTTGGGGTGACTATTGGACGAAGATGGCAACGCAGACCGCCGGCCGCAACATGGCCGACCTCGTCCAGATGGACTATCGCTATCTGTTCGAATACGTCAGGCGTGGCGCCCTGCAGCCGCTCGATCCGCATATCGGCAAGACCCTGATGATCGCCGATTTCGACGAGGGCCCCATCTCCGGCGGCAAGGTCGACGGGCAGCTTTTCGCCCTCAATATCGGCTCCAACAGCCAGGTCATGGTCCACAATACACGGGTGTTCCAGGAGGCCGGCATCGATGCCGACCTGATCAACTGGACCTGGGACGACTTCGCTTCCGCCTGCGAAAAGATCACCAGCAAGACCGGCGGCACCGTCAGGGGTTCTGACGATATGTCTCTGCAGATCGAGGTGTTCGAGTCCTGGGCACGTCAGAACGGCCGCGAATTCTATGATGCCGAAGGCAAGGTTGCCGTCACCGCAGACGACGTCGCCGGCTATTGGCAGTATTGGGCAGACCTGCGCAAGGCCGGCGTGGTGCGTGACAAGGATCGGACCCTGACGCTCGATGCGCCGATCGTCGAAATGGGTGTTCCTGTCGGCGATACCGCCGTCTCGCATTTCTGGTCCAACCAGCTCGTCGGTATCCAGGCGGCTGCCAAGGACAAGATCGGCGCGGCCATGGTTCCGCACAAGGCAGGTGGCGGCCAGCCCGGCCAGTTCATCAAGCCGTCGATGTTCATGTCCTTGAGCCGTGACGCCAAGGATGTCGATGCCGCTATCGCCTACATGAATGCCTGGGTCAATGATCCCGAGATTACCGGCATCCTTGGTCTGGAACGCGGCATCCCGGCATCGCCGAAGGTGCGCGAAGCGCTGCAGCCCAACCTGACCGAAGTCGAGAAGCTCTCCGTCGACTACTTCGAAGCCATCGCAGGCAAGGTAGGCCCGCTTCCGCCTCCGGCGCCAAAGGGCGCTGGCGAAGTGCGCGATGCCTTCATGCGCATCGGATCTGAAGTGGTGCTCGGCAACATGGAAGCCAAGGACGCGGCGGCTGTCTTCGTCGAGGACGCCCAGGCCATCGTCGAACGGGCGCTTTGACCGCTCCTTAGCCCAAGGTCCCGGACCAGTTTTGCCCGGTCCGGGACCCGTTTCTCCGCCAGAAGGTTTTGTGAATGAGACGCTTCCTCGCGCGCAATGCGCCGGCTTACATGTTCCTGCTGCCCTGGCTGCTCGGGTTTTTCCTTCTGGCACTCGGGCCGATCCTGGCGTCGCTTTACCTGTCCTTCACCCGCTACGACATGGTTGGGGCGCCTCGCTGGACGGGGCTTGCGAACTACGAATACATGTTCACCCGCGATCGGCGTTTCTGGAAGGCGCTTGAGGTCACGTTTCACTACGTCGCGCTCTCCGTTCCGGCCCGGCTGATCATGGCGCTCGCCGTGGCCATGCTGCTCGACAAGGGCTTGCGCACCATCGGCCTCTACAGGGCGATCTTCTATCTGCCCTCTCTGCTCGGCGCGTCCATTGCAATTGCCATTCTATGGCGCGAACTGTTTGCGGCGGATGGCGTGGTCAATGAGCTGCTCGGCTATATCGGCATTCAGGCCTCGTCCTGGATCAACGATCCCAACACCTCGCTCTACACGCTGGTGATCCTCGCCATGTGGCAATTCGGTTCGCCGATGCTGATCTTCCTGGCCGGCCTGCGAGGCATCCCACAGGATCTCTATGAAGCGGCCGAGATCGACGGAACGCCGAAATGGCGCCAGTTCACCCGCATCACGCTGCCGCTGCTCGCACCGGTGATCTTCTTCAACCTCGTGCTGCAGACGATCGAGGCCTTCAAGACCTTTTCCAGCGCCTTCATCATTTCAAACGGCACCGGAGCGCCGGCGGACAGCCTGCTGTTCTACACCGTCTACCTCTTCAACGAGGCCTTCAAATTCTTCCGCATGGGCTATGCCTCGGCGCTTGCCTGGGTGCTGTTGTTGATCATTGCCATATTCACGGCGATCGCCTTCCTCACCTCGAAATACTGGGTGCATTATGAAAACGACCGCGACTGACCTCGAACTGGCGATGCAGCTCGACGAGGCTGCGCGGGTCGCTCACGAATTGCGCTTGAAGAGAGAAAAGCGGGAGCGGAACGGGCGCATCCTGAAGCACCTGTTTCTGATCGGTGTTTCCGTCATCATGCTCTATCCGCTGTTCTGGCTGCTGGCATCCTCCGTCAAGCCGGAAAACGAGATCTTCGGCAGCCTGACGCTCTGGCCATCGGAATTCCGCTTCGAGAACTACACCGAGGGCTGGTTCGCTCTGCCGGTGTCGTTCACGGTCTTCTACTGGAACTCCACCGTCGTCACCCTGCTGTCGGTCATCGGCAATCTCATCTCCTGTTCATTCGCCGCCTATGCCTTTGCCCGCCTGCGCTTCACTGGCCGCAACTTCTTCTTTGCGCTGATGATGATGACCCTGATGATCCCCTATCACGTGGTCCTCATCCCCCAATATGTGCTGTTCCTGCAGCTGGGCTGGGTCGATACCTATCTGCCGCTGGTCGTGCCGAGGTTCCTCGCGTCGGAAGCCTTCTTCATCTTCCTGATGGTGCAGTTTTTCCGGCAATTGCCGAAGGAGCTGGACGAGGCGGCGATGATCGACGGCTGCTCGCCCTTCAAGATCTATTGGGCGATCATCCTGCCTCTCTCGCTGCCGGCCATGGGCACGGCGGCAATCTTCTCGCTGATCTGGACCTGGGAGGATTTCCTGGCCCCGCTCATCTATCTCAACGACATCAAGAGCTACACGGTGCCGCTCGGGCTTCGCCTCTTCCTCGATCAGGAAGGCCAGTCCGCCTATGGCCAGATGTTCGCCATGTCTGTGCTCTCCCTGGTTCCGGTCGTCATCTTCTTCGTCCTGTTCCAGAAACTGATCGTGCGTGGCATCGCCACCTCCGGAATGAAGTAAGGAATGAAATGACATGGCTGGACTGACCCTTCGCAATGTCGGCAAGCGCTATGGTGCGCTCTCGATCATACAGGGGCTTAACCTCGACATCCACGATGGTGAATTCCTGGTCCTCGTCGGCCCGTCCGGCTGCGGCAAGTCGACCTTGCTGCGCATGATTGCCGGGCTGGAGGATATCACCGACGGCACGATCTCCATTGGGGACAAGGTGGTGAACGATCTGCCCGCCTCGAAGCGCGAGCTGTCGATGGTGTTCCAGAGCTATGCGCTCTATCCGCATATGACGGTGCGCAAGAACCTCGCCTTTGGCCTGCAAAACTTCAAGATGTCCAAGGTCGAGGTCGAGCGACGTGTGGCGGAAGCGGCCCGCATCCTCCAGATCGAGCCGCTGATGGATCGCAAGCCGCGACAGCTCTCGGGCGGTCAGAAACAGCGCGTCGCGATCGGTCGCGCAATCGTGCGCGAGCCCAAGCTCTTCCTCTTCGATGAGCCGCTTTCCAACCTCGATGCGGAACTGCGCGTCCAGATGCGGGCGGAACTCGCCTCGCTCTATGCCCGTCTCGGCACCACCATGATCTACGTCACCCATGACCAGGTGGAAGCCATGACCATGGCGAGCCGCATTGTCGTGCTCCGCAGCGGCAAGATCGAGCAGGTCGGCACGCCGCAGGAGCTTTACACGCGTCCTCAAAACCTCTTCGTCGCCGGCTTCATCGGATCGCCGAAGATCAACATGCTGAAGGCAGAGGTCCTGCGCGAAGGCGCGACCGCTCGCGTGCGCGTCGAGGGCTGGCCGGAATTTGCCATTGCCGATCTGCCAACACCCGACACGCAGCTGACACTCTGCGTCCGCCCGGGCGCCCTTCTGGTCGGTGCTGGAACGATCAGGACCGAAGCAACCGTGCGTCTTGTCGAATATCTCGGAAACGAGACGCTGTTGCACATGGCCTTGCCGACAGGGCAGACCGTGCTGGTCAGCGATAGTGGCAAGATCACCTATCGCCAGGGCGATAGCGTCACGATCGGCTTCGAGCTGGAGGCGATCCATTATTTCGATGCGTCCGGTCAGCGCGTCGAGCCCACGGGTGAAAGGGTCTGAGAAGGTGAAGATCGCTATTGTTGGATGCGGCTCGCGGCACAAGATGTTTCGCGATTCCATTACAGATGACTATGCCGACAAACATGAAATCGTGGCCCTTTGCGACAGCAATTCGCATCGGCTGGGCGAGGCGGCCAAGGCGGTGCAGCGGCCTGGCACCAACGGCGTTGCGACTTATCTCGCCGAAGACTTCGACCGTCTAATCCTCGAGCAGAAGCCTGACACCATCGTTGTCGCCACGCCCGACTTTCTGCACGCCGATTACATTGTGCGGGCCTTCGAGGCCGGATGCGACGTGATCTGCGAAAAGCCGCTGACCATAGACCTCGCGCGGCTGAAGACAATTGTCGACGCGCAGGCCCGGACCGGCCGCAAGGTACAGGTTACCTTCAACTATCGCTATTCGCCGGCGCGGACCCAGATCAAGGAGCTGATTTCCTCCGGTGCGATCGGTGAGGTCACCGCCGTTGATTTCCGCTGGCATCTCGATCGGGTTCATGGCGCCGACTATTTCCGCAGATGGCATCGCCAGAAGGAAAACTCAGGCGGTCTTCTGGTGCACAAATCGACCCATCATTTCGACCTCCTGAACTGGTGGCTGGGCACGGTGCCGACGGCAGTGCTGGCATCCGGGAGGCGCGCCTTCTATCGCCCGGAAACCGCCGCAGCACTCGGCCTCGAAGGGCGCGGGCCGCGATGCCACTTCTGTCCCGTGGCCGCCAAATGCGACTTCAAGCTCGATCTGGCGGCCGACGAAAGCCTGCGGAACCTCTATCTCGAGGCGGAAGGCGCAGACGGCTATTTCCGTGATCTCTGCGTCTTTGACGAGGATATCGGCATCGAGGATACGATGCAGGCCCATATCCGCTATGCCTCCGGTGTCACCGCCAACTATACGCTGACGGCGTATTCGCCCTGGGAAGGGCTGGAGATCAAGTTCCAGGGAACCAAGGGAGATATCACGCACCGTCATGTCGAGGTGCACGGTGTTTTCGGCGGAACGCGGGCGCATGCGGATGCGGGCGCCGTCACCACGGAACTGCATCTGGCCGGTCAGGTCCCTCGTCTGCTGGATGTTCCCCACGCCAGCGGACATCATGGCGGGGCCGACCCCGTGATGCTCGGGTACATCTTCGATCCCGAGGGCATGACACCGGACCAATATGGTCGCGCCTCCGATCATGTCGCCGGCGCCTGGTCGATCCTGACGGGAATTGCCGCCAACGCCTCCATCGACACGGGCTCGCTCGTCGACATCAAATCCATGCTGCGGTCGCGTGGCATCAAGCTGGAGCACTAGCATCATGGGATCACGGGTGAAGTTTGCGGTCATCGGCGTCGATCACGGCCATATCTACGGGATGGTCGACGGCCTTCTGTCCGCCGGCGGCGAATTTGTGGGATGGTGCACCGGACCGGAGACGCCGCCCGAAGTGACCGGTGCTTTCGCGTCCTGCTATGACGCGGCTCCGATGCTTTCGGAAGAACGGATCCTGGAGAATGCTGAGATCAGCGTGATCCTTTCCGCCGCGATCAACAGCGACAGGGCCGATATCGCGATCCGGTCGATGGAGCACGGCAAGGATGTGCTGGTCGACAAACCGGGATGCACGACATTCGAGCAGCTGACCCGGCTGAAGGAGGCCGTTCAGGCGACCGGACGTCGCTGGATCGTCTGCTTTTCGGAGCGGCTGACGGTGGAAAGCACCACGGTCGTGGATCGCCTGATCGGCGAAGGCCGGATCGGTCGGGTTGTCCAGACCGTCGGTCTCGGCCCCCACAGGCGCAATGCGCATCTCCGTCCGGGATGGTTCTGGGACAGACAGCGCAGCGGCGGCATTCTGAACGATATCTGCGCCCATCAATATGACCAGTTCCTGCACTTTACCGGCTCGACGGAAGCACGCGTGATCTCGGCGCATGTCGGTAATGTCGCCAATCCGGAGCGGCCGGACTTCATGGATTTCGGTGAGGTCCTGCTCGAGGGCAATGGCGGGCGAGGCTATGCCCGCGTCGACTGGTTGACGCCCGATGGCTTGCCGACCTGGGGGGATGGCCGAATGACCATTCTCGGGACCGAAGGCTATATCGAGATGCGAAAATATGTCGACATCGGTGGCCAAGCCGGCGGCGATCACGTGATCCTGGTCGACGCCAAGGGGGTCGAGCGGTTCAACGCAGGTGGTGCCGGAACGCCCTTTTTCGGCAGGCTCCTGCAAGACGTCAAGGAGCGCACCGAAACCGCGATGCGCCAGGATCACGCCTTTCTCGCAACCGAGCTTTCGCTCCAGGCACAGCAGATGGCAGAGGAGAAGATCCGATGAGCAAGCCCATCAAAGTGGCGGTTCTGGGTGCAGGCATAGGCAGGTCGCATATCTCGGGCTATGCCGCATTGCCGGATCATTACGAAGTCGTCTATGTCTGCGATCTCGACCCGGAAAAGGCTTCGGCAGGGGCCAAACTTGCATTGGGAGCGAGGCCCGTCACCGCTGTGGCGGAGGTCTTCTCAGACCCGAGTATTGACCTCGTCGACATCTGCCTGCCTCCGCATCTGCATGCGCCTATGACGATTGCGGCTCTTGATGCTGGAAAGCATGTCGTGTGCGAGAAGCCGATTGCGGGCTCTGTTGCGGATGTTCATCGTATTTCAGCAACGGCGAAACGGGCCGGACGTCAGGTGTTTCCGGTTTTTCAATACCGATACGGAGCCGGCTATCGTGCGGCCCATGCACTCAAAGAGCTGGGCATGCTGGGCAAGCCTTATGTCCTGGCTCTTGAAACCCATTGGCAGCGCGGCGCCGACTACTATGCCGAGCGCTGGCGTGGAAGCTGGCGCGGCGAGTTGGGGGGCGCTGTCGTCAGCCACGCCATTCATGCCCATAATCTGGTGACACTTCTGGCCGGTGAAATCCGATCTGTCGCAGCGTTTCTCGACACGCGGGTAAACCCCATCGAGACAGATGACTGCGCAGCAATCAGCATGAAGACGGATGAGGGCGCTCTCGTTACCTCCTCGATCACGCTTGGAGCTGCGGGCAGCAAGTCGCGGTTCCGCGCCTGTTTCGAACATGTCACGCTTACCTCCGGTACGGAGCCCTATCATGTCGGGGCCGGGCCATGGGTGTTCGTTGCAACGGATCCTGCGCGGCAGGCGGAGTTCGATGCCGTTCTCGCCGGCGTTCCGGCTGTTTCGGATCGCTTTACCGGACAGTTTGCGGACATCTTTCACCGGCTCCGAGGCACGCCTGATCTCTATCTTCCGACCTTTGAGGAAGCCGAGCACTCGATCGAACTGATCACGGCGATTTACGAATCGGCCCGGAACTCTCGTATCGTCGATCTGCCGCTGTCGGGCAACCATGACCTCAAGGACGGCTGGCAACCGCTAGATCGCATGTGAGCTAAGGCTTTGGGTTGAGTAAGCTGCTCGGTGAGCTCGGTGCCCTTTGCCGGTCATCTTCCGGCGGATCCTGTTACTGAGGGTCGCCTCTCGCGAGACGGATCTCGGACTGGATTGATCAAGTGAATGTCTGAACGAAGAAGGCCGGCGCGGGCGCCGGCCTTCTTGAGTCTGTTGCCGTTCTGCCGGTCAGATGTTCTCGGCCACGGTCTCGCGGGCGAGACGCTCTTCTTCGGCGCGTTCTTCACGATTGTACTTGATCGAGGACCACAGCGAGATGCCGATCAGCGCTGCACCACCGAGGCCGGTGATCACTTCCGGGATGTGGTACAGCGTCTGCACATACATGATCACCGAGAGGATCAGGATGGCATAGAAGGCGCCGTGTTCCAGGTAGCGATATTCCGCCAGCGTACCCTTCTCGACCAGCATGATGGTCATCGAGCGGACATACATGGCGCCGATGCCAAGGCCGATCGCGATGATGAAGAGGTTCTGGGTGAGCGCGAAGGCACCGATTACGCCATCGAAGGAGAAGCTGGCGTCCAGCACTTCGAGATAGATAAAGGCGCCGAGACCACCCTTGGCCGCTTCGCTCATCGCCCTCTGGGACGCATCGAGCAGACCGCCCAGGACTTCGACGGCCAGGAAGGTCACCAGACCGTAGATGGCCGAATAGACGAAGGTCGTTGCTTCTTCGCCTTCCAGGAGGTTGGAAAAGAGCAGGATGAGAAGAAGAACGACAGCGATCTCGATACCCTTGATCGAGGCTGAGCGCGCCATGTGCTTCTCGATCCATTCGATCCAGTGTACGTCCTTCTCATGATTGAAGAAATAGCTCAGGCCGACCATCATCAGGAAGGTGCCGCCGAAGGCAGCGATCGGCAGATGCGCCTCGTTCATGATGCGGGCATATTCCGCCGGCTCGCGGGCCGCGAGGATCACCGCTTCGATCGGGCCGATCTGCGCTGCGATGACGACGATGAGCAGCGGGAAGACGATGCGCATGCCGAAGACGGCGATGATGATGCCCCAGGTGAGGAAGCGTCGCTGCCAGACAGGCGTCATGTCCTTGAGCTTGTTGGCGTTGACGATCGCATTGTCGAAGGACAACGAAATCTCCAGGACCGCCAGGACCGAGCAGATGAAGAAGATGGTCGCCATGCCGGCGATGGTGCCGCTCATCTGCCAGCCGAGGGCTGCGCCGAGCACGAGGCCAATCGCCGTGACGATGAAGGCCCAGCGGAAGTAACCGAGGGTGGAATTGCCACCCGTTGTCGCTGCTACGCTCACGAGCGGTCCTCCTGGCTGGAGGACATAGAGTTGGTGGAGATGCGAAGCGCCCTGCACGCCTTCGCATGAAGCATGATCCAAGTGTTCATTGTTCTAGAATCCGCCGGCTCATATTGCTGGCGGTACCGACATCACGAGAGCGCCGTATACTCTCGCCAGAGGGGCCCGGCACCAGGTTCGGACGCGGTGATGCTGAAACCACGGCGCCTCACATTCTTGTTAACGAATGTTGATCGAACGTCAAGATTGCAGGCCGATGGAGCCGCAGAGTTGATCGTATTGGGCGAAGACGATGTATCCGAAAATGGCATTGTCTCCATCGTTTTGCTCGGCAGTCGAGGACTGTGGCTATGCCTCGCGACGCTTTGAGGTGGCGGCTTCTCTCGTGCTAAGAATTGCCGATGAGCAATGTGGGACGCACGGCGAGGCTGTTGCTGACGGTGCAGATCTCTTCGGCGCGGTGGGCGATGGCTTGTTGCTGCTCCAGGTCGAGCGCGCCATGAAAGTCCATTCTCACGATGAAGGCGACAAAACGCGATGGGCCGTCCTTGGCTTTTTCCCCGCTGACGATCACCTCAATACCTTCGAAGTTTCGCGTTAGGCCAAGTTCGCGCGCGGCAATGCGTGCACTCATACTCATGCAGGCGGCAAGGGATGCCAGAAGCAGGTCGAGCGGATTGAAGCCCGGTTCACTCGAACCGGTCACGATTTGCAGGTCGCCGCCCGTTTTTGAGCGAATTGACGGGTATCCAGCTTTCCCGACAGTCGCGGTTGCGCCGATCGGTCGGTCTTTCAAATCTGCCATCGGGGTGCCCATTCTCCGTCCGAGACAGAAGATAATGACCCCGTGTCAGAGCGACAAGCCGCTTCAGATGCTGCTGCCGATGCGGGCCGTCCCGGTTTGTCCGTTGTCGCGGATCCATTTCAGGCGCTTGTCGCCGGTGCGGATCAGCTCAAAGCACATGGGTTCGCCCTTGTACCAGCTCGTGAACTGCTGGCAGAGGCGGTCACCATTGATCCACCAGCGACCCTTGTCGTTCGGCTTTGCGAAGCGACCAAGGCCCAGAGCCTCACCGGAACCGTCCACCTGGCCGTTGGGGCGATAGTTCAGCGGGAATTCGCCGCCGAAGGGTACAGCGAGGTAGATCCTCTTTCCGATAATCTCTTCCTTGATGGCGGAGGCCGTGAAGCGCTCATTCGCCATCGCTGCCGGGGCGATGAACGCGATCGTCAGGAGCGTGATCAGTCCGGCACGCATGCTGCTGGTCATTTCGAAGATCTCCCGTTCGAAAGGGTTAACGGGGTTTACTACGGCAGCTGCTCTGAATCGGATCACGTTGGCTCCGTGCCGAGCTTTCAGTTCCGAATGAAGACATTCACCGATGCGGCCCGACCGTCCGCGTCGATGACGGTCAGGGTTGACTGGCCTGTGCCTATCGGGCGCCATTCGCCGGTTCGTCGGCGGGTGCTGTCGCTCATCGGCTTGCCGTCGACCAGCCAGCGGAACGGTGCGCGGCCGGCCTGCATCTTCATGACGACTGGCAAGGCTTCTCCGTTCGGTCCCTTGCCGAGTTCCAGCACTGAGCCTTCGAGCGGATAGACGATCTGAGGGGGGCGCTCGCGGGCCGAGACGGAGATGAGGCCGTTTGGATCGACGGAGAAGCGCCGCAGGGACTGCGGCAAGTCGGAGGCGGCGATGCGGTTGGCGCCGGTTGGCGGGCGGGGCAGTGCCGTTCCAGCGAGGCCGGACTTGGCGAAGGCCTCGAAGAGGATCGGGGCTGCCGTCTGATAGCCCGAGATGCCTGGGACTGCGGCATTGTCCGGTCGGCCGATCCAGACGCCCAAGACGTAGCGACCGTCATAACCGACCGACCAGGCGTCACGATAGCCGTAGCTGGTCCCCGTCTTGTAAGCGATGCCGGCGGGCGGGCTTCCCGTTGGCGGCAGGACGTCGCCGAGCACGTCTGCCACCGTCCAGGCGGCTGTGGGTTCGAAAAGCGGCTCTTCGTCAACAAGTTCGGCCTTGTCACGGATGCCGTCACCGAGCCGGACCGGCTGCTCGCGGTTGGCGAGGCCTGCATAAAGTTGAACAAGGTCCTTCAGCGTGATGCCGGCACCGCCAAGCGCGATGGCGAGGCCCGGCGCTTCGTTCGGTGGCAGTTTTAGCGTTACCCCGGCGCGGCGCAGGCGCACCATCAGGCGAGAGGGGCCCACAGCATCGAGCAGGCGGACGGCCGGCACGTTGAGCGACAGCTGCAATGCCTGGCGGATGCTGACATCCCCCTGATACTGCATGTCGAAGTTCTTCGGGCGGTAGCCGAAGAAGTCGGCCGGGCGGTCCTCGACGATGGTTTCCTGAGCGACTAGACCCTGCTCGAAGGCCAGGCCATAGATGAAGGGTTTCAGCGCCGAGCCGGGCGAGCGCTCCGCCCGCGTCATGTCGATCCAGCCGGAGCGGGATGCATCGAAATAGTCGGCAGCGCCGACTTCGGCGACGATTTCCCCGGTCCTGGCATCGGCCATCAGCATAGCGAGCGAGACCTTGGGGTCGAGCTTGCGGCCCGCTTCGAGCGCCACCTTTTCCAGGGTCTCCTGGACCGGTCGCAGGATGGTGGTCTGGTGGGTGCTGGCCTCGGGTGCCTTTCGCCGTGCGGCTTCCGCCAGATGCGGTGCAAGCGCCGGCAATTGCCGCCGAACGGTCGGGAGCGAGGCGTTGAGCGCCAGCTCGACTTCTGTCTCGTCGACGACCTCTGCCTCGCGTGCCCGTTCCAGAACGCGTTTGCGGGCTTCGAACGCGTTGTCGCGGTAGCGGTCCGGTCGGCGCTTTTCGGGCAGCTGGGGCAGGGCGACCAAGAGGGCTGCCTCCGCTGTCGACAGGCGTTTGGGTTCCTTGCCGAACCAGGCGAGACTTGCCGCGCGCACGCCTTCCAGATTGCCGCCATAGGGGGCGTGTGTGAGATAGAGGTTGAGGATCTCCGTCTTTGACAGGCGCCGCTCGATCTGGATGGCACGCGCAATCTGGATGAGCTTGGCGGTGATCGAGCGTTCCCGGCGCGGCTCGATCAGTCGGGCGACCTGCATGGAAAGCGTCGAGGCGCCGGAAACGATGCGACCGTTGGCGGCAAGCTGCCAGGCGGCGCGACCGA
Source organism: Rhizobium sp. P43 (assembly GCF_056730705.1). NCBI lineage: Bacteria > Pseudomonadati > Pseudomonadota > Alphaproteobacteria > Hyphomicrobiales > Rhizobiaceae > Rhizobium > Rhizobium sp. P43. Next base: position 4,334,410 of record NZ_CM161539.1, read on the forward strand.
GCGCCAGGAGATCGACACCGGAATGGCTGTCGTAGCGGCGGTCTTCATAGGCGACGAGCATGCGCAGCAAGGCCGGATCGACATCATCGATTGTTGTCTCAAGCCGCCAGAGACCCTCGCGGGTCGCGAAAGCGCGCAAGAGCTGGCCGTCACGATCGAGGATTTCGGTCGAGACCTCCCGCGCCGCGTCCAGCGGGGGAGGGTAGTTTCTGTCTGCCCAATCGAGCCCAGCGAGCGAGGCGGTGGCCGCGATGGCGACCGCCCCGATGCTGATCCCGATGCGCCTCGCCCGACCCATCAGGGTGCGGTCGAGACCGTCATCGCACCGGCTGACGTGCGCGCCGACAGCTGCGGGCGATACATGTCTTCGACGCTTGCCGCAGGCAGGTCATAGGTGCCGGGCGTAACGGCGCGGACGACATAGGCCAGCGTGATCGTGCCGTTTTCGCCTTCGCCGCGATTGATCGCCGCCACGAAGCGGTCGCTGCGGAATTCGAGATGCGCCGTTTCGGTCTGGCCGATCCACTCGAAGTTGGCGAGGGCGGCGCTGTCGACAAGGCTTGGATTGTCGATCTCGAAGCCGGCCGGAAGCAGGTCGGTGACCAGGAGCTGCGCCGGCCATTCGTCTTCCTCGGTCACTTCCAGCACCACAACATAACGTTCGTTCTGGATCGCTTCGGTGACGTTGGCTTCCTCGCCATCGAGACCGTAATAGGTCTTGGTGATCTCGAAGCCTTCGCCACCGGCTGCGGGCGGTTCGACCGGGGCGGCGACCGTCGTGATTGCCGCACTGACCGGATCAAGCCCGGTATTGGTGAGCGTCATCGGTGCCTGCAGCAGGGCGTCGCCCGGGATGGTCGCGGCATAGGCGCCGGTCTTTTCGGCACCGTTGACATCCAGCTTCAGACCCTTGTCGTCCTGCTGCAGCGCGCGTGCTGCCAGAAGCATCCAGGTCTGTTCCTGGGTGCTGAGGGTTTGTTTCGCCTGCCATTCGTCGGCCACGACCTTTGCCAGGATCGGGACGACAGGCGGAACCGGGCGGCTTTCGGCGGCGAGCGCCAGGACGCCAGCGGCATCGCGAAGCGCCGAGCCATAATCGGAGCGCGAGAAGCTGACCGGCGTCAGGCGGGCCTGTTCGCTCATGCCGGCGGCATCGAGGAAGACACCGTTGGCCCGCTCGCTGTCGCCATAGAGCGACAAGGCCGCTGCCAGATGCGCTTTCGAGAGCGGCGTCGGGAAATCACCCAGCATCGTGTCCGCATAGTAGCGCAGATCGCTGAGCGAGGCCTTGCGGCTGCGGGCGAGCACGTAGAGCGCATAGGCGATCTCGTTGCCGCGCGTCCGGATGTCGTTGTCATAGGCGATGCGGTTCTGCAGGTTCTGCAGCGCCTGGACGAGGGCTTCCTCCGGCACGTGGAATTTCTGCTCGCGGGCGCGGGTCAGGAAGTCGGTGACATAGGCGTCGAGCCAGAGGCTTTCAGAACCGGGTGCCCAGAGACCGAAGGAGCCGCTCGACGACTGGTAGGCGAGTACACGCAGGATGCCATCCTGGACGCGCTTGTTGATCGCCTCGTCTTCCGGCAGGCCGGAGAGCTTGGCCAGTTCATCGAAGTAGAGAAGCGGCAGCGCGCGGCTGGTCGTCTGTTCGGCGCAGCCATAGGGATAGCGGTCGAGCGCCATCAGTAGGCCGGGAATGTCGAGGCCGTCTGCGCGGGCGACATTGAGGCTGACCGAGGCGCCCTGCAGCAGGCTGTCGGCGAGCAGGTCGCCATCGACGGTCAGGCTCTTGCCCGGTGCCAGCGCAATGACCTGCCGCTCGGTGATCGGCAGCGTGGCCGGGCGTACCGGAAGATCAAGAGACTGACTGACGGTGATGCCGTCTGCGCCGGACAGGGCAATGTCGATGGCTCCGTCGCCGGGGGTGTTGGCGGTCAGCGGCAGTGTGACGGTGGTGGTCTCACCTGCGGTCAGCGCAACTTCTTGGTCTTCCGCACCACCGACGCTGACCGGACCGTTGCCGGTGACGGCGAGCGTGTAGGTGCCTGTTGGCGCGTCTGTCGCCGCGATATCGAGGTGCAGGCTGCTCTGGTCTTCAGGTGCGAGGAACTTCGGCAGGCTTGCCGTAACGACGACCGGATCGCGGATGATCACGTCCGTTTCGCCATGGCCGACGCCGGTCTTCGACCAGGCCCAGGCCATGATACGCGCGGTGCCATTGAACTGCGGGATGTCGAAGGAGACTGTCGCCTTGCCGTCTGCATCGAGCTTCACGGGGCCGGAGAAGAAGGCCACGAGCTTTTCGCGCGGCGGGTTGCCCTGAAGGGCGACCTGTCCGCCGTCGCCACCGGTGCGCAGGCGTCCGGTTGCGCCGAGCGAGCCATCGATCAGGCGGCCATAGAGGTCGCGCAGTTCGAGGCCGAGGCGGCGCTGGCCGAAGTAATAGCTGTCCGGATCGGGTGTCTCGTAGCGGGTGAGGTTCAGGATGCCGACGTCGACGGCGGCGACCATCACATAGGCTTCCTCGCCGATGCCGGCGCCGGTCACTTCGACGGGGATATCGAGCGGCTGGCGGGGCAGGGTCTTTTCCGGCGGCGAAAGCTTGATCGCGAGTTTGTCGGCACCTGGATCGACGGCGAGCCAGGCAATGCCGATCGCACGCGCCGGCATGCGGCTTTCCTCGGTGTCACCCGGACGGAAGAGCGTTGCCGTTACATAGGCCCCGGCACCGAAATCTGATGTCACGGGGATCTCGATCTCCGCGCCGGTCGCCGGGACGTCGGCAACCTGGGTGGAAATCAGCGCATCCGTGCCAGAGGTCACGATGACCTGGCCGGCAAAGCGCGGCGAGATCTTCAGCTTTGCCGTGTCGCCGACCTGGTAGGAGGGCTTGTCGAGGCCGATTTCGAGAGCATCGGGCGTCTCGGTGGAGCTTGCGGTGACGAACCAGCCGGCGTCGAAATCGACGCTGGTGATCGCGCCGCCCTGTTCGACCTCCAGACGGTGGCTGCCCCAGGTGACGGGTACCGAAAGTGGGGTGCCGTCTGCTGCGATGTCTGTGGTACCATCGGCCACGAGCTTGGTCGTGGTGATCGGTTCGTAACGCCAGGACGAGCCGTCGCGGTACCACTGGTAGTTCCGCTCCAGCTTGATCAGCTTCCAGCGTGCAGCCGGCAGCGCCTGGCGCTGACCATCGGGGCCAAGGGCGATCAGGTTGAAGGCTGCATTGGTGTTTTCGGCGAGATCGCCCTCGAATTCCGGCTTGATGCCGATAACAGGACCTTCCGGCGTGACCGGCAGGGTCAGCTTGCGTTCGACGGCGCGGCCACCGCCTTCGCGCAGGCGCAGGACCACGTCGGCATTCAGAAGCCGCGTCGTCGACGGCAGGTCGGTGAGGGAGACGTCGATGGTGGCGAGACCGTCGTCATCCAGCGCGTCAAGGCCTTCGAGCGGCAGGCGCATGTCCTCGATGCCTTCTTCATCTGAAAGGCCGAAGCTGTAGCGGTCGAAGTCCGGATGGCTTGTGGTCGGGCGGATGACGACTTCGCCTTCGAGCGTCAGGCCGGCTGCCGGCGTGCCGTAAAGGTAACGGCCATCGGCGGAGACCGTCACGGGCTCCTCAGGGGAGATGGCCGTGGCTTCGCTGGACAGTTTCAGGTCGAGCCGATCCGGCACGAAGTCGTCGACGAGGAAGGTCGACTGGGCGATCGCCGGCTTCTTGGGATCGGTGTGAATTGCCACCGTCCAGGTGCCGCGCATGGCATTGGCGAGGATGGGCAGATCGACGGCATAGCCACCAAGCGTCTCGCTTGATACCGCCATGCGGCGGAACTCGACACCGTCGGGCCGCGAGAAGAGGAAAGTCAGTGGCAGGCCGGAAATGGCATCAGCATTGGTGTCGCGGGCCAGCGCTGCGGCATGCACGGTTTCGCCCGGACGGTAGATGCCACGCTCGGTCCAGGCCAAAATATCGACCGGGCCCGGGGCCGGGCGACCGGTAACGCCACGGTCGGAGAGGTCGAAGCCGGCGCGGGTCATGTCGAGGAAGACGTTGTCGTCGGCACCGCTGCGGGCCGCGATGACGGCTGGCGCCAATGCAGCGCCGCCGCGAACGAGGCCAGCGTCAAAGCGGGCGCGGCCCTCGGCATCGGTCGTCGCGGTCGCGAGGATCTCGTTGTTCTTGGCGATCAGCTGCAGCTCGATATTGGCAAGCGGGCTTGCCGATGCGAGCGAGCGGGCAAAGACATGCAGGCCGTCGCTGCCGGCGAAGGTCGAAAGGCCGATGTCGGAGACAACAAACCATTGCGTCGCGCGGCTGTCCCAGCTCTCGGTTATGGCGGTCGGAGAGACCGCAGTCAGCACATAGATACCGGGCTTGCGGGTCGGCAGCGCTTCCTGCAGCGGAATGCTGGTGACGACTTCCTTGTTCTGCTCGTTGTCGATCTCGACCGAGCCCTCCCAGACGAGTTCGCCGATCTCGTCCTTGACGCGACCGGCTATGTAGCCGTCCATCTGGGTGAGGAACTGAGAGGATGCCAACAGCGGCGCGATGTTGCGGTCGCCGATCCGGTAGAGTTCGAGATTGGCGCTGTCGCTGTTGATCGAAACCAGCGGGATGCCCTGACGGACAGAGGAGGGCAGAACGAACGCGTCGCCGGTGAAGCGCACGGTGGAGCTGCGGTCGCGGACGTAGAGTTCGAGTTCGACCGGGGCTTCCAGATTTTCGTCCACGGATGAGGGCAGGCCGGCGCGGATTGCGAGGCGATAGCGCCCGCCGTGCTCCAGGCCTTCGACGCAGATCTGGTTGTTCTTGGCTTCGAGCGCCTTCGGCGTCTTGCCGTCGAGGGTGACAAAGGACGAATAATCGACGCCGCGCTTGACCAGCGGCTCGGAGAATTCGACGCATGCACGCGGCGAGGCGCTGTCGGAATCGACCGTGTTGTTGACGACGCGGAAGCCCTGGTGGGAGCGCAGGTCTTCGAAGGCTGCCTGGACCTCAGCATTCGACGCAAGTTCGAGGCTAGCCTTGTAGGCGCTCAGCGCCGGGCGCCAAGTCTCGCTGTTTTCCAGTGATCTGGCGAGCGTTGCCAGCGCGTCGGCGCGGGTCGCTGCGCCACGGGTCAGGAGATAGCCGTTGATTGCGGCCATCGCCCCTTCATTCGCCATTCCGTAGTTCCCAGTGACGGTGTTGGCCATGCGGGCCAGTTCCAGCCACAGAGCCTGATCGTCGGGATCGATGGACAAAGCGCCTTTCATCGAGGCAACGGCGAAATCGATATTGCCTCCGGTGAAGGCAGCGCGACCGGTTTCGATCAGCGCGTCGCGTCCCAGCCCCTCCTGCTCGGGGGCAATAGCGAGGTTGTCGCGCTGGTTGCGGGCTTCGGTCTTCAGGTAGTCCGAAATGAAAGCCAGGGCCGGCGGGGCGCCGATGTCCTCCTCTGCCGCCTGAACGACGATGCGGCCGGCGATTGCACCGGGGAAGCTGTTCAGCTGGTCATAGTCGGACTTGAGGAAGCACCAGTTGACCTTCGGATTGTAGGTGAAGGCCCGGCAGGATGCGTCGCCGATGCAGCTTGCCTCGCATTCATCGATGGAGACATTCTTTTCGGTTCGCAGGTCGAAACCGAAATAGTCGGCATCGTCAATGCGTTCGATCGTTCTGATATCCTGCGCGGACGCTGGAGGGGATAATGGCAGAAGAGCCAGCGCAACTGTGAGCAACGCCGAAAAACGGTTCGTAAACATGGTCCCCTCCAAGCCTGATCATGGCTTCAAGAGTTAGTCTTTGCTCATGACAGGGGCTTGTCAATCGGCACAGGACACAGGCTGCGAGTCATTTATTGGGAGAGTTCATGCCTCGGTCGGACGGCGCTCGCTAAAGGCCCTGGCCTGGTCGAGGATCCAGGCGGCAAAGGTGCTTGCCGGCCCATAGGCCATCTTCGACAACGGACGCACGAGGTAGTAGGCGCTCGCGCTCTTGACCTCGTGATCCCAGGCGCGGACCAGCTGGCCGCTTGCGAGTTCCGGCTCGATCAGGAAGGTCGGCACCAATGCAATGCCGAGGCCCGCATGGCAGGCCTGGACGACGTTGGAGAATTGCTCGAAGCGCATGCCGCCGCCTCGGCCTTCGCTGATATCAAGGCTCGCAAACCAGTGCTCCCAGGCGCGGGGACGCGATGCCATGTCGAACAGCGGCTTGGCGAGAAGGTCTTCTGGTCGCTTTACCGGGTTGGCGGCGAGGAAGGCTGGACTGCAGACCGGTACCACCATTTCATGCATGAGGAACTGGCAGTCCGTGCCGGGCCAGTTCGGTTCGCCGATATGGATCGCGGCATCCAGCCCCGAGCCCTCGAAGTCGAACTGACCGATGCGGGTGGCGAAATCCATGATGATGGCAGGGTTCTTGGCCAGGAAATCTGGGATGCGTGGCATTAGCCAGCGGGTGCCGAAGGTGGGAAGAATTGCGAGGCGCAGATGCGTGTCGTCGCGGGTTGCCATGGCTTCGAGCGAGAGTGTGCGGATGGTGGCCAGTGCGTCGCCGATACCCTTGGCATAGGTTCTGCCGATCGCCGTGAGTTCAACGCCGCGATTGGTCCGCTCGAAGAGTTTGACGCCGAGCTGGTCTTCGAGAAGGCCGATCTGACGGCTGATTGCGCCTTGTGTCAGGGCCAGCTCGTTGGCGGCAGCCGAAAAGCTGCCGAGCTTGGCGACGGAATCGAAGGCGGCGAGCGCGCTGGTGGACGGCAGGAAGCGGCGTTGATGTGTGAGCATGCGATATGAATAGACCTAATAGCAACATGAGTAAACATGGCTTGAATTGTCGTCAGACATGAGCAATCTGGCATAACGAAACAAATGGATGAGACCGATGAGCGAGATGCGACCGTTTTCCTGGAGTGATCCCTTCTTGATGTCCGAGATCCTCAGCGAGGATGAGCGGATGATCCAGGACGCGGCGGCGGGTTTTGCCGAAGCCGAACTCGCTCCGCGTGTCGCGGACGCCTATCTCGGTGAAACGGTCGAGCCTGAGCTCTTCCGCCTGATGGGCAAGGCCGGTCTCCTCGGCGTGACGCTGCCCGAGAAGTATGGTGCGGCCGGTGCGAATTACGTGTCCTACGGCTTGGTGGCGCGGGAGATCGAGCGCATCGACTCCGGCTATCGCTCGATGATGAGCGTGCAGTCGTCGCTCGTCATCTATCCGATCTATGCCTATGGCTCGGAAGAGCAGAAGGACAAGTATCTGCCGGGTCTCGTTTCCGGTGAACTCATCGGCTGCTTCGGTCTGACTGAGCCGGATGCAGGCTCCGATCCGGGTGGGATGAAGACGCGCGCCGAGAAGATCGAGGGCGGTTATCGCCTTCGCGGCTCGAAGATGTGGATCTCCAACGCGCCGATCGCCGATGTTTTTGTCGTCTGGGCAAAGTCTGAAGCGCATGGCGGCGAAATCCGCGGCTTCATTCTCGAAAAGGGCATGAAGGGGCTGTCTGCTCCAAAGATCGGCGGCAAGCTTTCGCTGCGGGCCTCTGTCACCGGCGAAATCGTCATGGATGGCGTCGAAGTGGGTGAAGATGCGCTGATGCCGAACGTGTCGGGTCTCAAGGGCCCGTTCGGCTGCCTCAACCGCGCCCGTTATGGCATTTCCTGGGGCGTTCTCGGTGCGGCCGAGGATTGCTGGCATCGTGCCCGCCAGTATGGCCTTGATCGCAAGCAGTTCGGAAAGCCGCTTGCCGGCACGCAGCTCTTCCAGAAGAAGCTGGCCGACATGCAGACTGAAATCTCGCTTGGTCTGCTCGGTTCGCTGCGTGTCGGTCGCCTCATGGACGAGCACCAGTTCGCGCCCGAAATGATCTCGATCGTCAAGCGCAACAACTGCGGCAAGGCGCTCGACATCGCCCGCATGGCCCGCGACATGCATGGCGGCAATGGCATCCAGATCGAATATCATGTCATGCGCCATGCGCAGAACCTGGAAACCGTGAATACCTACGAGGGCACGCATGACGTGCATGCGCTGATCCTCGGTCGCGCCCAGACTGGCATTCAGGCATTTTTCTGATCGTCACTTAGACAGTCCAGTCCCGCTCCTCGTCATTGATGAATTCGGGGGCGGGACTGTCGCATTCTTGCGCCAGTGCCGAAACTGCAAGACTTCAGCTTAAACATTCATATACTTGTGTGGCCATAGAAACACGTTCAGAAGCCGCTATGTTTGATTTATGCTGAGGTACGGCGATTCCTGTTCGGAGGGAGCAGGGGGCGGTGCATTGCACCACGGCCGGTTGTGGAGGATGCACCATGTATGCTTTGACAGTGCTCGACCGGTCCGCGCTGAAGGCGTTTCGCAGCGAGCACCCCTGGCTGGAGTTCCCAGACCGGATATCCGAGGTTTGCGTCTATTTCGACGATAATGGCGGTCCAAGCCGCCTGACGGCTTTGGAGATCGGTGCGGGAGGTCAGACGGCTAGCGTTGATGTCAATACATTTGGCGTCGATACAATCCTCAGCCTCATTCGCTATGCGCCCCAAGGCACTGCGAAGCATGAGGAATGTCCCCAAGAGCGCAACATATGGACGCTGCTTGAACAGCTGCCCATCGCTGATGGTTCGCGCCCCGTGGAAGAGGTCGAGGCCGAGCGCGCGACCAAGCTGCAGGACGCCTACGGTATCCTCCGCGACATCGCGATTGGGAAGTTTACCGATCTTTTGGAGAGCGCCCGCAATCCGCGTGAGACCCAGCGTCTTTCGGATGCCATCAACACGCTGCCATCACTGCTTGAACACGTCGATGATCGGCATAAGCCGCAGTTCCTCGAGCTCGATTTGTGGCGCTTCGTAGCCGTTTTGCGTGACGAATTGGCCTTGCCGGCCGATTACGAAATGATGCCCGCTCGCGACAAGGACGTCATTTCTCAAGACGCTATCGAACAGGCTGAATCGAACGCGCTGTCTGGGCCGGTGATCCAGGCATTGTTCGAACTCTCGCCGGTCGCCTTCTCCATTTCGAGCATCGGGCAGAAGAGTTCACGTTACATCCGTGTGAACCAGGCCTACCTGGACCTTGTGGGTAAAAGTTGGGACGAGATCCGAGGCAACGAAATGGTGGCATCCGGCATCGTGTCTGGCAGCGAGGCGCGGGCCGAGCGCCTGATGCTGCTTGACCGGGACGGTGGCTATGCGGGCATGCGGGGTGAAATCCGAGATGCCGCAGGCAATCCGGTGCCCGTCGTCATTTCTGCCCGGCGTATCTCGGTGGCCGGGCAGCTTTACGACTTTGAAGTTCTGCAGCGCGCTTCACAGGAATGATCACGCGTCAGGCGCGTCTGAACAAAGCCAAAGATCTCGCCGCCAGGCTGAAGGCTTTACCTTCTTCAGCTGTATCCCCTTGGCGATCCACATCGAATGTTGTGAGTTCAAGCTGCCAGTTACCACCCCCGGTCTCCGGGAGGACAAAGTCGATGTCCTCGGCAACCGGATTGAAGAGCATCAAGACTTCTGACCAGATGCCTTCCTGCCCTTCGAGATCCTGGCGCAGGAGCTTGAGGGCAAGCGGGTTGCCGTCTTGCCAGTGTTCCGGTTCCTGGTGGCTGCCCTCCACATGATACCAGTCGATGATCATGCCGTCGCGCCAATTGGCACGGCGTAAAAGCGGCTGAGACCTACGCAGCGCAATCACCTTGCGGCTGAATTCTCGTAGATCCTCGCAAGTTTCCGGCAGGTCTTCCCAGTGCAGCCAGCTGATCTCGCTGTCCTGGCAGTAACTGTTGTTGTTGCCCATCTGTGACCGGCCGAATTCGTCACCGGCAAGCAGCATGGGTGTCCCGTGCGAGAAGAACAGGGTTGCCAGGAAATTGCGCTTCTGACGCTCACGGATCTCATTGAGCTCCGTATCGTCGGTCGGGCCTTCGTGACCGTAGTTGTGACTGCGATTGTGATCGTGTCCGTCCTTGTTGTCTTCGCCATTGGCGTCGTTGTGCTTCTGGTCGTAGGAGACGAGGTCGTTGAGCGTGAAGCCGTCATGGGCGGTGATGAAATTGACGCTCGCCCAGGGGCGACGGCCGCGCTGGTCGTAAATGTCACCCGAACCCAAAAGGCGAGCGGCAAAGTCCTGTGATGTGTTCTCGGCGTTCAGCCAGTATTCGCGCGTCGAATCACGATACTTGTCGTTCCATTCGGCCCAGCCCGGCGGGAAACTGCCGACCTGGTAACCGCCGGGGCCGATGTCCCAGGGTTCGCCGATCAGCTTCACCTTGGACAACACCGGATCCTGCGTGACGGCGTCGAAGAAGCCGCCGCGCTGATCGAAACCTTCCGGCTCCCGGCCGAGGATCGTGCCGAGATCGAAGCGAAAGCCGTCGACATGCATTTCCTCTGCCCAGTAGCGCAGACTGTCCATCACCATCTGCAGGACGCGCGGATGGGAAGTGTTGACGGTGTTCCCGGTTCCGGTGTCGTTGATGTAGTAGCGGTGATTGTCCGGCATCGTTCGGTAGTAAGAGAAATTGTCGATGCCTTTGAAAGAAAGCGTCGGGCCGAGTTCGTTGCCTTCGGCCGTATGGTTGTAGACGACGTCGAGAATGACCTCGATGCCGGCATCGTGGAAGGCGCGGACCATGTCGCGGAAGCCCGCCAGGCCTTTGGGGCCGTAGTAGCGGCTTGCGGGTGAGAAGAAGCCGATCGTATTGTAACCCCAGAAGTTATGAAGCCCCTTGTCCATCAGGTGGCTGTCGTCCGGGAAGGCATGCACAGGCAGAAGCTCGATCGAGGTGATGCCGAGGCTCTTAACATACTCGACGGCTGCCTTGTGGCCGAGCCCCTCGAATGTGCCCCTGAGGTTTTCAGGGATTGCGGGAAGCAGCTTGGTGAAGCCTTTGACATGGGTCTCGTAGACAATCGTTTCCGCCCAGGGGATACGGGCGAAGCCGTTTGAAATGCGGCTCTCATTCGGGTCGATCACCCGGCATTTCGGCGAGCATGATGCGCTGTCGAGTGCGTTGAAGGACAGATCTTTGTCTTCGGCGTCGAAGTCGTAGCCGAAATGAGCCTTGGACCAGGCGAAATCGCCCACGATTTCGCGGGCATAGGGGTCAAGGAGCAGCTTGTTGGGATTGAAACGATGCCCGTTTTCGGGCTCATAGGGCCCGTGGACACGGTAGCCGTAAAGCTGTCCCGGGCGTACGCCCGGCACATAGCCGTGCCAAACCTCGTTGGTGTATTCGGGAAGCTCGATCCGCGCGATCTCGATGCTGCCAGTGTCGTCGAAGAGGCAGAGCTCGACGCGCTCGGCATGGGCGGAAAAGAGCGCAAAGTTGGTCCCCTCTCCATCGAAGCACGCGCCGAGTTGATGCCACTCGCCCGGCGTGACATGGAAATGCGTGCTTTTGGCGTCCATCTGATCCTCTGATGTCTGGAGTTGCGGAGCTTAATTCTCAACCTCCGACCTTTGTTCCGGACCTCTTCGTCATCAGGAACTTTCGGTCTCCTCGCCGGTTTGCTCGCAAGACGATCCTTTGATCCAGCACGAAAGGTGGAGCAGATGCCGGCGAACTCGAAGGCGCAACAGAAGGCGGCAGGTGCTGCACTGGCTGCCAAACGCGGAGATGCGAAGGTCTCCGATCTCAAAGGTGCTTCTCGCAGCATGCAGAAGAGCATGAGCGAGGCGGAGCTTGAAGAACTTGCTTCGACAAAGCGGAAGGGCAAGCCGTGCCATGTCGGGGATCGCTCATGACGTCGGGCGAGCTTGATCGGGAAACCGCGTTGATTACCGGTGGCGGGTCGGGGATCGGCAGGGGGGCAGCCCTGAAACTCGCGAGCGGCGGTGCGTTCGTCGGGCTTCTGGGACGTACCGAAGACGAATTGCAGGAGACATTGGCGGAAATCCGCGCCATGGGCGGTGATGGCATGGTGCTGGTGGCGGATGTGAGTGATGCGCCCTCCATGCAAGCTGCCTTGGAGCGATTGATCGACGTGCGCAAGGGACTGCAAATCGTTGTGGCCAATGCCGGCATTAACGGCACCTGGGCGCCCATCGATGACCTCAAGCCAGAGGAATTCGACAAGACCATCTCGATTAATCTCAGGGGTACCTATCTGACGCTCCATCACACGGTGCCCCACATGAAGAAGAGTGGTGGCTCGATCATTGTGGTCTCCTCGATCAACGGCACCAGAACGTTCACCACGCCCGGTGCGACGGCCTATTCCGCAACCAAGGCTGCGCAGCTGGCTATGGTGCAGCAACTCGCCCTTGAGCTCGGTCGTTACGGCATCCGGATCAATGCCGTGTGCCCTGGCGCGATCGAGACGGAGATCGATGACAATACCCGGATACGCAAAAGGCGGCACGCCGAGGTGCCTGTCTCGTTTCCGGAAGGCGACATTCCGCTGACCGGCGGCGAGGCCGGGACTGTGGAGGAGGTTGCGGAGGTGATTGCGTTTCTCGCCTCGGACGCCTCTCGACACGTGACGGGGACGCCAATCTGGGTCGATGGTGGCCAGAGCTTGCTCAGATAGCGGCCAGGAGCGCTTCAGTCCTTGTCGGGAGGAAGGGGAAGACGGTGTTCCAGCAGTCGCATCAGCCATAGCACAGCCAGTGCAAACCCGGTTGCGATGAGACCGATCTGCCAGAAGCCGAGACCGCAGGACAGGCCTATAGACCCGGCAAACCAGAGGCCGGCACCCGTCGTTAGGCCCTTCACCTCGCCTTTGTTGAAGACGATCATACCTGCCGCAAGAAATGCGACGCCCGCCGTCACGGCTTCGATCAGACGAATCGGATCGAGCCTGACCTCCTCAGCATTGAAGGCGTCGTGGTGCGCAATCTCGATCGTCAGGACCGCGACGATTGCCGCTGACAGGCATACGAGGATATGAGTCCTCAAGCCGGCGGCGTGGCTGCGCCATTCGCGCTCCACGCCGATCGCAGCACCGCAGGCCATCGCAATCAGGAGCCTGATGACGATGGCCGACAGTTCGAGAGTTGTCGTCGTGCCGAAGCTTGAGAGTTCGGAGGGCATTTTCTGCAGCCTATTAATACGACTTACGCCCGTCAGTGTTTCGGATCGCCGGACATTGTCGAGGTGTGGGTCGCGGAGACGGGATCACTTGCGGGATAGGTGTCTTCAAGCCCTTCCTCAAGCGCACTGCCGCCCTTCTGCATGCTGTTTTCTTGCTGTTCCTGGCGGAGGCTTTCGACGGCCTCACTTGGCTCGTCACTCTCTGCTTCCGCGATATCGGTGGTGCCGAAGCGGCTTGCCTGGAGCAGCAGCACCTGAGCTTTGCCCAAGGCATTGTCGCGGGTCAGGGCGCCGCTTTCCGTCTGCGCCATCTGGACTGATACTTTTTCGCCGCCGTCTCCATGGAATTCGACGAGAAAGCTGCCTGATGCTTCCGCGCTTTCTATGATTTCCGTTCCGATGATCTGCATGAGTAATCTCCCGTGGTTTCCGCGATGGAAACGCTGGGCTTCATCGGGATGTTCCATCGCCGACAATGTTCCATCCAAGCGAGCAGCGATCCTTCTGAATGGGCAGTTAAGTCTATGTTTACCATGTTGTTTCGTAATTTAAGAAAAACTGAACAAAGCGCGGTGGCACGCGTTGTGGTGGCAAAAGGAGAACGAAGATGAGACCAGGACAGGCCCTCGCCATCGATCCGATCCTCATCGTCGAAGACGATGTCTTCATTTCCATGGATGCTGCTGACGCTGTCGCGCGTGCCGGCGTCAATGTGATCACAACGGAGACCGTGCGCGACGCGCTAGAGATTCTCGAAACGGAGCATATCTCGGGTGCTATCCTCGACTTCAAGGTTCGTGATGGCGCGGTCACGCCGATCGTGCAGCAGCTCCGCCGCAGCGGCATCCCGTTCCGCATCGTGTCAGGGTCAGCCATCCGGGAAATTGAGGAAAACGGAATACCGCCCGAGCTTTGCGCGCCCAAGCCCGCCGATTACCGGCAGGTCCTTGTATCCCTCCTGAATGACGTTCCGTCGCCGCGACCGCCAGGCCGGCACTGAGAAAATGGGCTCAGACGCGCTTGGCCATCAGGCGCTCCAGCGTCCGTTCTACGACGTCCACCATGACCATCGTCTGGTGATCGACTTCGATGTTCAGCGCGTCGCCGGGCCGGTAGCGTGGAAAGGTCGTCTGACGCAGCGTTTCTGGAATCAGGTTGATGGTGAAGGTGTCGTCTTCTGCTTCCGCCACAGTCAGGCTCGCGCCGTTGACGGCGAGGTAGCCGCGCTTGAAGACATATTTTGACCATTCCTCGGGCATGCGGAAACGGATGAAGGCGCCTGGCATGTCCATCTTCGCGGCCACCAGTTCGGCTGTGGTTGCGATGTGGCCAGCAATATTGTGTCCGCCATTCTCGTCCGTGGGCTTTGCCGAGCGTTCGATATTCACGCGGTCTCCGGCCTTGAGCGTACCCAGATTCGTGCGCTCAAGCGTTGCGTCCATGGCGTCAAAGGTAACAATCGTTCCTTCCATCGTTGTCACCGACAGGCATACGCCTTCCACCGAGACACTCGCTCCGATCTGCAGGTCTGCCATCAGCCGCTCAGGGAATTCAATGAAGAAAGTCGTGTAGCCATCCTGGCGAACGACGGAAGTGATCGGGGCGACGGTCTGAACGATGCCGGTATACATGACGTGATTTCTTTCTTCAGTGGCTGCGACGCGAAGGTAATGCCTCAACCGCCAAAGACAATGCCTCCGTCAGCATCTCAGTGTTCACCATCTGCATTCCTCGGGAACAGGCGGATGGACGGGCGGTTGAGCAGTCTGCGGCTTTGGAACAGGTTGCGGGCCTAGGCTTCGTCGTCCTAGATCTGTCGCAACGTGAGTGCAGTCTGTCTTTCGCATCCCAACCGGTGGCCTCTTTCATGACCAAGATCCTTTGCATTGCTCTCAATCCGGCGATCGACATCTCCAGTGATGCGGAGGTGGTGCGCCATACGCACAAGACCCGCACCCATAATCAGCAGCAATTCCCCGGGGGAGGGGGTATCAACGTCGCCCGTGTCATTGCGACGCTCGGTGGAACCTGTGAGTTGATGTTCTTGTCCGGCGGCGCCACCGGCGAACTGCTGGAGGCCATGCTGAAGCCGCTGCCGATTGTGGAGAGGACGTTCCGCATTCACGATCCCGTCCGCGTCGCCTTTGCCGTGCACGAGACATCGACCAATCTGGAGTATCGTTTTGTCCCGGAAGGGCCTCTGGTGACGGAGGCCGAGCTTCAGCCACTGTTCGAGGCCGTCGCTTCCACGGATGCCGACTATGTCGTCGCCAGCGGCAGTCTGCCGAGAGGCGCGTCTGATGATACCTATGTGCGGCTTGCGAACCTGGTTGCCGAACGGGGCGGGCGGTTCGTGCTCGACACGTCCGGCGCCGCACTTCTGGAGGCAATGTCGCGCGCGCGCATGTTTTTGGTGAAGCCAAGCCTCGGAGAGTTCGAGGCCTTTCTCGGTCGCAAACTGAAACACGACGAGGTCGGCGCAGCGGCGCAGGCTCATATTCGAACCGGTGCTGCCCAGTACATCGCCGTGACACTCGGGGCCGATGGAGCAGTCCTCGCATCTGCGGATCAGATCGTCCGGTTGCCAGCGATCGATGTGCCGGTGAATTCTGCGACCGGTGCCGGAGATAGCTTCGTGGCAGGGATGGTCTGGTCGCTGGCTGAGGGACACGGCATCGAACACGCCTTCTGCTTCGGGCAAGCCGCCGGAGCTGCGACGGTCATGACCTCTGGAACGGAGCTTTGCCGCCGGCAAGATGTTCTCGATCTCTACCGGCGCGCGATTCCCGCCGAGTGATCGTCGCTGGATTGATCACGCCTTTGGGAAAAGGGTCCAAAGGTTGTTTTATTACTTGTCACAAATTATCAAGTTTTATATTGGGAGAGGCAGTGTGATGGGGCCTTTCAGGCGCCTGTTTTGATCAGTCCTTCAAAGGGAGCTCCCAATGCCGCTCATTCATTCGGGACCTTCGCTCAAGCGATTTGCCTTTCTCCTGACCTTGGTCCTGAGCCCTGCCTTGGTGCAGGCACAGCAGTCCGCGCCGACGCCCACTCCGCTGGCGCCCACTCCGTCGGAGGTTGTTGCGCCGCAGTCTTCACCGGCACCTGCAACTCCTCCGTCGGTGGCGCCCCCACAAGAGCCTACTGCCGCCGCGCCGCCGTTGGTGTCGCCAGCACCGGTCGTGGCTACCCCTCCCGCGCCTGCGGCAACCCCAACTGCTGCTGCCGAACCTGCTACCGCGAACGAGCCGCCGCCGGCATCCATGCAGGCTCCTGCAGCCGCTACGCTCCCTGCGATCGAGGCACCTCTTTCTCCGGCTGACGAGTCCGCTGCCGTCGAAAGCACGATCAAAGCGCATGATCTTTCGCCGGAAGGCATGTTCATGGCCGCCGACTGGGTGGTCAAGTCCGTCATGATCTCGTTGGCACTCGCTTCCGTGCTCACCTGGACCGTCTGGCTTGCGAAATCCCTTCAGCTCTTCGGTGCCCGCTCGCGGGCCAAGCGAGGTTTGAAGGCCGTCGCCAATGCGCGGAAGCTTGGGGATGCCCTGCAGGCGCTGGAAAATCGGGGCGGTGTGGTGGCCTCCATGGTTCGCGCTGCGCAACATGAGGTCAGTCTGTCGGATGCCGCAATCGATCAAGCCGGTGGTGATGGCGTGAAGGAACGCGTATCGTCAGCCCTGTCTCGCATTGAGGTTCAGGCCGGACGGCGCATGTCGAATGGGACGGGCGTGCTCGCCAGCATCGGATCCACCGCTCCCTTTGTCGGTCTTTTCGGTACTGTCTGGGGCATCATGAACTCGTTCATCGGCATCGCCGAGACGCAGACGACCAATCTCGCGGTTGTCGCGCCGGGTATTGCCGAAGCCCTGCTGGCGACGGCCATCGGCCTGGTCGCGGCCATTCCTGCTGTCATCATCTACAACGTCTTCGCCCGTTCGGTGACAGGCTATCGTCAGCTCCTCGCCGATGCCGGCGCCGGCATCGAACGGCTGGTCAGCCGCGACCTCGACTTCCGCAAGAGTGCCCGGATCGCTCAGGCGACCAAGGCCATGGCAATGGCAGCGGAGTGATCAGATGGCTGGCGGCATCAGGGAAAACAGCTCCGGCGACGATCTGGTCGAAAACCACGAGATCAACGTAACCCCATTCATCGACGTTATGCTGGTGCTGCTGATCATCTTCATGGTTGCAGCCCCCTTGTCGACGGTTGACGTGAATGTCGATCTTCCAGCCTCGACGGCAAAGCCTGCCGAGCGGTCGGATGAACCGGTTTATGTGACGCTTAAGGAAGACATGAGCCTGGCGCTCGGCAATGATGACGTTGCCCGTGAGGCGCTTGGATCGTCTCTGGATCGGCTGACCGAAGGCAACAAGGACGCGCGCATTTTCCTGCGTGCGGACAAGACCGTGGACTATGGCCAGTTCATGGAGGTCATGAACCTTCTACGTGATGCGGGTTATCTCAAGATCGCCCTTGTCGGACTGGAGACCGTTGCGCCCGCTCCTGCCGATGATGGCTCGGCCGCTGGTTCTGCGGAGCCTCTGCCATGATCGAACCTCGTTCGACGAAACGGATCTTCGGCGAAGGGCTGTTGTGGACGACAGCCGGCGTCCTGATTGCCACGGCCCATGCGGGAGCGGTGGCTGTGATGTTGCGCGAACCAGACATGGTGATGGCTGACAGCGGACCGCCACCAGCGATCATGATCGAACTGGCACCGGAGCCAGAGGCGATCATCACCGATGAGACCGAGATCTCCACCGATCAGGTGGATGCGGAAGAGGTGAAGACTGCAACGAGCGAGCCCCTGCCTGAGCCAATTCAGCAGCCTGTCGCGCAACCTTTGCCAGAGCCCCCACCCCCGGAACCGGAACCTGAACAGGAGGTTGCCGAAGCGCTCCCGGAGCCTCCTCCGATCATCGAGCCTGAGCCATTGCCGGAACCGCTGCCGGAGATTGACCCCATCGAGCAGATGGTGATGGCCGAACTGGCGAATGTTGAGGTTCCAATTCCTATGATGCGGCCGCCGGTGCCAAAGCCGGAGATTGCGAAGAAGAAGGAACCCGCGCCGAAAAAGGTCGTTCGGAAGCCTCAGGTCCAGCCGCCTGCATCACAAGCCGCACGTACTGCGAAGGCCGACGTCGCACAGTCCAACCGAAACGCAGCTCCGGTCGCGGCAAGCGGTGCCGGGCGGAATGTGTCCCCGGCGAGGTGGCAGTCGCGTCTGATGTCGCATCTCGAACGTCGCAAACGCTACCCGAGCGAGGCTCGCAGCAATCGCGAAGAGGGAACGGTTTACGTCCGGTTTCGGATCGACAATTCCGGGAATGTACTGTCCGTTTCCCTGTCGCGCTCGTCCGGTTATCCGACGCTGGACAATGCGGTTATCGACATGGTGCGTGCTGCCTCGCCAGTTCCGGCTCCTCCCGCCGGTGTCAACAAGACGATCACGGCGCCCGTAAGGTTCAATCTCCGCTGATCAGAGGCGCCTGATTAAATCCAGCGCGTCTTGGGCTACGTGCGCTGCGGATTGCGCGGCATCGATCCGGTGCCAGACGATCGGACCGGTGCCGGTCTGGAGTTGCCTCTCCAAAACCCGAACGGTGGCGTCGGAATCGATGATCGGCCGCGCTTCGACGCGGGCCTGAAGCGTTCTCTTGTCCGCCTGCAGCCAAAGCCCGATGAACGGGACACCGTTGGTCTGCGCCACGTCCTCGATCGCAGTTCTTTCCTCTTCATGGGCGAAAACGGCATTTGCAACGACCGAGCCGCCTGACTTCAGCACGATCCCTGCCTTCTCCATAATCGCTGCATAAACCCGCGCGGACACTTCCGGATCGTAAGCCTCAGGTGGCATTGGATGGCCGCGCGCGTGGCCAAGCATGGCGCGGCGTAACCGGTCGCTCTCAAGCAAACGGGCACCGGGGGCGAGCCCGATATGCGGTGCGATAGCCTCGGCGAGCGTCGATTTGCCGGAACCGCTCAGTCCGCCGATGGCAACCAGCACCGGTTTCTTGGCCTGCAAGAGATCAAGTGCCAGATCCCGATAGGCAATCGCTTCCTCGGCTCCGTGACCGGATGGATCGCCGAGGTCGCGCAACTGGGTTGCGCCGACATGAGCGCGAATGGCGGCTCTGAGAGCCAGGAAAAACGGCATGAGACCGAAGCCGGCATCGTCACCCGTGCGATCGAGATAGCGGTTGACGACGGCATTGGCAAAGTCTGGCAGGTTGCGGTGCCAGAGGTCCATCAGCAGGAAGGCAAGATCGTAGAGAATGTCCGAAGTCGCCAGATGTTCGTTGAAGTCGATGCAATCGAACATGCGCGGCCCGTTCAGGCCAAGGAAGATGTTGTGGAGATGCAGGTCGCCATGGCAGTGGCGTATCAAGCCGTCGCGCTCTCGGCTGTCGAGGAGCGGGGCGTGGCGATCGAGAGCCTTCTGGAAGAGCCCGGTCAAGTGCCGGGTCTCCTCGGGCGAAAACAGGGGCACGGCAGAAAAAGCCGCGTTGTTGATATCGACGATCGCGGCAAGGTTGGCGCGGCCGCCGCCTGTGTGCAGCACCTGGGCCCCCTTGTGGAAGTCTGCAATGCGCTCGGCCGTCTCTTCCATCAAAGGCTTTGGCAGCGTACCTGCCTCGGCCATTTTGTCGAACAGCCTATCCTGCGAGAAGCGATGCATCTCGACCACGTAGTCGATGGGCGAGCCGTCTCCATCGAAACTCAACTGGCCGGCCTCATTGCGACTGATCGACCTGACACCGCAATAGATTTCCGGTGCAGTCCGGCAGTTCAGTGCCATTTCAGCTGCGCAGTACCGCTGTCGAAGGTCGAGCGTCGAGAAGTCGGCGTAAGGTAGCTTCACCGCGCGCTTAAGCTTGTAAGCCTTGTCACCGGCGAGGAAGATCAGCGAGATGTGGGTTTCAATCACGTCGACGGGCGAGGTAATGCCGTGACTTGCGGGGTCTCGCAGAAATGCGATGGCGGCGGACTGGTCCTCGACTGGCATGCATCCCTCACATCTGACGGTTGCCGCAGTCTCACTCATCCGAATGTCAAAGACCAGCGCCCCGGGGCATGGACCTTTGTCGCAGGAAATAAGGGCCGGCGAATTCTCGCCGACCCTTTTGGTATTACTCGATGTCGAACTTGACGCCCTGGGCCAGCGGCAGGGTGCGTCCATAGTTCACGGTGTTGGTCTGGCGGCGCATATAGGCCTTCCAGCTGTCGGAGCCGGATTCGCGACCGCCGCCGGTTTCCTTTTCGCCACCGAAGGCGCCGCCGATTTCCGCACCCGAGGGGCCAATATTGACGTTGGCGATACCGCAATCGGAGCCCCGGTCGGAGACGAAGGCTTCGGCTTCGCGGATGTCGTTGGTGAAGATCGACGAGGAGAGGCCCTGGGGCACGTCGTTATTCATTGCCAGGGCGTCGTCGAAGTTCGCATACTTGATGACGTAGAGGATGGGCGCGAAGGTTTCCTCGACGACCGGGCCGCACTGCTCCGGCATCTCGACGAGGGCAGGGCGCACGTAGAAGGCTTCGGCTGCTTCGTCGGCGCGGACGCGGTCACCGCCGTGGACCTTACCGCCATTGGCCTTGGCGGCCTCCAGGGCGTGTTGCATGCGGTCGAAGGAGCCCTTGTCGATCAGCGGTCCGATCAGGTTTCCGGCTTCCAGCGGATTGCCGATGGTGACCGAGCCATAGGCCTTGATTAGGCGCGGGACGAGCGTGTCGTAGACGCTTTCGTGTACGAAGAGGCGACGCAGCGTGGTGCAGCGCTGTCCCGCCGTGCCCATGGCGGCGAAGGCGACCCCGCGCAGCGTCAGGTCGAGATCGGCGGTCGGGCCGACGATGGCGGCATTGTTGCCGCCGAGTTCGAGGATCGAGCGGCCGAAGCGGGCTGCGACACGCGGGCCGACGGCGCGGCCCATCGCCGTCGAACCGGTCGCCGAGATCAGCGGAACCTTCGGGTGATCGACGAGGATCTCGCCGATGTCGCGGCCGCCGATCAGCAGCGTCGAGAGATTGGCCGGCGCTTTGCCGCCCTGTGAGTTGTAGCGCTTCACAGCCTTTTCGAAGATTGCCTGGGTGGCAATGGCGGTCAGCGGGGTCTTTTCCGAGGGTTTCCAGATCGTCGAGTTGCCGCAGACAAGTGCCAGCGCCGCATTCCAGGACCAGACGGCGACGGGGAAGTTGAAGGCCGAGATGATGCCGGTGACGCCGAGCGGATGCCAGGTTTCCATCATGCGGTGTTCGGCGCGTTCGGTGGCGATCGTCAGGCCGTAGAGCTGGCGGGAGAGGCCAACGGCGAAATCGCAGATGTCGATCATTTCCTGGACTTCGCCGAGGCCTTCGGAGGTGATCTTGCCGACTTCGATGGAGACGAGGCGGCCGAGTTCGGCCTTGGCTGCACGCAGCTCCTCGCCGAGCAGGCGGATCAGTTCGCCACGCTGCGGGGCGGGCACGATACGCCATTCGAGGAAGGCCTTGTGTGCCGCATCGATCGCCTTGCGGGTGTCGTCGGCGGAGATTTCGGCGACGGCTGCGATGGTCTCGCCGTTGATCGGCGAGCGAACCGAAAGCGTACCGCCGGTCAGCGCCTTGGCATCGACGCCGAAGCTTGCCATCAGCGATGCCGTTTCGGCGGAAAACTTGAGTGTGGCGAGGGTCATGGTGGTCCTTCCGTCAGGTCTACCTGGTTCTTGTTCGTTCAAAATCGTGCGCCGGCCAGATGCGCCACCTGGGCCCCGGCCTCGTACCATGCTTCCTTCAGGGTGCGGAAGGCGGGGGCTTGTGGATCGGTAAGCGGCAGGGGCAGCTCGTCCTCTGACATCTGGCCAAGGATATGGCTCGCGATCGTCTTGCCGAAGACGGTGCCGGGGGAAATGCCGCGGCCATTGTAGCCGGAAAAGCCGATGACGCCTGGCGCAAACTTGTGGAAGCGCGGGAGCGCATTCGTCGTCATGCCGATCTGGCCATACCATTCGCTTTCGAAGGCAATGTCGCCGATCTGCGGGAAGATGGCCTTCAACGCGCGGCGTGCCCATGACCGATGGATCGAAAGACCCGGGCCACGAAGGGCGCCAACACTGCCGAAGACCATCCGGCCGGCCTTGTCCATGCGGAAGGAGGAGAGAACCTCCTTGGTGTCCCAGCAGCCCTGGCGCTCTGTCAGTATCGACTTACGCAGGTTGTCGCTCAAGGGGACTGTGGCGAAGTTGAAATAGGGCAGGTGAACCTGTTCTTCGCGCACGGCGGCGAAGGGGCCGTGGCTATAGGCATCGGTTGCCACGACGATCCACTGTGCATCGACGCTGCCTTCGGATGTCCGGACCTGCCAGCCATCCGCCGTTTTGGCGTAGCTTTCGACCGGGCTCGCCGTGCAGAGAATTGCACCGGCCTTAACCGCGGCATGGGCTAGGCCACGGGCGTAGGCGAGCGGCTGCAACGTGCCGGCACGCCGGTCGAGCAGGGCGCCCTGGTAGGCGCGTGTGGCGATCTTTTGCTCGGTCTCGGCTTCGTCAAGCAGTTCGACCGGCGCGCCACGACGCTGCCACTGCTCTGCTCTTGCTTCGATTTCCCTGCGGCCAGCAGGGCCGACGGCGCAATGCAGCGTGCCCTGCCGTTCGAGTTCGCATTCGATGCCTTGGCGATCGATCAGATCCATGACGGTGCGCGGTCCGTTGCCGAGCAGGTCGAGCAGGCGCTCGCCATAGACGGGGCCAAGCTCACCTGGAAGATCGTCGGGCATGACCCACATACCGGCATTGATCAGGCCGACATTGCGGCCCGCACCGCCGAAGCCGATCTCCTTTGCCTCGAGGAGGATGACGCTGGTGCCCGCTTCGGCCAGATGAAGGGCTGCGGACAGGCCGGTATAGCCACCGCCAACGATCACCACATCGGCTCTGACTACACCCTTGAGCGACGTCGTCTGCGGTGCAGCCGGCGCCGTCCTTTCCCAAAGACCGTGGGAGCGCGGATCGTCTAGCATGGTGTGGCCTCGGGGCTCTCGAAATGGTGCCGGAGAGGCTTTGTCGGGCATGCCTTGCGACCCGATATCATTCCGCCCCGTGCAGACTTGAAATTTCTAGAAGAGCGTTTGACGCCATTCCAGCGATAAATTCTCAAGAGATCATTCCAAAAAGGCATGACTAACGCTGCCGGCGCACATTGCGCCAGACGCCCACGTCTCGTCTCAAAGAGCGCTTGCTGCCGCTGCGATCCAGACGGCGAAGACGAGATGCGTCAGGTGATGCAGTGTCTGGTCGATCCCGAAGAGCCACCAATAGGCCGCGTGCTCGATCTTCAGGTGATTGCGCTTCTGGATAAGCGTCTTGCTCCGATCGATCAGGCCGTGGACGATCAGGTCGACGATAGCGAGCCAGGCGAGTTGCGGTGCAAAGAGTAGCGCGATCAGCAGCGTTCCGGCGGCATGTATTGCTATATGCGCCAGAAGGGGCGCAAACCAGCCGTTTTGGCGTTCTTTGCCAAGAGCCATCCAGCTGGTTTGAAGCACGAAGTCAGCCAGCAGATGCTTGAAAATGAACAGAGCCACGGCCCAGATCAGCAGATGACTGGCGATTTGCTCTGGCATGGTGGGCATGAGTATTCCTTCGGCTTTCATTTCTGTCCGAAGATAGACCACTCTTCAAAACGCTGTGAAGCGGCCATTTAGTCTACCCAGATTTGGGCTTTGCGGTTCCTTTATGCAAAGAGCGCTTTTGGCTGGGGTGTATTAGGGCGATGGTCATGTTTGTGGATTCCATCACCAGCCGTCAGACAGCACCTTTTCCAGAATTTCGGCGAAGAAATCGGCACTTTCCCTGTTCAGGCAGAGCGGCGGCTTTATTTTCAAAACGTTAAGGTAGTCGCCTGTCGGTTGCATGATGACGCCGAGATCAAGCAGGCGGTCACAGATCGCTGCGGTCTCTTCTGTGGCCGGCTCCAGGGTTTCCCGGTCGCGGACGAATTCCAGGCCGAGATAGAGGCCCATGCCGTGCACGGCACCAACGATTGGGAAGCGCTGGCCCAAGGCCTCAAGCCGTGCCTTGAGGTGGTCGCCGACGTCGCGGGCATTCTCCTGCAGCTTCTCGTCCCGCATGATGTCGAGCACGGTCATGCCCACAACACAGCTCACAGGGCTGCCGCCGGACGAGGAGAAGAAATAGCCCTCCTTCTCCAGGCTGTCGGCGATCTCGCGGCGGGTGATGACAGCACCAAGCGGCTGGCCGTTGCCCATGCCCTTGGCCGTCGTGATGATGTCGGGTACCACGCCTTGCTGTTCGAAGCCCCAGAAGTGATGGCCGAGGCGGCCGTAACCGACCTGCACCTCATCGGCGATGCACAGGCCGCCGCGAGCGCGAACCAGCGCGTAGACATCCTTCAGGTAACCGGGCGGGAGCGGAATTCCTCCTGCATTGCCGTAGACGCTTTCGGCGATGAAGCCGCCCAGCTGTCCGCCGGCATTCTCGATGTCGGCGATCTTTTCGATCACCGCCTGGACGTAGCCATCCGTTGAACCGTTGCCGCGATACTTGCCCCGATAGGTATTGGGCGAAAGCACGGGGTGGACCCAGTCCGGACGCGTTTCGAGGGCGCGCGGGTTGTCGGCGATGGAGGTCGACACGGCGTCGCTGGCCACCGTCCAACCATGATAGGCTTCCAGCAGGCTGAGGATGTTGCGATGGCCGCTATGGGCCCAGGCGAGACGCAAAGCGAGATCCACGGCTTCCGAGCCCGAGTTTACGAGGAAGACCGTGTCGAGGCCGTCAGGCGCAAGAGAGGCCAGGCGATCGGAGAACTCGGCGACTGCCGCATAGTGGAAGCGGGAATTTGTGTTGAGCATCGCCCATTGTCTGCCGACCGCATCGGCAAGTCGCGGATGGCCGTGACCGAGAATGGTGACATTGTTGACCATGTCCAGATAGGCGCGGCCCTTGACGTCGAAGAGATGCTCCTTCCAGCCGCGCTCGATTTGCGGCGGGTCGGCATAGTAGTTCTTCTGCGGCCTGGCGAAGCTCTTGCGCCGCCGCTGCAGCAGGTCGTGGCTCTCAAGTTCCGGTGCGTCGACCCCAATGCCGAGGAGGCGTGACGGCGAGGGGCAGATGCGGGACCAGATCTGGCTCTGCTGCGGTTTCGCAAAAAGCGGTGGAATGAGATCCGGATCACGGCAAAGCTGGATGCGCAGGCCTCCGACACCGCCAGCGGCGCCCGCAATCGCGCCGATCCGGTCCCCGGCTGCCACGGTCGTACCGTCATCGAGACTGCAGTCGATACCATCCAGATGCAGTGAGATATCAGGTGATGACAGGATCAGGTGATGGCCATCGATCATGATCGTTGCATCGAACGGGGCGAATGCTTCCGTCCCGCTCGGCAGGCAGACATCGATATGCAGCGCAAATGTTGCCGGCGGCGTCTGGGACAGCGGCTTGGTGTATGACAGCCGAAACTCGCCATAACGGGTGGAGGCGACACCGGTTTCCATGGCCGCGCGCGCCAGAAGCTTCCAGTCGATCTCCTGATCGCTCCAGCTGTCGCGAGGAAGATCAGGACTGGTGACCGTCAGGTCTGTCAGCCGGAAATCTGCTGGTGCGAGCGAAGGCAGAAGCGGGTGGGAGACCGAAACATCGGGATTGCTGGCAAGCATGCCCGCCGCGTCCATGATGGCTGCTTCCATCAACGGATAGGGGACTGATGTCGCGACCTCGAAGATCATGCGCTCATGCTCGATATTGCCAAGCACGTAGTCGTTGTCCGGATCGATGGACATCTGTTGCTCGCTGCTTGCGACGAGCACACCGGCGCGGGCAACGATCAGTGGCCAGAGCGCCTTGAGCTCCGCCTCGTTCAGCGGATAGCGCGCGTGGAAGGCTTTGACTGCGGGAAGAATGAAGAAGGGGTCGCCATCGGCGTGATGCAGCAGGGCCGCGCAGGTCACTGCGAGATCCGCCACCAGCCAGCCATAGAGAACGTCGCCGAAATCGATGACGCCGTCGGGAAAGAGCCGGCCCGTGGCATTCGGTGTTGCCACGATGTTGTCGTCGGTGATGTCGTGATGGATCGGTTGAATGCGCAGCGCTGACGTCAGCGGCTGCAGGCGCTTCACCGCCATGATCATCGCCTTGGCGATCCGGTCTCGCTGTTTCTGGTCCGAAACCGATTTTAGGAGATGCAGGGCAACCGGTCCCGCCCGGCGAAGATCCCATTGCAGTTCGCGCTCAAGCCCGTTGTGGCGGAAGTCCTTCAGCCCGCCGGCGACCCGCGCCACCACATCGCCGAAGGAGGCCACGACCTCGGGCGCCAGGTATTTCTGACGGGTCAGCGGTTGGCCATCGAGATAGGACAGGAGCCGGATCCAGTAGTATTCGCCACCAATCTCGATCTGCGGGATGTATTCACCGGTCAGTGCGGGGATTGGGTCGGGCACACGCAAGCCGATGTCGAGATTGCGCAAGTGCTCCATGGCCCGGTTCTGAGCATCCAGTTCCTGCTGCGGATATTCCGCACGGGTCACTTTCAGTACGAGGCGTTCCTCGCCCGTGTCTATGAGGAAATTTCGATCCTGCTGGCTGCCCAACTCGCGGATAGAACCGCTAAAGCCATAGAACTCGTTAAAGATGATCTTGGCATCGGCGAGCGAGACATTGGGGCGCGGCAATTCGGTGCGCTGAAGCAGAGCCGAGTCGGCCATACGTTTCCTCCCGGGGAATCATGTCCGGAGATTAGCAGAGCCTAGTTTTGCGTCTATCCCGGAGCGGTTTCCCGTCGAAAAACGAAGGGCGCCGTTTGCGGGCGCCCTTGTCTGGTTTCAGCCCATGCGCTCGGATGCATAGGAGCCCGGGCTTGCCGGGAAGACGACAGTGCGGTTGCCGTTGATGAAGGTGCGGTGGTGGATATGGGCATGGATGGCCCGTGCCAGCACCTGGCTTTCCACGTCACGGCCGATCGAGACATAGTCGTCTGCGGACTGCGCATGGGTGATGCGGGCAACGTCCTGCTCAATGATTGGACCTTCGTCGAGATCGGCGGTCACGTAATGGGCGGTCGCACCGATCAGCTTTACGCCGCGCTCGAAGGCCTGCTTGTAGGGGTTCGCACCCTTGAAGGACGGCAGGAAGGAGTGGTGGATGTTGATGATCTTGCCGGACATCTTCTTGCACATGTCGTCCGAGAGAACCTGCATGTAGCGGGCGAGCACGATTAGCTCGGTGCCGGTCTGCTCGACCAGATCCATGATGCGGGCTTCGGCTTCCGGCTTGTTCTCCTTGGTCACCTTGATGTGGTGGAAGGGGATGTCATGGTTCACGACGACCTTCTGGTAGTCGAAATGGTTGGAGACGACGCCGACGATGTCGATCGGCAGCGCGCCGATCTTCCAGCGATAGAGCAGGTCGTTCAGGCAGTGACCGAAGCGCGAGACCATCAGCAGTACCTTCATGCGCTTTGCAGCATCATGCAGGTTCCAGATCATGCCGAACTTTTCCGCCACGGGCACGAAGCCCTTTTCGAGCTTGGCTTCATTGGCACCTTCCTCGGAGATGAAGGAAACGCGCATGAAGAACTGGCCGGTGTGGAGATCGTCGAACTGCGAGCTGTCAACGATGTTGCAACCCTGTTCGGCGAGGTAACCCGATATTGCCGCCACGATGCCGCGGGTGGACTTGCAGGATACGGTCAAAACATAGCTGGTCATCGGTTCTCTCATCTCCTCGGCATGGCGTGGGCGCCGTGTCTCTATCGCATGTCCGGCACGATCGGAAGTGTGCTGCGGTGCTCAATCTTCAGTCGTATTTCAAAGGTCTTCGGCGAGCCTACAGCGATCTCCGCGCCTTTTCGATGGGCAGAGATTAGGCCAGGAAATGCAAAACCCCGTTCCCATTGCGCCTTTCCAGGGCGCATCTTCGCCGTTCGCGTCGTCGTCTGGGCGAAAACGAGACCGCGCCCGTCCGCTCGACGGCGAAGAGCTGCGCATTCGGAATTCTGACAGCTATTTAGGCTCTGCTCCGCAAACTGTGATCTGCCAAGGGATGACGGCTGCGCGCGTTAATGCTCTTTGCAGGAGCCGAATGACAGCATGCCGGTCGTTCGCTAAGACTTGGGTGTTTGCGCGCCAACGGGTTTGAGGATGATGAAGCGAAATTTGTTGCTTGGCTTGGTCTCCAGCATTGTTGCTGTGGCAACTCCCCTCGGCTCGTCAGCGGCCTCTGGCGGTGCCTGCTATCGCGGCATCAATCTTGCCGGCGCAGAGTTCGGCAATCTGCAGGGTGTGTTTGGAGAAGGCTATATCTATCCGTCGCTGGAGACGATCACCTATTTTGCCGGTAAGGGCTTCAATACCGTGCGGTTGCCCTTTCTCTGGGAGCGGCTTCAGCCAAAACTCAACAGCGAATTCGACCCTGCCGAGTTGAGCCGTCTGCGTGAAACTGTGGCGACGATCGGATCCTTCAATCAGACGGTCATCCTCGATCCGCACAATTACGCCCGCTATTTCGGAAAGCTGATCGGAACGGAAGAGGTGCCGGTGTCAGCTTTTGTTGATTTCTGGCGGCGACTTGCCGAGGAGTTCGAGGGAGACAGACATGTCGTCTTCGGCCTGATGAATGAGCCATTCGACATCTCATCGACGGACTGGCGTGACGTATCCAACGAGGCGATCGCGGAAATTCGGAAGGTCGGCGCTGACAACCTGATCCTGGTTCCCGGAACGTCCTGGTCGGGTGCGCATAGCTGGTTTGGAGACTGGTATGGTGGGGCGAATGCCGACGTGCTGCTGGGCATCAAGGACCCCGCCAACAATTATGCCTTCGAGATTCACCAGTATTTCGACGATGATTTTTCCGGCACCCTGAACAATTGCAGCCGTGCGGCGGATGCGGTCGATTCGATCCGTCGGGTTGGCGATTGGTTGAAGCAAACCGGACAGCGCGGCTTTCTGGGTGAATTTGGTGTTCCGGGTACGCCGGAATGCACGGCGGTGCTGACCGAAGTGGTCAAACTGCTCGATGAGGATAAGACATCTTGGATCGGCTGGACCTACTGGGCTGCCGGTGACTGGTGGCCGGAGACCGAAGAACTCAACATCCAGCCGACCAAGAACGGCGACCGCCCGCAGCTGAAGGGGTTGGCGCCGGTGCTCAACGATTTTGTCGGGGCGGCCGAGGGATGCCCGGCGCTTGAACGTCGGTAAACCCTGGCATTGGCCCGAAAGGGTCCGAGGTTAAGCTGGTATCAACAGTTTTCGTATTTGCTCGGCGAAGTTCAGCACATTCGAAAGAGTTCCAGATTGGCCTTACCGGATCACATCGAGCTGGTCACGCAAACGCCAGATCTGGCGCATGACGCCGTTACTGTCGTGGTGACGGTGCCAACGTTTCGGCGTCCGGTGCATCTTCTCAAGACGCTTGCCAGCCTTGCCGCGCAAAGGACAGATCGGCGGTTCGCCGTGGTGTTGGTCGATAATGACAGTGATGGTCGCGAGGGCGTGGCGGCGGCAAAGCCATTGTTCGATAACGGGCAGATCAACGGTATCCTGATCGTCGAAACGCTGCGGGGCAATTGCAACGCCTACAATGCCGCCTGGCTGACGGCGCTCAAGAATTTTCCCCGCATGAGCCATTTGCTGGTCATCGATGATGACGAGATTGCCGATCCGGATTGGATCGAGACCATGAGCCGAACCAGGGAACAGCTCGGCGCCGATCTGGTCGGTGGTCCGCAGGTGCCGGTCTTTCCGACGGCCGAGACGGGTGACGTCCCGCACCATCCGGTATTCACGCCGCCCTATCGGGCCACGGGGCTGGTTCCTCTCCTCTATTCCTCCGGAAATCTGTTGGTCTCGCGGCAGGTGCTTGAGGCGAAGGGCTATCCTTTCCTAGATCCGCGTTTCAATTTCATCGGCGGCGGGGACGCCAATTTCATTGATCGCTCTGTTCGAAGGGGGTTCAAAACCGCTTGGTGCAGTGAGGCGCCTGTTTATGAGACTGTGCCTGCAAATCGCCTGCAGCCATCGTGGCTGCGCGCCCGTGGCATTCGTGACGGTGTCATCTCCACCCTTGTCGAAAAAGGACGCCGTTCCGATCAGCCTTTGGGAGCGGTTCGGGTTTTCCTGAAAAGCCTTGCTTTGCTTTGCCTCTCGCCTTTGAAGGCGGTCATGGCGGCGCGCCGTCTCGGATCACTGCAGAACAGCCTCTATTACGTCCATGTTGGCCTTGGACGCACCCTCGCTCACTTCGGATATGCCGATGAACAGTATCGACATACGGACGGACGCTGACCGCAGCGTCGCGGTCGCGGGGTCTCACGATCCCGCGCAGATGCTGCGTCGTGCCGCTGTCGTGGTCAGCATCCTGCTGTTCACCGTCATGCTTATCTCCTTCCAGCCTTTCTCACCGGTTCACGAGGGGGTGGAAGAGGGCGGCAATCTGGTGAACCAGCTGGGTTTCGGCTTGCTTGGGCTGATCGCTCTTTGCTCGCTGCTCACGCTTGCCGATCCGCGCAGGCTGCCGTCGCTGGTCGGCCCGGCCTGGATGCTGATGGTCGGCTTCCTCTTGCTTTCCGGTTTTGCCAGCCCCGATCCAAGCGCGACCTTTCGAGGCATCATTCTGACCCTCATCGTGATGATGACCACCGTAACCGTTTTGGCACTGCCGCAGGACGGAGATGGCTATGCCCGCATGTTGAGCGTGGTGGCCGGTATCGTCATCTTCATGTGCTTTGCGGGCATCCCTATTTTCCCATCGCTCGCAACCCATGGCTTTGACGCGCTCGAGCCGCAGAATTCCTATCTCTGGCGCGGGGTCTTTACACACAAGAATATCGCAGGCCCGGTCATGGCCGCCTTCGCTTTTGCCGCCATCTATCTTTGGCGACGCGGCGACCGCTGGCCCGGTTTCCTGATCGGTCTATCGGCTTTGGTTTTCATCAGCCAGACAGGTTCCAAGACAACGCTCGGACTGGTTCCGGTCGCAGCTTTGCTGGTGTTGCTGCCAAGTGCGCTCGGCTTGCGTTTCCTAACGCCGGTGGCCGTATTCTGCTGCCAGCTTGCTTTCGCGCTCCTGACATTCGGTTCCGTCCTGTTTGAGCCAATCCACCAATTCGTTCTTTGGCTCGGTATCGACCCGACCTTCACGGGACGGGTTTCAATCTGGTTGTTCGGTCTTGATGCCCTGGCCGATCGTCCTCTGACCGGCTTTGGGTATGAGAGTTTCTGGAGTACGGATCTGGTCCGCTATGCCGCCAACCCCTACTATCTCGACTGGGACGTGCGCGGTATCGTCCATGCGCATAACGGCTATCTCGATATCGCCCTATCAATGGGCATCCCGGCACTGATCGTGGCGCTTGCAGTCCTCATCGTGCTTCCCTTGATCGATTACATGCGTTGCAGACCGGTTCGAGAGAACAGGCTGCTTGCCGACTTCTTCATGATGATCGTGTTCTTCACGACGCTGAACGCCATGATGGAAAGCTTCTTCTTCCGGCGCATGGACCCCGTCTGGATGTTCAGCTTCTTCGGTGTGATCGGCTTGAGGCTTGTGGCAAGGGTTGTCATTCCCCGCAGCCGTAGCTGAAATTTTCGCGCTTCATACCATAGCCTCGCCGCGAGTTTTCCGCAGACGTGCGAGGTGCAAGCCGAGAGCCAGCATCACACCCACACCGAAGCCGAGAATGACGCCGCCGAGAGCGATGATCTTGCGGGAGGGACCGGCCGGTTCAAGCGGCGGACGGGCCTCGGAGAGCACCTGGATATTGGCCAGCGTTATCGCTTCCTGTTCCCCGGTCTCCCGCGTTCTGAGCAGGAAGGACTCGTAGACAGAGCGACGGGCGGCTGCCTCGCGCTCAAGCTCGCGCAGGGTGACCAGACGATCATTGTTCGATGCCTGGGTGTTCTTCAGCTCCTGCAAGCGGCTTGTCAGTGCCACTTCCTGCTGGAGCGATCGATCCAGCTCGACCTGCAGCGCGCTGCGGATACGTCCCAGTTCCTCACGGATCTGATTGCGCATCCCGTCCGCTTGCGAGCGTGCCTCAATGTAGCGTGGGTGTTGCGGTCCATAGCGGGCGGCTATCGCTTCCAGTTCCTTGCTCAGATCGGCATACCGCGTTCGCAAGACCGCAATCGTATCGGAGCTGACATCTTCCGGAAGAGCGAGGTCAGGTCCGTTCGAAGCCGACATCTTCGCAATGCTGGTGATCTTCGCTCGCAATCCGGCCGTTTCGACGCGCAGCGCGCTCAGTTTTTCGTTGAGCAGCTTGAGGTCGTTATCAGCGATGAGTCTGCCGTCCACATTCACCAGGTCGTTCGAATTGCGGAAGCTTTCGGCTGCCTTCTCGGCCTCTTCGAGCTTCATACGCAGATCTGCCAGACGGCTGGAAAGTTCGTCTGAGGTGCGCCGGACGGCTTCGGATTGCATCGAGGCGAGTTCCCGTTGGAATGCGTCACTGACAAGGTTCGCCAGCCGCGCCGACTTCTCGGGATCCCGGGTCTCCGCCGAGATCGAAAAGATGAACGTCTTCTCGTCACGATTGACGTTGACCACCTCATAGAGATGGTTGAGCACGCGGGATTCGATGTTTTGGGCGCTCGCCTGCGAACTTCTCTGCCATAGTCCGCCGAGACCGGAGGGCGCCAGGGTTCCGTTGAATTCCGGATCCTGCTTGAGATTGGCCTCCTCGATCACCTTAAGCAATACGCTGTTGGACTTGACGATGCGTGCCTGGCTTTCGACCACGGCGAGGGACGCATCGGTCGGCAACTGGTCGGTGGTCAATTGATCACCGACGGTGCGGATCTGGCGGGGATCGACGAGGATATCGCTGCTGGCGACCCAGAGCTTCGGCAAGGTCATGGCATAGGCGCTCGCGAACAGACCACCGATGACCGTCGAGGCAATGAGGATCCGATGTGAGCGCTTCAGAATGTCGATGACCATCAGAGGGTCGATCAGAGGTTTCCAGTCGTCCACATCCGGTGCGAAGTTTTTGCGGTTCGGCTCTGCGCCCTGCCTGATATCGGCAGTGGCATCCTTAGCCTGATTTTCCTGCGAAGGAGCCGCAGACGCTTCCGGCTCCGGTTCGACAAACTCCATGCTGTTTACCTGGCCTTCCAGCATGGCTACACGGGCGCGCAGAAAATCAAGATAGTCGTCGTGACGCTCAAGCATATCCCTGAGGGAGGGGCGGCCGGTTCGCGTGCCTGCAGACTGGCCGGAAGCGGGTCCTGGAGCGTCCAGGCCTGGCTTCTTGCCTCCGTGGCTATTGCGATCATCGCGCAGATACATATTGGCCCTTGCTTCGGCAAATGGTTTGCTTGGCGCAAATCTAATTTTTTTAGAAAAACAAATGGTTAATAATTCGGAAAATTAACTCTTTCGAACATATGTTCCTAGCGTCCCGGCGGCGCCCGATTTATGGGTGACGACGTGCGCAACCCTGGACCCGACGTGAACGCGAAACTTCGACATTTCTTTGCAAACCAACAGTTGTTGAGCGCTTATCTCTCGGTCATCTCCGGGTCGGCCGGGCGCCTTGTTGTGTCTCTCGTCTACTTCATCATCCTGGCCAATACGCTGCCGATCGCGGATTACGGCGTATTCGCTACGGCTTCCGGCACTGGGCTGGTTCTCTCGCGCCTTCTGGCCCTCGGATTCAGTTCGCCGCTCTATCGGATTGCCGTGGTCAAGCCGCAGCTTCTGGGTGTCTATACGGTTGGCTATCTGCTGGCGTCCGTTATCTCACTGCCGCTTGTCGCGCTTTCTGCGATGGTGATCTATCTTCTATTCTTCTCAGGCGATGTCGGCTTTTTCGTTTTCTCGCTGGTGATCGTCACTGAGACGCTTCTCTGGCGGTCCGCCGAAATCATTATCATCGTCAACAACGGTCTGAAGCGCTTTGCGCTTGCTGCAGGTCTGGTGATTTTCGGCACGGCCGCACGCGCCGTCGCAGCCGCTTTGTTCTGGAGCCAGTCGACTGCCCACACGCTCGATCAATGGGTCTGGTGGTATATGGGCGCCAATGCCTTGTCGCTGATCGTCGCCCTCTATTTCTATCCGCGCGTTCGATTGCGCTTTGACATTCGGCTCTATGTTCGGCGTGTACAGGACTCGCTTGCCGTTGCGGGTGCGGAACTCCTGTTTTATCTCCAGTCGGAGCTCGACAAGCTGATGGTCCTTGGTATCGGAGGTCCGGCGGTCGCTGGCCTCTATGCCATCATCATGCGGGTCGTTGATCTCACAGCCCTGCCGATCCGCTCCTTCAACACGATCCTGGTGCAGAAGCTGATGCAGAGCCCGGACCTGCTGAAATCGCTCCGGCTTAAGGTGCTCATCGAAGCGGTGCTGTTCACTGTCTCCGTGGCGGGGCTGGGAGCGCTTGCCTATCTCTTGCATCTCTATCCGAATGCTCTCGGCCGCAATGTGGCTCCCGTCGCTGAACTCTTGCCGCTTGTTATCCTCGTTCCCGGCTTTCGTAATCTCGTCGAGTATCAAGGTGAGTTGATGTATGCCCGAGGCCATAGCTGGTTGCGGACGTTGTGCCTGGCCATGCTGACGCTGAGCAAGGCGGGGCTGATCGCAGGCTTGCTGACGAGCCTTTCTACCGATGGGCAGGAATGGATCATCGCCCTCAATGGTGTCTTCGTCTGCCTCTACCTGATCTCGGCGCTCTTCACCTATTCGAGCCTCAGAATGCCTGCGAAACGGGTGTGATCGATCCGATCAGAGGCCGAGTACCCGCCGGATATCATTCGGTTCAAGGCCGAGGAAGGACTGCATTCCCAGTGCCACTTGCTCTGGGGCCATATCCCGGACAAAGGCGCGGAATTCATCTTCGGTCGGTGGAGGAGCAAGCCAGAAGACCTTGCAGAGTTCCGTCTGGTCGTGGAAGTGACCCGCGCCATTCTCTACGTCATCGACGAAACGTCCATACATCATGCATTCCGAAAAGCAGCGCTGCTTGCCCATGGCGGCCATCCAATGCTCGCCCGTGATATTTTCGATCCGTGCGCACATGTCCTGGATGGCGCTTCGTTTCCAGGCAATCATTGTGCCGATGTAGTCTGTGGTCGATGGCTGCGTTGCGGGAATCCCCAGCAACTTCCCGGCGTTCGCGGACCAGAGGCGATGTTCGGTCATGGTTTCTGCTGCAAGCGCGCCTGGTCTCACCATGAGCCGCAGCGCATCGTCGCGCCAAAGCTGGCTGCAATCGTAAGGTCGCAGAAAGGCGACATCGGAATCGAGATAGAGGAAGGCATCATCATCGATGAGGTCCGCGATCGCGATCCGGCGGAATTGCTGGACATGCCAGCCCCGCAGCGGTTTGGTTCTGAATGATAGCCAGATACGGCGTCGGCCCATTGTCAGCGGATCGGGAAAAACCCTCAGCCAGGACGGCAGCAGGTCCTTCTCTCCGATGATGACCCTGCGTGGCGACTGCAATTGCCGAAACAGCGGAACGTCACGATCTTCGACGAGGACGTAGTGTTTCGTGTATCCCGTGAGATGCCTATCCAGCGTCTCGCAAAGCAGGCGAAACCGTTCAAAATCGGCGTGGTAACTGGCGGTCACAACCGCTGTCTTCATGACAGGTCTTCCTTTAAAGCCGACCTCTTATCGCTCAGGAGTCTCAACATCTCCTGAATGCCGGCATCCATGCGGGCGCGTTGTTCATCGGCAAACATCCGCCCGTCGAGCCGCTGACGGTCTCCTGCTCGTGCGCGCCGTATCTTTTCGTTCAATGCGGCGGCAAAGTCTGCCGGATCGTCGGCGAGAGTGCAGTTGGCAGGGATCGTCGCGATGCCGCGGACGGAACTGGTGGTGGCGACGCTCGGAAGCCCCAAAGAAAATGTTTCGATCGTCTTCAACTGCACGCCGGTACCAGCGCGACTGATCAGCGGGATCACGGCGCTCGCCGCAACAAAGTCTGTTGCGCGTTCAATCCTTCCGACAAACTTGACGTCGGGCCATGCGGCCGCCAGGTCGTTCGGGGTGCTGCCGGCGACACTGATGCGCACATCCTCGATCAGCCTGGGCTTCACCTCTTTCAGGAACCACTCCAGACCAATCCGATTGGGATGCCAGGTCCATGTTCCGAGCAGGGCGAGGTCATGTGTCAGCTGCGTGATCTCTGGCAGATGCGTCGATCTGGGAATGCTCAAGGGGAGAAATACGGACGCTTGTGGGTGAACTCCGAGGTCTGCCAAATCCTCGGCAGCAAAGGCTACAACGCCAGCCGCCTGATCCCGTAAGTCGTTTTCCAGTGTCTTGAGCAAGCGAGCGTCCCGGGCAAACAGAATTCGCTTGATCAAGGAGCCGGCGTTTCGAGCGTTTTCGGCCGAAGAACGGTGCTCGACATTATGCGCCACAAAAAGCGATGGTTTGCCCGTGAAGACGTCTGCAAATGCTCCTGCGAGGGCAACTCCGTTCAGAACATAGCCGTCAAAATCGCCGGCTTCCGCAACGGCCTGCCGCACAGTCGCTTCCGGTATCACCCGAAGCTTGGCGCTCGACATCGGCAGTCGGGTGGCGAGCGACATCAGCAACCATTTCAGCTTCAGACCGGCGCCGGCCTTTTCTGTCCGCACCTCCACCTCGCCAAGCGAAGCATGGGCCCCGCGCGCCACAGCCTGGCCCGGCCATGAGCAGCCGACAACCGTCGTATGCACGCCTGCCCGTTGCAGCCCTTCGAGCAGGGCCGAGTTGGCCAGTTCATAACCAGTGGCAGGATTGGCTTGAGCAACAAGCGAAGTGACGAAGACCAGATGCAAGGACAAATCGCCACCTATGCGAGACACGATACTTTTTCGAGATGCAATTCTTAAACCTTATTCTCAGTTAGCGGCATGAACATTCCTTTAAACAGGCCTAATTGAGGACCCCATTAACTCCGAATTCATGCCTGCGTACCTAACGTTTCACAGGTTCGTGAGGGGGCTTCGTCCATTTCGCGGAGAGCCTCTTTGTCCTGGAAGCGCTGATATCGCCTTCCTTGTTTCAGTTGTTTGCAGCCCGGGTCTGTCCCGCTGGCATGCGCCTTTGATTGGTATAGCGTTCTGGGAGTACAGCGAGAATGGACGCCAGATTACAAGAGAGCCGGGATCTGCCACTTGCAGTCGATCTCGACGGAACGCTGATTGCGACGGATCTTTTGTGGGAGACGATTTTTCTCGCACTGAAGGCCAATCCGCTGATCGTGTTTCTCCTTCCGATCTGGGCTCTCGCAGGCAAGGCGCGCCTGAAGCTTGAACTTGCCCGGCGTGTTACACTCGATGCTTCGCGTTTGCCTTATCGGGAGGATTTTCTCGACTATCTTCGATCAGAGCGCGCCTCAGGCCGCACGATCGTCCTGGCGACTGCCGCAGCTGAGCCCCTGGCGCATGCGGTTGCCGCGCATCTCGGGATCTTTTCCAAGGTATTCGCCACCAGTGAGGGCATCAATCTCGCCAGCAGGGCGAAGGCCGCTGCGCTTGTGGAGGCCTATGGTGAATATGGCTTCGACTATGCGGGCAATGATCGCGCTGACCTCGCGATCTTTGATCAGGCCCGCAATGCGATCGTCGTTGCTCCGGATAGGGCGGCGTCTGGCTACCAGCGGGCGCATGACACCATGCGTTTCGACGCGCCCCGTCAAAACTTCAAGACCTATGTGAAGATGTTGCGGGTCCATCAGTGGCTTAAAAACCTGCTGGTCTTCGCGCCTGTGGTGCTCGCCCATGATTTTCTGATCGCTGAAACGATGTTTTCTGCGACGCTGGCCTTCATCGCCTTTTCGGCGTCGGCCTCGGCCATTTACATCATCAACGACATCATCGACCTGCCGCTGGACCGTGTCCACCCGCGCAAGAAGCATCGGCCCTTTGCCAGTGGCGCCCTTTCGATCCCCTTCGGCCTCTCGTGCTCCGCAGCACTGCTGGCGATTGCTGCGGCGATCTGCTTTTTCCTGCCGCCGATGTTCGCCGTCATCATCGCCATCTACATCGTCAGCACCACGGCCTATTCGCTGGCGATCAAGCGGATGCTTCTGCTCGACGTAATTTGCCTTGCAGGGCTTTATGCGCTGCGGCTCCTCGGCGGTAAGCTGGCGGCGAACATCCCGATGTCCTTCTGGCTCATGGCCTTCGCCTTGTTTTTCTTCCTCTCGCTCGCGTTCTTGAAGCGCTATGTCGAGTTGCAGAATTCAGGTGCCCCGGAGCAATCGCGTATTGCGGGTCGCGGCTATAGGCCTGAAGACATCGGCATCGTCGGTCAGAGCGGTGTGTCTTCCGGTTTTACGGCGGTTCTCGTTCTGGCGCTCTACATCAACAGTGATGCCGTGGGTACGCTCTATTCTGAGCCTTGGCTGATCTGGCCCCTCGTGCCGATCGTGCTCTACATCAACATGCGTGTCTGGGTTCTTGCGCATCGCCGAGAGATGAATGACGACCCGGTTGTGTTCATCGCGTCGGACTGGCGAAGCCAGATCTTCATTGCGCTCGGCGCGGCGCTCCTCGTTGCGGCCGGGATGGTCTAATGCTCGGCGCTTTCGACAGCTTTGGACGTGTCGATCGTCGTCCGCGCATGGCGCTACCAGTGGCGGATGCGCTTGCAAGACTGCGGGATGCACCCGCTGGCACCGGGTCCACGCTTTTGCCGTTCGGCAATGGTCGGTCCTATGGGGACAGCTGCCATAATGACGGCGGTGCGCTGGTGCCGATGCGTGCGCCGTCTGCCGACATGTCGCTCGATGCCGAAAGCGGGCTCCTCGATGCTGCGGCTGGCGTCACGCTTGAGGATGTCATCACTCTTGTCGCGCCACACGGCTTCTTCCTGCCGGTCACGCCAGGGACGCGCCATGTCACGCTTGGTGGGGCCATCGCCAACGATGTCCATGGCAAGAACCATCATCTGCGTGGGACCTTTGGCCGCCATGTGGAAAGCTTTGAACTTCTGCGTTCCGATGGCAAAGCCTACCACTGCTCAGCCACGAGCAATGCGGGTCTGTATGCCGCGACGATCGGGGGCATGGGGCTGACCGGCATTATCACCCGTGCACGGCTCACGCTGATGCGCGTGTCTTCGATGGATATCGACGAGCAGATCTTGCCCTTTGGCCATCTCGACGACTACTTCGACCGTGCGGAAGAGGCTGACCGGACCAACGAATATGCTGTTGCATGGGTCGATCAGTTGGCGTCCGGGCGATCGGCGGGGCGCGGCGTGCTGATCACCGGCAATCATGCCGACAACGGCAATCGGCACGTGGAGACCAGGGCCAGCCGTCTGGTGGTGCCCTTCGATCTGCCATTCTCTGCCCTCAATCGCTTCAGCCTTTGGGCCTTCAATACGGCTTATTATGCGGCCAAGAGCCGGAAGCGCGGCGTGCATCGGGCAGGCTATGGAAGCTTTTTCTATCCTCTGGATGGAGTCGGTCACTGGAATAGGCTCTACGGTCCGCGTGGGCTTTTCCAGCACCAGAGCGTTATTCCCTTCGACGCGGCGCGTCTGACCATCCCACGCCTGCTTCAAGCAAGCCGGGATGCTGGTCATGCATCGTTCCTG
Organism: Rhizobium sp. P43; assembly: GCF_056730705.1. NCBI lineage: Bacteria > Pseudomonadati > Pseudomonadota > Alphaproteobacteria > Hyphomicrobiales > Rhizobiaceae > Rhizobium > Rhizobium sp. P43. The sequence goes on from NZ_CM161539.1 coordinate 4,373,958, forward strand.
ACGGTGTTGAAACGCTTTGGCGATATCGGTTCGCCAGGCCTCCTGTCATTTCCGCGAACGGGCTACACGCTGACGATGGATTTCCCCAATCGCGGAGCGCGGACGCTTGCGCTTCTTGAGACACTCGACCGCCTTACGATCGAGGCTGGCGGTCGCGTCAATCCCTATAAGGACCAGCGGATGAGTGCGGCCACCTTCCAGGCCGGCTTTCCCAACTGGGCCGAGCTCGAGAGATGGCGCGATCCCGGGTTTCTGTCGAACTTCTGGCGCCGCACTGCACTGAATTCACCGCACTCATGACGAGACCGGACAGACCATCCGACGAGAGGACACCATGAAATATCTACCCTTCATCCTGTTCACGGTGATGACCAACGCGGCAGCCCAGTTGCTGTTGAAATACGGCATGATCACGCTCGGACCGATCAGCTTCTCGGCGGATACGATGATCCAGCGGATCTTCCAGATCCTCTTCAATCCGTGGGTTTTCCTTGGCCTTGTGATGTTCGTGGTGTCCATGGCCTCGCACCTCTACGTGCTGTCGAAGGTCGACCTCTCCTTCGCCTATCCCTTCCTGAGCCTCGCTTATGTCGCCGTCGCGCTCTGTGCATGGCTGCTCTTCAAGGAAGAGCTGGGCACTCTCAAGATTGCCGGTATCGCCTTCATTTGCGTCGGCACGATCCTGATCGCCCAGGGCGGTCATTCCGAAAGCAGGACAGCAGAGCAGGGTGCGGTGACCAAGCCGGCTGAGACGTGATCCGCATCGATATCCAGAACAAGCCAAAGACAAAGAATAAACAGGGGTTTAAACCATGAGACATATCATTTTCGGCGGTGACGGCTTTGTCGGTCGCTACCTTGCGCCCCGGCTTCTCGCCGACGGTCACGAAGTCGTCGTCGCCGATATCGTCAAGAGCGACCTTGCGCATTATCGCGATGCGCGCTTCGTCAACACCGATGTCACCGATCCGGAGTCCATCCGCAGGCTTGGCATCAAGGCCGATGACATGGTCTACAACCTGTCGGCCAAGATGCTGTCGCCGATCCAGGTGCGGGCCAAGCGGCACGACTTCTTCTTCCCGGTCAATTATTACGGCACCGAGAACATCATCAAGGCGATGGATGCGGCCGGCGCGAAGTCGCTGGTGCATTTCACCACCGACATGGTCTATGGCCACACCTATACCTGGCCGCAGAAGGAAGATCATCCCTGCAAGCCACTCGGTGAATACGGACTATCGAAGCTCAAGACCGAGGAACTGGCGGTCGACTGGCGCAAGCGCGGCATGAATATCAGCCTGTTCCGCCCGCGTCTGATCATCGGCCCCGGGCGTCTCGGCATTCTTGCCAAGCTCTTCAAGCTGATCGACAACAATCTGCCGGTGCCGATGATCGGTTCGGGCAAGAACCCCTACCAGTTCATCTCGGTGTTCGACTGCGCCTCGGCGGCGCATGCCGCCTACAAGGCCGGCGTGCCGAACGAGGTCTATAATCTCGGATCGCTCAACCCGCCGCCGGTGAAGAAGCTCCTCGGCGATCTGGTCAAGCATGCGGGCTCGAAGTCGATCCTGGTGCCGACGCCTGCGTGGGCGGTCAAGCGCACGCTCGACTTCCTCGATCTCATCAACATGCCCCTGATGGACCCGGAGCAATATCTGATCGCCGACGAGATGTGCATTCTCGACGTGTCCAAGGGCGAACGCGAGCTCGGCTGGGTGCCGCAGTATCGCGACGAGGACATGCTGATCGCCGCCTATAGCGAATATCGGAAGTCGCTCGAAGGCCGTCTTGAACCCCATGCCGCAGCATCGAAGGCTGCGTGAGGAGACAGTGATGAATACTGCAGTCAGACTGAACGAACAGCCGACCCTCGATGCGGTCAAGCCGCCCCGCGCCAAGACCGAAAAGCCGAATCTTCTGTCGGTGGATCAGGCCAAGGCGCTTGACCTTCCGCAGATGACCGACCTCTTCACGCAGCATCTTAATCCCGGCCAGCTGCATTTCATGAAGTTGCTCGGCTTCCACAAGGTCAAGGTCGAGCGGGCCGAGGGCATGTATTACTACGACCAGAACGGCCGGAAGATCCTCGACTTCTTCGGCGGCTTCGGGTCGCTGGCCTTCGGCCACAATCACCCGCGCATCATCGACGCGCGCAAGACCTTCCAGGACGAGAAGCGCCACGAGATCGCGATCGCCTTCATGTCGCAATATGCGACGGCGCTGGCCCATAATCTGGCAGCCTGCTCGCCGGGTGATCTGGATATGGTCTTCCTCGGCTCGTCCGGTTCGGAAGCCATGGAGGCTGCGATCAAGGTTGCCGAGCGGGCGGCCGGTCCGCAAAAGCCGAAGGTCGTCTATGCCGAGAACTCCTTCCACGGAAAGACCAAGGGTGTGCTCTCGATCACCGACGGTTCGCTCTATCGGGGCCAGTTCAAGCTGGTCGACAACACCGTTCGCGTACCGTTCGGCGATATCGAAGCGATCGAGAACGCCTTCCGCAGCGACCCGGAAATCGGTGTCATCGTGCTCGAAACAGTCCAGGGCGGTGGCGGCATCATTCAGGCCGATGCTGCCTTCTGGCAGAAGCTGCGCCAGCTCTGCGACCAGTATGGCGTGCTCTGGGTTGCCGACGAAGTCCAATGCGGTCTCGGCCGTACCGGCAAGTTCTACGCCTTCGAACATTACGGTGTCGTCCCTGATGTGACCGCGCTCGCCAAGTCCCTTGGCGGTGGCAAGACCGCGATGGCGGCGATGATCGCGCGGCGCGAGGTCTATATGAAGGCCTATGGCACGCCGAAGACGGCGATGATCCATGCCATGGCGACCTTTGGTGGCATCGGCGAGGCTTGCATCACTTCGATCGAAGCGCTCAACGTCCTCTATGACGAAGGCCTGATCGACCGCACGGCAGAGGTCGGCGACTATCTGCTCGACCAGCTCCAAATCCTGCAGGCGCGCTATCCGAGCCTGATCAAGGAAGTCCGCGGCCAGGGCATGATGGTGGGCCTCGAGTTCCATGACTTCTCGCAGACCATGCCGCTGGTGCTCCGCCCTGTCATCGCGATGCTCGACGACAAGCTGAAGGGCTCGTTGCCGGGCTTCATTGGCAGCCATCTGCTGCGCGATCACGGCGTTCTCGTCGCCTTCACCGAGTATAATCGCAACGTTATCCGGCTTGAGCCGCCGCTGATCTGCGAACGCGAGCATGTCGACCAGTTCATTGCGGCGCTGGACGAGGTGATGTCACGCGGGATCATCCGGATCGTGAAGGACTTCGTCACCGCTCAGGTGAAGTGATCGGGCAAAGATAGTACTTGGAAGATCAGGAGGCCGGGTTCGTCACCCGGCCTTTGTCATGGAGTTTTCAGAAGGCCCGGCCGCAGTAGAAGGTCCCAGCACGGATCGATCGCAATGACCTGCCGGCCCGAGAGTGCCTCTCGGTAGCGCTCTTCGAGCATGCGGCGTCCGGTTGTTACCGGGCATTTTGGTCGCAGCACTCCATCCGTCGCCTCGACCGCTTCCAGCGCTTCCGGTGAGACTTCTCTGACGGTGCGGAAGGGATCGGCCCCGATCTGGATCTTTCGGGTTGCGTCTCGGTCAAGGATCCAGGGGAAGGGGTTGGCGAAGTCGAGCGTCATCAGGCTCTCCAGGCGGATCTGGTTATCGGCCTCGAACTTCTTTAGCGCCTTTACCAGTATGTCCGCAGAGACAATCCAATACATCTGATAGTCGAGTTCGCTGTAGAGCTGCCAGCTCGGCAATTCTCCCTTGTTGGCGAGATCGATATAGGCTGCTCCCTGCGTGGCGTAGTGGTCCTCCAGCATCAGTGCCCGATCCATCACGTCCCTGCGGCTCAAGACCTGCTGCATGTTGCGCAGCTCAGGAACATCCGGCGTCACGTAGGTCGGCGCTACGGCGACAGAGCGCAATGTCTTATGGGCGACCTTGCTGATCGTAGGAACCGTGCAGAAAGCGGCGAGCACGAGAAAAGCGATCTTTGTGCGATCGATTACCTGTGGCAGCCGGTTGTAAGCCATCAGCAGCACGGGCCAGATGAAGATGAATTCCTGGCTGCCCGTGTTCTGGGTCTCGAGGATCGTTCCGCCGAGCAGGGAAATCCCGAACCACCAGAAGGAGCGGTCGAAGAAGCGTCTTGGCTCGGATGCATAGTTGAGATCTGCCCAGATCATTACGAGCAGAAGCAGACCGGCCGGCAAGAGCACGTCGAGCTTGCCCGAGGCGACGGTCAGGAAGCGCGGGAGCAGAGCATCGTGGTTCATCGCGATCAGGTCGAGGATGTCCCTGATATAAGCTGAGATCATCCCGGAGCCGAGTTCGACCGCGACCAGCGGAAGGAGGAAGGCAAAGGCTGCCAGCGCAAGATTGGCGAATGAGATGCGCCCTGCGAGGAGGGCGCCCAGGCCGAACAGGCCGCCGACCAGAAAGCCTGTGATTTTGGTGAGAAACAGAGCCAGCATGGCCAGCGCACAGAAGAGCGCGAAGCGTTGGCCGCCGCGCATGAAAACGAGACCTGATGTCAGGACATAGAGAAGAAGCGAGGTCTGCCGGTTGTAGATGCCGAAGCCATCAAGCCCTGGATAGGAATGAAAGAACTGGGCATTGGCCGGGAAGGCCGCGAAAACCAGAAAGGGGATGAGCAAGGCGAAGGCGGTGCTTCGGCTTCGTCTGGCCACGTCCGCCAGAACCAGCGTCATCAGCGGCGCAGTGACCGCGAGTTGCGACCACTGGACCAAGAGCAAGGGTTGGGCACGTGGGAAAAGGTCCAGACCCCAGGCAAAGAGGTAGTAACCCAGAGCACCGACCGGCGTTGAAAAATCGACGCTCGGGATCTGGCCCATCCGGATGCGCTGCGCTGCATCGAGGTAGATATAGGTGTCCCAGTACATCGGACCGATTGGCGCTGCGAGCGGAAGCGTGAGCAAAGCAAAGAGCAAGATCACGGAGAGCCAGAGCCAAGCCACCGGTGACGCTACGAACCCGGCCAGAATTCCTCTGTTGTCTTTATCAAGAGCCGCTGTCTCCGCCATGTCTGTCCCCGCTAGCTGATCGCCTGTCTCACTTCGCGCCATGGTGTGCACGAAACCTTAACAGGCTGAAAACAGGCTGGATGACAAACAACGTTCTGAGCTGGCTCCTGCCTCAGGGATAGGCGTGCTCATTCCCGTGTCGGTCGCGCACGGCGTAGCGTCCGTCGCCCAGATCACGGACGGCATCCTCGCCGAGTGCCACCTTGCCGTATCCACCGGGCAGGTCGAGGATGTAGTGGGGGATGCAAAGGCCCGAGATCCGCGTGCGCAGTTCACGCATCAGGGCCTGACCTTCAGCGATCGTCAGGCGGAAATGGCCGGTGCCGGGCGCCATGTCCGGGTGGTGCAGGTAATAGGGCTTGATGCCGGTTTCGACGAAGGCCCGCATCAGCGATGTCAGGGTCTCCGCGGCGTCGTTCACGCCTTTCAAGAGCACGCTCTGGCTGACCATCTGCACACCGCCGGCGATCAACCGTCTGCAGGCCGCGCGCGCTTCGGGCGTCAGTTCGCGGGGGTGGTTGGCGTGTAAAGCCAGGATCACGCTCTTGCCGCTCAACCCCAGGGCCTCCACCAGCTCGCCTGTGATCCGCTCGGGATCGACGACGGGCACGCGGCTGTGGATCCTCAAGACCTTGACGTGGTCCATGGCTGCCAGCTTCTCGGCCACATCGCGCAGGCGTCGAGCAGACAGGATCAGCGGATCGCCGCCGGTCAGGATGACTTCCCAGATGCGCGTGTCCGAGGCGATGTAATCGAGCGCCTTTTGCAGGGCCTCGGCGCCGAGATTGCCGTCGCCCTGCGGGCCGACCATTTCGCGGCGGAAACAGAAGCGGCAATAGACCGGGCAGACGTGAACGAGCTTCAGCAGTACGCGGTCCGGATAGCGGTGGACGATGCCTTCGACCGGCGAGTGTGGATGGTCCCCAATCGGATCCGGTCGTTCCGCGGGATGCTCGATCAGTTCGGCGGCGTCCGGCACATACTGTGCAGCGATCGGATCTGCCGGATCATTGGTATCAATCAGGGCCCGGACTGTCGGAGTAAGCGCGATCGCATAGCGCTCGGCAACCGTCTCAAGGCCAGCAGCCCGATCGCTTGCGACAAGCCCCTCGGACACGAGGTCGGAAACGGTCCTCAGCGTCTGTTCAGCCAAGATGCGTCTCCGCAACCGGTGCCCAGATGACCTGATCGATCCTCAGCGCTCCCGTTGCCAGCATGACGAGCCGGTCGAAGCCAAGCGCGATGCCGGAGGCTTCGGGCATATGCTGAAGCGCTTCCAGGAAGTCTTCGTCGAGCGGATAGGTTTCTCCGTAAACCCGCTGCTTTTCCGCCATTTCTGCCTGAAAACGGCGGCGCTGTTCGGTCGCGTCTGTCAGTTCGCCAAAGGCATTGGCGAGTTCAACACCGCAGGCATAGACCTCGAAGCGTTCGGCAACGCGTGGATCATCGGCACAGGGGCGGGCAAGGGCTGCTTCTGCGACCGGATAGCGGTCAAGGATGGTCACCCGGCCATTGCCAAGATTGGGTTCGACCTTCTCGACTATGACCCGGCTGAAGAGATCCGCCCAGGTGTCGTCGGCAGCGATACGCATGCCGGCTGCCGTCAGCTGCCTGGCCAATGCATCGCGGTCCGTCGTGCCGTCCGCTTCGATTGTCGAAAGAAGGTCGATGCCGGCACAGTGCGTGAAGGCATCTGCCACGGAGATCCGTTCGTACTCAGCAAAAGGATCGACGGTCTTGTCGCCGAAGACAAAGCGCTGCGTGCCGGCCGTCTCCGCCGCAAGCGCGATTAGATGCGCGCAATCGCGCATTAGCTGCTCGTAGCTTTCGCCGACCCGGTACCATTCCAGCATGGTGAATTCCGGGTGGTGCAGGGGGCCGCGCTCGCGGTTGCGATAGACATGGGCAAAGCAGGCGATCCTGGTTTCGCCGGCGGCGAGCAGCTTCTTGCAGGCAAATTCCGGGGAGGTGTGCAGATAGAGCGGCACGGCCGTGCCGTCATGGCCGATGGCATCGGTCCTGAAGGCGTGCAGATGTGCTTCGTTGCCCGGCGAGGCCTGGAGGGTCGCCGTATCCACCTCGATGAAATCCTGCATGGCAAAGCGGGCACGGAAGGCTGCCTGGATCCGGTTGCGCCCGATCAGGAAGGGACGCCGGTCCACGTGCACGGACGCACGCCACCAGGGCGGGGATGATCGGCGGCTGTCAGTCATGCCGGAATCTCGGTCCATTTCTCAACACGGGCTGGCTATTTTGCCGAATTTGGGTTAGGTGCGCCCGAGAAATTCAAAGAGGTCCGTCGGGACCGCCGTCCTTTACGACGGGTCTTACGCAGATACAAGGAAATCCAATGGTCAAGATTATCGCCTCGTCCGTGCGCAAGGGCAATGTCATCGATGTGGACGGCAAGCTCTACGTCGTTCTGACGGCTGAAAACTTCCACCCGGGCAAGGGCACGCCGGTCACCCAGGTCAACATGCGCCGCATCGTCGATGGCGTGAAGGTCTCCGAACGCTGGCGCACGACCGAGCAGGTCGAGCGCGCGTTCGTCGAAGACGTCAACCACCAGTTCCTCTATGAAGACGGCGAAGGCTTCCACTTCATGAACCCGGAATCCTACGACCAGGTCGTCGTTGATGCCGAAACCATGGGTGATCAGAAGGCCTATCTGCAGGAAGGCATGGTCTGCATTCTCTCGATGCATGAAGGCGTGGCGCTCGCCATCCAGCTGCCGCGTCATGTCACGCTCGAAATCGTCGAGACCGAGCCGGTCGTGAAGGGCCAGACGGCCTCGTCGTCCTACAAGCCTGCCATGCTGTCGAACGGTATCCGCACCATGGTGCCGCCGCATATCGATGCCGGCACCCGCGTGGTCATCGCGACCGAAGACAATTCCTACGTCGAGCGCGCCAAGAACTGAGGCGCGACTGATCCGCACAAACACGAAACCCGGCGCAGATCACGCCGGGTTTTTTTTATCTTCGGTCTTTATCCCCTGAATGCCGGCGGGGCGCAGGGGGGCCCCGCCGGCCGCTCTCGCCGGTCACGATGCGCCATCACGGAGCGCAAGCGTGCTCAGCGTCCGGCGAGAAGAGGGGTGCCGAAGCTTGACGCCTTTGAACGGGCTGCGCCGACCTTCATGGTCTCGCCCTGTTCCAGCAACATGATCTGCTCCTTCAAATGCAGCTTGATCTTTTTCAAGGCACGGACCCGGATGCCGTCCGGTTGTGGACGACGCTGCTCCTCATCGATCTTGGCGGCGACGATCGTATGGCGGGCTTTGAGGGCTTTCAGCAGTTGCTTCATGGCTATCTCCTTTCGTACGCCCACAATGTGATGCCTTGCAGTTGATTATTCCAATTCATTGATTGTATGATTTCGATAGTTTCTCTCTATCGAGGTAGCCATGCCCTTTCGTCCTAGCCATCGGCAATTGGAGTATCTGGTCATGCTTGGGGAGACCGGGCACTTCGGAGAGGCGGCCAAGCGGTGCAACGTCTCTCAGCCGACGCTTTCCGTTCAGGTGTCGCTGCTTGAAAAGCAGCTCGGTGTGACGCTGATTGACCGCGTGCCCGGGCAGGTCGCGCCCACACCCGTGGGGCAGGACATCATCAATGCTGCCAAGATCATCCTGAATGGTCTCGACGAGATCACGGTGCTGGCATCAAGCTCCAAGGGAAATCTTGGTGGTGCGATGCGCCTCGGCGTGGCCCCGTCCTTCGGGCCCTATTTCCTGCCTTATCTGTTGCCGAAGCTGCATTCGCAGTATCCGGATCTCAAGCTTTACATCCGTGAAGACCGACCGAGGCTGCTTGAGAAGGCTGTCCTGCAGGGGGAGACCGATTGCGGCCTTGGCCCGATCCCCTTCGACCAGGACGACTTCGTATCCGAGCAGATCTGCCGCGAGCGGATCTTTCTTGCCGTTCCGAGCGAGCACCCTCTGGCCAAGCTGGACAGCGTTCCCATGGCAGCATTGAAGGGAGCTCGTATGCTGACGCTCGGCCCGGGGCATCGGCTGATGGACGAGGTGCGGAAGCTTGCGGATATGTCGGGCGCTATCCTGGCGCTGGAATATGAAGGTTCCAGCCTTGATGCGATCCGGCAGATGGTTTCCATCGAAATGGGGATTTCGCTTTTTCCGGAACTTTATGTGCGGACGGAATTCGCCAAGGACGAAGGTATCAAGGTCCTACCTGTGACCGACTGGGAAGGAACGCGCGATATCGGCTTCTTCTGGCGGCGGTCATCGGCGCGGGGAAGCCACTTCCAGGCTCTGGCGAAACTGGCGAGCCAGGTTGCGGATCAATTGTTCGCCCGCTCGTTTCCATAAATGAAATCCCCGGCCGGAACCGGGGATTTGAAGGTCGTCGCTCAGGCGATGCCACCGAGGCAGATGTACTTGATCTCGGTATAGTCATCGATGCCGTATTTCGAGCCTTCGCGACCGAGGCCGGACTGCTTGATGCCACCGAAGGGCGCTACTTCCGTGGAGATGAGGCCGGTGTTGACGCCAACCATGCCGTATTCGAGGGCTTCCGCGACGCGGAACACCTTGGCGATGTCCTTCGAATAGAAGTAGGAGGCGAGACCGAACTCGGTGGCATTGGCCAGTTCGATCACTTCCTCTTCCGTCTCGAACTTGAAGAGCGGTGCGACCGGGCCGAAGGTCTCTTCGGTGGCGACCTTCATGGCGGTCGTCACGCCGGTCAGGATCGTAGGCTCGAAGAAGAGCTCGCCAGCGGAGGACGGCTTGCCGCCGAGGGCAATGGTTGCGCCCTTCGATACGGCGTCGGCGACGTGTTCCTTGACCTTCTCGATAGCCTTGGCGTCGATCAGTGGGCCGGTCGTGACACCCTCGCCAAAGCCGTTGCCGACCTTCAGCTGGCCGACCTTCTCCGCGAGCTTCTTGGCAAAGGCGTCATAGATGCCTGCCTGTACGTAGAGACGGTTGGCGCAGACACAGGTCTGGCCGGCATTGCGATACTTCGAGATCATCGCCCCTTCGACAGCGGCGTCGAGATCTGCATCGTCGAAGACGATGAAGGGCGCATTGCCGCCGAGTTCCAGGCCGAGCTTCATGATCTGGTCGGCGCCCTGACGCATCAGGATACGGCCGACATTCGTCGATCCGGTGAAGGTCAGCTTGCGGACCTTGTCATTGGCGCAGAGTTCCTGCCCGACCATGGCTGCATCAGTCGAGGTCAGCACCGAGAAGAGGCCGGCGGGCAGGCCCGCACGTTCGGCGAGGATGGCGAGTGCCAGGGCCGAGAGCGGGGTCTGGGCGGCAGGTTTCGACACCATAGCGCAACCGACGGCCAGTGCGGGAGCGACCTTGCGGGCGAGCATGGCATTCGGGAAGTTCCACGGCGTGATCGCGCCGACGACGCCAACCGGCTGCTTGATGACCATGATCCGCTTGTCGGCCTGGTGTCCGGGGATGGTGTCGCCGTAGACACGCTTGGCTTCTTCGGCGAACCATTCGACGTAGGATGCGCCGTAGAGGATTTCGCCACGGGCTTCCGGCCAGGGCTTGCCCATTTCCATCGTCAGGATGGTGGCGAGATCGTCAGCATTGGCAACCATCAGGTCGTTCAACTTGCGCAGGATTGCGGCGCGTTCCTTGCCGGTCTTCTTGGCCCAGGCCTTCTGCGCGGTATGGGCGGCGTCGATCGCCTTGGTCACTTCCGCCTTGTTGAGGTCGGGAAGGACCGCGATTACTTCGCCGGTTGCCGGGTTGGTGACCTCGAAGGTCTTGCCGGACTGGCTTGCCGCCAGCCAGTCATTACCGACCAGCGACTTGTCGGTCGCCAGAGTCGGATCCTTCAGCTTTTCGGTCAGGGTTTTCGAAATGGTCATGCCTCAAGCTCCTGCTGCAACTTCACGGATCGAGGCTTCGATAAGATCGAGCGCCTCGTTGAAGACCTCGTCCTGAATGGTGATCGGGGCGAGGAAGCGGATGACGTTGCTGTAGACGCCGCAGGTGAGAAGGATCAGGCCCTTCTCCAGCGCCTTTACACGCACCGCATTGGTGAAATCCGCATTCGGCTTGTCGGTTCCCGGGATCTTGAATTCGACGGCGTTCATGAAGCCGAGGCCACGGATGTCCATGATGTGCGGAACATCGGCGCGGATTGCTTCGAGGCGCTGCTTCAGGCGGTTGCCGAGCTGGTTGGCGCGGTCGCAGAGCTGCTCTTCCTCGATGACGTCGAGAACGGCATGGGCGGCGGCGATTGCCAACGGGTTGCCGGCGTAAGTGCCGCCGAGGCCGCCTGGGCCCGGAGCATCCATCAGTTCGGCGCGGCCGGTGACGGCAGACAGCGGAAAGCCGCCAGCGAGGCTCTTGGCCATCGTCGTCAGGTCCGGAACCACATCATAGTGCTCCATGGCGAACAGCTTGCCGGTGCGGGCAAAGCCGGTCTGGACTTCGTCGGCGACGAGCAGGATGCCGTGCTGGTCGCAGATTTCGCGCAGTGCCTTCATCAGAGCACGCGGCACGTCATAGAAGCCGCCTTCGCCCTGAACCGGCTCGAGAATGATCGCAGCCACGCGCTTCGGGTCGACATCGGCCTTGAACAGCTTGTCTAGCACATCGAGCGTGGTTTCGACGTCAATGCCGTGCATTTCGAGCGGGAAGGGCACGTGGAAGACGTCGCCCATCATCGGGCCAAAACCGACCTTGTAAGGGACGACCTTGCCGGTCAGGGCCATGCCGAGGAAGGTACGGCCGTGGAAGCCGCCGGTAAATGCGATGACGGCGGAGCGGTTGGTCGCGCAGCGGGCGATCTTGATGGCGTTTTCGACGGCTTCAGCACCCGTCGTCGCGAAGATCGTCTTCTTCTCGAAATTGCCCGGGACCATCTTGTTCAGGCGTTCGGCAAGCGCGACATAGTTTTCGTATGGTACGACCTGGTGGCAGGTGTGGGTGAAGCGGTCCAGCTGGTTCTTGACGGCTTCGACGACCTTCGGGTGGCGATGGCCGGTGTTGAGAACGGCGATACCGCCCGCGAAGTCGATGTAGCGTTTCCCTTCGACATCCCAGATCTCCGAGTTCTCAGCCTTGTCGGCATAGATCTGCGTGGTCATGCCGACGCCGCGGGAAATGGCGTTATTCTTGCGAGCTGAGATTTCGGCGTTCTTCATCGTTTTCGTCCTGTGCGAAGGGTTGCCAGCGGCGTCACACATCACTGCGATCGCCCGGTGAGATATTTCCTACATTTTTTCTGTAGACTTGCAATATGCTTTGTCGGCATTATCACCCGTGACTGCGACATTTCGTGAGGGGCAGCGTGGACGATATCCGGTTCAAGATTGCAGAAGCCGCCAGAATGGCGGGCGTCTCGCCCTCCACGCTGCGTCTGTGGGAAAGCCAGGACCTGATCCAGCCGATCCGCACGCCGACGGGGCAGCGGCTCTACGATCGCGCCCTTGTCGATCGCCTGAAGCGCATCGCCTGGCTTCGAAGCGAGAAGGGCCTCAATCCGGCTGCGATCCGCGAAACGCTGCGGGAATTGCCGGAGGTGGACGATGAGACCTCCGAAAGCGACGATGATGCCTCGGACATCCGTGCGGGCACGAGAATGCGCCGGCTGCGACGCGAGGCAGGCAAAACACTCGAAAATGTTGCCCAGGCGACGGGCGTTTCGGTGTCCCAGCTCTCGACCTTTGAACGGACATCGCAAGGCCTGTCCTTCACTTCGCTTCACGAAGTTGCCCGGCATTTGGGTACAACACTTGCTTCTCTCAGCGGTCAGGAGGAGGGCAGGGGCGGCGAAAGCCTCATCCGCGACGGCAAGTGGTCGTCATGGCCGACCACCTCATCCGGTGTCGCTGTCCAGGTCCTGGCCGAAGGCCGCAACATGATGGAGTGTAATCGCTTCCAGCTGGCTCCAGGAGCATCCAGCGAGGGCGCTTATCAGCACGAGGGTGAGGAGTTCATCCATATGCTCTCCGGCAGCCTTGAGATCATTCTCGACGGCGACCAATTCTTCGAGCTGCATGCTGGCGACAGCTTCTACTTTGAAAGCCGCAGGCCCCACTCCTGGCGCAATATCTCGAGCGGCGAGACGGTCCTGATCTGGATCAATACGCCCGCGACCTTCTGAGCAGCGCAAATAGAAAACCCGGCGACCGTTTCCGGTGCCGGGTTTTGTGTTTTTTGCCGGATGCAGATTATCTGCTTGCAACAACCGGTTCGGCACCATCCCAGGCGTAACCGCCGCCGATAGCGACATTGAGATTGACGTAGCCGTTTGCAAGCTGCTGTACGGCTTGAGCGAGGTTCGCCTGAGCACTGGCGACGTTGCGCTGGGCATCCAGAACGTCGAGCAGCGATGATGCGCCGTCGCGGTAGCTTGCAGTGGCAAGCGACAAAGCTTCTTCGTAGGAGCGGACGGTGGCGGTCAGGGCCGACACCGTTTGACGGGTGCGGTTGACGGCAACAAGTGCATTCTCGACCTCGGATACAGCGTTCAGCACCGTTTCCTTCCAAGAGAGATACGCCTCACGCGCTGCAGCTTCGCGCGCCTTTATGTTTGCAACGCGGGCGCCGGCGTCGAAGATCGGCAGGTTGATGCTCGGACCGAAGCCCCAGGTTGTTGCCTTGCCATTGAGCGCTGACGTCGCCACGAGCGTCGGAGAGATCGATCCGCTGAGCGTGATAGACGGATAAAGGGCTGCTTCGGCAACGCCGATTTGGGCCGTGGCTGCGGCGAGATTGCGCTCAGCAGCGCGGATGTCCGGGCGGTTGCGGATCAGGTCGGCCGGCACGCCAGCATTGACGCTGCGGCGAGCATAAGGCTGCGCTGCGCCTTTCTGCAAATCTGCCAGCAGTTCGGTCGCGGGAAGGCCAAGCAGAAGCGAGATCCGGTGAACCGACTGGCGGAAGGAGATTTCCAGGCCGGGGATCTCGGCGAGCGTCGAGTTCACGAGACCTTCCGACTGGACAACATCGAGGCGCGATGCAGCGCCGGCTTCCAACTGAAGGCGCGTCAGTTCCAGCGTTTCACGACGCGAAGCAAGGTTCTTGCGGGCAATCGCGATCCGCTCCTGGAAATAGCGAGCATCGACATAGGCCGATACTACGCTCGACAGGAAAGTGAGGCGGGCCACATCAGCGCCGGCATACGCGGCATCAAGGCTTGCCTTCGCGCTTTCCTTGGACCGACGATATTGGCCGAAGAGATCGAGTAGCCACGAGACGCTTCCAACGCCTGTCGTGGTATACGTCGTATCGCTCTCGCGGCTTGCGCTTGCGCCGCTGGCATTGGTCTGTGAGACCTGATGCTCCGCAGAGACCGTCAGCCGCGGGAAGGCAGCTGAGTCTGCTGCGTCAAAGCTCGCCTCAGCAGCCGTGATGCGTTCGATTGCTTGTAGCACGTCGAGGTTCTGCGCAAGACCTGTTTCGACGAGCCCGTTGAGACGGCGGTCGTTGAAGGCGGTCCACCACGGCGCCAATGTCACGTCGGCGGCCGCTCGGGCGCTGCCTTCGGAAAACTTGACCGGGAGGGTGGTCTGCGGCGCTTCATGGTCTGGTCCGACGACACAACCGGACAGAAGAAGCATTGCGAGTGGAGCGGCGGCACGAATCTTGAGCATCACGTGTTCCTGTAAAAGTCTCCCGGTCTTGCCACGACGGGGTTATCATGACCCCGAGCCAACGACCGACTTAAACACGTAGGCTACCGCAGCAGCCTACGCATTAGTTGGTTAACATAGTTTGTCAATCAGCCTGAAGACAGGCCGTCCTTGGGTTTTGCACCGCCGAAAATTTGCCGGATGATCACGAAAAACGACGGTACGAAGAAGATTCCGAGTGCTGTTGCGGTGAACATGCCGCCGAGAACGCCGATACCGATGGAATTCTGAGCTGCAGAGCCCGCGCCGGTCGCAATTGCGAGTGGGACGACACCCAGGATAAAGGCGAGCGACGTCATGATGATCGGACGCAGACGGAGCTTTGCAGCTTCGAGTGTTGCATCAATAACACTCACTCCCGTGGCCTGGCGGTCCTTGGCAAACTCCACGATCAGAATCGCATTCTTCGCCGCCAGACCGATGGTCGTCAGCAAGCCGACCTTGAAATACACGTCGTTCGACTGACCAAATGTATAGGCTGCGGCTACTGCACCCAGCACGCCGACCGGTACCGCCATGATGACCGAGAAGGGGATCGACCAGCTTTCATACAGTGCGGCCAGGCAAAGGAAGACGATCAGAACGGACAGGGCATAAAGCAAAGGTGCCTGTGAGCCAGAGAGCCGCTCCTGATAGGAGATGCCCTGCCAAGCGACCGTGTAGCCACCGTCGAGCTCTGCCGTCAGCTGTTCCATGGTGTCCATCGCCGTGCCGGAGCTCACGCCCGCTCCAGCTGCCCCTTCCATCGAGATGGCACCGACACCGTTGAACCTGCTGAGCGTTGGTGCGCCGCTGATCCACTCCGTCTTGATGAAGGAGGAGAAGGGAACCATCTCGCCGTTCGCATTGCGGGCATGCCAGTCGTTGATTGCTGTCTCCTGCATGCGATAGGGGGCATCGCCCTGGACATAGACAGGCTTCAATTCACCGTTCAGGGTGAAGTCGTTGACGTCACGTCCAGCGAAAATGGTCGACAACATGCTGTTGACCGTCGCGATGTCGAGACCCATGGCGCCCATCTTCTCCTGGTCGATCAGCATCTTCAGCTGCGTCTCGGCAGGAGGGTTGTTCGAACGCAATGAGCTGACATTCGGATTGGCGCTGCCTGCCTGCATCAGCTGTTGCGATGCTGCGGTCAGAGCTTCCGTCCCTCTCTTGCCGCTGTCGACGAGGTACATGGAAAAGCCGCTCGAGTTGCCAAGTCCGGGGATCGCCGGAGGCGCCAGAGGGAAGACCATCGCATCACGAAGCGTGAAGAAGTAGCCCATGGCACGCTGGACAACGGCAGGTGCCGCAAGCTGTGGGTCTTCGCGCAGGTCGAAGTCCTTCAGCTTGGCAAAGACCAGCGCGTAATTCTGGCCAGCACCTACGAAGGAGAAGCCGGAGACGGAGAAAACGTCCTGGATCGCGTCTTTTTCCTTGTCGAGGTAGTAGTCCTCGATCTTCTTGATGATTTCCTCGGTGCGCGTCGCCGTCGCCCCATTCGGCAACTGAACGATGGTCATCAGCACGCCCTGGTCTTCTTCCGGCAGGAAGGAGGAAGGCAGGCGGAGGAAGAACCAGCTCATGCTGCCGATGACGATGGCAAACATCAGCATGACTCGGATGGGACGCTTCAACAGATAGCCGATCGAAGTGACATACCCGCCAGTGGCACGGTCGAAGTTGCGATTGAACCAGCCGCCGAGACCGCCCTTGGGCTTATGGTGATCCACTGGCTTCAGCATGGTGGCGCAGAGTGCCGGTGTCAGCACCAGGGCAACAACGGCCGAGAGAAGCATCGCAGAAACGATCGTCACGGAGAACTGGCGATAGATGATGCCGGTTGAACCGCCGAAGAAGGCCATCGGAATGAAGACAGCCGTCAGCACAAGGGCGATGCCGACGATCGCACCGGTGATCTCGCCCATGGACTTCTGCGTTGCCTCAAGCGGCGATAGGCCTTCCTCGGACATGATGCGCTCTACGTTCTCGACAACGACGATGGCGTCATCGACGAGGAGGCCGATTGCAAGGACCATGGCAAACATGGTGAGCGTGTTGATGGAATAGCCCGTCACCGCAACGATACCGAAGGTGCCAAGCAGCACCACAGGAACGGCAATCATCGGAATGATGGTTGCGCGAAGGTTCTGGAGGAAGACGAGCAGGACCACAAAAACAAGTACGATGGCTTCGAGCAGCGTGTGGACGACCTTTTCGATCGACAGCTGCACGAAGGGCGTCGTGTCGTAGGGGTATGTGATGACAACGTTTTCCGGCAGCGACGGTGCGATGCTCGCCAGCTGCGACTTTACGAGTTCGGCTGTGTCCAGCGCGTTGGCGCCCGTTGCCAGGTTGACCGCAAAACCGGTCGCAGGGTTGCGGTTTGATCGCGTGTTGGTGCCATAGCTTTCCTGGCCGATCTCGATGCGAGCGACGTCGCTCAGTCGGACGGTTGCGCCATCGGTTTCGGTCTTCAGGATAATGGCCTCGAAGTCCGAAACCGACTGCAGCTGGCTCTGGGCCGTAACAGTGACCGTGAGCTGCTGGCCTGCTGGCGCCGGCTGGCTGCCGAGGGCACCGACGGACACCTGGGTGTTCTGGGCCTGGATCGCGGATGTGACGTCGGTCGGCGTCAGCTGGAACTTGTTGAGCTGGAAGGGGTCGAGCCAGACACGCATGGCATAGCCGGTCCCGAAGACCTCAATGCTGCCAACGCCTTCGAGACGCTTGATCTGGTCTTCGATCTGGGTGGAGAAGATATCGCCAAGCTCGACATTGCTGCGAGCGCCGTCGGTCGAGACCAGCGCGCCAACAAGCAGGATGCTCGAGGTCGAACGTGTCACGGTGATGCCGGCGGTCTGGACGATGTCGGGAAGCTGCGACTGCACCAGCTGCAGCTTGTTCTGCACTTGAACCTGGGCAATTTCCGGATCAATCGAGTTGCCGAAGGTCAGCGAGACAGTGGCGGAGCCGGTACTCGACGAAGACGTCATGTAGGTCAGATCATCGAGGCCGGTCATGCCGTCTTCGATGATTGACGTCACGGATTTCTCGACCGTTTCGGCACTCGCGCCGTTGTAGCTTGCCGAGATCTGCACCGTCGTCGGAGCGATTTCGGGGTATTGCGCGATGGAAAGCGTCGAGATCGCCAACGCGCCGCCGAGCATGATGATGATGGCGATCACCCATGCAAAGATCGGGCGTCGAATGAAATACTGGGCCATGGGTTATCCTTTACGCCTCGGTTGCCTTGCCTGTCGCACAATCAGGGTTGTGCTGCAGGGGCGGCAGCAGGCGCCGCGGTCTCTTCGACGATCCCGTTCTCATTGACCTTCGCTTCGACCGGCTGCACCGGGGCGCCGTCACCGATCCACTGGAAGCCATCGAGGATGAGCTTGTCTCCCTCGTTGATTCCGGTTGCGACCAGCCAGTTGTTGCCGGACACCTGCGCGTCCTCGAAGACACGGGTCTCGACCTTGTTGTCGGCGCTGACGAACTTCGCCGACAGTTGGCCGTTGGCGCTTCGGGTCGCAGCGCGCTGCGGGATCAGGAAGCCCTCTTCGGTGCCGACGGTAACAGTTGCGCGGACATACATACCCGGCAGGATCAAACCGTCCGGATTGTCGAATACGGCGCGGATCGAAAACGTCCCGGTGGTCTGACTGACTGCCATTTCCGACATGTCGAGCTTGCCGACGACGGGATATTCTTGTCCATCTTCGAGCGTCAGGCGGATGTCCGTGGCTCCACCTTCACTTCTGTTGATGCGACCGGAATTGATGGCTTCGCGAAGGCGCAGAAGATTCACGCTGGATTCCGTCAGTTCGATGTAAATCGGATCCATGCGCCGCAAGGTCATCAGGCTATCGGCCTGGTTTGCGGTGACGACGTTGCCGATCGAGAAGCGTGACGCGGTCGTGACGCCTTCGAAGGGAGCACGGATTTCGGTCAGTCCGAGTTCGATTTCGGCAGAGCGCAAGGCTGCCTTCGCCTGGGCGACATCGGCCTCCGCCTGCAGGAGCGTGACACGCGCGTTTTCCAGTTCAACCTGTGTTGCACCACTGCCGACCAGACGCTCCTGTCGGGCAAGGTTCGACCGTGCTGTGGGCACTCCGGCCTCAGCCTTTTGCAGACTCGCTTGCGCTTGAGCCTGTGCGGCACGATAGGTGTCGTCCTCGATCTTGTAGAGGAGGTCACCTTCGTTGACTTCGCTGCCTTCCTTGAAGGCGATTTCCTTGATAACGCCACTCACACGCGGGCGGATTTCCGCCGTCTGGAAAGCTGCTGCGCGTCCCGGCAGCGTGCTGGTCAGCGGCTGCGGCGCCTTTTTCATCAGAAGGACACTGACTGTGGCGGGCGGACGCTCGCCACCCGGTGCGCCACCACCGCCGCCTTGTGCCGTTCCCTGATCGGAGCAGCCCCCAAGTGCTGCAGTGCAGATAAGAAGAACAGAGGCGAGTTTGAGGCTTGGGCGCATCGGGGGATCCCATAAGAAAATTTGCAAAACATAAGGCACCAGACCCGGCGATGATGGGGCAGGCGCTGGCCGGTCGAGACAAGCGGCCGTCGTTCCGGTAAACCCGTTGTCTATCGATGAAGTGACGTAATTAAATAATCATCACTTGGCAAGGGGCGAGCGGAGCGCCGCGTCAATCAGGTTTACGACTTCCTTGCAGCGTGTTGCCATAATGTCAGCTTTTTCCATGCCGGTCATGACAGGATGGATCACGCAGGCCAAGGCGTCGAATGTCGCATTGGCCAGACGCGGTACGTCGTCCGTATGGTAGACGCCCTCTTGCACGCCTGCAGAGATGATGTCTGCGATCATGCCGACGACAATTTCACGAAAGCGATCGCCGCAGTCGAGTTCTTCGGTGATCGTGACAAGGATCATCTCGAAAACGAAAGGCGCATCCATCTGTCCAGAGCGATGCTCCTGCATGAGCTGGTGGGCGAGGGCGCAAAGCCGCTCGGGAGCAGGCTTGTCGCTCGCAAGTGCCTTCAACGCATGCAATGTCTGTTCGATTGCACGGGTGGCGATCGCATCGACGAGACTCGTTTTTGTGCGAAAATGTTTAAAGACATTGGCCGGCGACATCGAAAGCTCGGACGCAATATCGGCGATCGTCACGTTTGCATAACCATGTGAGCGGAAGAGCTTTTCGGCAGTGTTGAGGATCTCCTCGCGCGTCTCTTCCGCCGGTCGCCGTGGACGGCGCATGGTGACGCTCGCCCCCGTTGAGGGACAGAAGGCGCCAGAGCGAAGGCGAGGGTCTTGATCCATTTGTACTGCCCTTCTCAGGGAAAACAGGGGGCTAGATTGTCACGAATGCGAGCCCACGGGCTTTCGCCTGTGTCATCGGGCGAAAAAGGCATACCTGTGATCGCTTCATAGGCCTTGATATAGACTTTCGAGGTCTCTTCTACCAGAGATTGGGGAATTTCCGGGATCGGATCAACGTAGGGATCGCAGCGTTCGGCGACCCAGGCGCGGACAAAGTCCTTGTCGAAACTTTGCGGGCGCTCGCCCTTTTCAAAGCTTGCCTGATAGCTGTCAGCGATCCAGTAGCGGCTGCTATCCGGCGTGTGGATCTCGTCAGCAAGAATGATCGTGCCGTTCTCGTCGGTGCCGAATTCATACTTCGTATCGACAAGGATAAGGCCGCGCTGCGCGGCCAGTTCCTGACCACGGGCGAAGAGCGCCAGCGCGTAGCGCGACAGCGTGTTCCATTGTTCCGCGGTCAGCAGCTGCTTGTCCAAGATCTCTGCGGGAGTCAAAGGTTCGTCATGACCGCCGTCGAACTCTTTGCTCGTTGGCGTGATGATCGGGGTCGGCAGCTTCTGATTATCGCGCATGCCATCGGGAAGTGTGACCCCGTACATGCTGCGCTCACCTTTCTTATAAAGCGTGAGAATGGAGGTGCCGGTCGTGCCTGCGAGATATCCGCGCACGACGATCTCTACCGGCAGGATATTGAGGCGTTTGCCGATGACCACATTCGGATCGGGATAGGCAATGACGTGGTTGGGGCAGATATCGCTCGTCTTCTCGAACCAGTAGCGTGCGGTCTGGGTGAGCACCTGGCCCTTATAAGGAATGCAGGTCAGGATGCGGTCGAAGGCGCTGAGCCTGTCGGTCGAGATAATGATGCGGCTGCCATCGGGAAGATCGTAGTTTTCGCGCACCTTACCACGATAGTAGTTCGGCAGTTCCGGATAATAGGCTTCCGACAGGATGCGCATGGATGTCCTCGATATCTGGGCGGGTCATGGCACGCGAAATGGTGCGGCTTGCGGCCTGCGGTAACCCAAAGCGGCGGCTGTTTCAAAGGAAAAGCGCATGGCGGGTGCCATGCGCTCCTCAAGCCAATCCGGCTAGTTACGCGGCTGCATGGTGCAGCCGGCCATTGAAGAGACCGTTGTCGGTCGTCTTTTTCCACGTCTTTGCCGCCGCCAGGACGGCGAGATCCACGAGCGGTTCGATGAGGATCACCGTCATGTAGGCTGCGCCGAAGGTCGCGATACTCGTCAGGCTCTCAGCGGTGAAGCCATGGCCATAGAGGGCCCAGAAGGCGACCCAGGCGACGATGCCGCCCTGATAGGTCGTCGACAGGGCAAGTGCATCGCGATAGCCGACATCGACATAGGCTTTCTTCTGCGGGATGATCCGGGCAGCAAGCTGGCTGATGGCAAACAGCGGCACGATGAGTGTCGTGACATTCATCCCATATTGTGGAAGGTCGAATGGCGCGAAGAACAGGCCCTGCAGCAGCAGGCCTAGCGCCAGACCGATGGAGGCTGCACCCGCGCCGAAGATCAGGAAGAGTGTCGAGCCCAAGATCAGGTGCACTTCCGAAACTCCAACGGGGTGATGCGGCAGAACCTCGAAGAAGGAGAAGACGAGGGCTGTGGTGACTAGTGCCCGGCCGGCAAGACCTGTCGGGCTGGCCTTTGACCTGACATCGTCGACGACCATCTTGCCGACGAGGCCGAATGACAGTGCGGCCGTTGCATAGCTTAGTGCGAGTTTGGCGCCATCGACGACGCCGGGTTCAATATGCATATCTCAAGTCCTTTCGTCCGCGCCCACCGCGCGGGAAGAGTGAATGGCGCTTCAGCGCCGCCAAGTGATGGCAGGTCTCCTGGCTCACGGGTCAGGGCTTCGGTCCGCCTTATCAGCTGAAAGCCAATGGCATGTCGGACGTCGCTCGCCGTTCACAGTTGCGGGGGCAGCCACGGTATCGGCCCCTGATGGGTAGTCCTCACCGTATTCCCTCTTCGTCCGCCCATCCTGTCCTGTCCGGGCGGAACCATCACAAGGGAGAGAGTAGGTCCTGTTGTCGAGCGATGTCCAGCGGTTTGCGACGTGAGCCGCAGACAAACTGCGACAGTTTGGCAAAAGCCAATTTGCCACATTGCATGTGCCCGGAAGCGCCTCCTAACTGCGGTACCGAAAAGACGTTTCCTGGAGGTGCCGACATGGCTGATATGATTTACCGCGTACCAGTTTTTGGCTGGATGCTGAGAGAAGCGATTGGCGGCTCCGCGACCGCTAAGGTCCTGTTCATCGTGAACCTCCTGCTGGTGTGGCTACTCGCCATCGTCACGTTCGGCTATCCGGCGATCATCCTGCCGGCGCTTGCTGCGGTGCCAACGATGTTTGTTGTGCTGATCCTGATCACCAAAGGGTAAAGCCTGAAACAGGCCTTTTAACCAAGCCACCGCGTTACCATATATGGATTGTGGGCCGGCCTTACAGATGGACCGTGAAGTGGCGAGCAAGGTTGGCGTTATCCGAATCGCTGCCGAATTTTTCACATTGAAATCAGCCACTTGAAAAAAACGACAGTTTTTTGACAAATCGCTGTTGACGGGAAAAAGGAGTGGCCGTATAAGCCGCTTCACCGAACGAGAGGGCGGCGCCAAACGGCCCGCCAAACTGGTTCAAACAAGATCT
>NZ_JBWZOO010000002.1:0-116293 GCF_056730705.1 Rhizobium sp. P43
TAAGGCCGGGTAGAATGGCAAAGTAGCCTGACTGCTCAGCAAATGCCGCCGCTGCGTCATTTGCCGTTTTCCAGATCATCGACAGGCCGTCGGTCGGTTCTGTGATTCCGGTACTGCTGGCCGTCAGGAGCGCCCGCCCAACATCCTCCGGCGTGTTGTTCAGCCAGTCGTAAAAGAAGGTCTGGAAGTTCCCCCACTGATTGATGAAAGCGACGATAATCATCATTCGCACGACGCGGCCGACGATCTCCGCGACGCTTACTCGCGCGGTCCCCATGACGAGTTGAAGTCCGTAATAGGCGACGTAGGCAATCAGCATGATTGTCAGCAAGGGCATGATCTCGTCGCCAACGACCTCATACGCCCGTTGGGAGAAATTCCGCCCTGCATCTTCAAGAGCCTCAAGCAGGCCGCCTAGAAAGTTCATGGGGTCACTGCTCTTCGCTTGCAGCGAAAGCGTCGATCGCCGCCAGCGCTTCCGATGGGTTGCCATTCACGCTGGTCATTGGGCCGCATTCCTGTCGCGGATCCTCGGCGTAGGATGTGAGGTTCGCGGGCCTCTTGCATGGTGCGGTCTTCTCTTTCGGAGCGCCGGCGCAGCCGGTTAAGCCGGCAGCAACCAGGACGGAGAGGAGCACAAAGCCTTTTACTCGAAATGTCTTAGTCACCGTAGGTCAGCGCCTTCTTGGTATTGGAGATGTCGACAAGGCGGCGCTGGTTTTGAGCCTGCAGGGAGCCGACGGCACCATTCATCACGCCAATCATCTCATTGATTGTTAGGCCTGTTTGAACCTGCAGCTGCGTGTTCTGATCGATGGACCCCTTGATGTCCTGAGCCTGACCGATCTGCTGGCCTGCCTGCTGAAACGCTTGTGTTCGCGACTGAACGGCTTGTTGCGAGCCGGTGACTAGGGCAGCAACTCCAAGAACGGTCTTCATCATTTCTTCGTAGGACTTGTCGCCCGAGAACGTGCTGTCCGCCTTGCCAGACAAGTTCTTCACGAGCTGGAGACCGTTGATGAAGGTGGTGGCAATCTGGCCGATGTCGCCGCCCATGCTGCCGAAGTTCGGGACACCGCCCTGCATGAGGCTGTCGAGTGACGGCATCTGAGAAACGCTGAACCCTTGACCAACGGCGAGGTTCTGCATGGGATTGGAAACGCTCCCGCGATCCCCCGTGACGGCTTTAAGTGTCTCTTCGACCGTCTTCAGAACTTCCTTGTTCGTATCCAGGATCTGATCAGTCGTCTGAGAGGTTTCCGTTGCGATCTTCAGGTTGGCGCTGTCGATCACGGGAACCTGTGCATGCGCGGTAGACGCCATCGCTAGCGAAAACGCAGTCAGAAATGCTCTTTTCATGGCCGTTCTCCTTGTCATTCGGCGCTCAACATCAGCTTCATGTCAGCCTCTGGTTCGAGTTTTCGAACGCAGGCCTGTTCCTCCGGATTCCACTCAAGCTGCAGTTCCTTGTCGCAGAGGTCAGCTACCTCGCGATCGTCTTCCTTCTCGTCCCGCTTGTAGTCGCTGGACCGCGAAGACCCCGAGATTTCGCCAAGGTCGAGTGCGTTCTGCGAGTTCATAAGCTCTGCCATCGTCGTGCCGAGCCGTATGACCTGGTTCATCATTTCCAGGTTGGCGTTGCGGGCGCCCGAGTTATGGTCCCAACTGTCTTGGATGGTCCCGCTATCCATCTGACCGAGCTGCTGAAGCCAAGAAGCGATGTTTCCGCTATTCTCAGAAATTGATTGGCTGGTCGCCATCGAGTTGAGGGTCGCGTCTCGAGCTTCCCGTGAAACCAGCAGTCCCCCCACCAAAGTTTTCAGGGATGTTCGAGACGTCGGAGCCGCCGAATTGTGGCATCCACTTGCCTCTGATCGCGGCAACATATCCCTGCGTTTCCTTGAAGGGAGGGATGCCGCCATACTTCCGGACGTTGCCTGGCCCCGCATTGTATGCGGCTAGCGCGAGGTTCGTATTGCCGTTGAAGGTGCGGAGCTGTTGCTTCAGGTAGCGTGCGCCGCCGCGAAGATTATCCTCGATGTCATGAGGATTGACGCCAAGATCCTTGGCCGTGCCCGGCATCAGCTGCGACAAGCCCATAGCGCCGACTGGCGACTTCGCGCACGGATTGAACCGGCTCTCCTGGTAGACGAGAGACATGAAGAGTGTTTCGTCTACACCTTCCTCGCGCGCCACGCGCTTCACGAGGCCGACAATCTCCGGATTGGCTTGTGCGGCCGAGGGAGCGTCACCTCCCCGCCCTGGCCGATACATCGAGCAGGTGACACTTTTGCTCACCGAATGCCGGCGACTGTCCGTTTCCTCGATCTGCTTGGTCGTTTCATTGCGCACCGCATCGGTGGACGTAAGGGCGCCATCCGTGACAGGAACCTGCGAGGAGGCGGGCAGCGCTGTTCCCCATGCCAAGGCTGCCACAAGCAGCGTCAGAGTCGGACTGTTCCTCATTCGGCCTTCTCCCATCCGCAGAATTTCGCCAACCAGTTTTCGGGTTCGTCTCCGTACTGCTCGCGAAGTGCGGCGCACTCCTCGATCGTCTCCTTGCGCCCTGAAAGCACCTTCACGAGATCCGGCATTGTCGACAGATCGAGGCGCGCGATGACAGAGTCATTGCCGTGCTTGATCAGGAAGGTTCTCTTTTCGGGAGGCGTGTTCTTGATGAACTTGAATTCCTTCACCGTCAGGCCGAAGCGCTTGATGTAGCTCTCTTCGTCAGCCCGTGGGTTCGGGAAGTGGATGTTGGTGGCCGACTGCTCAATGAGCGTATGCGAGGCTTTGGATTTGGTGATGTCAGCGGCCGATTGCGTACCAAAGCCCACAATGCCGTTGAGCTTGCGGATCGTCTTCATCTTATCGACGATGAAAGCGCTGAACGTGTCGTCCATCAGCAGCTGCCAGCCTTCATCCATGAAGAACATGACGGGGTTGCCGTCCAGCAGCTCGTCCAAGCGATGGTAAAGGTACATCAGCGCAGGGGTTCTTAGCTCCTCGTTTCCGAGGATGTTGGTCATATCAAAGCCAAAGACGCTGTGACCCGAGAAGGACAGGACGTCATGGGGCGCGTTAAACAGCCAGGCTTTCTCGCCTTCGATCCAAGGGCGAAGCCGCGAATATAGATCGTTGGCATCGGCTTTAGACCGGCCCATCAAGAGGCCGGCAAGATTGGGGAGGTTCCGCTGAGCTGCCGGCTCCTGCATGATCCGGACGATTGCCTTTTCCAAGGTGTCCTCGTCCTCTTGCGTGAAGTCGGTGCGACGTTCACCGCGCAACATGGCCTTGAGCAGACGAACCAGAAACTCCCGGTTCTCGCCGGTGTTCTCCAGTTGCAGCGGGTTGAAGCCCGTGGGCGTTCCCGGAGACAGAACCTCATAGGCTCCACCGATCGCTCTGACGAAGATCTCAGCCCCCCGGTCCTTGTCGAAGAACACGGCTCGAGGCGTGGGTGAAACTCGCATCGCTTGAGCCAGGAGGAAGGTCAAACCCACGGTCTTGCCGGATCCTGTAGGACCAGTCACCGTGAAGTGCCCGATATCTCGACGGTGGAAGTTGAACCAGTAGGGGGTTTGTGAGGTCGTTTCCAGAATGGTGATCGGCAGGCCCCAATGGGTACGATCCGCTTGTCCAGTCGCGAAATTATGCATCGAGGAAAGGCCGGAGAAGTTGGCGCTCGACAGCATGGCGATGCGGGAGATGTAGGAGCGGTTTCCCGGCAGCTGCGCCCAAAACGCTGCTTCAAGGTTAAGATCTTCCCGAAGCCAATTGATGTTCATGTCGGTGAGGCACGCGCCAAGTTCGGAGACGCAGCGGCTCAGGCTTTCCAGATCCCTTGAAACGCACAGAAGCGAGAAATGATGGAAGCCGAATACAGCCTCCTGATTGAGGAGGCTGTTCAACGCATAGTCGATATCGGATTCGACCGAGCTTCCCGCTTCGTCGGAAGCCTTGATTTGGCGCTGAAGGCGGCTGATCCGCTCTTGTGCGATCGGTTTGTCTGCAAGTGTGAAAGACTGTGTCAGGATGAACTCATGGTTCACCTGCAGCAACCCGTCCAACATGCCGGGACCGGTGAATGGAGGATATTCCTTGATCGAGAGAAGAGCGGCATAGCGGCTATCTTCTTCCACAGCCGCTTGTGCCTGCATCGTCCGCTTTGAAAAATGCAGCCGTGAAGTGCCGACGTAGTTGCGGATACCCATGCGCGGAAGCCGCATCTTTCGCGGCACACCGCAAGTCAGGATCGTGTTGAAGAACTCGCAGGGCTCAGAATACGGATCGCCCTTGCCCTCTTCTCCATCGATGTCCTTCTTCGCGGTATCGTCGGATTTCTTGCGATAAGTGATGCCAAGCGGCTTAGCGCCGTACTTGTGCAACTCCTTCACGATGTTCCCAACCAACTCTTCGAGGTCGGTCACATCTTCACGGGTCGCTTGAGCCCTGGCCTCTTTGTTCGAGCGTTCAAATATCCGCTTCAAGGAGTCACCGAGACCAAGCGCCCCTTTCATGCCCGAACGCACGATCGTCAGATAGATTTCGTTCGTGAACATCCGCTTCTTGCGGAGCTGGTCCATGTAGCGATCGTTCAGGATCTCGCAGAAGGATGAATCGAACGAACCGCCGATCTCGGTCTCGACCTCACGCCGAATTACAGTCGACCAAAGGGAGTAGCGGCTTGAACCCAGGGCCCGGATCATCGTGTTCTGGACGACAGAGCGCATGTTCAACTCGGCCTGGTCCTCCGTCTGGAAGAACAGGCCATCGAGCTTGATGACGCTGATTAGGGTTCCATTTTCGAGCCCGATGACCGTATCGGACACATGCCTCATATAGGGGATGTGAACGGACATAGGCCGCTCGTTGCCGGCGACCTTCCCAAACCCAAGCTCTTCCTTGACGACTTTCAGCATCTACTATGGTCCGTATGAGTTGGTGCCCCAAAAGCGCTTGTTGGGCGTCCGTGGCGTCTTGCGCGAGGTGACCTGCAGAACGTCGAGAATCTTGCTGTCCCAGGCGCAAAGCGAGAAAAGGACAAGGTAGGCGGCTGGCGCGATAAGCAGGGCCGCGAGATGGTTCGTCACCAACCACCCAATGATGGTCACACCGATGATCAGGACGACCGCCATGTAGGGTACGCCCCATAGCGTCGGTGAACGGGTCAAACCGATCACCAACGGCGTCAAAGCTGGCTTCTCGTCCTGAAAATCGCTCATCAGCCGCCGCCTACCGACGAAATCATCTGGTCAACGATGGCAGGGGCTCCGAATACGAGACCGATACCCATGACGACGGCTCCGGCCGTGAACCACGATAGCCTGCCGGCAAAGGCAAGAAAGCCAAGGCCGATTACGGCGATGATTGCCATGAGGCGACCAAATGGGCCGGTGATGAAGTCAACGATCATCTGCACGGCTGTCTGAAGGGGGGCGAATGCACCGCCGCCGCCACCGCTTGCCTGTGCAAGCGCTTGATCAGCGCCTGCAACTTGCAGGGCTGCCACCAAGCCAATCACGGCCATTGCCTTCAATGCCCCGGAATGCCGGGAAACGACATGTCTCATAGTTCTCTCCTTAAAAGTGCATCACGCCGCCGACGAATTTGCCGGTCTTCTCCACAGCGATGACTCCGGCATCGCTGGTGTCCTTTGCCGCCATGTCACGGACGATTCCGGCCGCCTTCCGTTTGCCCGTTGGCATCGGTAGGCCAAGCTGGAAATTCACGACCTTTGCGACATAGCCGACGGTTTCTTGGAACGGGGGGACGCCGCCATACTCGTAGATGCGCCCCTCGCCGCTGTTGTACGCAGCCGCTACGAGAAGCGGGTTCTGGAACTCATCGAGGAGGAAGCGCAGGTACTTCACCCCGCCCTCGATGTTCTGGGCAGGGTCGCAGATATCCTGAACACCGAAGCGAGCCGCGGTTGCGGGAATAAGCTGCATTGGTCCGCGTGCGCCTTTCGGTGAATTGCGGATCTCATCGAAGCGGCTTTCGGCCCAGGCAATCGCAACAGCGAAGCCCTCATCGACGCTGTATCGACGCGCGGTAGATACAACCAGCGCTTTAATCTCGTCAGGTGGCAGGGGCGACGGCCCGCACTCTTCAACGGGAGTTCCTGCCCCTAGATTTTCGGGGATGTCACTAGATGTAGTATCTAGAGTTGGAGTTTGGACAGGATCTATGCGGCCTGTGGCGCGCTCTGAGACATCAAAATAGGCCCTGACAGCCGCATCAATTTGATGCCCTTTGGCACCCGCGTCGTTCGGTGCTGTTACGCGAAAACCTTCGGCTCCGCCCTTCGTGACAACACCGTTTGCACCAAGGACGAATTCCTTCTCTGATGTCTCGCCACCGCTCCAGCGATCTTCGAAGTTTGTGACAAGAGATTCTTCGTTGATTGTCACAGAACCGTTGTAATCGCTGGAATTACGCCCTGATGTGGCTAGGTCTTGTGACGCAGCTGTATTGGCAGCGAGCAGCACGGATAATGCTGCGCTATTCAGGGTTCGCGGGCCTAGATACCCTGCATAGACAGTGTTTTTATCCATCGCACCCGCCCGTCAAACGGTGTTGTGATCGCCACGAAAACCGACTAGAGTTAATGCACACATGATACCGACTTGATGCACTCTTACAAGTTTTCTGATCGGTGTTAAACCCTATTTTGCAGGGTCAACAATCGCACTACGGATGGTTAGGGCTAGATTATGAAACAGGCCATCATTCCCGCGCTTCTAAGTTGCGCATTGGCAACACAAGCGCTTGCCGCTCCTGCGGTGAACAAGGACTACATCAGGTCGCTGGCGGCGCCGGGCAAGACGGTTCTTGTCGTCGAGTATTACGACGGGACCGGCAAAGTCGCTGACCGCAAAGGTTACGCCACGGCCAATGGCTTCAAAGCTATCTCGGCGACTGAGTTTCGCGTCGATGCATCGACAACGTTGCATCTGTATGGCGTTCAGCCTTGCAGCGGCGATCTGGTCAATCGCGCCGAGGACTATTCCGGGACTTGCGAGGAGTTTGGCACGCAGCAGCTGCAAACGATGCTGCAAAGCCCCAAGGTCCTGTTCTGCAGGGCCTTCATCAGTGAGCAGACCGCCCCCGTTCAGGATGTCACTTGCTACGGCTACTACAACTATCCTGGAGCAATGGACACGGTTGATAATCTTGAGGAGCAGCTTCTGTCGTTGGGAGCGGTTCGTCTCACGAAGAAGGCCGATGGCTCATTCGAACGTCCGGATCTCGCGGAAGCTCAGGAGATCGCGCAGAAGGGCTCCTTCGGGATGTGGGCCGATCCTCGGGTGAAGGCGCAATGAGACTTGCTGCTGGACTCGTCGCGGCTCTGCTGCCGTTTGCGGCCAATGCCGCACCTGAAGGGTACTTCGATCTTGCTCCAGGCATCACCTTGGAAACGGGGGACACCTGGATCTCTGACGGAGAGCGGTTTCGTCTCTATGGCATACAGTCTTGCTTGCGCGGCACTGCCTACACGGATGGTCAGGGCAATAAGAAGGACTGCGGTGAGGCATCGCTTGCGATGTTGGCGGCCTACATCAAGGACACCAAGCCGATCTGTGCCCCCGTGGCGAAGCTTAATGGCATCTCATATGTCGTTTGTTACGCCACGGTTGGCAGTCAAAGGCTCGACCTCGCGCAGATCATGGTGACAAGCGGCTATGCATTCGCCGCCTTAAAGACCGATGGTCTCCCTTATCATGCCCCCTACGCCATAGCCGAGCAGCTTGCTCAGCAAAAGAAGGCCGGCCTTTGGCAATTCTCCGACGTTCAGCATCCTTCCATCCTGCTTAGTCGTGAGGCGAACCAGCGATCGAGGAGCGCCCAGCCATGAGAAACCGCCTTATCCTTGCTATCGCCGCAAGCTCTTTGGCCCTGCCGGCGTTAGCCGCCGATCCGATCTATCAGAACTTGCACGCCCTACGCGGTCAGGCTGCGCCTCCCGTTGCTGCTGCTGTTCGGTTGCCGACGTTCAAAGGCCCGGTAACCGTTCTCGACGGCCGCACGCTATGGTTCGGCACGCTTGGCAATGGCTATAAAGTAAGGTTGGCCGGCATCGACACCTGTGAGCTTCCTCAATGGGCTTTGAACCCAAAGTGGATCAACCGGGACAAGCAACAGGCTCCAACCCCCGTCCCATGCGGACCCTTCGCCAAAGCTTGGCTGAAGAGGACTATCGGAAACAGACCCACGACTTGCGTCGGTCTGGCCTACGCGAACGATGGCATACCCGTCGCGCAATGCACGACCAACGGTGTGGATCTCGCCGCCGAAATGCTGCGCGTCGGTTGGGCTCGTCTCGATTCCCCTTACATCAACGCCCAATATTACGCCTATCAGACCAACGCGATGGCCGCCCGGTATGGGATGTGGGGAACCTACGTGTTGGACATGAACGAATGGCGCCGCAAAGCTGTCGACAAGACGCTAGATCGGCATCCGATCGCCGACTTCAATCTATTGGCCGAGAGGAAAAGCGAGATCTCTCCTCCTTTTGCTGATGCCCGAAACAAGCCGAAGAGGACAGACCGATAGTTGCCAGACCTCGCACATATTGCGACCTCTCTCGCAACGGATCCCTTGGCTGGCTTGCCGCTTGCCCTCTCGCTCTCCATCGCCCTCATAATCCCGGCGCAAAAACTCTGGTGGATCCACGCGCTACTAGCGGCCTTCCTTCTCATCCTGTCGCTGGCTTTCCACGACAAGCGGCACTTGTCCTTCGACAGCTACCTGGTCGGGCTCTTCGCCTTCGCCGCGGTTTCACGGGACATTCCCAATCAGCCACTGCTCTATCGCATCGGCATTTCCTGGTTTGCGTGCTTCGCCTTGATCTCGGCCGTCATCTACGCTGCAGGCGAACGCATCCAACAGAGGACTCCGCTCGAGAGACCTTTTCCGAGCCGGCAATTTCAGCAGCATTGATCAAGAGGGACACCTGATATGAAACCAGTGTTTTTTGCCGTAGCCGGTATCGCGGCTCTTGCTATGTCTCATGCGTCTGCCGAGGCCGAGGATGCCTCATGGGGTTGCCAGATTCTCTTGTGCGCAGCCTCGCAAAGCCCGTCCTGGCATGGCGTCCCCTACTGCGTTCCCCCGATGAAAAGGCTCATATCAGCTATGGCAAAGCCCGGCTTCTCGTGGCCGATCTGCCATGAAGCTAAATCGGGAAAACCCGGCTATGAACCTTACGAGGAATGCCCTGCCGGCATGACCGCCGTTTCCTCCCGCACCGACGGGGATCGGTCGTTCTTGGGCCGAGACGACAAGGATCAGTGCACGAAGACCGTCAACCAGTGCAGCAACCGTGCCGCGTTCCGCACCCAATTTGGTGACGCCCGAGAAAACGAGCGCAAGGGTGTTACGATCCGGCAGATCAACCAGAACAACGACAATGATGTTTTCAATCGAGACAATGGCTGCATGGTGCAGATCACTCAGCCCCGCCCTCGTCGCGCCGATCCTTATTATTTTGACATTCCGAACGATAAGGGCGTCAAGCAGCGTGCTTGGTTCAACCTGAATGACTGAGTGGATGACATGAACAGCAAGATTCTCATCGTAGCAGCAGCCGGTATCGGCATTCTCGCCGGTGCAGCAGGCACTTATCTTATCATGCCGGAGCCAGAGCCAGTTGTTCGGGCCCCTACTGATGCGGAGATCGCGGCCCTTATCGCAGCCAATCCCTCCTTGATCCCCGAACCTCCGGCCCCTGTGCTCGATGTACCGACAGAGGAAGAGGCCCTTGCCGCATATCGTAAAGCATATGCCCGCAACCCTCTGAGAACCGGCCGCGGTGAAGCCGAGGTAACCCTCGCCTTGGGAGAGTGTGACGAGAACGCCACCGGTCCAGGCGTATCATGCGTCGCGGCCATCAAGAGGAATCCAGATGCAGCTCCTCTCGATAGTGTCATTGGATTTGCCAAGTCTGCATCCGGCGAGTGGGTTGCCACCAACTACTGATTTCGGCCAGATGCCCGTTGCTCGTCAATGCCCCGACAGTGAGATGGCGCCTGAAAGAAGAAGCTCCATTTCCTCAGGGTTTAAGCTTCCCTTGGAGGCAATCAGATACCCTGCCACGTAAAGCAGCTTCTGATCTCTCTCACCCGGATCTGACGGCGGGTGCCTGATGATATCCCTACGTGCCTTCGCTTCTTGATCCATGTCAGCGCCGCCCTCGCCATTGATGGTCGCCAGGTAGACGGCTCGGTGACGTTCGACCTTCACGGACAATGGCTCGTTGGGTTGAAGCTCAAGCTTTTCTGTCATCTTTCCCTCTCCACAACGCAAGCGATCACTCCTTGACCTCCCGAAATCGAAGGGAAGGCAGGAGCCCCGCTCCTGCTCCCGAGCTCGTGCGGAACAGCTGGAGAGAGGGGGACAAGCGCTAAACCGGAGGGGGATCACCCACCCGGAGGGCCGAGACGGATTTCATCGAAATGCGGCCGGTGCTGCAGGCCGCAGGCCGAAGCATGGGGAGACCGGTTTAGTGCTTGTGGGGGAGAGAGGGCAGAGCGCCTTTCTCCCCTCTCAGTGCGTTGATTGAAGTCGCCTTTCGGCCCGAAGCCGACATTGGGGACCGATAGCTGCCAGGCGGCTACGCGGCAATAGGAGACGTGAGCCGCATCGAAGTTGATGGCTGTAATGGGGCCGGAGACGCACTGTCCGCACATAGGCCGATGCGAGTAAGAAGCGGATTTTATCGCTCGCGCGGCCAGTCGGGATGTAGAGCGTCAACCATTAGTGCATGAGAGTGGCGACGACCTTGGCGGTGATGGCCTTCATTCAAATGCGGATCATCGTCCGCGAGGTCGTCATGGCTGTGTTCCACCTCGACCTCGTCGAAACCGCGCCACAGAACGATTGCGGCAACAAGCCCGAGCCCCGCAATGAAGGCGAGGATGATGGCGGTCGACGAGAGGCCGATCGTTGCGCCAAGCCAGCCGGAGAGCGGATAGGTGACCAGCCAGGCTGCATGGGACAGCGCGAAATGCGCGGCGAACAGGGCCGGACGGTCCTGGGCTTGGGCCGAGCGACGCAGCAGCCGACCGGAAGGTGTCTGGGTTGCGGAATAGCCGAGACCGATCACCAGCCAGAGCACGATGAGAGCGGCATAACCGGTGACGGTGGACATCACGACCAGACCACCAACCAGAATCAGCGCGCCGCCGAGCATCACAGGGCGGTCGGGCCAGGTGTCAAGAACGCGTGGCAGTGCAAGTGCCGCCAGCATGGAGCCGCCACCGAAGGCGGCAAGCGCAAGCGCGGTATCAGACTGATCAAGGCCGAAACGCGCCTGCACGAAGACGACCGTGTTGACGATGACCATGGCGCCTGCCGCCGACACCGTGAGGCAAAGCGCCAGGAGGCCGCGAAGTCTTGGTGTCGCGAGATAGAGCCGCAAGCCGCGCGTCGTGCGCTCATAGATACTGCGGCGCTCCCTGGCCGGATGGCTCGGGAGCACGACCGACAGGACCAGAAATGCGGATGCCAGAAACCCGACGACCGTTCCGGCAAAAAGCGCATGAAACGACACCACCGTCAGAAGTGCTGCGGCGAGCATGGGGCTAACAAGACTTTCCAGATCATAGGCGAGGCGCGACAGCGACAGCGCCCGCGTATACTCCTTTTCTTCCGGCAAGACGTCCGGGATCGTCGCCTGGAAGGCCGGCGTGAAGGCTGCGGAGGCGGACTGCAGGACGAAGATCAGCGTATAGACCTGCCAGATTTCCGAGACGAAGGGCAGGCAGAGTGCGACCGCCGCGCGCATCAGATCAAGTGTGACGAGCATCGCCCGGCGTGGCAGAACCTCCGCAAAGGCGCCTGCAACCGGGGCGACGCCGACATAGGCGATCATCTTGATCGCAAGGGCTGTTCCAAGGACCGCGCCTGCCCGGTCGCCAGCAAGCTCGAAGGCCAGGAGCCCGAGCGCTACGGTCGCCAGACCGGTCCCGACCAGGGCGATCACCTGCGCGAGAAATAGCTGCCGGTAGGTTCGGTGTCTCAGAACGTCCAGCATCGCATTCGCCCTCAGAGATACTTGGTGATGGTCTTGAAGTCGTCGATCGCCGCGCGCTGGCTGCGGTCCAGCGCTCCGACCGTCTCGTCGAGGCAATGATCGAGGTGATCCTGGATCAAGGTGCGCTTGGCATTGCGGATCGCCTTCTCAACAGCGTCGAGCTGCTGGGCGATGTCGAGACAGGGACGCCCGGCATCGATCATGCCGATGACGCTTTTCAAATGCCCTTCGGCCCGCTTAAGGCGCTTGACGATCTCTGGATGGGTTTCGTGCTTGTGCTCTGACATTCTGATAACCTATCCCCCTGGAGAGGATATTTCAACGGGTGTTCTTGTTTCCTTAACCAAACATGACTATCTCCGTCACCATGCCTTCCTTCAGCGCGAGACGATTCGGAGAGAAAATCACGACCCTGCTGGCGATCGTCGCCATGCTGGTGTTTTCCTTCGTTCCGGCTGGAAGCCACGCTCCGAGCCTGCATTCTGCCGAACGGCTGATCGCCGATAGCACCCACGCGCATGACCACGGCGATCATTCGCATGACGACGACCTGGACCTGCTCCCTGAGGGCTCGCAGGCCGCTGATCACCATCACGCAGACCATACGCACGAAAAGCTGGGCCTCGTTTCGGTTGTAAGCGCATTGCTCCACCGGGGCATGTCACCCGATTTCTCCAGCGCCGACACCGCCCGTGAAGACGGTCCGCCCTATGGCATCGATCGCCCACCACGCTCCGTGAGCCTCGCCTGATCCATGCCGCTCAGGCGGCCGGTTCAATTGTTCACGGATATTCAACATGAATGAAAACACTTCCTTTCGGAGGCGTGTGGCAACGGGACTATAGCCGCCACATCGCAGCCACTCTGCTGCTTGCCAGCCTTTCCTTGCTTCTCTTCGCTAATGCGGCGGCAGCCCATGCCGTTGCCGAAGGCGACAAGGGCTACATCCAGGAGATTTCAGGGGTTCATATCATCCCCTTCATCTATCTGGGCGCCAAACACATGGTCACGGGTTACGACCATCTGCTCTTCCTATTTGGCGTGATCTTCTTCCTATACGGGGCTCCGTGGGAATCTCTGCAATATTACCCGCTAAGAGATTTTTGGCGTGACGGAAAACGGATGATTTCCGCGTAGCGGTTCGGCGGGTCGAAATCGACGGGGTGACTGGGCAATTATTTGCGCGACAAACCCTGTCGGAATGTGAGACTGTGCGGCAACACGGAATTTGAGGTTTGTCGTGCATGTTGATCGGTTACATGCGGGTATCGAGCGGTGATGAGCGGCAGTCGGTTGCCTTGCAGCGCGACGCCCTGCTCGCGGCCGGGGTCGATCAGCGTCACCTGCATCAGGATCGCGCTTCGGGCGCGCGCGACGATCGGCCGGGGCTGAAGGCTTGCCTTGCGGAATTGTGCGAGGGTGACGTGCTGGTCGTTTGGAAGCTCGACCGTCTGGGCCGATCACTCTCCCACCTGATCAGAATCGTTGAGGATCTGAAGATGCGCGGGGTCGCTTTCCGCTCTTTGACGGAAGCTATCGACACGACGAATTCGCACGGTGCGTTCCTGTTCAACCTGTTTGGCACGCTCGCCGAATACGAGAGAGTGCTGATCACGGAGCGGGTCAACGCTGGACTGGCGGCGGCACGCCGGCGCGGTCGCAAGGGCGGTAGGCCACCGACGATTGACACCGAAAAGGTTGAGCAGATTCTGGCGGCGCTGGAAGCCGGCGCCAGCAAGGCGTCGGTGTGTCGGACATTCAAGGTGCCGCGCTCGACTCTCATCGATACATTGCGGCGAACCGGATGGACCGGACCGGGCAAAGAAGATGAGCCTGCTCCCCCAGTTTGAGAGCGGGTGTGACCGATGGCCTTCCTCGACGCGCAGTCGCGCACCGTTCTGTTCGACCCACCCGATGTTTATGAAGAGGCCCTCGCGCGCTATGCGCTGTCCGCTGAGGACATCGCTTTCGGCAGGGCGCATCGCCGATCGCATAATCGTCTGGGTTTTGCCATCCAACTCGCCCTGGTGCGTGATCTCGGTCGTCCGCTCCGCGCTGGGGAAGTTCCGCCTCAGGCAGTCGTCTCCGTTGTCGCCGACCAGTTGGGCATCGACGCTGCGGTGTTCGCACTCTATGCCCAGCGGGAGGAAACCCGTCGAGAACATACGCGGGAGATTGTCGTCGCACTGGATCTCCGGCCCGTCCGGGCGAGCGATTATCGATCCCTGATCACCGCGGCGGCACGCGAGGCAGCCGCTACCGAACAAGGCGAGCCGATCACCAAGGCCGTGATCGAAGCCCTGAAGGAGAGGAAGCTGCTCGTTCCTGTGCCGGAACTGCTGATACGTCTGGCGATGGCGGGCCGGGCGGCAGCGCGACGACAGGCTTATCGCGGCTTGATCCGGGGCATGGAGCAACCGTCCATCGAGGCGCTTGATCAGCTTCTCATCGATCGGTCCGGTGATCGGAGCCATCTCGGCTGGATTGCGGAAGCGCCGGAGGGGACGAAACTGAAAAACCTCAAGGGCCTGATTGCCCGGCTTGAGGTTCTGCGTTCGGCGGCGATTTCCGATGAGCGACGTAAAACGATCCATGCCAACCGCTATGGCATCATCGCCCGGGACGCCCGCATTCTGCATGCCCGTGAGATACGACGCCTTACATCCGAGCGCCGCTACGCCACGCTGACGGCGTTCGTCATCGAGAGGCAGGCGGCAATCACCGACCTTGCGATCGACATGTTCTGCAAACTGATCGGCAGCACCCGGCGCAAGGCTGAACTGAGCCGCACAGAACGCCGGCTGAAAGAAGCCGAGATTCTTGATGGGGTGGCGCTCGATCATCTCAAGCTTGGCGAGGCGCTTCTGGCCGCCTGTGAGAACAACACCGATCTCGCATCCGCAATTGCAGTCTCACTCGGCTGGGACGGATTGACCGCCAGCGTGGCCGCAGCCAGGTCCGTCGTGCGCCCCGATCGCAGCGACGAATTCGATGAGCTCATAGAGCGGCACAAATCGCTGCGAAAGCTGGGCAGGCTCATGTTCGGCGCGTTCTCTTTCCGGTCGTTTCGTCCCGATGATCCGGTTTTGAAGGCAGTGGATCATCTGCGTGCGCTCTACAGTGGCAGGAAACTACCCGCGCAGGTGCCGTTCGCGTTCATGACCCGCAAGTGGCGGCGACGTGTGCGCTCGGACGGTGTCACCATCGACCTTCGGGCTTGGGAAGTGGCGGTACTCGTTCACCTTCGGGAGCGCCTGCGGGCCGGTGACATATGGGTTGATGGCAGCCGAGCATGGCGCAGTTTCGAGGATTATCTTCTGCCTCGACCGATCTTTGCCCTGATGCGCGCCGAAGGCCGGCTCGGGCTTGCCATCCCTGACAGCTTTGCCGAATGGCGAGCCGAACGCACCGCCACGCTCGACGCGAAACTCAAAGAGCTGGCAAGGGCGGCGGCCGCCAACGCCATTCCGGATGCGGCTATTTCCGACAAGGGTTTGTCGGTCTCCCCGATCCGCGAGGAGGAGCGTGACGGGATCGTCGCGCTCAGCCGGCGTCTTTACATCCTCGTTCCCCGGATCAGGATCACCAGCCTGCTTGCCGAGGTCCACAGCTGGACCAGGTTCCTTGACAGCTTCACACACTATCGCACCGGCGAGACGGCGAACGACGAGCCGGCGCTGATGGCCGCTATCCTTGCCGACGCCACCAACGCCGGTGCTGAACGCATGGCGGAAAGCTCACGCGGCGTCACGATCCACCAGATGATGCTGATGGTAGATAGGCATCTGCGCTCGGAAACCTATGCTACGGCGACCGCCGTGCTGGTCGATGCGCAGCAGGCTCATCCCTTCGCCGCGGTCTGGGGCGACGGTCATATCTCCTCCTCGGACGGGCAGTTCTTTCCGGCAGGCGGGCGCGGTGAAGCCAGCCTCGAATACAATGCAAAATACGGCAAAAGACCAGGTGCTTCGGTCTATGGCTTCCTGTCCAATCGTTTCGCCTCCTTCTTCTCCCGGATGATCCAGGCGTCCGAGAGCGAAGCGCCCTACGTGCTCGACGGCCTCCTTCACAACGAAAGCTCCGTCGAAATCCATGAGCATGCAACCGATACCGCCGGCGCGACCGAAACGACATTCGCTATGTTCCATGGCTTCGGCTATAGGCTCATTCCTCGTATCCGCAATCTCGGCAATCGCAGGCTCTTCGTCATCGATCCCGACGCGGCGTACGAGCCGCTCGGGGCGCTGATCTCGGGAGCCGTCAACATGGATGTCATCGAGCAGCACTGGGATGAGGTCTTGCGGCTGAAGTCATCGATTGGCGCGGGCCTCGTGCCGCCGTCCGTCATCCTCAAGAAGCTTGCCGCATCGCCTCGGCAAAATCGGCTCAATCAGGCGCTACGCGAAATGGGCCGGATTGAACGCTCGATCTTCATCTGCGACTGGTTGCTCGACACCAAGCTCCGGCGCAGATCGCATGCCATCCTCAACAAGGGTGAAAGCCGTCACGCCCTTGCCCGGGCGGTCTTCCTCCACCAGCTTGGCGAGCTGCGCAACCGCGTGGCGGAAACCATGGCCTATCGGGCGTCAGGTCTCAACCTCGTCGTCAACGCCATTATCCTGTGGAACACCGTCTATCTCAGCCGCGCTGTCGATTATGTCCGCACCCAGGGCATCGATATTCCCGCCGAGCTGCTCTCCCAAGTCGCACCACTTCCCTGGGCTCATATCGCACTCACCGGCGACTATCTCTGGAACGAAATTGACCGACCCCTCGAACGCTTCAGGCCGATCCGCGCTAACCGTTTCAATCCAAACAACTTCGCTTTCCCTTAGCGGGTATTATTGCAGAAATGCCCACGGAGCCCCTATACAGGCTGAAGCACATCGCCCTCTATGTCAGCCTCTTTGCCGTCGGCCATTCCACCACGATGCTGCTCGGCGTCTACTATGGCTGGAATGTCAGCGCCTATCTGATCGATGCCATCATCGGGCTCTCGGTCGTCTACAAGGCGCTAGACAATCTCGGTGCCTTCCAGCGCTGGCTCGGCTTCCAGCCGAACACCAGGGTGGCGACGCTGGTCTTCGGCCTGTTCCACGGGCTGGGTCTCGCAACCAAGATCCTCGAATACGACATCGCCGAGGACGGGCTCATCCCGAACCTGCTCGCCTTCAATGTCGGCGTCGAGATCGGTCAGCTCATTGCGCTCGCCATCATCCTGATTGCCATGAGCTACTGGCGCAAGACCTCCGGCTTCCTGCGCCATGCCTACACCGCCAATGTCCTGATGATGACCGCCGGCTGGCTGCTCTTTGGCATGCAGATGACCGGCTATTTCGTTTCCTGAACCTGAAAGGAAAAACCCAATGTTCAACTCTCAAGCCCCCAATCCCGACGACCTCCCGACCTCAGCCCAGCTCGTCAAGTCGACGATCATCTCCGCAATTGCAGCAGGTGTTCTGCTGGTGACGGTTGTCATGCCCTCGGAATACGCCATCGACCCGACAGGCCTCGGCTCCGTGATGGGGCTGACTGAAATGGGTGAGATCAAGGCGCAACTCGCCGAGGAAGCCGAGCTGGACCGTCAGAAAGACCAGAACGCCGGACAGAGCCTGATCGCACCGCAAGCGGCCCCGGCCGCAGCCCCGCAGGAAGGCTCAAGCCTGATGGAGCGGATCATCCGCGAGTTCGGCATCTCCGCCGCTTATGCCCAGGATGCCGTGCGTCAGGACGAGATCTCGATCACGCTGCAGCCCGGCGAAGGTGCAGAGGTGAAGCTCGTCATGCTGAAAGGCGCGAAGGCCAACTATAGCTGGACCGCTAACGGCTCGAAGGTGAACTTCGACACACATGGCGACGGTGGTGGCGAAAGCATCAGCTATGAGAAGGGTCGAGGCGTTGCCGAAGACACCGGCGTGCTGGAAGCCGCATTCGATGGCAATCATGGCTGGTTCTGGCGCAACCGAACCGGAGATCCCGTCACCGTGACGCTCAAGACCGACGGTGCGTACAGCGATATCAAGCGAGTCATGTGATCCTGGCCGGGCCGGAGCTCTGCCTCCGGCCTGGCAACCCGAATATACAGCGGATGCCCATCACCAAGCCAAAAACCCAATGCGATGGCAGCTTCCCGGCATCAGCAATTGGAGTGCAGATGACCGGGATGACGCCGCGAAGCTGCCATTTTGACTTACGATGATGCGGCTTCTCTTAGGGCACGATAAACGCTCGCCCGGCCTATGTTCAGCGTTTTGGCGATCTTTGTTGGTCCCATTCCGTCGGATTTAAGTCGGCGGATCTCAGCAATATCAACGTGCGGCTTCCTGCCTTTGTAGACCCCTCTGCATTTTGCTGCGGCAATGCCTTCCATCTGCCGCTCTCTGCGGAGGTTCGTCTCAAACTCGGCAAACACGCCGAGCATATCGAGGAAAGCTTTGCCGGCAGCCGAGCTGGTGTCGATCGGCTGTTCTGTCGCCTTCAGAGTCACCCCTTTCTGCTTGAGCAGTCGGACGATGTCCTGCAGATCCCCAACTGACCGCGCCAGCCGATCGACCCGCGTCACGACCAGGCTATCGCCGTCGCGCATGAATTCCAGGAGGGTATTGAGCTCCTTCCGATCCTGCTTAGTCGATCCGGATTTCTTTTCGGCCCGGATGACCGTGCATCCGGCCGCCTTCAGAGCCGCCTCTTGAATTGCCAGATCCTGATCGATGGTGCTGACCCGCGCATACCCGTAAATTGCCATGAAACGTCTCATTAGGTTCTAGACCTTCATTGGGTAGCGTCTCATAATCGTAAAAGCAACCCAAATGATACACCGTTTAATGTCTCACGCAGATTGTCTCAGAAGGTATACCCTAAAGTACCTGCAATGAGTCGCCGATCGAGGCAACGGCGGGCTATCGCCCAGGGAGGATGAGAAAGCCAGATATTCGATTTATCGAAAAGAACCGGGAGAGACGTCGAGCTGTACCGAGAATGTGTTGCAAAGCTTAAAGGCGTGATGTCATGTCACTATGTTATGGGGCACAGCTTGGGGAGAGAAGCGGCTTATGGGGGGAACCTATTTCGACGATGAACAGGAGATAGGCCCTCAAGGGTTAGCATTGTTACGCAGAGTGCTCGCCGACCTGTTTCGAGACCAATCTGGCTACTCAAATGCGGATGAAGAGCTTGGTCTGGCTAAAGAGCTGGTAGCTCTCTTCAAGTCGGGCTTTCGCAGTGAGGACGAGTTGAAGGCGATGGCTAGAGGCAGCAGCTTTCTCAACCATCAGAGTCCCTAAGGACAGCCGGGCTTTGCCTGACGCGACGGCAGTGCAATGACAATCGGGAGCCATCAGCATGATGAGATCAAAGGGCTTGAAAGGCGCGCAGGAGCTATTAGTTCGCGCGGATGATTCACGACGTTGCCAAAAACCTGAATTCAGCTCTGACACCTGACGATCTGGCACTACTGGAGAAAGCTTTCGCGCGGGTATGCGAACTGCGCGGCGTCTCTCAAGCATCGCCGCAGGCGCAAGAGGGCGCCAAAGTTCTGATCAGCCTATATCAGAGCGGAATTCGGAACAGGTTCCAGCTGGTGGCGATGCTCACGGGGCAGCGGTTTCCGTAGCGAAGTGTGCCCGACCATTTCGTCAATTGCGCCAACCGAACGATAGCGCCGAGATCGGTATCACTTCCGATCAGCTGTCTCCCGCATTCCCGACTTCGGCCGGAACAAGCAGCTCGAGGCGGTTGCGCTGCTACTTGGGTGGTGGATCTCCGAACCCATCGTCCGACCAGCTACTTGCCAGTCTCGACTCGACTAAGCTTTTCATCAAATTTCAGCGAGCACACCAATTTGATCAATGCCAAGTCCAGAGGCATATGCCCAATAATTTTGCATAAGCTCGATCCGAATTAGCAAATCGTAAACAGATACCCCCTAAATTTTGTAGGTGCCGACCAAGGCATGCGGTTCCGGGGCCCGACCCTTAGGAAAGAGCGGACGCTCGAGATGACCGGATGCAGCAGGCCAAGGGGGCTTTTGGTCGATTGGGGAAGGGTACATCATGACCATCAGGGTCAAGCTACTTGCATGCATCTCGCTGCTGACGGCAGCGCTTATCAT
This sequence comes from Rhizobium sp. P43, assembly GCF_056730705.1. Taxonomy (NCBI): domain Bacteria; kingdom Pseudomonadati; phylum Pseudomonadota; class Alphaproteobacteria; order Hyphomicrobiales; family Rhizobiaceae; genus Rhizobium; species Rhizobium sp. P43. The sequence continues at coordinate 20,151 of NZ_JBWZOO010000002.1, forward strand.
CATCTCCGGCTTCAGCTTCTACGCGATGCGAGCAGAAGGAGAGATTGCTAACTCAATTGTTTCCGACCGCGTCATTCCTATGGAGCAACTGAAACGGATCGGCGATGGATATGCAGTTTCCATCGTCGATACCGCGCATAAGGTTCGATCTGGAGCGATGTCTCCCGAAGAAGGCCTAAAGAGTGTCGATGAAGCTCTTTTGACGATTGAAGATCACTGGAAGGCTTACCTCGCGACCGAATTGACGACTGAGGAGCGTCAGATTGTTGATCATTTCGCGCAGGTCCGAGCTGAGGCGAATGAAGGCGTTGATCAACTTCGCCAAATCCTTGCATCGGGCGATCTGTCGACCCTGGCCGAATATGCCGACAATAAGCTCTATCCAACGATCGATCCGCTCGGTTCTGACATTTCGAAGCTTATCGACCTGCAGATCGAAGTTTCCAAACAGAACCTGGCGGACGGCAATGAGTTGAGCGCGGCTCTGACGGCACTTATGGTTGCGCTATCGTCCATGGGAGCGGTTGTGGCCGGTCTATCGATCTGGACGGTGCTGCAAGGTGTGCTGAAACCAGTAAATTCAATTACTCAGGCCATGGCGGAACTTGCCGGCGGCAACCTTGACGTTGAGATCTACGGAGAAGGCCGCAAAGACGAGATCGGCAAGATGGCTTCTACCGTGGCCGTGTTCCGGGACAATGCACAGGAGCGCGTTCGCCTCGAACGGGAAGCTGAAGCCAATCGTTCGCTCAGCGAGCGGGAGCGCCTTGAGCGCGAGCGTCTACAGGCGCAGGAAGCAGCCGAAGTGCGGTTTGCGGTAGATAGCATTGGTCATGCCCTCGGGCAGCTTTCTGATGGCAAGCTGAACTACCGTATCGAGACCGTGTTCGCGGAACGGCTGGATCAGGTCCGTGTCGACTTCAATGATGCTGTGTCCCGGTTGGAAGATGCCATGCGCACAGTGGGGCAGAACGCACAGGCCATTGCTGCCGGCTCAAACCAGATCCGGGCAGCCGCAGACGACCTGTCCAAACGCACGGAGCAGCAAGCAGCATCGGTGGAAGAAACCGCAGCAGCCCTTGAACAGATTACGACTACGGTGTCCGATTCCAGTCGGCGCGCCGAAGAGGCTGGCAAGCAGGTCCAGGAGACCAGGCAGTCTGCAGAGCGTTCGGGTGAAATCGTCAGTCGTGCCGTCTCTGCGATGCAGGAGATTGAGTCTTCTTCTCGAGAGATATCGAATATCATCGGCGTTATCGACGAGATTGCATTCCAGACCAATCTGCTTGCCTTGAACGCAGGTGTCGAGGCGGCACGCGCCGGTGAGGCTGGCAAGGGGTTTGCCGTCGTCGCGCAAGAGGTTCGAGAATTGGCACAGCGATCGGCGTCAGCAGCGAAGGAGATCAAGGCCCTGATCTCGAAATCAGGCGAGCAGGTTGAGAACGGTGTACTTCTTGTGACCGAGACCGGTAAGGCGCTTGAGCATATTGTCTCTCAGGTCCAGGCCGTCAGCGTGAATGTCACTGCCATCGTCGAGGGTGCAAAGGAGCAGGCGACCGGATTGAAGGAGATCAACACCGCGGTCAATACGATGGACCAAGGCACCCAGCAGAATGCAGCTATGGTCGAGGAGTTCGACGGCTGCTAGCCACTCGTTGGCTAAGGAGGCGGATGCTCTGTTTCAGCTCATTGGGCGCTTCGAGATCAGCAATACGCAGACTAGATCGTCACCAGCCGCAGCCTCATCCAGTTCCACGGCAACACCATCACCTGCCCGTCGCCTGTTGAACCGTGTCGCCACCGCCGTCAGAGGCAACGCTGCTGTCAAAGCGGAGACGTGGGAAGATTTCTGAAGTCTTCCGTTCATAAGTCGCGGACCAGCTCGTCCTGGTCCGCGTCCCCATTCCGGCAATGAAGGTGCAGTCATGGAAGTCGATACCGAGCTGATCACGGGACGCATTCTAGGCCGTGGCTTGAACAGTCTGCGCGTACGGTTCACCCTGATGATTGGGGCTTTTTGCTCAATTGTCGCAGCACTTGTGTTCTACTTGCTGGAAGCCGACAGCCAATTTTCCCATGCGTTGACCGCCTCAGGCTATCTCAAGCTGGTTGCCTCGATCGCGGCCGCTTCAAGCTTTACATATTACTTGACTGGGCGGCTCACACGTCCAATTCAGAACCTGAAAGCTAGTACGGAGGCTATTGCCTCCGGCGACTACAGCGCTGTGGTCACTGTGGACTGCAATTGTGAAGTTGGCGGCCTGGCCGAGAGCTTCCGAAAGATGGTGGCGCGCCTCAACGATAATGTTTCTAAGATCAACTCATTGGCCTATGAAGACGGAGTAACCGGCCTTCCCAACCGCGCTGTACTGAACGAGATCATCGACCGAAACCCTGATCTTAAAGGGCATGCCCTCTTCATCGACCTCGATCGCTTCAAACAAGTCAATGATCTCTATGGTCATCAAGTCGGTGACACCCTGCTTCAGATGGCTGCAACCAGGATGATGGTGGACGGCCTTCAAATCACCGCAGATGGGATGAACCAATGCCTCACGCCAGACAGTGTGAATTTGGGATCGGCCGGATGCAGACTCCTGTTCCGGTTTGCTGGTGACGAATTCGTTGTGCTGGTGACGGGTAGTGCAGGGGACACAGACGTTACGGACGTAGCTCAGCGGATCATCCGATCACTCGCCAAGCCGTTTGAGATCGGCGAACGACAAGTGCACATTGGGGCAAGTGTTGGTATTGCCGTGCTTGGCGATGAAGCCGTTCATGCTGCTGAAACCCTGAAGTACGCCGACATGGCCATGTATGAGGCGAAGCGCCGCGGTCGCGGCACCTACGCCTTTTTTGACGATCAAATGCGAGAACGGGCCATTGATCGCGGTGAGCTCGAACGTGACTTTGTTCATGCAATCGCAAACGACGAAATCGTGGTCCACTATCAACCCAAGATCAACCTCGTTTCAGGTAGCATTGAGGGTTATGAAGCTCTGGTGCGGTGGGCGCATCCAGAGCGGGGTCTGTTATATCCCGGTAGCTTCCTTGATGTGGTCGGGACAGGTGATGGGCTGGAGCGGATTGGACGCAAGGTGATGTCGATCGTCGCGTCCGACATTCCGAAACTTCGCGCCTCGGGGATCTCATGCCACATGGCGGTCAACGTGTGTCCAACTCAGTTTGCGGAAGATGACTTTGCCGAACGGCTCACCGACTATGTAAAGGCACTTGGCGTCGAGCCGGATACTTTTGAGCTAGAGGTCACTGAAGCCGTGGCGATGTTGGATGTCGACAAGGCGAGAAAACATCTGCTGGCTCTGAAGCGCGCCGGTTTCAAACTGTCCATCGATGACTTCGGGATGGGGTTTTCCAACCTGTCCCAGCTGTCCAGACTGCCTTACGACAGTCTCAAAATCGATCGTTCCCTAATCTCCGACATTGTAACGAACCACGATAGCCGGATTATTGTGTCGGCCATAATCTCGATGGCTCATGGCCTCGGGCACACCGTCGTTGCTGAAGGTGTCGAGACCGCTGCTCAGTTTGAGATCTTGCGTGTGCTCGGCTGCGATACGGTGCAGGGGTATTATCTGGGAATGCCAGTGGCGTTCCAAGAACTGATTGCCGGATGCAGCAATCCTGCAGAGCGTAGAGCGGCGGTCGGTTGAGAGAATTCCAGCTCTTGGGGGAGGCCCGGAAATCCATGACGTGGCGAACCTTATTTGTGTTCGGATTGGCGGCGCTCTGCGCGGTGCAGCTACTAAAACTCGGTTCAATCGTGTTTGATGAGCCCCGTGCGCCTGTAGAGCAGATGGCTGAAAGCTCACATGACAAAGTTAGAAGCTACTGAGCAAGTTGAAGGGGCACCATTGCCCCGCCCAGAACGTAGCCGCTATCGGGAAAAGAGGCGAACCTCTCCGTCGATCCAGTTGCGAAACACCGCCACCTTCGGATGGTCTCGATTGCCAGTCCTGTAGAGTAGATCGTAGCCCCATTCGACATCCAGCTTGGCCTGCGGGAACACCGACACGAGCTTTCCGGCGGCAAGGTCCTCGGCCACAAGAACACTGCGTCCGAGTGCGACACCGGCACCCTGGATGGCAGCGTCAATCGACATGCTGCCATGGCTATAGCCAGGACCGCGCGTGCCTGGAAACGGGAGGCGCATTGCGGCAAACCAGCGCTCCCATGTGGTGAGCATCCCGATCTCATGAATGAGCTGGCACCTTGCGATGTCCTCGATGCTCTGTAACCCGCCCATCTTCTCACGGTATTCCGGGGAACAGACGGGAGACACGTATTCGTTCATGACACGCTCGGCGGAGGCATAGGGGTATTGCCCGGCCCCATAGCGGAGCGCGACATCTACATGCCCGGACGAGAAGTCGACGGCTGCGTCGGTTACTTCGAGATGGACATCGAGATGCGGGTGCTCCGCCATCAAACGATGAAGACGCGGTGTGAGCCATTTGCTGGCGAAAGAAATGCCGCAACTGATGACAAGACGGTTTGTATCACTCCTGCGCCGTATCTCTTCCGTTTCGCGTCCGAGTTCGGAAAGAAACCTCGTGACGGTGCCGTAGAAGGACTGTCCAACCTCGGTCAGTTCGATCCGTCGGGTCAGACGGCGGAAAAGCGGCACGCCCAGATCATCTTCCAGTGCCCTGATCTGGCGGCTGATCGCACCGTGGGTGACATACAGCTCTTCGGCTGCGAGTGTCATGCTGAGGCGGCGAGCAGCCGCTTCAAAGGCGCGAAGTGTCTGCAGCGGAGGAAGATTGTCCGACATGACCGTCCATGAGTGACCTAAGTTCACGCGTGCTGTGAGAACAAATGGTTTGTACGACGCGTGTCGGGAACATTACACGTTGATGCAACACACACCAACCTCGTCGTGAGGCCAAGCCTTTGTCATCCGTCCAGAATGAAACGGTCGCCATTGCAAACGCCTATGCGCCAAGCTACTCGATCTCGGGCAAGAGCCTGCTGGCCATGCTGCTCCTAGCCCTCATGTGGGGGCTGTCCATCCCGATCACCAAATTCGGGCTTGGCACAATCCCGCCGATGACCTTCACTGCCCTCCGCTTCATGGTCGCCGTGCCGCTCTTCCTGTTCCTCGCACGCAAGGAACTGAGACTGCCAAGGGAGGCGATACCGTCCGTGGTGGGCCTTGGCGTCGTGGGCATTACGCTTGGCAACGTTGCGCAGTCGTTTGGTGTTCAGGGGACTTCCGCCTCGGTCGGCACCATTTTATCTGCGACCATTCCGATCTTCATGGTCATTCTGGCTGCCATACGGTTCAAGCAGCCGGTTAGCTGGGTGCACTGGTGCGGTCTGCTGGCAGCCTTCGGAGGCATCGCCCTTGTGGCGGTTGGCAGTGGTCGCGGTGTCGATGACATGTCCCGGACGACGGCCCCGGGCGTCGCATGGATGCTTGTCTCGGCCGTTGGCATTGCGATCTACTACATCTGGAGCGCGGAGCTGACGAACCGCTACGGCCTCATGCCTGTCGCAGCCTGGAACATGCTGGCCGGGTTCGTGACCATGCTTCCACTCGCAGCCTGGGAGATGACGGATCACTCCGTCGAACTCACTGCCCCGTCTGTGCTCGCCATCGTCTATCTCGGTTTGATGGTGACAGTCGTCGGATTGATCCTCTGGCTCAATCTACTCAAAGTCATTCCCGCGCGCGTCGCGGCCAGCGTCCAGTATCTGCAGCCAGTCTTCGGCATCTCCGCCAGCGCCTTCTTGTTCGGCGATCCACTGGGTGTCATGTTTGCAGCAGGCGTTGGGCTCGTCCTGGTGGGTCTTGCGCTCGCCGCCTCCGGAAAGCGGAGCCAATCTGAACCGGTTACGGGCTGACGTTCAAACCATCCCCCGCCGCTTGGGACTCCCAGGAGCGGCGCTTGGCCCGCCATCACCAGTGGCGGGCCTTTTTTTGAATTGTAGGGGCAGACCATGCGGGGCAGACTTCGCGGCTATGTCGTGAGCATCCGGCGAAGGCTGTAGTTCAGGCGGCCTGAGCACTCAGGGTCTTGGGTTTCCTATTCCACGGCAGTAATTGCTCCAGCGCTGCTAGCAAGATCTGCTCAAGGAAGTAGATATTGCGCCGCAAAAGGTGCTAAGACCGATGTCGCTACAGCATTGAGCGCCATGGCGATACCGGCAAACAAGCCGGCCGTAGCGTTCACCTCGTAAGCTCGAGCGGTACCGATCCCATGGGCCGTCAGTCCTACGGCAAATCCACGAGCGGCGTAGTCCTTTATTCGCATTGTGTTCATGAAAGGCGTAACGATCAGCGCGCCGAAGATCCCGGTCAGAATGACCAGTACGGCCGTCAACGACGGATCGCCGCCGAGCGACTGAGATACCGCCATCGCCACGCCCGCTGTTGCCGATTTTGGTAGAAAAGACAGCAGCATGTCCCGCGGGAGGTAAAAGACTTGGCCGAGCACGATCACAGAGGCCATAGCCACTAATGAGCCGACTAGGAGCGCTACAATGATCGGCAGCAGTAAGGCCCTGACTTCGTTCCATTTCCTATACAAAGGTACGGCGATTGCCACCGTAGCTGGGCCCAGCAAGAAGTGGATAAACTGGGCTCCCGCGAAGTAACGCTCATATGGCACTTCGGCCGTGATCATCATGACGGACAGCGCAAGTATGGAGACAAGCACTGGATTAACCAGGGGATGCCGTCCCAGTCTTTTTGAAAGCTCGGAAGCCAAGATCCAGGTAAATAGGGTCAATGTGAGCCATAAGAGAGGAGAGGCTGAAAGGTAGACCCAGAGCTCAATCGGCGATCGGTTCATGACCGGCGCCCTACAGAAATCAGCTTTCTGACCATGATGAATGCCCAAACCGTGAGCATCAATGTGATAACCGCGGACAGAATGAGTACGGCACCAAGTGCCCATATCTGAGCACTCAGGATGGTGACCAGGGCGACGACGCCGACACCTGCCGGTACAAAAAACAGCCCCAGATTTGACAGGAGGTTTTCGGCGGCCTCATCGATACTTGCTGCTTTCTGCGTCCATAGGCGATCCAGCACCGGAAGGGCTGAAAACAAAAGCACAAGCCCCACCACGGGACCTGGTATGGATACTTCCAGCAAGAACACAAGGCTCTCGCCCGCCAACTGGAACAGCAGAAGGACGGCAAGTCCACGAAGCATGGGGCTCTCCTAGAATGGCATTTGGGCCAACAGCCCGTGCATTTGAGTGTATTATCAAAGACTGCGCAGTTTAAAGTCTCAACGCTTCCAATCGATGGATTGTTTAGCTTAGAAGGCGGGATGCACGGCCGCTGCGCCTCTGAGCATGATTGTAGTACTCCGAAGCCTGCTGAACGGAGCGGTGACGCGATTGCTCCATGGCTTCGGGAAGAGGAATGCCGCGGTTCGCTGCTTCAGTCAGATAGCCGGAACGCAGCCCGTGAGCTGAAAACTCCGCTGGATCGAGCCCAGCCAGTTCGGCCCGATGCTTGACGATGTCGCTGATGGCTTTCGGGTCCAAGGGCCGGCGTGAGACATTGCCCCAGCGATCGATGGCTCTGAAGACACTGCCCTTGTCGATCTTGGCTGCGTTGAGCCAAGCGTTCAGGGTCTCCACCGGCCGGCCGGTGAGATACACCACTTCGTCGTTCTCTGCGCCACTGGTCTTGGTGCGGCCGAGATGGATCGAAAGAGAGGGCAGGGGAGGACCGCTATCCACCTCAATGGGCTCCTCCAGCTGTAACTGTTCTAGCCTGAGGGCCGCGATCTCGCTCCGACGTCGCCCCCCAGAAGCAAAGGCTACCATCAGGATGGCCCGATCTCTCACATCGCGCAGACTACCGGTGGCACAGGTCGCTAAAAGCTTTGCGAGTACGTCTCCGGTGACCGCCTTCGCGCTCTTTCGCTTTCTCGGCCGCGGCGTTGCTCGGATAGAAAGTCTGATGGCGGATCGGAGGGCAGGTGAGGCGAAGAAACCCTGAAGCCCGCGCCATTTCGTCAGCGTCGACCAGGTGGCGAGCCGCCGGCGCACGGTGTCAGGGGCGTGCGGCCCGAGAGTGCGTAGAAATCCTTGAAGCCGAAGCTTCTGCTCGACGTCTGCCGGCATTCCGTGTTCAGGATCCGTCAGACGCTTCTCCGCGTCCCACAGGTGGTGCGCAACGAATTTGAGAAGGAGCGCTTCGGGCGCTGGCCAGGGAAGGGAGCGAGCCGTGGCTGCCAGCGACCAAGCCTGCAAATAGGCCAGATCTGAGGTCAGCGCGCGCAGCGTGTTGGCCCCCATTCCCTGGTTGACCAGATGGCGCAGCGTTTCGACATCCTGATCCGTCAGCAGCTCGGCGAGTTCGTCACGCCGCTGCATCGGCAAGACGGACGCGATGGTATCGAGCTCCTCCACCCGGCGCGCGAGTGTGTCGTGGCTGGAAGGAGCGTCTAGACCTTTCCTCGTCATCCTGCGCTTCCCGATTCTTCGGAGCGTTTGCACAAAGTCCGGAAAACCCGTATATTCCGGAACAAAGGAGATCTGCCATGACGTCGACTGTGACAGCAGCTGCGGTTTCGAAGAATTTCGGTGCCTATCAGGATGCCGCCGTGCGAGAGCCGGTGATCATCACCAAGAACGGCCGGCCGCGCACAGTGCTCATGGCCTATGAAGATTATCTCCGGCTGGCCAAGCGCGATCGGAAGGTCGATCTGACGGCTGCGATCAGTGACGACGAGCTTGCCGCGATCGAGGCTTCGACGATGGAGACGGGTCTTGATCATCTCAATGCCGAACTGCTGATGGACAAGAATGCTGCCGATTGAACCCAAGGTCGGCTGGGTCTTTCGCTATTCCTATCTTTGGCACTGGCAGCATCTGGACGGACGGGAAGAGGGTGACAAGGACCGCCCGGCGCTCGTGCTGGCCATTGTTGCGACGCTTGACGATGGAACACCTGCAGTACGTGTCCTGCCGATCACGCATTCGCCACCGTCCGATCCGAGCGACGCCATCGAAATCCCGCCTGCGACCAAGCGCCGCCTTGGCCTTGATGATGAGCGGTCGTGGATCGTGCTGACCGAAAGCAACCGCTTCGTCTGGCCAGGGCCCGACGTTCGCCCTGTTGACGGCGAGAGCGGATATCACGGGCCACTGCCTCCCGTACTGTTCGACGAGGTAAAGCGTCGGTTCGTCGATCTCGCTCGAAGCCAACGTCACAAGGCTACCGTTCGCAGCGACTAAGCCGTTCTTCATCCTATTGTTAGCCCTCTAGTTCTGCGCGTCCAGCTATGGTCTTTGCCGTGATTTGCCACGACTTTAGGCCTTCCGCCGCGTCAAATCAATCACCTCCGATAAGGGTTACTTATCGGAGGCCAGAAACCCCGGGCGGATTTATGGTAAGTATAGAACCGTATAGCGCATATAGCTTTCGCTTAACGAATCGTTTACCATAAATTCAATGTCTTATGATCTCACCAAATTGCCCATCCAGAGCCTGCTGCGGCCGATCTCCGAGGTCGCCGTCGCGCTTGCCCGTCTTGACGAGCGCATCGCCCGCTCTCTGATCGGTGAGGGCTTTCTTGAGCGCTCGCATTTCCTCGAGGCGCATGCCTCGCTCTGGGTCGACGGCGAACTTGTCCATCTCGAGGACCTCGTCCTGCATGATGCACTCCGCGACATCCGCACCCCCACCCACGAGCTCACCATCGCCCGCGATATCCTGAAAACCCGACGGCGCATCGCTGCCCATCCCCCGGCCTGGGCGCTTTCTGCTCAAGGTATCGCCTCCCTCCGCGGCCGGCCGTGGGCCGGGGCATCATTGGGTGGAGACGGGGAGGGGGTACCGGATGGGAGTGTTGAGGTGAGCGACACTCGGGCTGGGGTAGGGGAGGCCGAAGATCCTGATACCGACGGTCTGAGTGATGCGTTTGCCGCAATCGACGCGGTACTCGCCCGATCCGGTGCTGCGATCGAAGAGGCGAAGAAGCCTGTGCGCGCCAGAAACGCTCCGGAGAGGGATCCCTTCGTCTACGATCTCGATTGGGATGAGGACGAACGGCTTGAGGAGTGGCGGGCCGTCTTGACGCGTGCCCAGGATTTGCCGCCGGTTCTGCAGGCCATCGTGGCGCTCGACGCCTGGAATGAAATCGCCGTACTCCAGCACGCGCCCTGGCTCGGCCGGCTGCTGGCCGCCTCGATCCTGCGCGAAGGCTGTGTGACCACCGGCACTCATCTCGTGGCGATCAATCTCGGGCTGAAGGCCATTCCCGTCGATCGGCGCCGGCATCGTGATCGCGAGACGCGGTTGCTGGCGATTTCAAGGGCGTTGGTGATTGCCGCAGAGACGGGGCTGAAGGAGCATGATCGCCTGGTGCTGGCGCGGCAGATGATGATGCGCAAACTTGAGGGACGCCGGACGTCATCGAGGCTGCCGGAGCTCGTGGAGCTCGCTATGGCCCGACCGCTGATCTCCGCCGGCATGGTGGCGAAGACGCTCAAGGTGACGCCGCAAGGAGCGCGGCGCATCGTGCAGGAGCTTGGTCTTCGCGAGATGACGGGGAGGGGGAGGTTTCGTGCGTGGGGGATTATCTGAGTGATCTACTCTTCGCTTCGGTCGCTCCGAAGCTGTTTTTGAGTTATAGAAAGGCTGGCTATAACTCAAAAAATGCAACTGGCAGAAAACCCGATTGGGTAAATTTCCGGCATGACGCCGCAAGCCTACTGAAAAGCAGCTCGCAGTTTCGTCCCTTCGTGGCGGAGAAAGTCGGCTCTGGTTTCTCTTCCTGCTTCCCCGCGAGTCACTTGAAAGATGATATCATGTGAACTACAATGATATCATTATTGTTGGCTTAATGAGGTCATAAAGATGCCGGCGGTTACCATTCGCAATCTTTCTGATGAAACCCACCGTGCGTTGCGTGTGAGAGCAACTCATCATGGCCGGAGCACTGAGGCAGAAATTCGGGCCATCCTCGAGGCTGCTGTTCGGCCCTCTCAGCGCGTAAAGCTTGGGACATTGCTTGTGGATATCGGGCGACAGGCCGACTTGTCCGACAGCGATGTTGAATCGCTGCAACAGCGCGAAAAGGTGCCAGCTGAACCAATGACTTTCGAATGATCTTGATAGACACTAACGTGATATCAGAGCCGTGGAAGCCGGCTCCGGCTGCACAGGTAGTAGCTTGGTTGGATGCACAGGCAATCGAAACGCTCTTTATCTCGGCGATATCAGTTGCGGAGCTTCGGTTTGGGATCGCATCAATGCCTGCCGGGCGGCGTCAAGCCATCCTACACACCCGTCTTGAGGATGAAGTCCTACCGCATTTCGTTGAGCGTATTCTGCCCTTCACCATAGGCGCATCGCGGTTTTATTCTGAACTAATGGCAGGCGCGCGAGTATCTGGTAAAGCCATCGGTATGGCCGATGGATTGATTGCGGCTACAGCTGCAGAGAAGGGTCTCGCGGTGGCGACGAGGGACAAAAGCCCGTTCAAGGCAGCTGGATTGAAAGTTATCAATCCGTGGGACGGTCAGGACTTCGATTAAGGGTCATTGGTTCGAATCTGTTCAAGGCGAATCCTATGACCGCTTAGCGCTCACAGGAGACAGCATATAAGCTCCAATGAACGGCTGGAACGGGACCAGAAGCACGGCCTCCGCTCACAACAGCATAGGATCCAAGCTGCAGTCGTGCCTGCCAGTTTTCAGCGCGGTGTGCTGATTGCACAACTCTCATCTGCTGCCCAATCGGCAAAACTGAGATAGTAGACATTCACATCGCTCCGGCCCGCCATCACAGCGGCGAGTGCCGCAAGTGCAGCGCGACCGCCACCGTTGCAGTGGCTGACAATTGGTAGATCACGGCTCAGACCGGCCGCATCCAGCATGTTTTCAATCTCGCGGGCGTCGCGCAGACGCTGCCCATCCAAGAGCATGTCATGCGAAAGATTGATGGCACCCGGCAGATGTCCGCCGCGTGAGTTTCCCTTCAGATCCTCGCCGCGATACTCTGCACCGGTGCGTGCGTCGAATATCTGCACGTTTTCCAACTCACCTCTGAGGGTCAACCTGTCCCTCAGTCCCACGCGACCTGAGCCGGGCCGGAGATTCAGAGGGGTCGAATGAGGAGCCAACTGCTCCGGCTTTTGGTTCAGTGCGGATAACCCGCCATTGAGAACGGCCACGGGCAGCCCGAAATATTGCAGAATAAACCAGACACGGGCAGCCTCGGTCATGCGGCCATCGTCGAGCACGACAGTCATAGCGTCCGGTCCGACCCCGAGTGCCTGAAGCTCACGATGCCAGAAGGTGAGGTCGTCAAAGCCGCTCTGGCTGCGCTTGGCGGTCTCGATCCAGTCATCAATTGGAACGCTGGTAAGTCCGTCCGCTCGTTCGCCACCGCCCGGCACGTAAAGCAATCGTAGCGGCGAAAGCATCTGAAGCTCGTTGGCGCTGATGAGAGGAGCGTGGTCCATGGTCTTCTCCAGTCTGCGGGCCAAAATGGTTGCGCCGTTGGCCCCTTGTCCCCGGGCTTCATTCTGCCCATCGCTATTGAACAAGGATTGACCTCGAAACTAGAGGATGGTTTATCGGATGTCGATAACGAAATCGGACAGTGCCTCCATGTCGAGCCGTATGGACCATCATGATTTGCTCTCGGGCCTGGTTCGGCTGCATATCCTGCATCACGCAGCGCAGCATCCGGTCTATGGGCAATGGATGATCGACGAACTGGGCCGACACGGCTACCGCCTGTCTCCCGGCACGCTCTATCCGATGTTGTCGAAGATGGAGCGGGACGGCTACCTTTCCAGCACCACCGAGCGCGACGGGCGCACGTCACGAAAATTCTACGCCATCACGGATCTCGGGCGCGAAGGCCTGGCGGTCGCCAAGATCCAATTGAAAGAACTCAAGGGAGAGGCTGGAACCTCATGACGGATAGCGCGATCACGACCGATACGAAGATGCCGGCAGGCACGCCATCGGAAGTCTTCACCACCTTCCTCAAACTCGGCCTGACATCCTTCGGCGGTCCGATCGCTCATCTTGGTTATTTCCGGGAAGAACTCGTCAACAGGCGCGCATGGCTTTCCGACCACGCTTATGCCGATCTGGTAGCACTATGCCAATTCCTGCCCGGTCCTGCCTCCAGCCAGGTTGGTTTCGCTCTCGGCATGATGCGTGCGGGCTGGCTTGGAGCACTTGCAGCCTTCACAGCCTTTACCGTACCGTCCGCGCTGATCCTCCTGCTGTTTGCCCTGTCGGCTGCAAGCATATCCGGGCCGATTGGAACGGGCGCACTGTATGGTCTCAAGATCGTCGCTGTCGCCATCGTGGCGCAGGCCGTCTGGGGCATGGCAAAAAACCTCTGCCCGGACAAGGAAAGGGCAGCGATCGCGGTCCTGGCCGTCGCGATCCTTGCTTTCCTCCCGGGTGCCTTTGGTATGATTGGAGCGATCCTCGCTGGCGCCATTGCAGGTCTTCTCCTCGGCCGTGGCACCGACACGCCTTTGAGCGGCCATGTGACGATGCCGGTATCACGCCGGGGCGCGGCTGCGGCACTCATCGCCTTTTTCGGCCTGCTGGTGGCGCTGCCCTTGCTTGCCAAGTACGGCCAAACATTCGCCGTCGCCGACAGCTTCTACCGCGCAGGATCACTGGTGTTTGGCGGCGGCCACGTGGTCTTGCCCCTTCTCGAGGCCGAAGTCGTCCAGCCGGGTTGGGTTACACCTGACGCGTTCCTCGCAGGTTATGGAGCCACTCAAGCCGTCCCCGGACCGCTGTTCACCTTCGCCGCCTATCTGGGTGCTGTGCTCGGTCCCGAGCCGAATGGTATCGCAGGTGCGATGATCGCGCTTCTGTCGGTTTTCCTGCCTGGCTTTCTGCTTCTCGTCGGCGTGCTACCGTACTGGGATCGCTTCCGCTCGATGGCGACGGCGCAGTCCGTGATGCAGGGAGCGAACGCAGCCGTCGTCGGCATACTCGGTGCTGCACTCTATTCCCCTGTATTCACCAGCGCGATCGGCAACATGCGTGACTTCACGCTGGCGCTTCTTTGTTTCGTCCTGTTGATGGCGTGGAAGCTTCCGCCGTGGATCGTCGTAGTTGTAGCCGCAGTCGGTGGCGTGGGGTTGGCCGTGATTGACTAGGACGGCCTTGCCGAAACACCATCAATGCGAGCCGAATAATGCGATCGCCTTCATCGGATATTCGTCTCCTGATCCAGGAGCTTAGGCGGACTGCACTTCGACCGTGACGTGAGAGAGATCGTGAATAGCGGCCAACTTGGCTTTGTAGGCTGCGACGGGTAGCGGTGCTGGTGAACGGAGCGCGACGATGGCTCCATGATGTCCTGGACCGAGCTGCCAGACATGCAGATCGACTATCTCGTCTCCTTCGGTCTCGATGATGTCCCGAATTTCTTGCGGTAGGTCCTCATGCGGCGGAAGATAGTCAAGCAGGACAGCGCCCGTATCCCGCATCAAACCCCACGACCAACGAGCAATTACCAGACTGCCGACGATACCCATAGCAGGGTCCATCCAGTTCCATCCGTAGAGGCTTCCAAAAATCAGCGCCGCGATCGCGAGCACCGAAGTCAGGGCATCTGCTAGCACGTGAAGATAGGCAGCGCGAAGATTGTTGTCGGTAGCTGCCGCATGATCATGCCCGTGGCTGTCACTGTCATGAGAATGATGGTGGTCGTGTCCATGGTGGTGATGCGAGTGATCGTCACGCAGTAGCCATGCGCACAGCAGATTCACACCGAGACCTACCACCGCCACCGAGATTGCCTGCGGGAAATCGATCGCTACCGGACTGTAGAGGCGCGTCAGGCTCTCCCAGCCGATCAATAGCGCAATCAGCGCCAGGACGACTGCACTGCCGAAGGCCGCAAGGTCACCGAGTTTGCCTGTGCCGAAGGTGAACCGCGGGTTATGGGCGTTCTTGCGGGCGAACATATAGGCGAGGGCTGCAATCAGCATGGCGGCCGCGTGCGTCGACATGTGCCAGCCATCGGCTACAAGTGCCATCGATCCGTACAGCGAGCCGGCGGCGATCTCGATCACCATCATGGTCGCGGTAATGACGATCACGAGCCAGGTGCGGCGCTCGTTGCGTGCGTGGTTGTCACCGAGGAAAATGTGGTCGTGAGGGGACCGAAGGCGGGTGTCCGAGGTCATTTCAGATAGGTCCTGATGGCATCGATGAGTTCAGTCGCGGCCTGTGCTCGAGCCTGATCGGGATCGGTCTGCGGGTTCGAAACGTGCTCGCGGATGTGGTCTTCGATCAGTTCTCCGGTCAACCCAGTGACAGCACCCCGAATAGATGCGACCAAGTTCAAGACCTCGCCGCAAGAGGCGTCGCTCTCCAACGATCGTTCCACAGCCTCGATTTGTCCCTTAAGCCGGCGAACGCGGGCGAGCAGCTTGTCTTTGTGTTTAATTGTGTGGCTCATAACATAGGGGGCTACCCTATATTTTTTATTCCCGCAAGCTTGCGCTTCGGAGCACTTGACCTTCCCATTATGGGAAGCTGCAAGCTCGATGTTGGGTTGACCGACATCAATCCGCAAGGGCTCGAAAACGCCTATTCTGGTGGTATCGATAGAGAGAAGGTGATGAGCGGTATTTTGAGGTTCCAGAATTGGATCATGCTGACCGTCGCCTTGCTGGCGATCACGCTTCTACTCGCGTCCACCCAGTCACATGCCGGTCCGCAGCCTTGCTCGTCCCAAATCGTCCATGCCGGCGGTGAAAACCACATTCAGACAGACGGCCAGACGGATATGGACCACTCGGCCACTCATGACTGTTGTGCCCAGGCCTGCACGCTGTGCCCTCCGTCGTTCTCAGTGATGTCGCTGTTGGCTGATCAATTCGAGCGTGCGCTTGTCCCTATCACTGCGTGCTCACCCCTTCACGGGCAGATCCCTTCTCCCGGACGTCATCCCCCTCGAACCGCTGTCTGAAGAAAGCGCTTGATGCGCAATTTTCATTTCAACAGCAGCGGTCGTCATGACGGCCGGATCGAGAGAAACATCATGTATCGCAGAGACTTTCTGAAAGCGCTCGCCTTGGGTTCCGTGGCCCTGTCCCCCCTCGGCTATGCCTGGGCAAACCCAGGAACACAATCGAGCGAGCTTGTGATCGGCAAACGGACCCTGGACGTCAACGGCAAGGCTGCCTCCGTCTTCGGACTGACCGACAAGGCCGGGAACGCCGGGCTGGTCCTCAACGCGCCCTCGGACTTCGACGTCCTTCTTCGCAACGAAAGCGACGAGGAGACGCTCATCCACTGGCATGGGCTTACGCCGCCTTGGGATTTGGACGGGGTGCCGGGCAATCCGGCTGCACTGCTTCCGCCAAAGGAAAGCCGGGCCTACAAGTTTCCTTTGCCGAGAGGCGGCACCCATTGGATGCATGCCCACACTCTGCAGGAGCAGAACCTGCTCGCGGCACCCCTTATCATACGAACCGCCGAAGATCTTGCCCGCGACGAGCAAGAGGTCATCGTGCTCCTGCATGATTTCTCCTTCAAGTCGCCCGAGGAACTGCTATCCGACCTTCAGAGCGGTGGCGGTCATGCCATGCCCTCTGGACACGGAGATATGTCCTCCATGATGAACATGCATGGTGGCCATCAGATGGGCTCGGCTGAAACTTCAGCCGCGCCTCACACGATGATGGGCATGGACCTGAACGACATCGAATATGACGCCTATCTAGCCAATGACCGGACGCTCGATGACCCCGAGATCGTCAAGGTGGAACGGGGCGGCCGCATCAGGCTTCGCATCATCAATGGCGCGACGGCAACCGCCTTCACGATCGATACGGGCGAACTTGGGGGCGAACTGATCGCTGTCGACGGGATGGACGTCGTCCCGGTCCGCGGCCGTCAGTTCCCCTTGTCGATGGGCCAACGGGCCGACATCCGTTTGGCCTTGCCACTTGGCGACGGGGCATATCCTATACTGGCTCTGCGGGAAGGGGCCATTGAGCGCACTGGCGTGATCCTCGCCACCGCCTCCGCACGAGTGCAAAAGCTTGAAGCCACTGCGGAAGCCAGGGGCCCGGTTCTTGACCTTTCGCTCGAGCAAAGCCTTCAAGGCCTGACACCGCTGGCACGGCGAGCTGTTGATCGGCAGTTTGCGATGATGCTGGGCGGTGACATGGCGACCTATCGCTGGTCCATCGACACCGACAGCCCGATCGAAGTCAGCAGCGGACAGCGCATTCGGATTTCCATGCACAACATGTCGATGATGGCCCATCCGATGCATCTGCATGGCCATCACTTCCAAGTCACGGAAATCAACGGCAAGAACATTTCCGGCGCTATGCGGGACACTGTGATGCTACCGCCCATGGCGCAGGTGTCGATCGAGTTCGACGCGGATAATCCAGGCCGCTGGCCGCTGCATTGCCATCATCTCTATCATATGGCGACAGGCATGATGACATTCGTCGACTATGTCCAGCAGGGCTGAAGGAGGGCGAGATGAACAACGCAAATCACGCGCATCACTACCATCACGGACATTCACACGATCCGGCAGTTTCCTCATCCAAGCCTAGTGGTCCGGGCGTGGTCGAAGCGTCGATCTACACCTGCCCGATGCATCCCCAAATTCGCCAAACGGAGCCCGGCTATTGCCCCATCTGCGGAATGGCGCTTGAGCCGGAAGTGGCGAACTTGGAAACGGGTCCAAGTCCAGAACTGGCGGACATGACCAGACGGTTCTGGATTGGCCTAGTCCTCAGTGTCCCGGTAATCGCCTTGGAAATGGGTGGCCATCTCGCGAACCTCCACGTGATGCTGGGGCCACAGACGTCGAACTGGCTGCAATTGGTGCTCGCGACACCAGTTGTCCTCTGGGCGGGCTGCCCCTTCTTCGAACGCGGCTGGAAATCCTTGGTGACGCGCCGCCTGAACATGTTCACCCTGATCTCGATGGGAACGGGTGCGGCTTGGATTTACAGCGTCGTCGCGACCGTTACGCCTGGACTGTTTCCGGTCACGTTCCGCGCAGAGGGAGGTTCGGTCGCCGTCTATTTCGAGGCTGCTGCCGTCATCACGGTCCTGGTCCTGCTTGGTCAGGTTCTGGAGCTGAGGGCGCGCGAACAGACGGGCGGTGCCATCCGCGCGCTTCTCGATCTGGCACCGAAGACCGCACGGCGCGTGCGCGCTGACGGCATAGATGAGGATGTCGGTCTCGACGCCGTGGCTGTTGGCGACCGTCTGCGCGTTCGACCGGGAGAGAAGGTGCCGGTTGATGGCTTGCTTCTGGAGGGCCGAAGCTCCGTCGACGAATCCATGATTACGGGCGAGTCGATGCCTGTCACCAAGGTTGTCGGGTCGAAGCTGATCGGCGGCACCATGAACCAGACCGGTGGTTTCGTCATGGAGGCTGGCAAGGTCGGGAGCGACACCATGCTCTCACAGATCGTCCGCATGGTCGCAGATGCCCAACGCTCGCGCGCGCCCATCCAGCGCCTCGCCGATGAAGTCTCGGGCTGGTTCGTTCCGGTAGTCATCGGAGTGGCACTCGTCGCGTTCGCTGTCTGGATGATCTATGGGCCGGAGCCTCGTTTCGCCCACGCCCTAGTGGCGGCCGTTGCCGTCCTTATCATTGCCTGCCCCTGTGCTCTGGGGCTGGCAACACCAATGTCGATCATGGTCGGCGTCGGTCGCGGAGCAAGTCTTGGCGTGTTGATCAAGAACGCCGAGGCCCTGGAGCGCTTTGAGAAGGTCGATACGCTAGTCGTCGACAAGACAGGCACTTTGACGCAGGGGCGACCCGAGGTGACAGCGATCGCCGCGGTCGCAGGCATATCAGAAACCGAATTGCTGCGGCTCGCGGCCACAGTCGAGCGTTCAAGCGAACATCCGCTGGCACTGGCAATCGTCAATGCGGCCAACAACCGTGGCATCGCTCTGGGAGATGCTACCGACTTTGACAGTCCTGTGGGCAAAGGCGCGATGGGCGTGGTCGAAGACAAGCGGCTGATCCTCGGCAGCCACCGCATCATGGAGGAAGAAGGTGTCGACGTTACCGCGATGACTGCGAAGGCAGAAGAGCTTCGTAACGACGGCGCAACGGTCATTTTCATTGCTATTGATGGCCGCTTGGCAGGTCTCTTTGCCATTGCCGATCCCATCAAGGCGACGACACCGGATGCGGTGAAGGCGCTCATAGAAGACGGTATTCGCGTCGTCATGCTGACGGGCGACAACAAGACGACCGCTCTTGCCGTCGCACGCCGCCTCGGCATCTCGGAGGTGGAGGCGGAAGTCCTGCCTGCGGACAAGAGCAAGATCGTCTCGCGGCTGCGCAGTGAAGGCAGGATCGTTGCCATGGCGGGCGACGGTGTGAATGATGCTCCCGCACTGGCCGCAGCAGATGTAGGTGTTGCCATGGGAACAGGAACCGACGTTGCCATTGAGAGTGCAGGCGTGACCCTTCTGAAGGGAGACCTTCAGGGCATCGTCCGGGCAAGGCAGATGAGCCGCGCGACGATGAGCAACATCCGTCAGAACCTCTTCTTTGCCTTCATATACAATGCCGCAGGCGTGCCTGTCGCAGCAGGCGTTCTCTACCCCGTCTTCGGCCTGTTGCTCTCCCCGATCATTGCCGCAGGAGCAATGGCCCTGTCGTCGGTGAGCGTTATCGCGAACTCCCTTCGCCTGAGAAGCATGAAGCTTTGAAGCTGATCGCGCACACCTGTTGATGATAGCCTCTCAGGCGTGGAGGCCCATGTTCTAAGGTCCTTCGTGCGCCCTGTGTGCCTCGAGCAGTTGGATTCTCGATCTTAGGGCTTCTGCTGTTGAAACAATCTGTTACCTTCGCGACACATATTGCCGTAAGTCGCTCTGCTAACTCCAGAGTCTGCAAACTAGGTGAAGCTGCGGAGAGAACACACTTGGATGCCTCAGCCGAAATCCTGATCGTGGATGACGACGGCCAGATCCTGATTCTGGTCGCCAAGTTCCTGCGGACGAACGGCTTTCGCGTTCACACGGCGCGCAACGGGGTCGAGATGGCTGAGACCCTGAAACGCACGTCTGTCGATCTCATCGTGCTCGATCTCATGCTCCCGGGGAAGAACGGGCTGGACATCTGTCGCGAACTGCGCCGCATTTCCTCTGTGCCGATCATCATGCTGACGGCCAAAGGCGACGAGACCGATCGCATCATCGGTCTTGAGGTTGGGGCTGACGACTATCTCCCGAAACCCTTCAATCCTCGCGAATTGCTGGCACGCATCGGCGCGGTGCTAAGGCGGACCCGCACGGCTGGCAACCCGACGACGGAGCGTGCTGGCAGAAGCTTCACCTTTGCTGGATGGTCGCTCGACACGATGAGGCGCGAACTGACCGCTCCGAGTGGCGTCGTCGTGGATCTGTCTACAGGGGAATATGACCTGCTGCTCGCGTTCCTCGAAGCGCCGCAACGCGTTCTCAGCCGTGAGTTCCTCTTGGACGCGGCCCGCAATCGCGCAATAGAAGGCTATGATCGGTCGATCGATGTCCAGGTCAGCCGTCTGCGTCGCAAGCTCGACGGGGGTGAGGATCTCATCAAAACGGTGCGCGGCGCGGGTTATCTCTTTGCGACGGATGTCGTCCGTGCGTGATGGTCGTTCCGAAACACGGTTACAGCGCTGGTGGCGGTCAATCGACAGTCTGAGACTGCGGACAGCACTCGTCGTCCTGTTCGGCATCTCTCTCGTGCATTTCGGTAGCCTGTTCACCTACCACCAGAGCCTGGAACAGGAACTGGACCTTGCAAACGAAGTCCGGCTTGCAGACCAGCTTCTGACGATAAAACGATCTGTCATGCGTGCGCCGGTCGAAGAACGGGAGAATGTCGCGCACGACTTTTCCGGTGGTTCGATAGACGCCCATTGGGGCTCCACTCCCTATGCGGTTGAGGGCGATACCGCTGGTCAGAACTGGGAGCCACTTCGTCGCAACCTTCGAGCACTTGCTCCAGAGATTGCCGAGGACGGTCTCATTATCGGGCCGGATAACCAGGCAGGTGATGATCCGCATCTGGCAGTCGTGTCGATCAAGCTCCCCGATGCGTCGTGGATCAACGTCAATCTCGTCTCCTGGGACCGCAAAGTCCCGCCTCCGGGAGGAATGCTGGTTTCAACGACCTTGATGGCTCTCGGGGCAATCATCGTCTCCATGCTTCTGGTGCGCTGGTTCACGCGCCCACTGACAGCGGTGGCTACTGCGGCCAAGGATTTTTATCGGGGCAAGACTGTCGTTCCCGTTCCGGAAACGGGTCCGCGGGAGGTGGTCGAACTCGCTGTCGCCTTCAATGATATGCAACGGCGTATAGAGCGATTGATCGAAGACCGCACCCAAGCGCTCGCAGCCGTTTCGCATGATCTGAAGACTCCGATCACACGACTGCGGTTCAGAGCCGAGGATCTGGCAGATGGTGTCGCGCGCGATGCAATGGCCGAGGATTTGACGGAGATGGAGCGGATGCTCGATCAGACGCTATCCTTCCTGCGTGGCGATCGCAGCGACGAAGAACTGAAGCCGCTCGACATCGTCGCGATCCTCGGAACGCTGGTCGACGATGCGGCCGATCGTGGCGCATCCATCGAACTGTCCGGGGCCGCCCATGCGATCGTGACGGGCCGGAGGCTGGCGCTTAAGCGCGCCTTGTCCAATCTCATCGACAACGCACTCAAATATGGCGAGAGGGCTCGGATAGAGGTCGACAATCGGCAGTCCGACGTCGTCGTCACAATCATTGATGACGGCCCCGGTATCGAGGCCGAGGACATCGAGCGAGCCCTCTCGCCATTCGTTCGGCTTGAGCCATCGCGAAACCTGGAGACGGGTGGTTTCGGTCTGGGACTGCCGATCGCTCAGGCCATTATAGACGGCCATTCCGGTGCGCTTCGCCTGGAGAACGGTGAAACGGGAGGGCTGGTTGTCAGTGTCGTCCTCCCGAAGGACTCGGCAAAACCGCCCTGAAACAATCTGTAACAATCGGGACATCGACGGACAAAGAGGCGCAGCTACACCGAAGCAAATCAACTTTTGCTCAGGGCTAAGATGGTCGACCGATTCGCCTCTGTTCTCGCTGGAATCTGCCTTTCTATAACAGGACTTGCTGCATCCTACGCTGCGGCCCATGAGGGTCATGATCACGGTGCGCCGCCTCCGCCGGTATCCACCACAATTGCTCCGCGAGCCGACGCATCGACGGCGGATCTGGAGTTGGTGGCTGTGGCCCGAGGAGAGCGGCTGGAAATCTTTCTCGACAGCTTCAAGGGCAATGAACCGGTCGACGGTGCGGTACTCGAAATCGACAGCCCTGCGGGAACGCTGACGGCCGAAGCTTCGGGCGAGGGAACTTACGTGGCGACGGCACCATGGCTGACAAAGCCCGGTTCATATGATCTTGCCATCACCGTGGTGGCCGGTGACCTCTTCGACGTCCTGACAGTTACAATGGTAATCCCCGAGATGACGGCCAGCCCTGTTCCGGTGGCTGCCGCGGATGGTTTCCTCATCAGTTCGGCTTTTGCGCAGGAGGTTGGCGCCCGACTGCAGCGACAGGACATGACACTCTGGGTGGTTGGCGGTGGTGGCATCGTGGTCGGCTTGCTGCTTGCATTGCTTTTCCGCAGCCGCAAGACTGGAAGCTCGACCGCTGCATTAGCCGCAGTCCTCTTGCTTGCCGGGGCACCGCAGTCGGAGGCCGCGGGGCCGGCTGCACCCACAGCGCAGGCCGCCGAGCGGGATGTCGCCCAGCGGTTTGCCGATGGGTCGATCTTTGTGCCGAAGACAACCCAGCGTATCCTCGCCATCAGGACCATCTTCACCGAGCAGGCAGCCCACGCCGGGACTGTTGAACTTCCGGCCCGCATCATCCCGGACCCCACGACATCAGGCTATGTCCAGGCCTCCGTGTCGGGAAGGCTTCTGCCGCCACCCGGCGGCTTCCCGCAGCTTGGTGCGCGGGTGTCCGCCGGGGATGTCTTGGCCCTCGTGCAGCCCTCTGTCGGTGCCGCTGATCTGACAAGCCAGCAGCAGCAGGCCCGTGAGCTCGATCAGGAAATCATGCTGGTCGAACGCAAGCTGCAGCGTTTCGAGCGGCTGCAGTCAGTGGTAGCCCGTGCCGAGATCGAGGATGCGACACTGGAACTCCAGGGCCTGAAGGCCCGGCGTGCCAACCTTGAACAGGCGCCAACGGCGGCTGAAGAGCTGACCGCCCCCGTATCGGGCGTCATCGCTGCGGCCCAGGCCGTTGCCGGTCAGATTGCCGAGCCCAATACCGTGATCTTCCAAATCATCGACCCCAGCCGTTACTGGGTAGAAGCACTGAGCTTCGACGCGCATTCCGTGACCGGAGCCGCGCGCGGCAAGTTCATGGATGGCAGAACCGCCTCTCTCTCCTATCGGGGCAGCGGGCTTGCCGATCGCAATCAGGCGATCCCGATCCATTTCAGCGTCGAGGGCCAGGCAGAAGGTATCCGTGCCGGGCAGTTGCTGACCGTTCTGTCATCGACCACTGACGAGCGCACGGGCATTGCCGTGCCACGCACCAGTGTTCTGCGTGCTTCCAACGGGCAATCACTTGTCTATGAACACACCAATGCGGAACGTTTCGTCCCGAGGGAAGTCCGTACCGAGCCGCTGGATGGTGACCGTCTTCTCATCGTCTCCGGGATTGAGGCCGGAAAGCGCATCGTCACACAGGGTGCCGAACTCCTGAACCAGATCCGCTGAGGCTCCGATGTTCAACTTTCTCGTTACCCAGTCCCTGCGGAACCGCCTGTTCGTCCTGGCGATCGCGGCTGTCCTGATGATCTACGGGGCGTTCACGGTCACCCGTCTGCCCGTCGATGTCTTCCCGGATCTCAATCGGCCGACCGTCACGATCATGACGGAGGCCGAGGGGCTCGCACCGGAGGAGGTCGAACAGCTCGTCACCTATCCGCTCGAATCCCAGATGAACGGCCTTCCCGGTGTGAGCCGTGTCCGCTCGACTTCGGGCGTCGGTCTCTCGATTATCTATGTCGAATTCGACTGGGACACGGATATCTATCGCAACCGCCAGCAGATCGCCGAGCGCCTGTCGCTTGTGCAGCCGCAACTACCGGCAAATGTCGTTCCGCAGATGGGGCCGATCAATTCGATCATGGGCCAAGTCATGCTCATTGCCGTGACCGGGCCGGACAGCGTCTCGGCCATGGAGTTGCGCGAACTCGCTGATTTCACCGTCCGACCACGAATCCTGAGCATTCCGGGTGTCGCCCAGGTCATTCCGATCGGCGGCGAGGTTCGCCAGTATCGCGTTTCTCCGAACTCTGCCGCCATGCGGGCACTCGGCGTGTCCTTCGAACAGATCGAGCAGGCGTTGGCGCAGTTCGGCTCCAACACTGGAGGGGGCTTCACCGACCAGTACAGCCGTGAGTTCCTGATCCGCAATGTCGGCCGCACTCAGAACATCGAGGATCTGGCGAGCGTGGTGGTTGCCAGTGTCGATGGGCAACCGGTTCTCCTGCGGCAGGTCGCGGAAGTTGGATTTGCACCGCGCCTGAAGCGCGGGGATGCCGGTTACCAGGGACAGTCTGCCGTCATCGTTTCGGTGGAAAAGCAACCTGATATCGACACTGTCAAATTGACCCGCGAGGTCGAGGCAGCCCTTAACGAAATCAGCGCCACATTGCCCGCGGGCGTGAAAGCCGATCAGGTCCTTTTCCGCCAGGCCAATTTCATCGAAACCTCGATCGGCAACGTGCAGAAGGTGTTAGCTGAGGCCATCGTCGTCGTTGCCATCATCCTCTTCGTATTCCTCCTGAATACCCGGACCACCCTGATCTCGCTGACGGCCATCCCCGTGTCCATTCTGGTCACCGCGATCGTCTTTCACCTGCTCGGGTTGTCGATCAACACCATGACGCTTGGTGGCCTGGCGATCGCCATCGGTGAACTGGTCGACGATGCGGTCGTCGACGTCGAGAACATCTTCCGGCGGCTGCGGGAAAACCGGGAAAAGGGCAATCCGCGCTCGGTCTTCGATGTCGTCGTATCGGCCAGTCAGGAAGTTCGCTCCGGCATCGTTTATGCAACGATGATCATTGTTCTGGTCTTCGTGCCGCTGTTTGCCCTCTCAGGTATTGAGGGACGGCTCTTCGCGCCGCTGGGTCAAGCGTACATCATCTCAATCCTCGCTTCGCTTGTGGTCTCGATCACGCTGACGCCCGTCATGGCCTATTACATGCTGCCGGGCCTGAAACGCCTCGACGAGCATGAGGGCGTGGTCGTGCGTGTCCTGAAACGGGCGAACCGTCGGCTGCTCGACTGGTCCTTCGGCCATCCTAAAATCTTGATGTCGACCGTGGTCGCAGGCGTCGTGGCAGCGGTTTTGTTTGCCACCCAATTGCCGCGATCGTTCCTGCCGCCCTTCAATGAAGGCACGCTGACGATCAGCATGCTCTTCAACCCCGGCATCTCGCTTGCCGAGAGCCATCGGGTCGGTCTGATTGCTGAGCGGTTGATCATGGAAGTGCCGGAGGTCGAGCAGGTCGGTCGTCGCACGGGACGCGCCGAGCTCGACGAACATGCAGAGGGCGTCCACTCGTCCGAAATCGAAGTGGCGCTCGCTGCAGACGGTCGGTCCAAGGACGAGATCATTGCCGATATCCGCTCGCGGCTCTCGGTTCTGCCCGTTGCCACCAATGTCGGCCAGCCGATCTCGCATCGCCTCGATCATATGTTGTCAGGCGTGCGCGCCCAGATCGCGCTGAAGATCTTCGGCGAGGATCTCGACAGCATTCGGGGCTTTGCCGAGGAGTTTCGCGGCAAGCTAGCTGAGATCCCTGGGATCGTTGACTTGCAGGTCGAAAAGCAGGTCCGGATCCCGCATCTCGAAGTGATCGTCGATTACCGCCGGGCTGCCCTTTACGGCATCCAGCCGGCGGCCGTCACTGAGCAGCTTGAGCGACTGTCGAACGGGACGATCGTGTCCCGCATCGTCGACGGCAACAAGCGGTTCGACGTCGTGTTGCGGCTCGAGGATGATATCCGCAGCACCAAGGGGCTCTCGGATCTGCTCATCGAGACGCCGGCGGGCTGGATCCCCGTCAGCCAGATAGCCGAAGTCCGCGAGACGGATGGTCCCAACCAGATCCTTCGTGAAAACGGAAAGCGTCGCGTGGTCGTTCTCGCCAATACGGATGGCGAAGCCGACATGGCAACGGTCATTGCCCAGATCCGCGAAGTGATCGCGAGCTCTTCTCTTCCGCCCGGATTCTTCGTCAGCCTGGAAGGCACCTTTCAGGCGCAGGAAGAATCGATGAGGACTATCGGTCTTCTCTCTATCATCTCGCTGGCGATGGTGTTTGCGATCCTTTATTCCCGCTATCGCTCGGTGCTCTTCGTCTCGATCATCATGGCGAGCGTGCCGCTCGCACTGATCGGCTCGGTGACTGCGCTCTGGATTGCCGGCCAGCCGCTCTCCGTCGCCTCGATGATCGGCTTTATCACGCTGACGGGCATTTCGACGCGCAACGGCATTCTGAAGATCAGCCACTACATTAACCTGGCGATCCAGGAAGATCTGCCGTTCGGCAAGGAACTTGTCGTGCGGGGCTCACTGGAACGTCTGACCCCAGTCCTGATGACGGCTCTGTCGGCTGGTGTTGCGCTTATTCCGCTGATGATCGATGCGACCGCACCGGGCAAGGAAATCCTCAACCCGGTCGCGATCACGATCTTCGGTGGTCTCGTGACCTCGACCGTACTCGATACGCTTCTCACTCCTACCCTGTTTCTGCGCTACGGTCGGAAGCCTCTGGAGCGTCTCGTGGAGCAGGTTCGTGCTCAGGTGAGTGGTACGAATCAGTCAGCCGGAACGCCCAATCAAACCATCGAAGCCTTTTAAGTCCTACCAGGAGAACTCCATGCGCCGCAGTCTGCTCACCCTTTCCCTCGTCTTCGTCATGACAGCTTTGCCCGCTTATGCACACGCGCCCCGTCCTGGACCGAACGGCGGGCTGAAGGTTGACGCAGGCGCAAACCACCATGTCGAACTCGTGACGACAGGAACGACTGAAGTGACGATCTATTTGTTTGACGCAGCCGACCAGCCCGTCTCTGCGGCCGGACACACAGGCAATGCCATCCTTTTGATTGACGGCGCTGTTCGTCGGTTTGCGCTGTCTGCTGCTGATGGCAATCGCCTCACCGGGACTTCGCCCGTTCCGGTCAATCCGGGTGTCAAGGGTGCGATCCAGGTGATCACCCCGGACGGGACCACCGCGCAGGGTAAGTTCTAAGCTTGGACGCGCAAAATGCGAGTGCCAGGATCGTTGACCTGGGGCAAAGATGCCACGCCATCGCCGTGCCAAGATCAGGTCATCAACTGTCGGGAGCCTGCCGGGCATCTCCTTCCAGTTTTGAGCGGCTTACCGAAGTTCGCAGGAGAGAGTATGAGACGCAGAGAATTTCTGGCTGTGGCCGCCACGATGGCTCTGACACCCGCCACGGGCTTTGCCGCAGTGCCATCGGTCACCCTGCACAAGGATCCCACTTGTGGCTGTTGCTCGTCATGGGGCGATGCCTTCACCAAGGTGGGCTTCTCAGTTCGCACTGTTGAAGAATCGGACATGGATCAGGTCAAGGAACGCCTCAAGGTGCCGCCGTCCGTTCGGGCCTGCCACACAGCGGAAGTAGAAGGCTACTTCCTTGAGGGCCACGTGCCGATCGATGCCGTGAGAAGGCTGCTCGATGAACGGCTGCCCCTGGCGGGGCTTGCAGTCGCTGGAATGCCTATGGGTTCGCTCGGTATGGGCGGGTCACCGGAACCCTACGACGTCATCGCAATCCCGCGCGATGGCGGTGAGATGTATGTCTATCAGTCATTCAAGCCGGACTGACCGGAACTGCTGCTTTTGCAGGCTACAGTCCAAACGAATGGAGGATAGGGCAGGGGCCGCTTTTGCCGGAAGAGCATTCCGAAACCAGGCGTTTTAGCGCATCGCGGGTCCGATTGAGTTCGGCGATCCGCGTCTCCAGCGCGATCAGTCGCGCCTTTGCGGCCTCGCGTGCCCGCTCCCTGTCGTCTCCCGCATCGAGTTCGAGCAGCTCCCGTATCTCCTCCAGCGTAAATCCAGCCGTCTGAGCCTGGCGGATAAACTTCAGCCGCCTCTGATCCTCAGTTCCATAGCGCCTGCCTCCCTCAAGGCGTTTAGGGGTCTTCAACAGACCCTTGCGTTGGTAGAACCTGACGGTCTCCACGCCGACACCGCCGGCTGATGCAAATTTTCCGATTGTCATATCCATGGGGCTTGACTCCGTACCGTGGTACGGAACGTATGGTCTTGCCAACTGTTTCACAAGTCAAAGGAGACGTGAAATGTTGGATAGAGTGAACCCCTCGACTGCAGTGAAAAAAGCCGTCCTCTACCGGATGGTCACTGCGGAGCATACCTGCCCTTATGGCCTCAAAGCCAAGGACCTGCTGAAGCGGTCTGGATATGAGGTGGAGGACCATCACCTGAAAACGCGCGCGGAAACGGATGCGTTCAAGGAAGAGCACGGTGTGAAGACGACACCGCAGGTGTTCATCGACGGTGCCCGTGTCGGCGGCTATGACGATCTGCGCCGCTACTTTGGAAAGCCTGTGGCCGATCCGAAGGCAACCACCTATCGCCCTGTCATCGTGCTGTTTGCGATGACTGCACTGATGGCAATGGGTGTCAGCTACGGCGTCCTCGGCACGCCATTCACCGTCAGGGCACTGGAATGGTTCATCGCTTTCTCCATGGTCGTTCTGGCCATGCTCAAGCTTCAAAATGTCGAAACCTTCGCGACGATGTTCCTCAACTATGACCTCCTCGCGAAGCGGTGGGTGCCCTATAGCTACATCTACCCCTACGCCGAAGGACTTGCAGGCGTTTTGATGGTCGCCGGTATCGCGAACTGGCTGTCGATCCCAGTCGCGCTGTTTATCGGTGGCGTCGGTGCGTTCTCAGTATTCAGGGCGGTCTATATCGACAAGCGCGAGCTGAAATGCGCCTGCGTCGGTGGATCGAGCAGCGTACCGCTGGGGTTCATCTCACTCACCGAGAACTTGATGATGATCGCGATGGCTGTCTGGATGGCATTGGCATCGTCAGGAATGGTGCTTGGCCACCAGATGTAAACTGCACCACAACACCGTTCAGTTAGGGAGCCGGTAAAACGTCGCCGGCTTCCAACCCGTCACATTCATACGGGAATTCCTGCCGTCCGTTGATGTTCAAAATCGTATGTCAGCTTCCAACATAGATCGGCACGAACGGACAGCCGGCTTCCGGCGCCGTATCAGCCATTCCCGAGTGCAGTTGTTGCCCCATACGGAAATTCAGCGCGAACTTATCGGCCGAATAACGGGTCGGCGGTTCGAGTCCTTTCAAGGCAGAGACGACAGGCAGTGCCCTAGACGGACGTGGACATTTTGTGCAAATGCCTCGAGGGGCTGAGCGACGCATCCGCCACACTACGCCGCCTCCCATACCTGATTGAGGATCCGCGCCGCCAATGCTGCTTTGTCCTGCGGCAGAAAGCGCCCGTAGTGCTGCTGCACGACGTCAGGCGTGTCCTGGATGGCATAACTTGCCTGCTCATAGGATCCGGTCTGCTTTAGGATGTGTGTGGCGAGCACGTCTCGGACATTGTGGGGGCCATGCGGTAGCAGACCCTTAATTGCGCCGCGGCCGGTATACGGATTGTATATGCCGTAGCGCTGAATCGCCAACCGCCAAGCCTCGTAGAATGTTGTCTGATTATACGCCGCATCGATACTGGTCGTTTTGACGGTTTTGACGAAAAGCGTTCCCGGATCATGCGCGCGACCCAGAAGCACCTTCCGATGCCGCTCGATATAGGCATTGAGATAAGTGTAGAGATCAAGAAGATCCGGCAGCACCAGACGAAACGGCTTCTGCCCGAAAAAAGATGAGCCCGAGTTCTTGAACGCGTTGGACGGGATGAAGACCTCCCACCCACGCTCCCGTTCGTTCCAACGCAGTTCGCCGCGCTTCATGTCTTCGAGCCGGCGTTCTGCGGTCGGGAATTGCCCGCGCGGGCAGACCAGCAATTGCCGAAGGTTTTTCTGCCTGAGGCCGAGATGCAAGCCAAGCCTTAGCATCAGGAACGAACGGACTGCCTCTGCGGCTGCCCGCGGGTAACGATGCTCATCGGGCATCCGCTTCAAGATCTCCTCGGTGATCTTGCGATATTCAGCGAGCGGGCTATCTGCCTCCAGTACGCACATAATTGGCTCGAATGGATCGCGGTGGACCCGCATCACCCGCTGGATTTCTTTTGATCGATTGGCTGCATGGCGATGGAAGTCCTCGCACGCACCGTGCCAATCTCGACGAGCAGCCGCAATCTCGTCTGTCGTGATCAGTCCTTCGATCGGCTTTACGTTGCGCAACAGTTCGGGATGTTGGCGGATCCAGCCGACTTCAGCGCGAGTGAGGGCCATAGCCACCATTAGCATGTCTTCCTCCCATTTGGTGAAGAAGCCGCGACGGCGCTCCCGCCATTGCAAATACCAGTCCCACACGCCCGGGAAGATCAGGAGACCGAAGGTGAGTTGGCTGAGCTGCACGCCTCGACCTTTGACAACTCCGTTCGGGGATGCCGCAAGTGCTCCAAACATCAGACCAAGATGTTCGATCTTCTGGCTGGCTGTCTCCTCATTCCAGACGCCATTCCTGCGGTAGCCTATCTCGGTCAGTGTCGACGTCTTGAAGCGGATGAGGTCTGCCATTTCCATCGCAAGCCGAGGGTGTGCATCAACGACACCGGAGAGCAGATCTGGATCCTCCAGCGCCTCGGTCGTAGGCCCTTTTTCGTCCTCATCTCGCAGCCAGCTAGAAGCCGCTAGTCGAGGAGTGAGTGCACTCCCGCCGTATGTGATCCCAGGGAACCGGATTGCGTAGCGCTGCTTCGTCGCGGCGGCCTGGAAACGTCTGTAATCTGTCGACCCCGAGATGATGACGCGCCGGACCCATTCCAGGATCTCTTCGCGCTTTGAAAATGGCAGGCTGCCGAAGTCGTCAGGAAGATGCCAGGCAAGCCGGCGCCGTTCCGCCGGACTGATGTCTTCCAGATCGTGGCCATATAGCGATCTGGATTGGTGTGGCAGTTTCGCTTTGAAGTAGCCTCGCTCCAAGCCATATCTGCGCTCGATCCGGCAAAGGATATCGAAGCTTGCCACCGAACGAGGCACACGCTGGCCCTCAATCCACGACAGCAAGGTCTTCGCATCAAAGGTTTCGTCTATGCGAACGACCGCCCGGTGGAGTTGCCAGTAACTCTCGCCAAAGCGGCGCATTTGATAGGCGAGTGCATCGGCGAATGAACTCGGGTCGTTGTTTGCCTCGAACAATGGTTCTGGTCTGTCAGAAACTGGTCTCGGCTTAGGGCCGGGGCGGCCAGGTGAGGGCGAACTCTCGACCTCTTCGACTTCGTGATGCTGGTTTGTCGGAAGGGCGGCAAACTTTTCCGTGGCACCGGAATTCAGCGCTGTTTGCAGTCTTCTGCCTTTCGGAGCATCGTCTTCCACAGGCGGCTTCTTCAGCCAACGCATGATCGCATCCAGCGCTGGTCGCAGTTGTTTCTTCAACGTTGTCGTCAACGCCTCATCGATCCCGCAATCGTGCGCGATCTGCCGCCAGTCGTAGCGGTTGCTCGCAAGCGCAGGCGTCTTTTTAAAGGTGATCAAACCCAGAAGGTACGGCCGTATGTTCTCTACGACCCAATCCGGCGCGACGGGCGCAATACGGACATCGCAGTAGGTCGAAATCTTCTTCTGAAAATGGAGTTTGGAAAGGTCTTCGTTTGGCATGTGTCATTCCGCAGTTTCTCGGGGCCTCAGGCCGAGGGCGTGCGGAATTAGGGGCAGACAGTTAAGAATCCGTGAAGCTGGCGAGCGCGACCCGGTAACCCAACGAAGTCGTCGGGCACCCTCGGCAGTTTTTTCCGAGGATTGCGCCGGCTCACTTCAATCCGGTTATACTCCGGCGAAGTACCCCTGAAAACTTCTTCAACCCGCCTTGATCAAGCGCGTCGACGAATGCCTCAACCGATGGGATTGTCTTACGCAGATTATGCCTCGCACTTCTGACGCTGGAGATTAGCGCTTCCGGAAATGCCGCATGGAGATCGATAAGAAAATCATCTGGCGACTTGCTGGTCACACTATGGGCGAGAAGGTTTTTTGCGGGAAAGTCCTTAAGGTTCCAGGTAACGATAACGGAGGCTTTGCCTGCGATGGCTGCCGCGAGGACATGTCGATCGTCGGGATCCGGTAGCGTGAGATCCGCAATAAGTGGGCGATGGTTCGCCACCGCTGCCTCTGGGAGGACAGCGTTCATCCGGTCGCGCGTGGCTTCCAGGCGTTCGATGGACAAGCCTGGTGTGTTGGCGGCGAGATTGCGCATCCACTCATCATGTATATCGTCAGTCCAGCGCGCCTCTACGAGACCGTCGAAGGCGCACTGGATCAGAATGTTGCGCAGGTGGAACGGGTAGAGGACGCAGGCATCGTAGACCGCGACGGGCGGATTAGAGGCCATAGGTCTCGATCAGGTCCTCTGTGTCCTCGGCTAGCGCTTCCATCGCCGTTTGTCGTTTGTCAAGCTTCGACTTTAACGCGAGCACATCCTTCAGGAGGGCGCGGCGGTGTTTGCCGACGTAGCGGAATGGCAGCTCGCCCCGGTCCATGCGCAGGACGACGAGCGGGCGGGAGATGCCAAGAATGGCTGAAGCTTCGCTCGGGCTTAGTTCCTGGTCCTCGGCCAGCACGGCGACACCCTCTCCGCGCAGCATGTGCGCTAGAAGAGCTTCAACAGCCGCGGCGGCTGAGGGCGGGATCGGGAGCATCTGCTGCTTGCCACCTGCATCACGAACGTGGAGTTCCAGCCTGTCGCCGGCAACCAGCTTTGGCAATGGCGTTGCTATTTTTCGGTCGCGATCTGAAAGTCTGGCGAAATGAACAATCTGGCTGGCCATGACGATATCTCCTTATCCGCCAATATAGCGAACAAGGCCTCTAACTGCAATAACTGAAAGTGTGGGTTGGTTGTAATGGTGGTATGGAGGGGCCGTTCTTCGGAACGCTGGTTCGATTCCCATCAAGGCGAAGGCGATGAGAGCTATTGCTCCAATAGAAGACATTCGGATGACCGGACTTATAGCTACTACGAGATCCAGGGCGCCCACCGTTTCCTTCAGGCAATGATCGAGATGGTCCTGGTTCAGGGTGCGCTTGGCGTTGCGGACTGCCTTCTCGACGGCATCCAGTTGTTGGGTGATGTCGAGACAGGGTATGCCCGCCTCGAATATGGCGGTGACACTCCTCAGATGGCGTTCGCACGCTTGAGGCGCTTGGCGGAATGCGTTTCGTGTCGATGTTCGCTCATGAAGATTTCCCACCCCCTGGAGGGGATATGTCAATCGGCTTTCTTGTTTCCGCCAAGAAACAGAGCAATCGCGTCGGCCATGAAGTTTGGGGTGGGCGACACTTCGGATCCGCTCAAGGCGTTTCGAGACTTGGTCACGCCCATCAGCTTTTAAGCACCGCTGTGGCGACATTGCAGGGGCTCGCGGCCCTCGGACCAATTAGTCGATATCGAGCGCCCCTGTCGAACCAAGTTTTTGCTTGCACCTCTAGTGGCTAGAGGTCGTAAGGTTAATCTTTCACAATGTGAGGATTTCCAGTGAGCGACTCGTTACAAACTCGTTTCCGGGTAACCGGAATGGATTGCGCCTCGTGTGCAAACAAGATCGACACTGCCGTGAGACGTATTGCGGGCATTCAAGAGGTGTCCGTATCTGTCACCGCCGGCACAATGACAGTCGAGCACACAGAAATCAGCGCTCTGGACACGATTCGCCACAAGCTTTCGGGCCTAGGCTATCAGGCCTCCCTAATCTCAACGATTTCCAAAACCGTTGTGAAACCCGTCGATAAACACGAACCGGATCGCACGCACGATCACCTACATGGAGAGCCGCACGCACAGTCCAGTCATGACGATCATTCGGATCATGGCACCCATTGCACTGGGCATGATCATGAGGCCGATCGCGTCGCGCCTTCAGATGATGTGGCTCCCCTGATCCTGCAGGCACGTTTCCGTATCGGCGGAATGGATTGCGCGTCATGTGCTTCCAAGATTGACACGGCCATCAGACGGATGGACGCTGTCGATGACGTCTCCGTGTCGGTCACGGCCGGAACCATGACGGTCAAACATCGGCAGTCAGCGGATATCAAAGCGATAGAAAAACGGGTCTCTGGTCTCGGTTACACGATCGTTCCCATGCCAGGATCGGACGGGCGCGCATCGTCTACGACCCAAGAGGGATCTGACAACGCCCACGCTGGACACGACCATGGATCGAAAAGCGCGGCGCTCGGCAAAGTTGAAGGACTCCACGGTCACGATCACGGTTCTTCCGAAGGTCCTTGGTGGGGGACTAAGAAGGGGCGTCTGACGATCTTCGCGGGTGGATCACTAGCTGTCGCTTATGGCATTGGGTATATGTTCCCAGCGATCGAAACATATGCCTACACGATTGCAATGCTTGTCGGCCTCGTGCCGATCGCCCGAAGGGCTATCATGGCCGCACTGGCTGGCACGCCATTCTCCATCGAGATGCTGATGACGATCGCCGCTGCTGGCGCACTGGTCATTAACGCGACCGAAGAGGCCGCTGCGGTCGTCTTCCTTTTCCTGGTTGGCGAACTGCTTGAAGGCGTTGCCGCGGGAAGGGCGCGCGACAGCATCAAGTCCCTTACGGCGCTCGTTCCAAAGACGGCGTTACTGGAGGAGGGCAGCGAGACCCGCGAGGTGCCAGCCGAAACTCTTGCGGTTGGTTCAATCATACTGGTTCGGCCCGGTGATCGGATCTCCGCCGATGGTGTCATCGTTGCAGGCGAAAGTTCGATCGACGAAGCGCCCGTGACCGGGGAAAGCGTGCCTGTTCGCAAGGCCGTCGACGACACTGTTTTTGCGGGCACCGTAAATGGTGATGCGGTTCTGCGTATCAGGGTCACGGCAGCATCAGCAGACAACACTATCGCCCGTGTCGTTCGCCTCGTCGAGGAAGCGCAGGAATCCAAGGCTCCGACCGAACGCTTTATTGACCGTTTCTCCAAATACTACACTCCTGGCGTGGTTGTCGTTGCCGCTTTGGTGGCAGTCATTCCTCCGCTGTTTGCGGGTGGAATATGGAGTGAGTGGGTTTACAAGGGGCTTGCCGTGCTGCTGATCGGCTGCCCATGCGCACTTGTCATTTCGACCCCGGCTGCGATCGCTGCATCACTGTCGTCGGGCGCACGCCGCGGCCTGCTCCTCAAAGGGGGCGCCGTTCTAGAAGGTCTCGGCGAGCTCACGGCGATTGCTTTCGACAAGACTGGCACGCTTACCGAAGGCAAACCGCAGGTGACTGATGTGGTCCCGTTCGGCCGGGAAAGTGAAGACGTCCTTCGGTTTGCCGCAGCGCTTGAAGTGGGATCCAGCCATCCTCTCGCCCTTGCGATCTTAAGCAAGGCCAAGGAAGAGGGCATAGTAGCTCCCTCCGGGGCCGATGCGAAGGCGCTCGGCGGCAAGGGTGTTTCCGCCATCGTGGATGGCGTTGAGGTCTTTTTCGGCTCGCCCAAGGCCGCAGCAGAGCGAGTTCCGGTTCCACTTGCTCATTTGGAGAAGATCACGTCTCTCAACGATGAAGGAAAGACCGTCTCTGTACTGGTCATTGGCGATGTTCTCGCTGGTGCCATTGCCATGCGTGACGAGCCGAGAGGCGATGCAGTTGCGGGCCTCAAGGCTCTGACGGATGCAGGCATAAGGACGGTTATGCTGACAGGCGACAATAAGCGGACCGCCACGGCCATTGGTGCGCAACTCGGCATTGAGGTCCGTGCGGAGCTGATGCCTGAAGACAAGCAGCGGATCGTGGGCGAACTGAAGAAAGAGGGCTATGTTGTCGGCAAGATCGGCGATGGGATCAACGACGCGCCAGCGTTAGCGGCTGCTGATGTCGGGATCGCGATGGGTGGTGGAACAGACGTGGCTTTGGAGACGGCTGACGCCGCCGTTCTCCACGGCAGGGTGGCTGATGTCGCCCTTATGATCGATCTCTCGAAACGGACCATGCGCAACATTTTCCAGAACATCACCATCGCTCTGGGTTTGAAAGCGGTATTCTTGGTGACGACTATCCTGGGCATCACGGGCCTTTGGCCCGCGATCCTTGCCGATACGGGAGCGACAGTCCTTGTGACCATGAATGCCCTGCGGTTGTTGCGTCCTATTCGCTGAACCGCCGGTGTCTCGTGTGTCCTTGAACTTGTCGTGATGCCAACCCGGTCAGATCTATCGGGTCTAGGTCTGTTTCGAATCTGATAATTGTGTCCCGCAAACGATACGGAGAATTTACAGTGCCATTTCAAAAACTGCTGGCTTTTGGTCTCTTTGCTTTGACGTTCGTGACCACGTCTTCCGGTCCCGCATCGTCTCATGATTTCACGGTCGGTAGCTTGGAGATAAAGCATCCATGGTCCCAAAAAGCTCCCGCGGTTGCGCCGGTTCTCGGCGGGTATTTGACGATCGTCAACACGGGCAGGACGGATGATCGCCTTCTTGGAGGAAGCAGTCCGGTCGCCGAGCGCTTTGAAATCCACCTATCATCTGTCATCGACGGGGTGGCGCGTATGCGACCTGTCAAGGAGGGCATCACAATCAGCGCCGGCTCCACTGTCAAGCTGGAGCCCCGTGCCATGCACATCATGTTCGAGAAGCCTACATGGTACCCAGCGGAGGGCGAAAAATTCAAGGCAACGCTGCAGTTCGAGAAAGCAGGGCCCGTCGAAGTGGAGTTCGTCGTCCAAAAGGGTGCGACAGCAAGTTCGGAGGAACATGCTGGGCACACTCCATGATCCTCAGTGAACGCGGGTCGGCTGCAGGGCGGTGTTCTGTAGGTGGCCTCGATTAACCTTTTTGCTTCATTCGGTTTCAAGACTTCGGTGGTTAGATCTGGTCATAGGCTTCCACCGAAGGTTCTCTCCATGCAGGAACGAAGACGGCGCATCTTAAGGATCAGCTTGGCAGTTTTATTCGGAGCGCTTTGCGTCGGCGGTGCTGGTGGTGCGGCGGCAGTTTATTATGGTCCGGAAGAGCTTTTGGGTTTATCGGCTGAGAAGAGCGGTGCGGATTGTCAGACAGTTGCCACCGCTAAGGCGCGGGATCGCGACGGCACCTGGATCCGGCAGTTCATCGTCACAGAGGCCGTGGATGAGCAGGTCCGTCTTCGGACCGCCATGCGGGTTGCCGAATCTCTTCGCAAGGTCGAGGCGGGTCATCTCATCCAGATTTCCGTTCTGGACAGCAAAGGGCCAATCACGGTCTCCGGAATGCGGGGTCGGGCAATCGGCGCCCAGGTGACCCTCATTCCTAGTCCAGTTAGTGACGTAGAAAAGCAGAAAGGCGAATTTTCAGGCTTTTCCATTGAAGGTGGGGCTGGCTCAGACGGCGAGTTTCACGGTCTACGCTTCAATGCCAAACCGGAAGATCTGGCAGCAATCGCCGCCGGCTTCGATGACGCGACAGGCTGTTCAAACGATTTGGAAATGCCGGCCCCTGCTAAAAGCTGACGCACCGCCGAAGATTCGAGCATCGACGCGCGAGACGTTTGTTGCAGGCTGGCACAATGGCTCCGATCCTTGATTTAGGGGGCGATCTGGGTAGTCCTGATCGCAAACAGTCGTGCAGATATGAGGGGCGCTGTCAATCCTGTTGAGGTGTCCGGACCCGAAAGCGCCCATGTCATAAGCGTTTCCTGACCATCAGCCTCTTCGTCAGCATCTCTGTCTGCTGCGGTAATCCGAAATAGCGCGATCAAGGCAATCGGCTCCGGCAGATCAAGAATGGCGGAAGGGCGGAAACTCTCAATCTGTGTGCGATCGGTAGACGGACCGAGTGAGGCAACCTCGACCCTAGGCATTTCCATTTCGGAAGTAGGGCGTGCAACCGGTACAGGAATTGCCAAAGCGCTTAAATCGGTGAACTCCGACCTAGCCTCGCCGACCATGGTCTGCCGGTTTGTCTGAAGATCGAGCGCGTCCTCTGCTCGGCTTCGTTCAGTCGGTAGCATTGCGGTGAGCAGGCTGCTCCTGTTTGATGAAGCGGGAGCGAAACTACTGTCTTTATCTCCAGCACTGGAAGCAATCTCGATCGATTTCGCGCCGACGCGACGACGATAGTCGGCGACTGCCAAATCGTAGCCGGGGAGCGGGCGGCCATCGGAGGGAAGGTGCATGGTCTTTCCATCGGGAAAGATGCGAGCCAGTTCCTTGCGCGTCATGCGGGGCCATGCACGGACATTTCCAACATCAAGATGGACGAAAGGAGATCCCGATTCGGGATAGTATCCCACTCCGCCGACTTGCATCTGCATTGCAAGTGATCGCAACTTGGCCAGTTTGACGCCCGGAATGTAAAAATCCATTGCCTTGCCGAGGGTGTGTTGGCTGTTTTTCGCGACACCACTATCCCTCGATCGCCCTCTGAGCATCTTGTTTGTCGCCGGTGAGCGATAGGCAGAGACTATATGAATATAGTTGTTTGATCCGCTGCGCTGGTACACTTCCCATACGAGATCGAGTAGACGGGGATCAATGTTCGCTGGTTCGTTCTTGCGCCAATCGCGCAAAAAGCGGTTGATCTGAACTAGTCCACGGGCATCGAACTTCCCGTCCCGCTTGAATGTTATCGTCGCACGTTCCCCAGTGTGTGTGAAAAACAGCTTCAGCGATCTTTCCGTCGCGGCTGTCGCCGGTGAGGACGAACCCGCCGCCATTGCCACTGCGAGCAGCACGGCAACTGCAACCGTCGCCATGCCGCGGAGGCATTCGGATAGGAAGGCTGCGGCTGAACAGGGCCTAACGCAAGTTGGCAACTCGCTCACTGGGTACTCCACGCTTGACGGCTCTCCGAGCTCGGGCCTGGCGAACATTGCGGCCGCGCTCGGATCACCATCAGTAAAGCCGATTATGGTCAATAAAGCCCTAATGGTTCCCAATTGGTGGGGATCGATCGAACTGGCTTGCGTCCGCAGCCTCTTTATGAGAATGATTTGCAATTGCAATAGCGGTGGGCTTTGAAAGCGCGGTGGACGATGGACAGACCGGTGAGGGGATGGCAACGAACGGTGGGAGAGGCGTCCCTTTCGGATGTGCACCGGTCGATCAAGGTCGCGGCACGAGCGGGCACTTTCCGAAGGGCAATGGCTTTCTTTGGGCCCGGCTATCTCGTCGCGGTCGGGTACATGGACCCAGGCAATTGGGCGACATCTCTGGCCGGGGGATCACGCTTCGGCTACGCGCTGCTCACGGTGGCCCTGATTTCAAACATCATGGCGATCGTCCTTCAGTCGCTGTGCGCGCGCCTCGCCATCGCCTCGGGGCGGGACCTGGCGCAGGCCTGTCGTGATGCCTACCCCAAACCGGTTGCCATGGTGCTGTGGCTGCTGGCCGAAATAGCGATCATTGCGACTGACATCGCCGAGGTAATCGGCACTGCAATCGGCTTGAACCTCCTTTTCGGTATTCCGCTCGAGCTGGGAGTGGTCATCACTGCTCTGGACGTATTCTTG
Source organism: Rhizobium sp. P43 (assembly GCF_056730705.1). Lineage (NCBI taxonomy): Bacteria > Pseudomonadati > Pseudomonadota > Alphaproteobacteria > Hyphomicrobiales > Rhizobiaceae > Rhizobium > Rhizobium sp. P43. The sequence goes on from NZ_JBWZOO010000002.1 coordinate 59,828, forward strand.
ATCCTTTACCTGCAAAAGCTTGGCTTCCGTTGGGTCGAAGCGCTTGTCATAACTTTGCTCGGCGTTATCGCCGTCTGCTTTGCGGTTCAGATCGCTCTTGCCGATCCGAATTGGGGTCAGGTGATCCTCGGCTTTGCTCCAACGACAGAGATTATCACCAATCCCGACATGCTGTATCTGGCGCTTGGCATACTCGGTGCGACCGTTATGCCGCACAATCTCTACCTCCACTCCGGTATCGTGCAGACGCGGGACTTTGGCGATACGTTACCTGAAAAGCGCGAGGCTCTGAAATTCGCGACGATCGACTCCACCGTCGCATTGATGTTCGCTCTGCTCGTCAATGCTTCGATCCTCATTCTGGCGGCCGCTACTTTCCACGAAACCGGGCGGACTTCGGTCGCAGAACTGGGGGAGGCTCATAGTCTGCTAGCCCCGTTGCTCGGTTTGGCCGTCGCACCGACATTGTTCGGAATCGCCCTTTTGTGCTGCGGTGTCAATTCGACGGTGACGGCAACGCTTGCGGGTCAGATCGTGATGGAAGGGTTCCTGAAGATCCAGCTTGCACCTTGGCTTCGCCGTCTGATCACCCGGGGGATCGCCATCATACCCGCAGCAGGGGTCACGATAGCTTTCGGAGACAGCGGCACTGCCCAGCTTCTGATCTTGACCCAGGTCGTGCTTAGCCTCCAACTGTCCTTTGCGGTTTTCCCGCTGGTGATGTTCACAGCCGACGCTGATAAGATGGGAGAGATGAAGGCACCTCTATGGCTGTCGGCTTTGGCTTGGATCATCGCAATCGTGATCGCTGCGCTGAACCTGAAGCTGTTGGTCGACTTCGTATCGTGAGCAATCGCAACGAGTAGCCCAATATTTCCGGAGGACTTTGAAGCACTCCGCGAGCTGGTCGGCCGCCTGACGTAGCCCTCACGGACTTGGCGACTGTGACCGATGATGCAGGCTCTTGGTCTGGACGATCTGTGCGACTTGGAGCTCGCCATTAATCGCCCCGATCATTCAGATGGGTACCAACTGGGATCGCTTTGTACTCAGTATTTGGGCTGTGAAATGCTAGAGTCAGTCGTGCTCGGTGGTGCACAAATCGTGGTTTGCCAAGGCCCTGATCACATAGCAATCGCGCACTTGATTTGAATGGCAGTGTGTTGAGATCCGTTCTAGCTCGGCTTCCAGCTTCTTCAATCTCTCGATCTTCTGTCGGATTGTCACAAGCTGTTCAGCAGCTATCTTGTCAGCCTCTGCACACGGCTTTTCGGGATGTTGGCTGAGTTCAATAAGCTCACGAATGGCTTCGATCGTCAGTCCAAGATCGCGAGCATGGCGAATGAAGGAGAGGCGTTCCTGCTCGGTCTTCGAGTAGCGTCGTTGATTGCCCTCAGAACGCTCTGGCGGCGAAAGCAGCCCCATCTGCTCATAATATCTGATAGTTGGAACCTTGACACCGGTGGTCCTAGACAGATCTCCAATTGTAAGCATGCTCGCTCCCTCTCCAGACGCGGCTAGTGTTGACTGCGGCGAACTAGACCATCACACAAATCTGATCACCGACCGAACCGAAAGATATATAGCAATGGTCCGGCACATGTGAGGATTTACAAATGGCAAATCAAGCAAAACGTTGGTGTGTGGCAGCCACTGCATTTCTTTTCGCCGGTCAAAGCAGCGTCTTGGCTAACGTGACAAATGAACCTCATCAAATCAAATACGACTCCCTGACCATCGAGCATGCAGAATTGGTACTGGCGCCCAACGGGGTCACTGATACTGCATATATCACCGTCTACAACGGTACGGGCGATGAGATAGCGATTGTCTCTATCGAGGTTGCCGGGTATTCGGCCGCTACACTCGAGAGCCCGATGTCTGATTCCAAAGGCTTCGAACGGGTACCGCTATCGGATGCCTACGTCGTGATACCCCGAAATGCGGAACTGGACATGGATCAGGACACAGTTTTCATTTCACTGGTGCGAAGTTCGGGGCCTCCGAAAGCCGCAACGATGACGCTAAAATTTGATAACGGAACCTCGCGTGCTGTCCCGCTTGAGATCCTTGCTCCAGGTTCTGCGGAAACCAATCATCACCATGGAGAACCAGATCGCGAATGAAGGCCGCCAAGAAACTGAGAGTTGAGGCTTTGCTTTCTCTTTGCGCCTCACCCCGTCAGGAATTCGTGGACGCATGCTTGTTTTTGGTCTGAACTACCGACGCCGCCACAAGGACAATGGCACCGCACACGATGAACACATCCGCAATATTGAAAGCAGGCCATGACCACCCGTAAGCGTGGAAATCCAGATAGTCGGTAACCCTCAAGTGCATAAAGCGATCGACCACATTTGCGCTCGCACCCCCAGCCATTGCCGTTATGGCCATTCCCTCCAGGACACTGTTGGCGAATATTGCCCAAACGACGAGTCCGACAACGATGCCCCCTTGAAGTGTGGCGAACAACCGGGGTGCTGACGCGATGGTGTCGGAAAATAGCCCGAAGCTGACACCCGTGTTGTAGGTGAGCGTCAGGTTGAAAAAGGGGGCCAACTCAATGGTTCCCGTTGGGGCTGCCAGAAGCTCGGCCATGACGGATTTAACCGACAGATCGATAACGCAGATTGCAATAACCCCAAGGACGATAAAGATAAGCCTGAACAGGCGTTTGTTCGAGAATAGCATTTTCAGTTCCAGGCTGAGCACGCTCTGACTTGCGCGACGATTTTGGCAGATTGGCCGCGAGCGGGTTTCACGCTCACAGGGTTTTTGCCATACGGCCTCTAGCAACTAGAGCTTCAAGCGCAAACTTGGGCGTCAGTTGCTTCATCAAGGAAAGTTTAGTGGCGGGCGGGGCTCATCATCTGAGCTAGGGGGCCAATCATTGCCAAGTTTCACCTCGCCACGTATCCCGACTGACTGCAGCAAGGTCGGCCGGTCCAAATTGGTTCGTCAGATTAGCGAATACCGCTGACCGCCGTTGTGTCTCGACCGTCCTTGATCTTCACCCATTTGCCAGGATTGCGAGAATCCTGACGCTTGAGATAGGTATATTCTGTTTCAGACCAATTTCTGATTTCAGCACGCAAGTTGTCGAGGATGAAGTCGCCCATCTGTGACCGCACCGTCAACACAGCATGCCCGGATCCGTCCGGCTGGAGTACGACAGTGATCAGCAGGTTGGAGGCCGAGATCCCGCGTCTCATCAGAAGCTTGCGTTTTAGAAGAACAAAGTCCTCGCAGTCGGCTGCGGTGGTCGGATAGTTCCAGAATTCCTCGACACCATAGATTTCGATGTCCTCGATGGCAGGGATTGTATTAACGACCTGATTGACCTCAACGAGGCTATTCCAGAGTTCCTCTGTGAGCTTCAGGCGTGCGCGATCTGCAGCGATCGGCTGGCACTCTTTCTGGTATCTTTTGCAAAATTCGAAGTGGCCGATCGGTTGTGACGTCGCTTCGGCGACAGGCATGGAATCCCACGTTGCCGCTTCCGGTTTCCAGGCGGCGCCTGTCGAAATGATCGTTATGGCGAGAATTGCGAGCAAAAATCTGGAGGTCATAAGTCGTCCCTGTGTCTTGGGACGAGTTATGCGGATCGAACACGATCATCACGCAAAGAAATTCAGTGCAATTTTATCGGCCTGTGTCGAATTAAGGCACTTTTTTATGAGATCGCCAGCTTGTGAACGACAGATAGGCCTCTATGCCGATCCAGCCCCCAAGGCCGATGGATGAGACGATGCCCGCGATGGCCTCGAAGGAGTCATGTCCGATGCCCCAGCAAACGACGGCAAAAACACCCTTGACGAACACAAACCCCACCAGCGAAAACGCAGCGATCATGCCAAGTTTTGTTGAGATACGTGCGACTGAACCGATCATTTCTCGACTCTAGAGGCTATGGTCACATACGGGGAAATCAATTCTTATTGTCTGCGTCCTCCATCGTGCGGCGGTGCGTGTGCACCAGCTTCAGGCAATCTCAGACAGGTTGAGTGTGACGTGTGATGATGTCGCGGCTCGGAAAATCGATTCGGATTTTGTGTGTGGCACTGCTGTTGGCAGTCGCCATTGCGGGTCCGCATGGATCAGTCGCACGGAATGTCATTTCCGGGGCGACGATATCCAGAACCGTCCATCAAGGGACTGTGTCTGCTGGTGCCCACGCGAAATGCCAGCATCTGGTCGAGCATTCTCACGAGCTTCTGGCTTGCCTGCAGGAAAGCGCTGCAATTTCGGAACGAATGTTCTCTGCCTACAGAGTTTCACCAAATCGGTTCCGTGTCTTTGCAGGCATTGATCCCCTTGATCCTCCTCCCCGAGCCTGATCTTACCGTTAAAACCGCCCGAGATCGTCAACAAGTGTCTGCCGCGTTGGACTATGTCCAACATGCGGCTTGAAAGCGGCTCTCATCGACTAAAGGATCGAGCACTGTCCAATCACGCCTGAATGCGATGGCAGGACAGCGATCCGTGGAGGATCCCGGCGTAGCTCCGGTTGATCCTCATGGAGATCAGTAAATGTGGAAGATTGCATTCTCCGGAGCGTGGTGTGTCTTGGTGTGCCTGGTTGCTGTCTACGCTGGTTTCCAGTGGGCCCCGGCGCCCAAACAGGTTGAGGCGCAGTCTCCCGGGCTAACCGAACATGAGGTGGTCAAATCGGCGATGGTGACCGTCCCGATCATTCGGGAGAAAAAGGTGGACGGTTACGTCGTTGCAGAAGTGACGTTGACCGCAAATGACGAGGCACTGCGTGCTAGTCCCAGCCCGGAGGCAGAACTGACGGACGAATTGATCGCGGCACTGGTGTCCGGACCGGTTCTCAAAGATCCCGAATTCACGGTCGATGCCCTGAGGTTAGATCTGGTGGAGCGGATGAACAAGCGGATTGGTCTGCAAGCATACTATAAAACTCTGATCACCAAGCTCGATTACCTGACTGCAGCAGATCTGGCGCGGATGCGCAGCTCCGGAGCAACCCCAATGAAGGTAACGCCCCTGGTTGATAAATCTCTGCTCGATGTTGTGCCTGGTCCCGTGCCCAAAGATGAGTAGATGATTAGGTGGGAGGAGCATCCAGCATTTCCTGGGGCTGCCCCTTGTAGCTCTAGTTACTTGAGGTTCTATATTTGGACCGGTGGCTAAGGACTTGTTCGATGCGGCGTCGTGCGGTCGTGCCCCCTTCCTGTATTGCCGGCTGCCGTGGTGCGCTCGGCACCTTATTGATGATGTCGGCACGGTTCCATTGAAAGCGCGAAGAGTGACGAAATGAATTGGTTTCAGAATTTGAATGAGCGAGCACTCCTGATCGCGCGGAATGCCTGCATCGGAGCCCTTGTAGCTGTCTTGCTATCCGGTTGTGTTTCAGACATGGGTCTGGACGACCTATCCAGCAGCGCACCCGAACTGTCGAGCAAGATGCTGGCAGAAATGTCAAAGAAGGGGATGGCTGCGGAAAGCCCCGTCCTGATCAGGATCTTTAAGCAGGAAAGCGAGCTCGAGGTCTGGAAAATCGACCGAAGCGGACGCTACGCACTGCTAAAGACATATCCGATGTGCAGGTGGTCAGGGAAGCTAGGCCCCAAGGTCAAGGAAGGTGACCGCCAAGCGCCCGAGGGATTTTACCATGTCTCCAAAGGCATGCTGAACCCTAAATCGCAGTACTATGTATCTTTTAACCTCGGCTATCCAAACAGGCTCGAGTCGGCACTCGGCTATACCGGCGAGGCGCTGATGGTCCACGGTGCTTGCTCCTCTTCCGGTTGCTTTGCGCTGACAGACCAGGGCGTCGGTGAGATATATGCAATCGTCGCCAAGGCACTTTCATCGGGACAGGAGCGCTTCCAGGTCCAGGCCTATCCTTTCCGGATGACGACGGAAAATATGGCGCTGCACAAAGACAATCAAAACCTGTCGTTCTGGCGGACTCTGAAAGAGGGATACGACTTTTTCGAACTGACCCGTCAGCAACCAAAGGTCTCGGTGTGTGGCCGCCGCTACATGTTCAACAAAGAGTTCGTGGGCGGAGAGCCCCGCTACCCACTGGAGGCTTGCCCCGCAAGCGCCGCTTCTCCTGATCCCGCACTGATGGCCCGCATGGCCGAAGAAAACCAAAGGCTTGAGGCTGCGCTTCAACAGGCCGGCGGCACCACGGTGTCGTCCTATGTGGATGGCGGGATGCATTCAAGTTTCCGCGCACTCCTTAAAGAAGAGGGTCCAGACCGACTTGCGGCTCGCATCTCGGGCACAAAATATCCGGTTAGCAGACCAGAGGCGGCGCTGGCTGACCCCTTCCAGAAGAAGAAGGCCAGGTCCGGCGACTGGGTGAGCACCCCAAGTGTGGCAGGAGAATGAATTATGGCCCAGCCCGATGATCGGATTAAGAAGATACGACGCAATAACTGGATTGTGTTGGCGGTGCTCACGATTTTCGTTATCGCGGTGTTTCTCTTGAGCTTCTCGCATATTGGTCGAGAGGCAAGGCCTGAGCCCAATGAAACCGTAACCTCCCCAGCCGTCGATGGGTAACGACGATCTTACTTAAGAGGAATACAATGCGGACCAACATCCTGATTATAGGGGCGGGGCAAGCCGGGCTCGCTGCGGCATATGCCTTGAAGAGGCAGGGCCTGAGCTTCTCGATTGTTGATGCCGGCACAAAAATCGGAGACAGCTGGCGCAACAGATATGACAGCCTCACACTTTTTACACCTCGCAGCATCAGCGCGCTCTCGGATATGCCCCTGGTTGGTGATGCAAATGGCTATGCTGGAAAGGATGAGTTTGCTGACTATCTGCGGCGGTATGCTTCCTTCCATAAAATTCCGGTCATCAGTTCGAAGAAGGTCGTCCGACTTGAGAAGGCAGGCAGTCTCTTTGTGGCGTCAACGCAAGACGGCGATCGTCTCACAAGTCATATTGTCATCGTTGCCACGGGGGCATTTTCGACACCGCGTATTCCTGGATTGTCGAAATTGCTCCCGGCCCACATTCAGCAGATGCACGTAACTGAGTTCCGCAATCCGGGCTCGGTGGCGAAAGGCCCTGTTCTTGTTGTCGGAGATGGCGCGAGTGGAAGGGACGTGGCAATCGCGATGGCTGGGTTTCAACAGGTGCTGCTTGCACGCGGGCGAAAGCGCAGACTTTTACCGGAGAAGATCCTCGGACGCAGTTTGTGGGTATGGCTGGGGCAGCTCGGCCTTCTCCGTGCATCGGCGCAGGGGATCATCGGGCGAAGGATGAGGCGTGAAGATCCATTCCCTGTTCGTGGCAATGACGATGCTTCACTTAGGCGGTTGGGGGTAATCCTGAAGCCGAGACTGGCTGCGATCCATGATCGTAGGGCAAGTTTCGCCGACGGATCGAGCGAGAACATCAGATCCATTGTTTGGGCCACAGGCTATGCCGATGAGCTCCCTTGGATTGAAGTCGAAGGTGCAGTTGATGCTCGGGCTGCCCCAATTCACTCCAACGGGGTTTCGCCTGTTGCCGGTCTCTACTATGTCGGACGTCCATGGCAGCGGAACCGTGCCTCTGGTTTGATCTTGGGTGTGGCTGACGACGCGGCTTTCATCGTTGAGCATATCCGTCAACGGTGCCTGCAAAGTAGGTAGGCTCAGGTCGCTACAACATTATGACCGATGACCTGTACGCCGTCTTCGCAACCGTCCGCTGGCGTTTCGATCTCCAGAGTGCTGTGGTCGATACCGTGCCTGTCCCGCAGGATTTTTCGCACTGCGCCTTTCACTGCAGCAGCACTGCGCAGAGATAACTCCGTCACAACGAGATGCGCTTGCAATGCCTTGTGATCTTCATCGATCCGCCACACATGGACATGGTGGACCTCCTGGACGCCTTCGACGGAACGCATGTCCGAAACAAGTTCGTTCACATTTACGTCCTCAGGCGCCGCCATCATCAGGATCCTGATCGATCCTCCGATCTCAGTGAAGGCCTGCCAGAGTATGTAGGCTGCGATCATGAGGGTGATCGCAGGGTCAATCCATGTCCAGCCGTATAGCAGCACAAGTGTGCCGGCAATTATCACACCCACCGATCCAAGCGCGTCCGACACATTGTGCAAGAAAGCGGCGCGGATATTCATGCTGGTTTTTGAAAGGGTGTAGGTGAGCATGGCTGTGATCAAATCGATGACGAGCGCGATGCCTGCGACGATCACGACCGTCCACCCTTCGATCGGCACCGGTGCGATGAACCGCGTGACCGCTTCATACACGAGATAGAGCCCAATGACGATCAAAGTCGTGTAGTTGATCAGCGATGCGACGATTTCGGCTCGAACATAGCCGAACGTCATTCTTTCGTCAGAAGGGCGGCGCGCGATCCGACGTGCACCATACGCAATCACAAGTGATGCAGCGTCACTGAAGTTGTGGAGCGCATCCGCGATCAGGGAAAGACTGCCGGAGAAGATGCCGCCGGCAATCTGCGCAAAAGTAAGGAGCACGTTTACGAGAATTGCTCCCCCTATACGCTTGTCTCCTGCATCCGCTCCATAATCGTGGTGATGTCCACTCATGAATTCCGGTCCGGTCTCCGAGGTCAGGAACCTGCCTTGCTGGCATCGATTTCAGCCTTCACCAGGGTGAATAGACCTTGCGGACTGAACTCTGTGAGAGGCTTTTCGTTCACGAAAAATGTCGGGGTCTGTTTCACATTGTTGGCCTGAACATCGGCCATATCCTGGGCAAGAATATTATCGATCGCTGGGGAGGCCGCATCCTTCTTTCCCTGCTCGACATCAAGTCCGGCCATCGCCGCAATCTGCCATGCCTTTTCTAGATCTGGTTTGCCATGATCGGCCCAGACAGGCTGCTGTTCAAGTATCGCTTCCAGGACCGGTTCAAACAGGTTTTGTTTGCGCGCGGCCTCCAATATGCGCACGGCATCTTCGGAACCTTCGTGGAATACGGTGTATCGCAGGACAAGTCGCACGTCATTTCCGGTCTGCGTCATCATTTGCTTCACGAGCGGATAAAAGGCCCGGCATGCCTCACATGACGGATCAAAAAACTCGACAATTGTCACAGGCGCCGAAACCGGCCCCATGACCGGCGAGTGCATTCTGACAAGGGTATTGTTCCCCGGCATTGTAGAGGGCGCTGGCTCAGCGTCTGGCGTAAGCCCATCATAGAGGGCCGCGCCTCCTGCGAAAACGGCAATCGCGGCCGAAGCCGAAGCGATAACGAAAGTGCGTCTGTTCATGTTGGTGTTCTCCGGCGCACGATTAGAAGTAGGACGATGATGACAGTAAACGCGCCAAGCGACAGCAGCGGAATGGGCAGGGTTCCGAAGAGGAGCATACCAGCGCCCGAGCAGGATGGCCCCTGGCCGCAAGGCTTGATGGCCGTGGGGATGATGTTGAAATACAGAAGGTTGTGAAATGCCGCGATCGACCATCCCGCCGCTGCCAGCGGAACGGCATAGATCCAGGCGCGGGCATCAGAGCGGAAAGCGGCGACTGCGAGCAGCACTGCCAGTGGAAACATGAAGGCTCGTTGGTGCCAACAGAGATCGCATGGTGCTTGCCCCATGACCTCACCGATAAACAGTGCGCCCAGCGTCGAACCCATGGCAATTATCCACGCGCTGAAGATCGCAAGCCATGCGCCGTCGTTAGTTTTCACCACTCTCTGCCATTCCTGTCGCTCATTGATGCTAATCAGTATGAAACCTCTAGTAGCTTGAGGGTCAAGGGCGCTTTCTGTCCGACTGAAATTTCCGTTTCTGTCTGATGTGGATGACAGCGAAACGACTGAGGAGAATTTCGATTTTCTTCGCCACTTGCCTTGAACCTCAAGCTACTAGAGGGATTAGGAGTACTCCAAGGGGTTCTTCAGGGTGAATTTCGGCAGGGAATTAGATGAAAGCTCTCAGAGCGTTTCGACTTGTGGCGTGGTGTGTGGTTGCGATCTTCACATTGCTACTGATTATAGGTTATTTGCTGCAGTCGGGTGGCGGCAAACGTGGTGAGCCAGACACGTCCTCTACCCCTGCGATCGGTCGCCCATTTGAGTTGGTTTCGCACCGGGGCCAAGTGATCGACAACGCTGTCCTCAAGGGAAAGCCGTATTTGGCGTTTTTTGGCTTTACGCACTGCCCAGACATCTGCCCCACAACGTTGTTCGAGTTGAGTGACCTGATGAATGAACTCGGGCCGGCTGCGAGCGGTTTCAACGTTGTATTCATCAGCGTTGACCCCGAGAGAGATACTCAGCAGTTGCTGAACGAGTACATGACATCCTTCGACCGTCGAATCCTTGCCCTTCGGGGAACGCCGGAGCAAACAGCGACGGCTGTTAAAGCTTTCTCCGCCTATGCACGCAAGGTTCCGACCGAAGATGGAAGCTACACAATGGACCATACGGCTGGCGTATACATGATGGACGCCAATGGGAGCTTCAAAGGAACGCTCGACATGCATGAATCCCGCGAGGTTCGCATGAAGAAAATCCGCAATCTGATGACCGGCTCTTAAGCCAGAACTTCAACCTTCGAGAGGAAATACATTGCAGTCTGGGAAATTGACACGACGAGGCTTCGTTATCGGCGGTGCTGGGGCAGCGGCGGCTGTATTGACTGGCTGCTCGAGAACGACCGTGGAGACGACACAGTCTGAAATCGTGCCCACCGCCCATCCGGTTCTGGAAATCACCTATGGACCAATACTGAACGAACAGTTCCCGCTGCCTGCTATACCCTACCAGAAGATCGCCAAGCGCTATTACCGGCAGATGGTGAGTGATCCGACTGGACAGCGGCCAGGCACATTGGTCGTGGATACGGCCAATTACTTTCTCTACCTGACTTACGAGGGCGGACAGGCGATGCGATACGGCGTCGGTCTCGGCCGGCAGGGGTTCGAATGGTCGGGCAAGGGGGTCATCCAGTACAAACGTCAGTGGCCGCGCTGGACGCCACCTGACGAGATGGTCGCTCGACAGCCAGAACTTGCGCCCTATAGCATTGCCAATGGTGGTATGCCACCTGGCCTCGAGAATCCTTTGGGCGCGCGTGCGCTTTACATTTTTCAGAATGGCGAAGACACGCTATACCGCATCCATGGATCGCCAGAATGGTGGACGATTGGCAAGTCGGTATCCTCGGGGTGTGTCCGTATGATCAATCAGGACGTTGTCGACTTGTATGGTCGAGTGCCCGGCAAAACCCCCATCGTCGTTACCAGCCTGCCTCCCTTCTCTGAGGCTTAGACGGAGAAAACCGTGAAGCCCCTCAACAGTTCAGCGGCCTGAAGTCGGGTCAGGCATGCAAGGCCTGTGCCATGTAGGGGCCGACTCCGGTTATCCGCATTCTCCTGGCGCTGTCAGGTAGAGGCTGTTGGAAAACACCGGCAGCCTCAGTTCGTGCGCGGGCTCTGCCAAACTGAACCAGATGCCCGATGGTCGTGCACTCACCAGGCAGGCCATGCGACGGAAAACATCCGATAGATCGTGTAGATCGTAAACAAAAGAGTTTCTGATTCTGCCCTGCGATTTGACTTGGTGAAGCGATATGGACGGCTTGTCTGATCTACTACAAGAATACGGTACATGGATCTACATCCTGCTTTTTGCATATTGCATGCTGAAAAGCGGTAGTCTTCCATTGTTCGCGGGCTATGCGGCTCAAACACAAGCTTTGGACTTGTCCCTTGTTTTAGCCGTAACCTTTGCCGGCGGCTATCTCGGGGACGAAGCACGGTTCTTTATCGCCAGACGATACGGGGATGCGTGGTTAACGAGGTGGCCTTTTGCTGAAAAGGCCTATGCGGGCGCGAAAATCCTAGTTGCAAAGTACGGTTGGGCCTACATCTTTCTTTACAGATATCCCAAGGGTATGCGGACCATCGGCGCGCTTCCGGTTGGTCTCGGATCAATGTCATGGGCAAAGTTTACAGTTCTGAATGCAGGATCAGCAATAGTTTGGACCGTCTGCCTGGTTATGGCGGGCTTCGTTTTCGGCGCACAGATCGACGAGGCGGTGGAAACCGGCTGGGGCTTTGCAAGTGTTGTCTTACTTGCTGCAATGCTCCTCCTGTCGGTCTTCGCATGGTGGCGGATAAATCGGATAGCTGTCGGGATCCCGAAAATTGGAGAACAATCCAATTGAAGTCGTCAGTAGTTTCATGTCTGGTCACGATGGAAAGGCAGAGAATAGCGCATGAATACCGCAAAGCCTGACACGACCCGGACCGACCTATACCCAGCCCTTTGAAACTGTCACGCTGATCTGTGGCGCAGGTTGGCTTACTCAAATCCAGCGACTTGCGACATATAAGGGGAGCCTTCAGGTGATCCTGGCAATCGGACTCTGCTATCCGACTCCCTGCCCAGTTCTCCATGCCCGCCGGTCCTTTTGCTGTCTGCAATGAGCTGGCACCAGAAGTGTTCGAAGACTAGACCACCGGATAGCAAGGGTGGCCATCGCTCTCGGACTTGGCTAGCGTCATCCGGCCTGAAATGAAAACTGAAAGCGCTCCGTTGACCCTCCGTGACACCCTCGAAAATCATCAGGTCCAGATCTACTTTGGCGCAGTTGTCGTTGGCGCTTTGGCGGCTCTCTCGATCTCCGGAACAACCGCACTTGAGATCGGCATAAATCCGTCGCTGGCGTTCATGTTGTTTGTGACCTTCCTTCAGGTACCGCTTGCGGAACTTCGGGTGGCCCTCGCGCGGTTCCGCTTCATTGGTGTCCTGCTTCTGTCGAACTTTGTCGTCATTCCTGTGCTGGTGGGAGTTCTCGTCCCGGTTCTTCCACCCGATCCGATGATACGGCTTGGCGTATTACTGGTCCTTCTCGCCCCTTGCATCGACTATGTCGTTACATTCTCGCATCTTGGCCGCGCCGACGCCCGTCTCCTGCTGGCAGCAACACCTGCGCTCCTGATCGCCCAAATGCTACTGTTGCCCCTCTACTTGAGCGTTTTCCTCGGTCCCGATGCCGGGTCCCTTATCAAAGCCGGACCATTTTTCCACGCGTTCGTCTGGCTGATAGCAGTCCCGCTTGTCTTCGCCGTCCTCATCCAGTTCTGGGCCGGCCAAAGTGTGGCCGGGGAGCGTGCGTCGGCGGTTTTGGGGCTCCTTCCGGTTCCTGCGACAGCGTTCGTACTCTTCGTCGTGGTTGCTGCCGTCGTACCGCAACTCGGCCCCGCACTCGATGCCACTTTCCGTGTCGTGCCAATATACGTGGCATACGCGGTTGCTGCGCCCTTGTCGGGGTGGGGTATGAGTAAGTTGTTCCGGCTTGATGCGCCAGCGGGCCGTGCTGTTGCATTCAGTGCCGCCACGCGCAACTCTCTGGTCGTCCTACCGCTGGCTTTCGCTGTCCCGGGCGCTGTACCAATCCTTCCGGCAATAATTGTCACGCAGACACTGATCGAACTGCTGAGCCAGTTGGCTTACATTCGTCTGGCACCAAAATTTGGGCCGAGCAAGGCTGCCTGAAGAATGTAAGCCGCCTTGTGCCGGGCCGGGATGGCGCCTCCGTCTAATTCGCGCAGGAAGCGGAGGGGCCCGTCTGTTCGTGCACTCAGCTGACCCCTAACGACGGCCGTACCGAGCCCTTGGTTCGCTTTGGCGCGCCGACTCGCAAACGGCGATCAGAGAGCGAGACGATGCCACCAGCCATCATCACGATGGCACCGGACCAGATACAGAGGATCCAGGGCTTCCACCAGAAGCGTACGACAATGCCCCCGGCGGCTATTGGGTCACCCAGCGATATGTAGAGCTGGCTGAAGCCGAACGTGACGATGCCGGCTTCTGTCGTCGGCATCTGGCGGGCCGTGTAGAGCCGCTTCGACGACCAGATATCGGCCACCTCAACACCATCTTCGCGGATGGTGAAATGCCCCTGGTCTTCGCTGTAGTTCGGTCCCGTCGCGGCGCGAATGCCGTCGAAGGTCACGACATAACCGCCGGCCTCCACCGTCATGCCCGGCTTCATCTCGATCACAGTTTCCGTCTCGAAGGTGGTGACGGCCACGACGCCGAGCACGGTCACACCCATGCCGAAATGCGCAAGTGACGTGCCGAAGGCCGACCGGGGTAGGCCTTTCAGTCGACTCCAGGCGGTGGACAGCGGATGCTTACCAAAGCCTGACCGATACCAGAGATCGGATACCGCGCCGCCCATGACGAAGAAGGCAAGCGCAAGGCCTGCCACCGCCATGACAGGCCCACCATTCTGGGCGTACCAGAAACCGAGGCCAAGCATGAGCGAGACCGCCGCCGCCACGTAAAGCCGCTGCAGCGCACCAAGTAGATCGCCGCGCTTCCAGGCGAGGAAGGGCCCAAAAGGCATCGCGAGCAGGAGGGGTAGTATGAGCAATCCAAAGGTGATGTTGAAGAAGGGCGGCCCGACTGAGATCTTCTCGCCCGTCAGCGTCTCCAGAAACAGCGGATAGAGCGTGCCGATCAAAACAGACGCGGTGGAGACGGTGAGAATCAGGTTGTTGAGAACCAGCGCACCTTCACGCGAGATCGGCTGGAACAACCCACCGGCCTTGAGCATCGGCGCGCGCAGCGCAAAGAGGGTGAAGGCCCCGCCGATGAAGATTACAAGGATTCCTAGAATGAAGACGCCGCGCGTCGGGTCGTTCGCAAAGGCGTGCACAGAGGTCAGCACGCCTGACCGTACGAGGAAGGTGCCGAGCAGGGACAGCGAAAAGGCGATGATGCCGAGCAGCACCGTCCAGATCTTCAGGGCATCGCGCTTCTCCATCACGAGCGCTGAATGCAGAAGCGCCGTGCCCGCCAGCCAGGGCATGAAGGAGGCGTTCTCGACCGGATCCCAGAACCACCAACCACCCCAGCCAAGCTCGTAATAGGCCCAGTAGGAACCCATGGCGATGCCAGCCGTCAGGAACACCCAGGCAGCCAGCGTCCAGGGTCGCACCCAGCGTGCCCAGGCGGCATCGATGCGGCCGTCCATCAAAGCGGCAATCGCGAAGGAGAAACAGACGGAAAAGCCGACATAGCCGAGATAGAGCAGCGGCGGATGGATCGCCAGTCCGACATCCTGCAGCACGGGGTTGAGGTCCTGGCCCTCCGCCGGAATCGGCGACAGGCGGATGAAGGGATTGGAGGTCAGGAGGATGAAGAGCGTGAAGGCCGTGGTGATCCAGGCCTGTACGGCCAGCACATTCGCTTTCAGCCGGTCCGGCAGATTGGTGCCAAAAAAGGCGACCATGGCGCTGAACAGCGTCAGGATCAGCACCCAGAGCAACATCGAGCCTTCATGGTTCCCCCAGACACCGGATACCTTGTAGATCATCGGCTTGAGAGAGTGGGAATTCTCAAAGACGTTCTGCACCGAGAAGTCGGAGAAGACGTAGCCGTAGGTGAGGGCCGCGAAGGAAAAGGCGACGAGCATGAACATTACATAGGTGCCGGCGGTACCCACCGCCATCATTGCTGCGTCACCGCGCCGGGCGCCGATCACGGGCAAAATGGAAACGACAAGACAGGTGGCGAGTGCCAGCACCAGGGCATAATGGCCAAGCTCGATGATCATTGGATCTCTTCCATGCCGCTGGGTTCCACCCCTTGCGCCTCCGGACGAGCGGTCGCGTCCCTTGGCATTTAAGTCTCGTCATGCTGGCAGGCACTGTATCGGGACAAGGGTTTCAACCACGATCCAAGATCAGCAACCAGCCTAACCTAAGACTTGCCCTGCGAGCAACAGCAGTGTTCATTCCCGGCGGTGTCATCGAGCTCGGCGACTGCGACACGCTTAATCGTCTCGAGGCTTCAGTGAAGTTCCATAATTCTGCTTATCTGATTTTCGTTAAACCATTGATCCCGTTAGCATAAAGTGATCCGCGAGATGTTGTTTGTGTGGCGGGTCCAGCCACGACCCCTGCCCCGCACGTTCCCTTGGTCAGGTCTGCTAGCCACTGAATCCAGTGAAGTTGGCAGGTTTGCGCCTGGAGTACTCCAGCATTAAAATCCTGTCCCTGGGCCGCAATTAAATAACGACGGGCATTTAGACCGCCGTTGCCTCTCAGCCAACAGTTTCTAAGTCAGCAGTAAGGGACATTCGGATGTGTGGACGCTTCACGAACACGATGACTTGGGCCGAAATCCATGCCCTGTACAATATCCACGGCAATGCGCCCCCTCCGACAAACATGCCGCCGCGCTATAACATCGCGCCGACGCAGAGCGTCCACTTCGCCCATAAGAACAAGGCCGGCGAGGTCGAAATTTACTACGGGCGGTGGTGGCTCGTCCCGTTCTTCGCGAAAGAGCTGCCGAAGGCGGCCATGTTCAATGCCAGGATCGAGACCGTCGACACGTCAGGGGCATTCCGAGAGCCCTTCAAGTCGAAGCGCTGCCTCATCCCGGCCGACGGCTATTTCGAGTGGACCACGAGCGAAGAGGACGGCAAGAAAGACCCATGGCTGTTGCAGCTCCCCGAGGCAATGCCCTTCTCCTTTGCCGGGCTATGGGCGCATAATGACAAGCTAGGCGTCACCAGCTGCACAATCATCACCGCGCCGGCCGTCGATCACATCGCTGACATTCATACGCGAATGCCCGTCATGCTGGATCCATGTGCCTATGAGACCTGGTTGGATGCTTCTGTTCAGGGTGCTGAAGCGAAAGCCTTTCTTCTCGAGAACCAGATCGACAGCCAGCTTGAGTTTTATCGTGTCGGCCGCGAGGTGAACTCGTCTCGCTATGATGGCAGCGACACGAAAAAGCCAATCCTGAACTCCTTGTAGGAGCTTCAGAGCCAGGAGATTCACGATGAAGTTGCCGTTCTATTCCTTCCCTGTGGTCGAAGCCTGTGTGGCTTTGGCCTCGTCTGGTTGCAGCGCGGATCGAGCTTCATTCCCGGCAGCAGGTCCGTGCAAAGCGGAAGCCGCACAAGGACTGATCGGCAAGAAAAAACCGACAGACGCAGAGGCGATGCAGCTGACCGGCGCGGAGACGGTTCGCCAGATCCAACCCGGCGATATGGTGACTCAGGACTTCAGAGAGGATCGGGTGACGATCGAGACTGATCCGGCGACGGGTCTAGTCACCCGGGCCACCTGCGGCTGATCTGGTGTGGCAGGCGGCAACTCTTGCTTAACCATAGAGGCCGTTCGCCCGGTGAAGAGAGCGAGGCTTTGCGTTACCTACCGGGCCGGCACGGAGCAATCTATGGGACAAAGCTATTCGGGGTATCTCAAGAGCGTGAAGGCCGTCCGCTCAGTGAGGCAAATTCACGCCATCACGACCTCAATCTGTGAGGATCCTCTTGCCTCAGCACATTTGAAGCGGGCGAGCGTCGCCCTGACGAAGAAGCTGGAGCGGGTCATCAATCTTCCCGTTGCCAGCGCTCCCTTTCTCGCTTCGATTTGGAGAGATTTCCGCGCATTGCGTGAGATTCTGGAAAAAGAATACGGCAGGTTGGACATTAGTCCTCCTTGTCCGGCCGCCCGCCTGGAACGGACCCGTAGCCCAAAAGAAAAGGGCCAGCGGTAGCCGCGGCCCTTAAGGTGTGAAGGTCAAAGCCTCCAGAGGGGAACAGCTGACGCAAGGACCGGGAGGTATGTGCTTACGTCAGCTAGATTCGATATGGGTTCTCAGGCCGCTATCTGCAAGTCACTCACTTTGTGCCGGCAAAGTCTTCATCGCGCTTTGCCGTCGCTTCCGCCTCAGCCAGCCGCGACAACAGACTGTCGATCCCATCGTCATTGGCGATCGGCTGATGCTTGGCATGGTTTTGCAAGGCTTTGCGAACCATGTCGCTACAGGCGAGATTTCTAAAGATCGCTGGATTGTCAGTCATACTCGGTTCCTTCCGAGTGCCCGTAACGCCGCCCAAAGCGGGCTGTTCCGAAGGAACATAAGATGGCGGGATACGGAGAGGTATATTCTCTCTCAACATCAGCCAATTGCACCGACAAGGCAGCGTCCGCGTCAATGATGCGCGGTTCCCCCAATTTCGCCGCTGCGCAACGAAATCGGCTCCCCCACGCCCCGCAGGCCGCCTCCGGCGGTCATTGACCCAAACCCTCCCTTGTCGGTCCCGCACCTTTGTTTTCATTCAAAGGAGCTGACGATGACCACTTACGACCACATCAACGAACTGCGCGCCGAACTTGCAGCGTCCATCGACCAGGCCGAGCGTCAGCAGATCGCAGCCGAGCTGGCGGCGGCCGAAGCGAAGCTTGCCAAAGAAGAGGCCGCATTCGATGCGCTGGTCAGCGCTGAGCCGCCCCACTAGGGCGGCTCGTTCCACTGCCGGCGCCTTGGGTATTGTCGCGCTATGGTCAAGCGCGTCTTTCTATTCTCAGGAATAGCCGTCTGCCTGTTTGCAGTCGGCTTCTGGTATTTTGTAGCGAGTCTCAGTTGTGGTCTGGACGGCGCGGGCGGATGTCGCAACCTTCCCCCCGGCGCCATGGAAGTATCTGAATGCCCTCGCCTACTCTCTGCCGTTCTTAGGCTTAGGCTTGGTGTTTATCCTGGCGAGCCGCCGCTATAGAGACTAACCACGTTCTATCAGGACGCCGATCCGCAGGAGGCAAGGAAAGCGCGCCTCACACTGATCTGTCCCCCTCCGATCGCACCCAATCGCGAGCGCGCGCTTCAGGTCGACGAACTGACAGCTGGCGCCGTATTTCTTCACCAGTGCTTTCCGATCGAGCATGGCGTAGCGATCGCAACGCCGGCACTCGATGTCGATCTTCTCCGCCCGGTAATCCTTCAGCCGAGGCAGGCTCATCCAGATCCCTCGCATCTTCTTCGTTTTTCAGCGCGCCACGGCTACGGGCAGTTCTTTGATATTCGTGGTGTAGCGCGGCGACCGACGGTCAAACTTGGTTTGCCAGTCGCGCTCGATGCCTGCCGAGGCCGGGATAAGCGACCCGCGCCCAAATTTTCCGTTGACCGCATCCAGCGCTGTCATCAGCCGTTCCGACTGGTCACGGTCCCGCGCGTCGAACAGAGGCCGCGGCTGTGACGCTGCCCGCACCAGATCATTCATGATGATGCCGGCCTTTGCGTAGCGGTGGCCGTCCCTGAAGATCTTGCGCGCTCCGCTCTGAGCTGCCCGGATCAGGTCAAACGTGTCATTCGACGCCTCTGGGAAGTGAACCGTCGTCTGTGCCGAGTGCGGTTTGTCCTTCTGATTGAAGCGCGACGTGTGCATGAAGACCGCCATATGTGTTGCCTCGAGACCATGCCGACGCAGCTTCTCTCCTGCCCTCATCGCATAGGCAGCGACCGCCTCGAGCATTCCAGCCAGATCCGTAACCGGCGTTCCGAAGGATCGGGTTACGGCGCAGCCCTTCCGTTGTGGCGGTACGTCTTCGAGCGGCAGGCATGAAATGCCCTGCAGCTCCAGAACCGTTCTTTCGCCCACCACGCTCAGGAGACTGCGAGCAAGCCGCGCATCGACGCGGGCCAGGTCGCCGGCCGTCTCAATGCCCAGGCCGAATAGTTTTCGCTCTGATGCCGAGCCAACGCCCCAAACCTCCCCAACCTCGACGCGATCGAGCCAGCTTTGCCGAACGCCTGCGTCTGTTAGGTCGCAGACGCTGCCGAGCTCCGGGTTCTTTTTTGCAACATGATTTGCGAACTTCGCCAGCGTCTTGCTGGGGCCAATGCCGACACAGGTCGGGATCCCGGTCCATTGCTGGACCGTGGAGCGCAGATCGCGGCCAAAGGCAACGCGATCAGCTGGCCTGATGTCGGTCATGTCCAGAAAGCTCTCATCAATCGAGTAAACCTCGACATCTGGAGACCATTGCCGGTAGATCGCATTCAGCCTGGCGCTCATGTCGCCATAAAGCGTATAGTTGCTGGAGTAGACAGCCACGTCGTTATCGCGACAGAGGTCACGGATCTTGAAGTAAGGTTCGCCCATGCCAATCCCGAGGGCTTTGGCTTCCGCCGTTCTGGCAACGGCGCATCCGTCATTGTTGGAAAGAACGATCACCGGCCGCTTGGCAATGGAAGGGTCAAAGACACGCTCACACGAGCAATAGAACGAGTTGCCGTCGATCAGAGCGAATGAGGTCATCCCTGCTTCCTCGGTCGCAGCCAATGGACGTTGCAGAGCGCAACACCCCAGATCTCCACTTCCGCGACCTCCGGAAGGTCAAACAGTGGCATATCCGAATTCTCGAACATCAGCCGCGGACGTCCGCCCGTCATGCGCAGCCGCTTCAACGACCGCTCGCCATGTACGGTCGCTACGACAATATCGCCGTCGACCGGGCGCAGGCTGCGGTCGACCACGATCAAATCCCCGTGGAAGATCCCCGCGTCTCGCATCGAATTGCCGTCGACCTTCCACAAGAACGTCGCCGGCGGGTTCCGGATCAGGAGCTTTGTGAGGTCAATCGATTCTTCGATGTAGTCATCTGCGGGTGACGGAAAGCCGGCGCATAAACCGTGGAGCATGAGAGGCACATAAACTTCTGCCTCGATTTTCAGGCCGGCGAGCATTTCAAACTGGTCCTTTCGTGATACGGAATTAAAGGAACAAACAGGGAACGCATGGGCCGCTAAAAGTCAAGATGGAACATGACGCGAGCCTAATTTGCAGATGTGCACCTGACGCGAGTGTCCGCGTGGTGTTAACTGTTTGAGGCGTTGTCACAATGGAGAGGAATAGGGATCGCCATGACTGACGAAGTGGAACACCTGTCAAACACGCTGATGTGGACCGTCGGCATGATCACCCAAGCCGGGCAAGACGACCTCAAACGTGTGGCAAATGCCTATCGAGAAGCGCAGGATCTGGTTTCGCAGATTCCAAAGACCGAGGAAGGCGTGCGGCCTCGTATCGTCGCGTGCTTCCACAGGTCAGACAAATATCGCGCTGCGGATGATATCGCCTGCGTTGGATGGATCCTAACGGCGATCCAGGAGCGCGTGAACGAAGGCGATCTGCGAGACTGGAGGAAATTGCGAACAGTCGTAAAGCAGATGGTAAA
This sequence comes from Rhizobium sp. P43, assembly GCF_056730705.1. Classification (NCBI taxonomy): domain Bacteria; kingdom Pseudomonadati; phylum Pseudomonadota; class Alphaproteobacteria; order Hyphomicrobiales; family Rhizobiaceae; genus Rhizobium; species Rhizobium sp. P43. Next base: position 80,793 of record NZ_JBWZOO010000002.1, read on the forward strand.
GCTGCTGCCGGAGCCGACGCGCTCGCTTCACTAAATATTTGGTGTACCGAGAAGATGTTCAAAGCCTTTCCAAGTCGCCTTGTCGTCAACCCAATGACGCTGAAGCTCTTTCCATCTTCTGTCCGCCGAAACCTGCATCTTCGCGATGGTCTCAAGGAGTTGGCGCGAGAATAGCAGCTCGTCCTGTTGAGCGGTTTTGAATATGATACCGCCCTCTGGGTCATAGGAAACGTGAAGCAGCTGATTGTCCGCATCGAGGACGAACATGGACACTTCGGGTTCGCCATCTTCATTTTTGGTTACGATCAACGTATCGACTGGGTAGCCGCCGGTTGCCTTTTGCAGTGCCTGGTCAAAAGCATTGGTCATTGCATCACCTTTCCTGTCACTCTGGAATCTAACGGAACGGTTTTGGCGGGGGAAGTCGGTCCCGGCTTCCGCTTCGCGGCGCTATGCTAAGCCTCCTGCGGCTTCCCTTTATCCGTCAAAACCGTGTCGAGAATTCCCGCTTTCCCGCCCCTGCAGGAGGGGCGGCGCTATGCTGAAAGCTCCGATGTTCTTCATTGTCTTCCTCGGATCTCGGACTGGCGCCGATCGATCCGAGCGGTGTCTTCGCCAGATGGGGGAATGACGCAGCATGAGCGCCGGCTATTCGCCAATGGCGGCCGGCGCGCGGCGGAAACCAGAGCCAACCCATTGAGTGCAAGTTATGGCGCGGCTTTCGCCGCGCCATTCCCTTTCTGCTTCTCGATCGTCCGGGGCTCCATGGCAAGCACAAGGTCATGCACCATCTTCAAGGCCGTTTCGTCGAGCTTCTGCAGGTGGCCGACCGTTTCTTCCATCAGCTTGTTTCTCTCTGCTTCCTGTGAGTTGCCTTCGGATTGAGGGGGCCGTTCTTTGATGAAAGGATCGAAGAACTCTTCCGGAGTGATATCCAGGACCTCGAACACGTGGAGTAGGCGTCCGACTGTCATCAAGGAGGAGGCGTTTTCGTAGCGGGCGTAGGTTGCTTCCTTTACGCCCAGGAGGGTCGCGACTTTCGCTTGCGCAATTTGTCGGTCGGTTCGCAGGTGACGGAGCCTTTGCGCGACAAGCAGATCCAGTTCCTTGAGGTCGATGATCTTTCCGCCGAGACGCTTGCGATAGATCGGATGATCTTTGCTTGGGTCGTCAACGCGTTCAAGTCCGAGATGGCTTACCCACTGATCGAGTCCGAAACCTGCCATTGCCACCAACCACACTGGAATTTCATCGTTGTTCCTCCGGGACAATTAAAGATGGTGCCTCGAAAGTCTACCCTGGATAGCTGCTTTGGCGCATCGCTTGGCGACCCCGCTCTATGCCTTCGGCACGGAGCCAGCAGCCGCTGTCTCCGCCCATCCGGGTGACGATCGGTTGCGCTGCGGCTTCGCCTTCCATCACATGCACCTTCGGCGAAAATCGGTTCGGAACATTTACAGCCTCGCGCGATCGACCCATATTGCCCGCTGATCAGGTCAGGTCGTGGCAGATCTCTAGCCCTTTTCTGTCATGTGCCTACGGAGGCCGCCCTGCCTCGTATCGGGGCGGCCTTTCCCCTCCCCTACTGCTCTTCAAAGTCATCCGCATCAGCACGGTTTGCCGGGTCTCGGCCAGGATAAAGCAGTGACGCCGGAGGCGTCCTGTCTGTTTCTTTGATGAGGGAAAGAGGAGCGCTGCCCCCTCTCCCTCACAAGGGGAAAAAACGGTTTCCCCGTCCTTCCTTCGCGCAGCCTTGGGGCAGCGCTTTCGTGCAGGAGCGCCGCTGACGCGACGCCCCTTCGGCTTTGCCTCGGGCGGGCGAACCCCTCCGTTTTTATCCCCTTGCCACCCTCTCCCCCGCTGCTCCGCGCGAACTCGGGAACAGGAGCGGGGCTCCTGCCCACGATGGGCATGAGAAGACCGCTTCGCGGAAAAGGAGAAAGGGTGAGAACCATGACCACAACCGCAACCGTTTACCTGCTGGACCCGGAAGCCGGGACCATTCAAGCCGCAGAGGTCGCAGCACCGAGCGCGTTCTCTCAGACCTACGGGCTAATTGGATGCCAGCTTGTCGAGGTGGTGCCATTCGACACGAACCACGTTCTTATCGTCGATGAGGAGGGTCTGCGCGATGGCTTGACCGCCTTCACCGTCTTTGACGGCTACCCGCAGCCCTTGGCCGGAAAGATCGTTCTTGCCAGCCTGGACGGCTCGCATGTCATACCGCCGCAGATCAGCATTGAGGAAGCAGCGGCCCGCCTGAGCGTCTGCAAGCCCGTTCTTGATCCGGTATTTGCCAAGGCGGACGAGCATTCTTCCCATGCGGTTATTCTAGGCGGCGCTTTGATTGGGTTCCAGACCCGCATCACCCGCACCCACCCGACCGTTATGGCGGGAGTGGTCCGATGATCATCGCTGTTGTCGAGGACCGCACCTTGTCCATTCTCGCCGGAACCTTTGCCGCGACCATCGCGGCGAAGGACATCGAATATAGCTTCCATGCCCTCACGCATTTTCCGGAGCGGCGCACCCTGTCCGAACTGGAGGGGCTGGCAGAGCGCCTCAACGGCTTTGCCGCCTATATGGTGGAGCTGTGGGAGCAAGCAAAACTGCCCCTGCCGGACGCTGACCTAGAGGTGTTTGCCCGCCGTCATGTTGAGATCACCGCCAAGTATTGGGCAGCGGAAGGCCGTTGCATGAACTGGTTTATCACCGGCCCCGCCCGCTTCCCCGTTGCCCGCAACGAAAAGCGGATGCGAGTATCAGACGCGCGCCGTGCTGACATCTCGGCCCATATCGCGACGGCGAAAAAGGCAGTGAAGCGCAAGGCGTTTCCCAATGGGGCCGATGACGAGCCGATCCGCTCAGGCGATCCGGCCGCCATGCAGCGCATTGCCTCGCGCATCGAAGACCTGGCGCTGTCCATCGACCGGATGAAACGGGCGAATGTCATCATTCGCCTGATGGAGAAGGATCAGGCGAGCGAAGCCGACATTCTCGCCCGCGTGGTCGCGGAAACCGGCATAGACGAGGAGAGGGCATCGCGTGGTGTTACCCTTGCCCCATGGCAGAACCGACGCGGCTTTTCCACCACAAACACCCGCGCTGAGCTGCGCCGTATGCAAACCCGCCTCGCTTCGCTTGCTGCGATGAAGAAGCGCGGCGACAGCGCCGAGGACGTCGAGACGGAGGCAGGAGCCGTCACGGTCAAGGAAAACACTGACATGGCCCGCATTCAGTTGTTCTTTCCCGGCAAGCCGGACGAACAGACGCGGCGCACCCTGAAATCTCACGGGTTCCGCTGGTCGCCGTCGCAGGGGGCTTGGCAGCGCAATTTGAACGAGGCCGGACGCTATGCGGCCAAGTGCGTCTTGAAATCGATCAGCGGCGACAGCGCCGCCTGATCAGCCCCGGAAAACGGAGGATCCCCACATGAATGAGCAGATTTATACAGTCACGGAGTTTTCCGGCAGAGGCGATGCCATGTTCGGCGGTAGTGCCGCCGATTGGAGCCTATACACCCAAGAAGACGGCTCAAACGCTTTCATGAGCGCCGCCGACGCGCAGCGCCGCCAGCTGGTGAAAGCCTATTTCCCGACCAAGGAGGAAGCGAGTGAAGCCGGAGAGGCGGCCAGCCAGCGCAAGGGCCTGATCTCTGCCCTGCCTGTTCGGCGCGTCGATGAGATCCCCTATGCGCAACTGCGCTGGATTGTCGGAAACATGCACGTCGGGACCAGTGATGACGACTTGAAAGCCGACATCAAGGGACGCGCAAAATCGGGCATGACCGCAAACCCCGACCTGCTGGCGCAGGCTTGCGCTTACGCGCTGGCAAGCCACCGAGCCAACCAGGGCTTGGTTGCACATTTCCGACTGTAGGAGGCGAAGCGATGAAAAGCAAAGGCCAGCGCCGAAGCGTTGAGGTGTTCGATACGCCCTCCGGTTTAGGAGGGAGCCACACGGTTGAGGTTGTCGAGAACATTGGAAACGATGAGGTCAGGGTGCGCGTCTGGTATGGACGCGCCACCGCGACAGGTTGGGAAGCCTGGAAGGATTGGGACGGCTACCGCTTTGAGACCGACCGCGCCAGCCTGACCAACAAGCGGTCAATGCCGCTGTTCAAATAGGACCTGGGCCGCATTTCGATGCGGCTCGACATCAGGAGGGACACCATTGAGCCGCTACACCGTGACCTTGAAGACCGACGGAGAGACTGACGAGAATGCCGTAATCGGCTATGATCCGCCGTTGCGCACCTTCTTTCTGCATTTCTGCAGGCTTTCCCCGATGAGGAAACCGATGAATACGCGCTGTGGTTCGGGACGCTTCTGGAGCAACACCAAAGCCTTGAATCGATCATCGAGAGCGCGCGCCGCTTTGGCTATGAGATCGAGGGGCTGTCACAGAACGCCATCATCGCCATGACAAAGGAGGCGGGAACACCAACGCCGCCTAGCCTTGGCGAGCGATTAGGATTGGTGCGCTGACAATTGCCTGATGCTTTGTTGCGGGGTCGGTTCGAAAGAGCCGACCCTGTCGCCGTTTGGCGGTTGCGAACCTCGCCGCATCGAGCGAGCTGCGGTTCGCCCGAAGGGAGCCCATTCCCCTCCCCTCGGCTCTCCTCCCGCCCCTCTTGCAGTCACAGAAGAAGGCGCAGGATCTAGAAGTCAAACGGTTGACCCGTTTCTGGTGGTATTTGAAATCGACTGCATTTCCTGAGCCGTGAGCGTGCCTCTCGTCGCGATCAGATAGGCCGCAAGATAGGTCAGCTTCAGCTTCGCCTCTCCGTCGTCTTTTGGCTGATAATTGAGGATTGCCATGCGGCGTGCTTTCGCCTTTTTGCCCCCTTGAACCGCCGCAGCATGATGATCGATCAGCTCACGAAGCGAGGGTCCTTCTCTTGTCGCGCTGACTACGATCTCCGTTCCCGCTTTCCTGGGCGTCGGTAATACCCGTGCCGGTGTGTTGCATCGAGCCGCAACTGTTTCGGGGGACGAACGCGAACTGGATGACGACAGTAGCATGACGGATGCCTCACCGATCTAGTTGCATTGGGGATCGTCTCAGACCATCAAATCGTCCACAACGCACGATAGGATACGAAACCAGACGAAATCTTGGGCTGTAAGTCATTGGAAAAAAACGGTAAGATTTTTGTTCCGCCCCCTGCTGATGGAAGCGATTTCAAGGAACTGTTCAAGAAAATGGCTGCTGCGGGTGCAGGACGCCTGTTGGGTGAAGATGGTTTTCCCCAAGGCCCGTGGACCCCGGAGCTGCTGGCGGAGGCGATCTCAAAGATCGACGCCAACCGTGTCGGAGTGGATCTTCGCACCGTCCAGCTCTGGTTTCAGGAGAACGACAAAGGCATCAGCCCGGCCAACATTCGCTGGCTTGCCCGCATCTTCGGTTGCGACGATCGTGAGGCAACGAATGAGTGGCTGAAAGAGCTCACTGCAGCCCAAGCGCGCTTGGTGGCCAAGCGGCGTGAGCAGAAGAAAACCGGCAATGTCGCTGCCCTTCGCGTGCCCGACATGCCGCCACCAGATTCAGTCGATGACTCGGTGCAGGTGACGCCACTGCTATCCGTCGACCTCCAACCAATGCCGGCGCAGCGATCGAGTCTGGCAATCAAGACGGAAGCGATTTTTGCTGAACGCTCGGATCTGAACTTGCCGGCTTCGATATTTGCCGGCTCTTCTGCCTTGGGGTTCTTGTCCTACATCCTCGGCATCCATAGCATCACCTACATGCGGGAAGACGGCATCGAAAAGCAGGTTGGCTTTCTCTGGGCTCCGAACTGGACCTTCCTGTTCATGGTGCTGTTGCCGCTGTTCTTTGCCATCGTCATCGAGCTTCTGGTTTTCTGGAAGCATGATGGCCGTCTTCGGCTCTTGGCAGAGGTTGATCGCCTGAAAAGCGGCGAAGCCTGGACGCGAAATCTGCAAGCCAACTCCCACACCTATTGGGCGGTGTTCGTCATCTGCGTTCTGTTCGCGGGCGTGGTGCAATGGATCGGCGTGCAGCTTATCCCTCTGCTTGAGCAAGCGCAGGATTTTGCCCCAAGCTGGGGGACGATCGGGATCACCAGGCCCGATATCTTATCGACGCCAGCGGCAATCGTATTTACCGCCCTTGCCTATCTCTACATGTCCGTCAGCTTTTATCTTCTCTTCGCCGGCCTGATCCTGCTGCACACAATCCTCCATGATTTATGGAAGCTCAAACGCGAAACCACGCTTCTGCGCGAGCAGGGTCACGGGCCGGATGTTAGTGAAATCGGTTTGCGGATCATGCGGGGGGTCTTCAGATGCTCCGTCCTCGTCGTCCTTGCCGCCATTTGCATGAAGGCACAGAGCGCTTATCTCGCTTCGCAAGGCCCCGATTTTGTCACATGGCTGGTTCGCGATGTCTGGGCTGCGCTGGCAAATTACGACGATGGAGATCGAAGCTTCGATTACATCATGCCCACCCACTACAGCAGCCTGCTCGTCGTGCTTTCGACCTGCAGCGTCTTTCTGTATGGGGCACTCCGCTTGGGTGACGATCGGCGCCTCCGTGCGCCACTGTGGAAGATGTCCGCGGTGATCGGTCTGTTGTTCGTCTCATACATGTTGATCGACGCATTCGATGGCTTCTCGGTCTTGCTGCTCGTTGCCGGGCTGATCGCGACCTATGGTCTGTTCGATCCGGCGTTCAGGCCAGTTTGGCGCACCCGTCAGATAGGAGGCGACAGCCATGTTTCATAAATGGCTGGATCGTTGGGACGAGGGCCGAGCCCAACGCGGCGAAGAGGCCAAGAAGACCACGGACCTCATTCTGGACGCGGATAGTGCATTCCCCGGCATGGGGGCGGCTGAAACGGTAGAGGAATTCTGTGTTCTCGCGGAAACGGCCGCCGCTGATCCGGACTTTTTTGAGCCGCCCGATTCAACCGAGCAAGCCTTTGAGCTGCGGGATGGCTGGCTGAAATTCCCTTCAGACGTTGCAACCGATGTTGCTGAAAACAACATCGTGTGGGCCAGGATCACCGAAAGCGGAAAACGCGATCAGGCGGTGGTAATCTTCCATCACTGGAACGCGACGAGTCGGAACCGGCAGATTGCCGGGTTCCTATCCTGGCAAGGCATCACGGTCATTGAGATCGCCATGCCCTACCACCTGGAGCGCAAGCGGCCCGGCTCGCTTTATGCGGATTACATGCTCAGCGCCAATCTCAGCCGCACAATGCAAGCCGTCAGACAGGCTGTATGGGATGGGCGCAAGCTCATTCGTTGGCTGAAGCGCGAGGGTTATCGGGATGTTTCCGTTCTCGGGATGAGCCTTGGTTCCTGGATAGCCGGACTGGTCGCGGCACATGAGCCCGCCGTTTCACGGGCGTCGCTCTTCCTCACGGCAGTAAGTCTTGCCGAAATGGTTTGGACCGGTCGCGCAACCAGATCGATCCGGGCAAGCCTCGAGCCGCATCTTTCGCTTGCCCAACTGCAGAGAGCGTGGGCACCGCTCAATCTCGAGAACTACGCAGACAGGCTGGCGCGGCCAAGCCTCGAACTTCATGTCATCCTGGCATCGAGGGACACGGTTGTTTTGCCGGACCTTTCCGAACGGTTGCTAAGACGGCTGAAGAATGCCGGAGCCACAGTGAGCGTGCTATGGCTGAATTGCGGGCACTACTCCTTGGCGCTTCCACCCTACATCTTGCGGGCCGGATGGAGCTTGAAGCGGTTTCTGCTACGCAAGCGCGGCGCCACTCAGGCTTAGGAGCGATTGAGTGCCGCATCGAACGGCACCCGACCGCAATGAGGGGAGCCCCCTTCGGCCCCTCCCCTCAAACTCCCCTTCCCCCTCACGACGGAAGCGCCCCGCAAGCGGGGCGGCTCCCTGAGACTTGTTGTCGTTTCCGGCCAGAGCGTCGATGTCAGCTCCCCCACCGCTGCAGCATCACGGCGATGGAGATCCGACCTGGCGGCCGGATCGCGATTTGCCGGTTGAAGGCGAAGGCGACGGCCGGGGCTACGAAGGCCGCGTTTTCAGGCCGCTCCTTAGTGGCCGTACGCAATCTAATGCTGCACACGATACGGCAGGCCCCGCCTTAGCGTGCAACCCTAAAGGGTTCTCCTCTCCGCTTCGCTCCGTTGCGATCACTACGCGATGCACTCGGCGGTTCCAGTCGTATTCGAGCTTCGCGATTACGCACAACCACTAAGGAGGAACCTCTGATGAAAACGCTCGTAACCTTCTGCCAGAAAACCGGCCGTCGCCTTCGCCAGTTCATCAACCGGCAAATCGCGAAGTTGTCCCATAAGGGCCAACTTCGGTTCTCTATCGCCGTGATGCTTCCGCTCATTGCCAAGTTCGAGTTCAGCTATCAAGTCGAGCTCAACGGCAAGGCCGGAAACGACAACAAGCCTCAGTGAGGTAAGGCCGTACCCTGCCCCGCAGGGTACGGCCTATCCGTCGTGATCCCGAACCTGCGGCCTTACACGCGCCCGCAGCAAATATCTTTGCTGCAAGATGACAGATTTTCCAGAAGCGCCACCCGAAAAGGACGAAAGCCGCTACATCGCGTGTCAGATGGCGGTTGAGACTGTTTTGCAGGATCTGGTAGCCGCCCCATTCGGAGTCGGTGGTTCAGGCTGAGGGCGAAATCACACTAAGACTCCGCTCCGCTGTCAAAATTGAAGCCTAGTGAGTTTTGATACCGGAAAGCCTTGGTTTGCATGGTCGTGTTACCGTCTTAAACAGACTTCAGCTCATCCAGGACAGCTCGTTATTGGCGGCTTCGCGCCAATAGCGACGATGTGCGTTTAGAAAATGCAGCCTCCAGGACGAAGAATAGAAGCGAGGTGCCGGTTCGTGATGCTACTTGAGGACGGCCAACAAAGTTTGCTTTCGAACAAGAAGCCCAGATGGCCACGACCGAAATCGGCCTGAATGCTGCGCGCAGTTGATAGCCGTCGGGCTAAAGTCGGGGCCGACATCTAGCTGGCTGGACGCTTAGTCTCCAGCCTTGCTCACGGAAACGAAAGCGGCATCAGCGCAATCCACGGAATCGTTCCTTTCGACCGCACACCACATGCGCTCGATCTTCTTGCCGGTCTTCTTCATCTTGATGATCCCGGTCATACCAACACCTTGTGCTCCGCAAATCGTGTGCCATCTGACCTCAGCATTATCCTGATCTAAGTAGACAAACTCGCCCATCCGATTGTCGCACTCGACACCGTCCACGACCTGCATTGTGTGGAGAATGCGCGCCGCAGTTCCTCGGATCTCAAGGTCGGGTTTCTCTTGGTGTCGGGTCTTCCAGAGTCCATCAAACTGATTGCTTTGCTGTGCACAATCGCGCTGAAGCCCATAAAAATTGCGCTGGAGAACGACGCCCTTGCTCTCCCAGATCTTCACGGTCGTATCATGAAGCTTGAACGACGTTTTGATTGCTTGGGCCGTGGCCGCGATCTGGCGTCGTAGATCCTTGAAGTCCTGGCTAGTCCTGTCGATGGTTGCCTGCATTTCTCGGCGCTGCAGCTCCGAATGGAGCTTTTCAATGACAGTGCCCCAATCGTCCACAATCGAGAGTATCACGGTTCCTTTCTTGGCAATGTTCTGCAACGAATTGCCCAGAAACTTTCTGGACTTGTCTACTGCGAAGCTTTCATACTCGACCTCCGGAATTTTGGCTGCGAGCTCCTTTTTCCACTCGACTATCTTCGCGTCCATGAACTCGTCGCGCTCTTTTAATTGCCCCACCTGCCGTTCGATAACGTCGTATAGGTGACCCTGAAGCTTGTTCATTTCGTTCGTTAAACGACTGATATCGCAATCAATTTCGCGTAGATCCAGTTCAGCCTGCTGCTGGAATACTGCACTAGCAGCTTGGGCATGAGCCTCGGCAACAGCAGCGAATGAAACCGTCAATCCAACAACACCGGCGACGATAGATCTAATTTCCATGAAGACTCCCCGACAATTATTCACACGTTCTTGGTGATAAGATACACTTTTCAGGATTCCTACCAATAGATGTTTTGGGAGAATTCAAATAGGTTTACGATCTACAACTCTAGACGACCGGAGAAACGTCAAAATGTTTCTACAACTGGCGGCGACCGCCACCGCACTTGTATTGCTCAGCGCACCTTCCGCAATATCCGCCTCGCCATTTGACGGCGTTTGGGGGCAGGATGGAGAAAGCTATGTTGAGATCCGCGGCACTTCCATCAAAGATCTGACCCCTAGGACCGATCCGACTGTGTGCTACGTCGAATATGAGGGGATGACCATAAAAGGCGATCTCGCAAACGCAAGATTTACGTTTGTTTGCGGCGACGGGTCTACAGGCGGCGTAGGAACATCTACGATGGTCTACGATGATGGTACAATCACCTTCATTGACTGCATGGGTGTTAGCCACAACGACAAGGAGATGGAGTGCGAAGAGCCGGATCTTCTGGAGAAGATCTCCAACTGATCCTTGCTCCTCGTCTGCTTTTCGGGGTTAAGCTGGGAGCCGCCATGTCCGCTTTGGGCCGAAAGCTGACTTAGCTTGTTAGAGAGAGTCATTTCGCCCTCAGCCTGATCCGTCGGAACCACCAGAGATCCAGCAAGCTTCTGCTGACCTGGCTGCGACTGTTGAGCAGCTGTTTCAGATTGCCCACTACATCATGAATGCAACGGCAAGAGTGTAGAGGCACGGAACGGTTTTGGCGGGGGAAGTCGGTCCCGGCTCCCGCTTCGCGGCGCTATGCTAAGCCTCCTGCGGCTTCCCTTTATCCGTCAAAACCGTGTCGAGAATTCCCGCTTTCCCGCCCCTGAAGGAGGGGCGGCGCTATGCTGAAAGCTCCGATGTTCTTCAATATCTTCCTCGGATCTCGGACTGGCGCCGATCGATCCGAGCGGACGGCGGCTGCCGCTATCGACACGTTGGATCAAGTTGAAATGGATAGCTGCCCGAGGAGCGGAGCGCTCATCACTCGGAGCGCAGCGGGCAGATCCATCGTTTTATAACCTGGATCAGAAGACGGAGAACCGGCGTCGCCGGTTCGCATCCACAAGGAGCGGCCGGGATCGGCCGCCCATCGACCCTACCCTGTACCGCTCTTACGATAGGTCGCCGATCGCGCCAATGGGCGAGCGCGCAAGCGCTGTCGCTCGTCAGGAAAAACGGCTTTCGCCGTCAGGCCGGCAAACCTTCCGTTTTTCCTTCCTCCCGCCCCATGACCCGATCGGCGTCCTAACGGGAGCGGGCTCAAGCCCTCCCCCTTCGTTCCGCCGGATGTGGGGGCACATCCTTCGAGAACGAAGGCAGAGGCTTCGCCCACTAGCGGGGCTGCTCCCAAGGGAAACGGGAAAAACTGGAGCAAGGAACCATGAGCGACATCATCGCGGTAGCACTGAACAAGCTGGACGCAGACCCCAAGAACGTCCGCAAGACGTACACCAAGGAGAGCATCGAGAGCCTGTCGGCCTCGATCCTCGCCAATGGCGTCATTCAAAACCTTGTGGTGCGCAAGGCATCCAAGGGGAGATACCTCGTGACGGCCGGCGGTCGCCGCCTCGCAGCCCTCAATCTTCTGGCCGAACGGGGCGAGATAACGGCTGACTACGCTGTGAATGTTATTGTCCGGGAGGCGGGCGACGCAACGGAATTGAGCCTAACCGAGAATGTCATGCGGGAAGCGATGCACCCCGCCGACCAGTTCGAGGCATTCAGGGCGTTGTTTGATGAGGGCAAGTCCATCAAGGACATCGCCGCCCGGTTCGGGACAACCGAAATCATCGTCAACCGCCGTCTTGCGCTGGCAAAGGTTTCCCCTGTCCTGTTCGCGGCGTTCCGCGCCGAGAATATGACCTTTGAGCAGCTTGCCGCCTTCACCATCACCGACGATCACGCTCGACAGGAAGAGGTTTGGAATGCCCTCCCCTCATGGGATCGTAGCGCCAACACAATCAAACGCCGTCTCGCCGTGGATGAAGTCCCCGCAAGCGACAAGCGGCTCGCGCTGATCGGCGGGTTGGAGGTTTATGCAGCGGCTGGCGGTCCAGTGCGCCGCGACCTGTTTGCCGAGCAGGGAGGAGGCTTTGCATGCGATAGCGGGTTGCTTGAAAAGCTGGTTGCCGAGAAGTTGGAGGTCGAGGCGGAAGCCGTGAAGGCCGAAGGCTGGAAATGGGTCGAGTGGTGCGCTCAGCAGCCGGATAACATCTATCAGATGGCCCGGGTTTACCCGCAGCGCGTGGACCTCAGCGACGAGGATCAAGCCAAGCTTGACGCACTGACTGAGCGTTATGACGAACTGGCGGCGCAGATCGATGCGGATCAGGAGGATGAAGGTGCAGAGGCCGCGTTGTCGGCCGTCGAGCAGGAAATCGCCGTCCTGCAGAAGCGCGAAGAAGCATATCGCAGCGAAGACCTCGCAATGGCAGGGGCAATCGTCACAATCGACCATTGGGGCAAGTTGTCGGTGCTGAGAGGCCTTGTCCGCGACGAGGACAAGAAGGCCGAGGCTACGGAAGGGAAGCAAGGCGGGGCGACCGAGGAAGTTGACGGCGCTTCGAAATCTACGCCGCTGATCCATTCAGCGGCTTTGATCGAGGACCTGACCGCTCAGAAGACGGCGGCGCTTCGCGTCGAGTTGGCGAACAATCCCGACATTGCGCTTGTGGCGGTTGTCCACGCGATGTTGCTCAAAGTGCAATACCGCACGGCATGGGGCATTCCCGGCCACCAGAGCGCGCTTGAAATCTCTGTCACTCATGAAGTGCTGGACGGTTCGATGAAGCGTCCCGCTGAGAACAAGGCCCTTGAGACGTGGGGAAGCCTTGAGGAAAACTTTGGGCACCGGCTTCCCGGCGATCCTGCTGACCTTTGGGAATGGCTGATGGATCAGTCGCAAAGCGAGTTGTTGCAGCTTCTGGCCTATGCCGCCGCCCATTCCGTCAATGCGGTTGAGAAGAAGTTCAGCAGTCGCAGCCAAGCGCTGGCCCATGCCGACCAGATGGGCCGCGCATTGAACGTGGACATGCGTGACTGGTTTGAAACTACGGCGGACAGCTATTTCATCCACGTCAACAGACCAACCATCCAAGCCGTTGTTGCCGAGGTGCGCGGCGAGGATTTCGCCGCTGGTGTCGGCAACATGAAGAAGGGCGAGGCTGCGGAGTATGCCGCCAAGTCCATTAAGGACAGCGGTTGGCTTCCGCCTCACGTTCGGATCGCGTCAGACCCCAACGCAGAGGGTAAGACTGAAACCTCAGAGGAAAAGGACGAGCACTCGTTCCCGATGGCAGCGGAATAATCCCGCCGCTGTTTGTCCCCGGTCACGTCCTCCAGCGTGACCGGTTCGCCCTATTACAGAGGGTAAGCCATGCTTGATTCCGCCCCTGATCCGACCCTTGCCGCCGAAAGCTGCTGCCAGCTAATCAACGCCTACCTGGGGCGATCCGGAGCATGTTGATTGGGATGATGTGCAATAAGCCCTCGATCGCACCCTAGCGCCCGCCTTGGCATCGAGCCAACGCGGGCGGTTTCGCAGGTGGGAGGGAGGCAGAAACGTATCGGGGGACGGGAGATCAGGCCGCTTGTTGAGAGGAGGCCCTAGCCCCCTCCTCTCAAACTCTCCTCCCCACCCGTCGAATTTATCCAACAATAACGGGGGGTACATCATCGTCTGGAAACGTCCCGGTCTTGAACGTGAAGCGGGGTGCGACTCAGAGTGCAGCTCTAAAATATTGGAACAATGGCGCTTTTTAGATGCCACCTGAACCGACGCAGAAGCGCGGAAATGTGACAACTTGCATCAAATTGGTATCTCAGGCTACAAATCGCAATGAGCGGAACCACAACCGATTCCAACTCACACATTCTAACAGTTTTTGGAGCTAGCACCCGGCCTAGAAAAGAAAAACCGCTCCCGAAAAATCCGGAAGCGGTCTGCAGTTCGAAAATATAAAAGCATCATCGTTCTCGCAGACCTCCCCTCCGATGTCAATAATCAAAACACCTTTTCGGTGAACGGCGGAGCTTTGTCTGGCCTCTGACAGGAGACGGACGATGGGGGAACCCACACAATACAAGCGACCGACTGGTCGCAGAATAACGAAGGAGCGAGCCGAATTTCGGCGACTGGCGCAGTCAACGGAAATCGGAGCGGTGACGCGTGGCCAGCTTGCGGTGCTCGCCAAAAATCTGATGACGATCGGAATGATCACGACCTCAGAATATGCGTTGCTCGAGGCTATCATAACGACCGCCAAGGCCGATGCCTTTGACAAAGGCGGGCGCCCGATCGTCTACAAGTCGAACCGACAGCTGGGGTACGACATCAACAAGTCACCGGGACGCGTAAGCCGAATTCTCTCCCGATTGTACGACCTCGGCCTTGTCACCATGCAGGACAGTGCGAATTTCAAGCGCTATCCGATCCGCGATGGCGAAGGAGATATTGCCGACGCCTGCGGCATTGATCTGCGTGTCCTTATTGCCCGGCACCACGAGCTTGATCAATTTGTACGCCAGAAGCGGGAAGAGATACGAGTTCGTGACCAGGCGGCTCGTCGCTTCCGGGACGCTCTGCGTGCTGCAAGGTATGCTCTCGTGTCTTCAATCGATCAAGGGGAAGCCATTCGGAGACGGATCGCGTCCCGTGTTGAAAGGGTCGCAGCCGTCATTGGATCAGCCAGGCACGCATCGGGCCACGTCCTCCGGAAGGCAACAATGCTTTTGGAGTGGCTTGCCGACCGCCTGCGTAAGGTGAATCGGCCTCCTCAAGTGTCCGACATAGATGCAAATATGACATGCACGGATGTCGAAAACGACATGCACATACAGATTACAACCCCCAAACCTTTTGAACCTCGTAATGATGAACGGCGTTCGGCTTTAGCCGAACAAATCAGTTTGCAAGGGGCTGGCTCCGCCAGCAAGAGGGCTTTTGAGGAAAGCCTGGGGAGCCGTTCGCGCCAAAGCAATAAGCAACTGCAAGTGCAGCCTTCACTTGTGGCGCTGGAGGATGTGTGGCGGGCTGCGCCAAGCCTAGCCGAATACGGCTACCAACCGCCGCGCAGTTGGGCGGATCTGGACCGGATAGCTCCCAAACTTTGCCGCCTCGCCGGTGTGTCCGAGGATGCGCGCCAGCGCGCCGTGGACCGAATGGGCCACCAAGCGGCTGCCGTTGCGATCGCTCTCACCTTTGAGAAATACACGCGCGCCGAAATCAGCTCGCCGGGCGGCTATTTGCGGGCCATGACAGACCGTGCCGCGAGGGGAGAGCTTCATCTAAACCGCTCGGTATTTGGGCTGGCAGCCCGCAACTCAATGGAGGCACACTCGTGATAGAAAATCGCTTGGTTGGAGCCGCGCTGGCGGCGCTTCTGTTCACCGCGTCTTCTGCAGCGGCCGACTATTCAGGCCGAGCGCGAGTGATCGACGGTGACACCTTCAGCATTCGTCAACAGACGATCCGTATCGCGGCCATAGACGCCTGTGAGCGGGACCAGACCGGCTCCAAAAACGGTGTGATATGGAATTGCGGGATTGAGGCGCGTCGCTTCCTCGCCCGCATGATCGATGGCAAGCATGTCCGCTGCATTGAAGTCGATCGAGACCAGTATAAACGCCTTGTCGGCCAGTGCTTCGTCGAGAACTCGGATATTGGCCTCGAGATGGTGAAGGCGGGCCAAGCCACCCTCTTGTTGCGCTATCTACCGAGATCCCACCCGATCGACCTGAGCCAGTACCGCCGCGCCGAGAATCGAGCCCGACAGCTCGGCCAAGGCTTCTGGGGAGCCGAGGTTGAATCGCCCTCCCCCTACCGCCGCAGCCATTCCGGCAACTGAACGACTGGCGGCACTCTGTGAGCAACAGATGGCGAGATCTCACGTTTTGCGGAACTCTCGGTTACCCCAGCCACTTGTGTCGGGGTGTCGGTTCGGTTGCATTCCGCACGATCGCGCCCTTGACCTGTGCCGATGTCGTCTTTGTCGAGGTGACGTATTGCTGCAAGCGCTCAGGCCCCACACCTCCAAAGCGGTTGCTCTTGATGCCCGTTCGCACGGCGACGCGGTTGGCGCAAAGCTGTTCGTCTCCAAATTTTCCCCGCCTTCAGCTTCCTCGCGAAGCAAAATTTGTCCCCATCCAGCCTCCTTTGCTGCGCTCCGGCCTACGGTGCGCACCGCTTATCTCCGTGCCCTATGAACGATCATCGCAACCACCAAAGAGGAGTGATTAACATGAGCATGACCAACTTCATCCAGTTCGACAAAGACGACATCGACAACGCCAAGGGAACCGGCCTCATCTCCACCATCGACCGGGACCTGGACATCAAGGTCACACCGTTCGACTCCACCAACGAAAAGGCTCCGACGCATCGCGTCTATGCCAAGTCACCTCGTGGCCACGACATCGAAGTTGGCGGCATCTGGAAAAAGACCAGCGGAGAAGGGAAGCCGTACTACACGCTCTCCATCAAACGCCTCGGCTTCAACGCCAACTTGGGCCGCTACCCCGGCCAAGATGACCTGGCGCTGCAGGCCATCATTGAATGGGAACCCCGCGATTGATCGCTCTGGGAGGCCCGATCTCTGATCGGGCTCGCACCATAAAAGAGCCGATTACCCCGCATTCGCTGGATATTCGGCTCTTTTTGTGCTACGTTGAATACTAACTGGAGGCTCTGCCAATGAACGTTCATGCCCCCCGCCCCGATCGCTCTCCGGAAGCTGTTGCTGCCCGAAAGAAAGCCGTCGATCAGGCTCGTGCCGCCAACATGCGGCAGGGTTACACCGGCGATCCGGTTTTGGAAGAAGCAAACAGCCGTTACGTTGCCGGAGACATCACCTCCGACGAAATGCGCCAAGAGCTTCTGGCACGCTTTAAGCGGGCTTGAGCATCGCCTAGAGATTTGTAGCGGCCGCCTGTGATCTCAGGCGGCTTTTTGCATGAGGTTTTGCTTGGCGCGCGATGATGAAGCCAAAGGCTCCTACACCTATCCCAACACGTCAGAGGATAAGGAATTCAAGGATGTTCTGAAGAACAAGCTTGATATCAGGAGCCAATCTGCGCTGCGTGAAGCCGAATACGCATTCACAGCTTTGAGGCAAACGGAGCTGGCCGAGGGAAAAGGCTCAGTCGGTAATCACGATGCAGCGCATCTGAAGGCTCTGCACGGCTACATCTTCCAAGATATCTATGAATGGGCAGGACATACGCGCAACGAAAGTCCTGTCGTCGATGGACAGCGGGTAGAGCCGGTAGGGGGGCTTTCGAAGGGTGACACGACCTTCCTGCCCGGATCGCGGATCGAAATGGGGCTCAACGAGGCACTGCGGCCCACCAAAGACGTTCAGGGCTTGCGGGCCGCCACACCTGAGCAATTCGCCGAGAAGGCCGCTCACGTCCTATCTGAGCTGAACTATGTTCATGCCTTTCGTGAAGGCAACGGAAGGGCAAACGAAGCGCTGGTGGTCTCATTGGGCCGCACCTACGGTCATGACATTGATCTTACCGTCATCACCAAGCCTCGCATGATCGAGGCATCCATTGAGACCACGAACGATCCGTCCAGTCCGGCGATGAAGCGCCTCATCCAGGATGCGATGGAGCCTAACCGCCGCGAGGCGATCCGCAGTGCCATGTCAGATCTTGAGCAGGCTGGCGAGAAACCGTTCGAGCACAGCATCCGCACGGCCCGCCCGGGCGAAGTGATCGAAGGGCAGGTTCTCGGGCATGACAATCGCGTGGCGAGCCTCGTGACCGACAGAGGGATTGTGGCCGTTGACCGCGCTGACCTTCCCGAGCGGATGCCTCCTGACGACGAGGAGGTTAAGTTCACCGCAAGATCTGATTTCAAGACACTGGGTCGGCCGGAACAGGTCCAAGATGCCCAATCGCAGCCAGGTCAGCAAAAGGCCCAAGAGCCTCAGTCGCAGCACATCAATGCCGAGCTTAAGGCTATCGAAGCGCAGCAGCTTGTCGATCGCCAGCGAAACCGCGACCACGACGACCGAGAGCGCTGACCTGCGGCCCTATCGCTGCAGTGAGGGCCTGTGTCGTTGGCCGGGGTGCCGGAGCTCTGCGCCCCCCTGTCCGTTGGATGATTTGACGGACAAACTACGATAGCCCCTTCCCCATTCAACCGCTTGCGCGGTCCTACACTCCGTTGCGGCCCTACGGGTGCATGGGGTCGTTTCACTATCTTCGAATCTTTGCCGTCAACCAACGAACAGGAGACGGCAATGCAGAGCGTAAAGGACACCTACCAGCGGATCACCGACACCATCATCCAGCAGCTCGAGGCCGGCACCAAGCCTTGGATCCGGCCGTGGCGCGGCAGCAGTCGCAGGTCGGTTATGCCGCTGCGCGCCTCCGGCGAAAGCTATCGCGGCATCAACGTGGTCATGCTGTGGCTTTCCGGGCAACTCGCAGGCTACGACGAAAACACGTGGATGACTTACCGGCAGGCTCAAGAGCTTGGCGCTCAAGTCCGCAAGGGCGAACAAGGGACCTTCGTCGTCAAGTATGGCACCTTCACGCCGAAGGAGCAGGAGGCTGACGATCGTGCAATCCCCTATCTCAAGGGCTACACCGTCTTCAACGTCGAGCAGATCGACAACCTATCTGACCGCTTCAAGAGCCCGGTCGAGGATGTGCCAAAGGATCCGGTTCCGGTTCTTGAACACGTCGAATCCTTCATAAAACGCACTGGCGCGAAGATCACTTACGGCGGCAAGCAGGCTTGCTATCGCCCTGGCCCCGATGACATTCTGATGCCGGATCGAAGCCGGTTCCTCAGCGAGGTTCACCTTTACAGCACGGTTCTTCATGAAATTTCTCATTGGAGTGGTGCAAAGGCACGTTTGGGCCGTGACCTGAGTGGGCGGTTCGGCAGTGAGGCCTACGCCATGGAGGAGCTTGTTGCCGAGATCTCAGCCGCGTTCGTCTGCGCCGATCTTGGCATCGAGCATGATCCGCGAGACAACACCGCGACTTACGTTGAAAGCTGGCTCAAGGTGCTGAAGCAGGATTCACGTGCAGTCGTCACTGCCGCCGCGAAGGCTCAGGCAGTCGCTGACTATCTCCGACAGTTCAGCTCTACTACAGGGTAGGGGCCCCAGCATAACGATCGGGTCTCATGCGCATCGACCCAAAACTTTACAACTGTAAAGTCGGGCATCCTTGATGCGTTAACTTCTTGTTAACGAAAAACGCCTTGAAGAATTGGAGTCAGTCTGGCATCCCTGACGGAAATGATCTCGTAAAGTGGTCGGAACCGTCAAGAGGATTGAATGTTGCAGCCAGCTTCTCAGGCCGTCAGAGACACTGCGTCGAAGATCGGGGTTTACACCTCTAAACTCTCTGCGGAGCTGAACGATATGCGTGAAGCTGTCTATCCACCCTCTGCGCAAAAAACATTTGGCCGGACGTTCTCAACCCTTGACCTAGTGAGGCTACTCAAGGTTCCGGAAAGTACTCTTCGCCAGTTGACGCTGGAAGGGAAGGGGCCATTGCCCGAGCGTGCAGAAAACAATAGGCGAACCTACACGATAGAACAGGTCAAGGAACTGAGGGCATTCTTGGCCGAACTTCGCCCGGACGAAGCTGGCGAGCTGCTTCCGCTTCGTCGCAAAGGGGAAAAGCTTCAGGTAATTGCTACGGCGAATTTTAAAGGTGGTAGTTCCAAGACAACCACTTCTATTCATCTCGCACATTTTCTAGGGCTTCAGGGTTATCGGGTCCTGTGTCTGGATCTTGATCCGCAAGCATCAATGACTGCGCTATTTGGTATTCAGCCCGAGTTCGATCTCGGCGAGAACCAGACAGCCTATGCAGCCATTCGATATGACAATGAAAGACGGCCGCTCGCTGAAGTGATCAGGCCAACCTATTTCCCAGGTGTCGATCTAGTTCCTGGCAATCTGGAGCTAATGGATTTTGAGTTTGATACCCCGTCCTATCTGACCTCGAAAACCAGAGATGACTTGGGTTTGTTCTTCGAGCGGTTAAGCAGTGCCCTGGCACGCGTCGATGATCGATACGATATCGTTATCATCGACACCCCACCATCCCTTGGGTACTCGACGCTAGCCGCTCTTTACGCAGCCACATCCTTAATCATTACCGTTCACCCGGCGATGCTCGACGTTGCATCGTGCAATCAGTTCCTGATCATGATCTCCGATCTCTCGGAGGTGCTGGGGCAGTTTGGAGCGAAATTTGAGCATGACTTTTTCCGTTTCTTGCTCACCCGCGTGAACCCGAATGACGGGCCTCAGAAGTACATGTCTGGAGTCATGCGCCGATTGTTTGGTGATGATGTACTCGTTGCAGAGGCGCTCGAATCGACGGCAATCGCCGGTGCAGCGGTAGCGAAGAAGACCTTATACGAGCTCGAGTCGGGCGAGGTCGGTCGTGAAGCGTTGAAGCGCGCAATTGAGAGCGCTGATCGAGTTAACTCCGAAATCCTCGACCTCGTTCACAAAGTTTGGGGGCGTAGCACATGAAGAAAAGCATCCTTCAGCGAATGGCGGCCGCCGAAAGTCGGACAGAAACTACTGTGGTGTCGGACGCGTCTGACAAGCCCTCGCTGGCGCGGCGGCACTCTTCACCTGTCATTTCCAATGTGGGTCGAGCACTGACACAGCTCACAGAAGATAGTGTCATTTCACTCGATCCTGACCGTATCGACCGCTCCCCCTATAGGGATCGCTTTGGCAACGACGAAGATGCGGCCAAAGAGCTCGAGGCGCTTAAGGTTTCTATCGCAAGCGAAGGCCAAAAAATTCCGGTTCTCGTTCGGCCGCATCCGACGAAACCGGATCATTACCAGCTTGCCTACGGTTACCGTCGATGGGCGGCGATCAAGGCCATAATGGCAGAAGCGGATCGCCCGGAGACCGTAAAGATTCGAGCGTATGTTCGAGAGCTTTCCGATCGGCAATTGATTGAAGAGCAATCGCTTGAGAATGGTGTTCGGGAAAACCTGACCTGGATCGAGCAGGCAATGTGGGCAGTACAGCTCAAAAGTGCTGGCCTTTCCCATCGCGCCATGTGCCCAATCTTGGGAGCTTCAGAAGCGGCAATATCGCATCTGTTTCGAGTGACGGAGGCGGTTCCCGAAGACATCATTCTTGCGATCGGTAGAGCAAAAGGAGTTGGTCGACCGAAATGGACCGCATTTGCCGAGTTGCTGAAAGATCCGAGCAGCGCAGCACGTGTTCGCAAGATAATCGACACGGTTGAGTTTCGAGGCGCTGACAGCTCCAGCCGTATTGCCCAAGCGATACGAGCTGCAAGTGCTGCAGCCGACAAAGTGACTGCGGAACCAGCTGAAGAGATTGTTGACTTCGCCGTGGGTGACCGAGTTTTTGGCCGCATGAAGAGTAATTCGGCTGGAACTACGGTTTCAATCCCGAAGCAGGAACGCGCTTTCGCGCGCTGGCTGGCGGACCGAATGCCTGATCTTCTAAGCGAATACAACAATCATTCCGATCCAACTCACCAAGAGGTGTGATCGAGACACTCGTTAATTGGTCAAGAGGAGAGACCGCGACAAAAGAAAAAGGCCCCCAAAACGTTTCCGTCATGGAAGCCTCTCTCAATTCCTAGCAAGATCGAGAATCGCATTTCCATGAATCCCAGTCAAGAGTCTTTGGCATCGTTTTGGTGAGCGGATTTCTTTTGCCTGAAGAAAGGTGAAGGAATATGCAGACGGGAAATGTGACGACGCCCTTTGGGCGGCGGCCTGCTGTGCTTGCTCTTGTAAAGAGGCAGCTCCAGACGTCCGAGGCGAAACCAAACCGCCCGGTCGAAAAATGGAAGGTGTTTCGCGACGCCTGTGAGGCCCGTGAACGCCTTGGCCTCCAGGACAGGGCGCTGACTGTGCTGGACGCATTGCTGACGTTTTATCCAGAGAGCGAGCTCAAATGCGATAGTGGATTGGTGGTCTTTCCATCCAATGCCCAGCTGTCTGTCCGAGCGCACGGCATCACTGGGACGACCTTGCGGCGGCATTTGGCTGCCTTGGTCGAAGCCGGGCTCATCCAGCGCAAGGATAGTCCGAACGGCAAGCGCTACGCTCACCGGGACAAGGGTGGCGATATCGAGCAGGCCTTTGGATTCGATCTTTCTCCACTTTTGGCTCGCGCTGCGGAACTCGCAGGCGTGGCACAGGAAGTCGCTGCCGAACGCCTGCAGTTCAGACGGGCCAAAGAGGCTCTGACTATCTGCCGGCGTGATGTACGCAAGCTAATTTCGGCCGCGATGGAGGAGGGGGCCGACGGCGACTGGGAAGCCATCGAAGACATGTATGTCGGCATTGTCAGCCGACTTCCCCGCAATTCTGACCGTCACCAGGTGGAGGCAATCCTCGACGAGATGCAGCTTTTGCGTACCGAAATCCTCAACCTTCTGGAAAATCAGCTGAATTCTCAAAATATGGACGGCAATGCTGTTCAAAATGGCTGCCACATACAGAATTCAAAACCCGAATCCATCTATGAACTTGAACCTAGCTCTGGAAAAGAGCAGGGCGGAGCCGTCGAGCTGGAAGTAGCACCCAAAGCGGTTGCTGAGCCCTTGGCAAAGCCGGAACAGATGAAGGCGTTCCCGCTGTCGATGGTCCTGAAAGCCTGCCCGCAGATTTCGGACTACGGGCCCGGGGGCACGATCTCCCATTGGCGCGAGCTGATGGCGGCCGCGGTGGTGGTTCGATCAATGCTTGGCGTCAGCCCGTCGGCCTACCAGGAGGCGTGCGAGATTATGGGTCCTGAGAACGCGGCGGTTGCTATGGCCGCAATCTTGGAGAGGGCAGGGCATATCAACTCGGCAGGTGGATATCTCCGCGATCTCACGCGCCGAGCGAGGGTAGGGGAGTTTGGGCTGGGACCAATGCTGATGTCGCTGATGCGTGCAAATGCGAACAGCGACCGGAAAACGGGGTGAGGGGGAGTGCCGACGTACCAAGTTGTGGGCTCGATCGAATAGCCCACAGCGAAGAGGGATGGCGCGTTCCTAGATGGCCATCACTTGACGGCCGTTTTCTGTTCTTCAATCGTCTGTCGGGGTTTCGACCTTGGATGATTTGCGACCTGGTGGCCGGCCCGGAGGACGGCCTTTCCTGCTGACTCTCGCCGCTTTTCTAGCCAGTCGTTGTCGTTCAGCCTCAGCTTGGGCTTCGGCCTCCGCTTCCGCTTTCTGCCGAGCTTCAAGGACATCCTTAGGCGTCAGTTGGCCAACTATACCGATCAAACTGCGTATGGTGTCGTGGGGAAGGTCATGAATAAGTCTGAAGAGTTCAACCCGATCGTCGGCCTCTTCAGGATTTTTTCCGTAGAGATGAGGTGCAGCGGCATGAACCATCTGCATCGGCAGAAACCCGAGGAGCTCGGAAAGGTGGATCATCCGAGAGACGGTCAGTCGCGAAATGTTCAGTTCGTAGCGGCTATAGACCACTCGAGCGAGACCAGCCAGGGTCGCGAAATCGCTCTGGGTCAGACCAGTTTTCGCGCGTTCGTCCAAGAGGAATGCGGAAAGTTTTGCGTCAATCTCGCCGAAGCTGACTATCCCGTCGAATCCCTCCTTGCGGTACAGGGGTCTCTGGAAATCTGGATCTGTGGTCTCAACCAGTTCCCTCGATATGATATAGTCGGATAAATTCCGCACCGTAGGCATTCCCTCAGTCCCCAAATCCGCCTGTGGCAGATATCACGCACCATATCGTGCCATTAAGGCACTGTCATCCTTCGCACCAGTTACAAAACCCTCACAAAATTGGGGGAATGACGTGGGCATGGATCTCTTGGATGCGAAATGCGCAACTCAGAGGCGCGTTGCCCGTCAGCCTTAAGATTGACCGCGTGTATTCCTGTTCACCGCTTTCGCAGCAATCAGATTCCAGCCGTGGGCATTGGATTGAAAGACGCCTTCGAGGGTCCTCTCTTCGGTGACCCAACTCAACTTCACGCGCATTTCGCATGCCACGGAGAGCTGGTCGATGCTGATGCATCTTGTGATGCGGAGCTCAGACCTTGGTCCGTATGCCTCGAAGTCCCACATTGCAAACCGGAACAGCTCACGTTT
This sequence comes from Rhizobium sp. P43, assembly GCF_056730705.1. NCBI lineage: Bacteria > Pseudomonadati > Pseudomonadota > Alphaproteobacteria > Hyphomicrobiales > Rhizobiaceae > Rhizobium > Rhizobium sp. P43. The sequence goes on from NZ_JBWZOO010000002.1 coordinate 104,866, forward strand.
GGCGCGATCGTCGGTTGGCCAGTCTGTTTGCTTGAAAGGCTCCGGTGGAGCGGCGCCGAAACTGGGTAAAGTTCTCTCTATGGCGCGAGTATCGATCCCGACCTTCTCTGCCGCTTCAGGGTTGATCAAAAATCCAAGGGTTGTGCCTACCGCTACCCCCGCCAGAAATCGAAGGTCGAGGATCAATAACCATTATCCTTCAGGAACTGGTCGATCGCGGCCTTGACGATTACCGTCATTTTCAAGTCGTTGTCAGAGGCTGCTCGCTCCAGACGCTTCTTGGTGTCGTAATCAAGGGGGCAGTTGACGAAGTGTTTGCTCTCCCGCGCTTTGTTCTGCTTCAGCTCCTGCAGTCGTATTCTGGACGCCTCACGCTCCAACGATTTGTTCGTCGCTCTCTCCCGGCGAGCCTCCGGTGATGGCAGGATCAAACTCGACCTTGGTGGCACCTGAACGTCACGAACTTTAGCGGGAGCTTCTTCGAGAGCGACCTCGGCCGGATGATCACTGGGCACCACATTTTCTGCTTCATGGTCTATGGCCGGTTGCGACATTGGATTGGGCACATTCCCCCGCGACCGTCGCGGTGCAACGGGAAAATCAGATATACTAGAAGTCCCTTTAGCCATTTTGCGCCCTCTTTTGCTCGTTTGGCAGGAAACGTTCAATTTCTTGCATCATGGCCATAACCTCACTCCGGGCCTTTTTGACAGGGTCGCTGAGCTCCAGCATTTGCAGTGTCCCATATCCGAGCCTGATGTCGCGATACGGGTTTCGCTCATAAAGCTCGGTGTCGAGGAGGTGTGAATCATATCCCTGCTCCTGCAGGTTTGCGATGAAGGGGCGGATTAGGCGGTAAGCTTCCAGTGAGCGGCCGGGGAGAGTGATCCGGGTCCTGAAGTTGAGGTGAGGAATATTTCGTCCGGTCCGATCGCAGGCGTCAGCTACGTCCATCGCGGCCTGGCCAGCTGCAAGGATCTCGTCCTGATTTGGTTGGATCGGCGTCATAACGATGTGCGAGCCGGCGATGATCGTGTCTCGTAGCACGGTGTCTTGACCGGGTGAGTCGATTAACACGACGTCAAACCCGGCGGTTTCGTTCTCCAGAATATGCTGCAGTGATGCGTTGGTTACCGCCGTGCGAAGCTCAATGCCGTCTGGCCTGTTGTCTTTCGCCTCGGAGCGGGACCACCACTCATTTAGGTTTTGTCGTCCGTCCGCATCAATCAAAAGCACTTGCTTACCATGAAGCGCATATTCCCCAGCGATCAGGATAACGGCGGTTGTCTTCCCCGCGCCGCCCTTGCCGCTTACCAGCGATATGCACATTGCCATTTCACGATCCACTTCCAGTCTAACAGTGCACCCCGCCCCCTAGCAGTCCAACAAGTGCTCAATCGGTAAAGCCATATCGTCGTTAAGATCATAACATCGATGCGAAACTAACATGTGAATGCACGCAGGTTAAGATCAAAACCACCGTGTGAACACACGGTAATGTGCCGTCATTAAACCACACGAGTTAGTCGTGTGGTTTAGTCGAGTGCTCAGGTCTAGTGGTGAACCCCGGAGCCGCGTAAGGCCTCACTTGGCGCTCGCACGGAGGGTGCCAAGGGCGAAGAGCGAAGCGTCCCTTGTCACCTCGAGTACGAGGGACAGACAAAGGCCTTCAGAAGCGGTTTTGGCGGTGAACCCTGGTGAGCGTTCCAACGGAAATAACGCGAAGCGTAGCGGAGCCAGTCAAGAGGTGGAAGTTGATTGAAATTGGGGAATGATGCTTTAGGTTATGAGTGGCAGGATACGCAAAAATGTTTTACATTTCGCATTGCGATCGTGGGACGTGCCCACGATGAGGGTCGCTAAGCTCCAAAAAGGCTTGATTGATTGATGAGAGAAGACCCGATCGAAGTACCGTCAGCCAAGCAACGCAAGGGGCGTCTCATCAACGTCCGCGTCAGCGATGCTGAGCATTCGGCTATCGAGGAAGCGGCCAAGTCGGCCGGTATGAGTGTGTCTGCTTTTTTCCGTTCGCTGCTCCTCGAGGGTGCTGGTGTTCGCCCGATTCTGACTGCGGAAGACAGGTTGATCATGGGCGCACTGCTCGAAGACATGCGGATGATCGGCATCAATTTGAACCAGGTCGCGCGCTCCCTGAATGCAGGAAAGGGTGTCCATCCTTCCGAGCTGGACATAAACCTTGGCAACGTCCAACGGATTCAGGCGGCAGTCATGAGCGAGCTGCGGACACTTTCGCGCCGTGCCGGCCATGAGCGCCGAGGCGAGGTGTAGGCCGTGGAGTTCTTTTTCGGCACTTTCACAAGCGAATGGGAGCAAAGGCGCGCTGCACTGTTGCACGAAATGACGCTTGGCGGCCGTGGGAGCGCTGTCGAGGAAGAGCTTGAGAAGAGACTGAAGAATCTGCAGCACCAGGTTGGGATGTCTAAAGGCGGGTCGGGATCTAGGGGAGGGGTGAGGACTTCGGCATTCAACGTGTCGTCGCCTTCGAGGACGATGGCCGCCGGTTCGGGTGCTATTCGATCAATGGACGTTCGTCTTGCGAGCGTTGCCAAAGGGAGCCAGCCAGCCGTGGTTAAACTGGCGTCCTACGGTGGTGGCGCCCGCGTCGGCTCGATGCTCAACTATGTTTCCAGAGGGGGGGAGCTGAAGGTTGAGAACGAGAACGGGGAGACGTTGCGTGGCCGTGAGGAGCTGGCGCGTCTCCGTGGCGATTGGGATCACCTTTTCCAAAACAGGACCGAGAGCCGCGATATCGGCGCGTTTAGCGTCGAGGTGAGCGTTCCCGGCGGCTCGAACCCGCATGAGCAGGTGCGGGACATTCTCAGCAGTGGCTTTGGTGATCGACGCTACGCTTACTCTGTCGAAACCCGAAACGATGGATCGCTGAAGGTCGAGGGCTATGTTGTGTTGCGCAGCGGGCAGGGCGAGCGGCTGACGGCTGACGCGAAGGCGGCCGCCATCGTTCAGGAGCGCTTTAACGCCAGCGCCGTTGCAAAGGAGGCCCCTTCGGCTTTCTCGTTCAAAGGCTATGGCAACGGCGTGGAATACGGCGCTGCCAAGTTGCGAGACCTGATCGCGCAGCGCAACGACGTTCGGGACGATCAGGGTCGCTCGATTGCCGATGACAAGGCTGCGGGCGACCTGGTGCAAAAGGAATGGCGGGATGAGCTGCACAGCCGCAAGAGCCGTGACGTGATGCACGTGATCCTATCGGCGCGTGCCGGCACGGATGCTGTCGCGTTCGAGGGCGCTGTTCGCGACTTCCTGGCTGAGCAGTTTGCGGGCCATCGGTACGTATTCGCCATGCACGATCCGGAGAACGATCCGAAAGAGGCAGGGGAGGGGGGCAAGCGGCCGCATGTTCATGCCCATGCCATCGTGACGATGCGATCGGAATCGGGCGACCGGATCGAGACGACTCCGGCCACCTTCCGGCAATGGCGTGAGGTCATGGCCGAGAAGGCGCGTGACCACGGCATCAATATGGAAATGACCGATCGGCGAGAGTTCGCCACGCCGCCAGCCTTCACGCGAAATCAGGTTCGCGCCGTCAAGCATGACGGTCGAACCGAGCATGTAGGCACCAGCGATCCGGCGCAGGCGCGATATGACGCAAAGCGAGCTGGTCGGCGCGTGGTGGCGACGAGCCAGAGAAGCCGCCAGTACATCCTAAAAGCGCAGGAGACATGGCAGAAGATTGCGGTCAACGCCGGTGACACAGTGGTTGCGGCCTACGCCGCTCAGCATCGCTCCTATCTGGAAAACGGCCTTGCCCAAACGGATCAATCGCCTGCTGGTGCAGTCATTCATGCAGATTTCGGCGGTGATTACCGCTCCAATATGGTAGCAATCAGAGACATGTTGTCGGAGGCAAAGGACATGCGCGAGCAGACACGCCCAGAGTTCGAAGCGTACGAAAAGACGGTTGAAACGGCTCTATTCAACCTTCAGCGCAGCGCCGGTCCAGAGGACCGGTCAGGCTTTGAAGAAGTTTCCTCCCTTGCTCGCGAGATCGTCGATCTGCGCAGGCAGATGCTCGAAATGAAGGAGCGTGGGCTTGATGAGCAGGATGGACGAAACGCTGCTGGCGACGTCTCCAGAGAAAGTGGTGCCGCGCCGGAAAGAACGGCATCTGAGGTGCAAGAGCAGACGAATGCTAACCTCCAGTGGGAGGCAGCTGTTGCCAAGCATGGAGAGGTTGTCGTTGAGGCCGGTAACGATGCGATGGCAAATGTGGAACACTATCGCTCCGGCCTCGCGCATATCGAAGGCGGCGAGCTCGGAGACGAAAACCGGGAGCAGTATGAGAAGGGCCTTGAGGCTTCGCTTCATCATGCAGCTCAACTCGCCGCTACCGGAAACGGCTATCTCCGGGATGTTGCCAACGAGGATCCGGAACTGCGCGCGGAGATCGAGACCATTGAACGCAATGAAGAGCGTGGGGACGAAACCAAGTCAAACAAGCAGCCGATAACTGCGGATACTGCCGACGATCGCCAACGCGATCTCAGGGTGGATCTGGAAGAGGAACGTCCGATCGGGCAAGCGGAGCGTGAGGCTCACCAGCTCGCTGAGACGGTGGACGCTACTCAGAGGCAGCAAGATCGTGTAAACAGAGACAGGGAAGCGGCCCAGCGGGGCGGCGAGACCACTCGGACTGATCCCGCGCAACAGCACATTCCTCGTCTTGAGGAGTTGGAGCGTGAACAGGTTGAACAGAGGGAGCGTAATCGGGACGACCGTGATCGCTAAAGTGTCATGCAGGACCACAACAAATTCATAGTGCAGGTCGATAACTCAAAGGCCGACGAAGCCGCTGGAAAGATGATGGTCGGCGCTATGGCCCTCTGCGCCCTGCTCTTCGGCGTGATGTATATCTTCCAAACGCTTGAGAGATGGTACAACTCCACGGCCCTTTGGCTAGCGGAGACAGGGAACTACCTCGCCAGCGTCTGGCCCTTCTGACCCTGGATTAGCGGCCGGCCTGTTCCATGATTGGATCAGGAACGGTCGCCGCGAATAGCTCTTCCAAGCTTTTCCTTTTGCGCGGTGATTTCCCCTCTGCCTCCCGATCGACCACCTCCTTGAGGCGGCTAACTCGATCATTGTGCGCTTTCTCAATTTCGTCCTCTGAGATAGGCATCGCGCGCTTTTCGCGAGCGGGCGCAGCTGCTTTTGCAGGTTCCACGGTGCCACCGGCGCTGGCCTTTTTGCTTGTCAAAGCAGAGGGGTTCACGACGCGAGGGGGTGGGGTGGAGGCTGGTTGCTCCTTCGGAGTTTCCTTCTGCGCTGGCGCCTGCAGTGCATCAGCTTTGGCCTCCGTTGCGGGCTTTACCGCTTCCGCTTCTTCAGTCTGTTCCTGGCCTGCATTGGCATAGGCCGCCGTGGTCGCTGGTACGGGTTTGGGTGGCAGGTAATCGACAGTCGGGACAGTCGGAATGTGCGTCTGAGAATAGGCCTCGGCCTCCTTGAAGGGCTGCGTTTTGAAGAATCGCAGCTTTTCCCCAAAGATCGGCCGCTGACCCTCCACCAACAAGATCATCTTGTTCTCGGGCATCTGGCGCACTTCCTGCGGCATCATCAGGTCCCGATCGCGAATTTGCTCAACCTTTGTTCGGCGCGGGAGGCCCATAAGCTCAATGGTGCGCGATTCAGACTGATAACGGATGGTTCGCTTGCCAAGCGCACGGGAGGCGTACTCAGCAGTGGCCTGGTCATTGGCACCAAGAATGAGCTGATAACCGCAGTTGCCAAGAAGCGAATGTCGGGACGTCTCACCATAGATCTCATCCAGGTTCTTCAGGTCCTGGATGATGAAGGCGAGCTTGATCTTATAGCCGGCCACATAGGGCAGCTTCGTCATGATCTCGTCCATGCGTTTCAGCTGGCGAAACTCATCCAGCAGGAAATAGACCGGCACGGAGTTGGGATCATGCTCAAGGGTGAGTATGTCCATCACCTGTTGAACGAATAGCGTCAGCAGCGGCCTAAGAAGCGTGATGTCGGTGATGTTCGGGGCAAGGTAGATCGTGATGGGGCGACGCTTCATGGATCGAAGGTCCATGTCGGTCATGTTCGTTGCGGCCACAACGCGTTCGTTCTTGAACGGCCTCATCGCCTTCTGGATGTCAAGCAGTGCCGAGGCCGCGGCCCTATCCGACAGAGACAGGTATGAATTGAAGCTCTCCATCGTGAACTTCGACAGATATGGCTCCTTCTCCTTGATGTACTTCATCAAGGCCTGCAGATCGGTCCCGCTGTTGAAGAAGGAGTTGATCTCGCCGAGGTTCCTGCGCCCTTTGTAGAAGGGGCTTTCGAGAACATAGCTGATGGCGCCGGCGAGAACCTGTTGAGCCGTGGCCTGCCAAACTGAATTCTCGGATTCGGTGTTTTCCGGCACCAGAATGCTTGCGATATTTTGAATATCGGTGGTGCGATTGCCTCGCTCCGGACGAACGAAATCCAAGGGATTATAGCTGTTGGTCGTCTCAGAACCCGGCGCGAACAAGAAGACCTGGCTGCCATTGCGCTTCCGATAGCCGGCGGTTGCCTTGTAGACCTCGCCCTTCAGATCCGTGACGATCATAGAGCCCTCGTGCATGAGAGCGTTGGGGATGACGTAGCCCGCGCCCTTACCGGATCGCGTCGGGCCAATAATGAGGTGGTGGCGATCGTCATACGCGCGGAGGACGTTACTGCCGATCCGGCCGAATATATGACCTTTCTTGCCAAACCACTTGCCGCGCCGAAGGGTCGCGAGATCCTGAAAGGCCGCGTCACCCAATGGATTGCTGGTAGGTTTGAGCCCTAGGTAAGCGACGAGGCCTGACACGATCACGGCCGGCACCACGGAGCCGAGCGCCACCTTTCGAAGAGAAGGGGAGGCGCTATAGGCCCAAAACTGCTGAATTGGCGCGAACGGGTTTGAGGTGATTGTCACCTCGAGGATCCTGCCGTCACCGTAGAAGAGCTGAAGCCCCGCCCCGTACGCCAGCATCCAGACTGCAAATGCGATCAACAGGCAGAAGAACAGATAAAAGGCCTGTAGCCCCTTAGTCATGATGCATCCCGTGCGAAGTAGATTTCGGAGACCCCGCGCTTGCCGCCTTCGCGCCTGAGCTGGATCACGATCGGAATGACCATTTGAATGTAGGACATGAGATCCTGCTTAGAGTAGCCGGCGGACATACCTGACTGCTGCATCATCATTGCAAGCTGTTCGTATGCGCCGAGCGGCGTATCGGCGTGAACTGTCGACATGCTGCCTGGATGGCCGGTGTTGATGGCGCGAAGGAATGAAAACGCCTCAGCTCCACGAATTTCCCCGACAAAAAGGCGATCCGGCCGCATTCGAAGTGCCGATTCAAGAAGGTTTTGAATCGTCACATTCGCCGTCCCTTGCCCGCCTTTCGAAGCGATCAGGTGGACCGCGTTTTGCTGCGGAGGGAATAGCTCACGAGTGTCCTCCAGCGTCAGGATCCGCTCATTCACATCTACGGAGTTCAGGCAAGCGTTCAGGAACGTGGTTTTCCCGGAGGACGTGCCGCCGCTGATGAGGATCGATACCCGCTTCGTGATGGCCGTGTGAATGAAGTCGTAGATCTTCTCTGCACGCAGATATGCGATCAGCTCGCGATCTACGTCGCTCAGCCCTCCAACAGCAACCGAGACTTTGTCGAGAGAGCCATTATCTCGATAGTCCTCCAGCGAGAAATTCTGCACCACCTGCTTACGGATCGTGATCGACCCACCGTCAGGTGCCGCGGGCGGCAAGACGACCTGGATACGTTCTCCGGACGGCAGTGCTGCGCTGAGGATCGGGTTTGCAGAGTTGAGAAACTGCTTTGTGGCTGCGGCAACCCGCTCGCCAATATTCTCGATCTCGCGTGCAGTCAGAGCATCGATTTCATGATGCTCCATGTGGTCAGCACCGAAGCGCTCAACATAGACCTGACCCGGCCGGTTCACTGCAATCTCAACCACCTTTGGATCATCGAGAAATTGCCTGATGGGCTCCAAAGACCGGTTCAGGAAATAGTGGGGATCATGAGCCGTCGTGTTACCTACCATAACGTTCACGTTTGATCTCCTTCATCGCTTCCGTGACTGGATCGTCGTACATGGCGCTGAAATCGAGGTCCTGGCGAACATACACAAAGATCCGCTCGCCTTGCGGTACGCTGATCGTTGGCGGGATCCTCAGATTTTCGGCCAGAACCGTGTTCGCCATGTCGCTGAAGGTTTGCGCGATCGTCTCGCGCGCCAATTCTGCGCCTCTTTCGGCGTCATCGTTTCCGGAGCTGGAGTCGCTACCGTATCCGGTGAGATAGCTTGCACCACCTCCGACAATAGACAGCAAGATCGATGCACCAAAGCGCTCGCGGAACTTGTTGTCGACATGGCCCGTCAGACCCGATCGACCGAGGCTGTCCGTTCCGATGGAATTCAGGCGCACCGACACGCCGTCATCGCGGATCAGCCTCGTCCACACGACAAAGACCCGCTTCTGCCCCCGCGTAACTTCGGACTGATATTCCCCGATCAACCGTGTTCCTGTCGGGATCAGCACACGCCGGCCATCGAAGGAGTAGACATCCTTGGATGTGATGGCCCGGACCTGCCCCGGAAGGTCGCTGACGATCGCCGTTTCCAAGATGCCGGGGATCAGCGTGCCCTCCGGAATCATCGCGTCGATCCGCTCAATCTTTCGCGCCTTCGCGGAACGGTCCCCGATCGCGCTCGCTGACGACAGGTATTGGCTGTTGCGATCCTCGCCAGCGACGGTCAAAGGCGTGCCGCTGTTCGAGCCATCCAGCGAACCATTCGCGGCGCCGCCTAAGTTCTGGTCAAGCGTAATTAGCTTCGACCGAAACCGCTCCGGAAATACCTCTTCGGCGGGCGGGGGAGCGCTTGCCGGTTGAGCTACCTCGGGCGGGGGAGGCACGTTAAATTCTGTAACGTCGACCGGCGGAGCTGGCGGCGGAGGCGGTGGAGGCGGGAGTTCTAAAACCGGCTGTTCTGGTGGTGGGGGAGTGGGCTCCCCATCGCGCACGAAGCCAGGCGGCCGGAAAGTCGTTGTCCGAAATTCCTCTTCACTTTGCGGGCTCTCAGGCGGGTTTTCGCCGGACGTGGCCAGCACCAGGTACGCGGCGAAGACACCAGCGAGCAACAGAGCGGCCATGCCGACCGTCTGATTGCGCTTCACGTTTCGATTGCTGATTTCGGCCTCGTCGGCCGCCGCCATAGCGTCGAGTTCAGGGCTGCGCTTCATTAGTTGCCGCTCCTCCTGCGTTTGCTGACATCAGGATCCGGTTTCGGAGCCATGATGTCAGGATCAGGTGCTGCAAAGTCCGGCTTGCGGAGGTTGAAAATGCACGTCCACTGGTTTCCGTCCCGGAGCGTGTATTGCGTCGCTACGCCGTCAACGACGATGTAATCGCCTTCCTTGCGAAAGTTTCGCAGGGTCTCGGAGAAGTCGGATTGAACGACAAAAATGGCCGGCACGGTCCCTCGGCCGAACTTGAAAAAGGTCTTCTTACCGTCATCGAACACCATTGTCGGCTTCAGCGCGGCGTCGCCCGAGAAAGAGTAGTCAATGTTGACGTTCGCTTTGTCGATGCTCGAAATGTTCGGGTTGGCTGCCCGAAACTCAGCCTCCTTCCGCAGAGACTCGTTCAGGTTCTTCTCCGGATAAACGAACCGAATGCCAAAGACCTTTTTCCCTGCTTCCGGTGCATAGTCGTTGAGCTCAAGGAAGTAGATCCTCTTTGAGGTCACCACGTTCATGTTTGTGGAGACGTCCTTGGCTATTGGCTTGACGAAAAGGATGTTGCCCTTTTCGGAGGGGGCAACCTGCCAACTGTCGGTGTCGCCAAGCGAGATCGTCTCGAACTTTTCATCTTCGTCGAAGATGATCATCGTTGAGATGCCGTAGGTTGCAGATACTTTCACGACGTTGTTCGGCTGATAGACAACACTGGTCACACGCGCATCCAGAGTGCCAGGGCGGGGCTGTTGCGCCGCATAGGCGTGAGTCATCGTGAGAGCGGCGATCGACGCCGCCAGTAGGAAGCCATATTTCACTGCTGACCTCCCGAGGTCACCGTTTCCTGATCACGGCGGTAGTCATAAACCTGGAAGCCCAACGGGTTTTCGAAGCGCCATTCGTTGCGCTCAGGCGTATCCGTGTAGCGATAGCGAACGATAGAGATGAAGTGGCGCGTAATGACATCTGAATCAGAGCGCTCATGCGTCGAGAACCGGACGAGCGCCGTTGTCGTGTTGGGGAAGGTGACAGACTTTATGTCGACGGTGATCGACTTATTTTTGCCGAGCCGGCGAGCTGGATTGTCAGGGTTCGCGGCACTCCATTGGGCCTGGAGGTCGCGCGCTGCGTCGCCGGTGGAGAGCAAAGCTGCAATTCCAAAGTTCTGCTCGATGGCAAAAGGATCATAACCCTCGCGGGATCGAATGTAACGGACGACATTCGCCTGAGTGACCGCCTGCTGATCGGTGATGTTCGATGTTCGGGTCAGCCCTGTCTTGACCTCAATATAGCCAGTGTTCTTGTCGACCTCGACAATGTACGGCTCGAAGCTCTTGAGGGGCACGAGCATCACCAATGCGGAGAGCGACAGGATCGTAATGCCGCCGAAGATCAGCGTAATCAACCAAGCGAACGCCTTAGACCGTTTGGCCTTCTTGACGATCTCTTGTTCCCAACGGTCCCCATCTTGAAAGTAGCTCCTGAGAGCGTCATTCGAATCTGCCATGAAATCTAGCCCTTACGTTACTCTCGAACACGGCACGCCCTACGAGGGCATACTGTTGTTGCTAATCCGGTTTTGCATCGCTTCTGCCGCAGCGTTTTGGAGATTGGTCTTCATACCGGCATGAGTTCTGGCACGCGCAGCCATACCGATCTCTCCCGCCTTTCCGGCTAGAGAACGGGTTCCATCCCATGCCTTCACAGGTAGCGCGACGCCCGAGGCATAACCGACGGATTTAGCGATTTGTCCGATGCCCGTTGCAACGCCTCCGGTAATGCCCTGTGCAAGTGTTTGGACATTGAAGAGAACAAATGCGCCGGCGGCACAGATCAGGATGAAAGCGGAGATATCGTCTAGCTGGATCTCGTTAGCGGATGCTGCCGCTGCGACCTTCTGCAGTTCTGCATCCATGGTGGTGATGAGGAAGGCAGCGACGACATATACAAATAATGGCATGAGAGCGTAGGTCAGAACCTGCTGGAACCAAGCCATCCCGTACTGACGGGTCGAATCAAACAAAAGGCAGGCAATGAAGATGGGTGCGGTTCCAAGCAAAACCCACATCATAACCTTTGCCAGCACCAAAATTGCGAGCGCTACCGCAATGAAAACGCCGACAGCGAACATGATCAAAAAGCCTA